>JAILOK010000042.1 GCA_024690825.1 Lachnospiraceae bacterium | reverse complement strand
ACATAAATACTGCGTAATAGAAGCCGTCGCAGGGATCGATGCCCTGCAGGAACTGTCTTTCGGAAACGAGGTTAAATCCGGGTTTATTTCTGATGTAGTCTCTCTGGCTGACGGTTTCTTCTTTTGTGATCGTGCAGGTGGAAAAGAGGAGCTTTCCGCCGGGTTTTACATAGCGGACGGCATTATCAAGGATCTGTCTTTGAAGCATGGCCAGGTTTTCTATATCCTCTTTTTGGATTCTGTACTTTATGTCAACCTTTCGTCCCATGACCCCGAGTCCGGTGCACGGAAGATCGGCGATCACAAGGTCTGCTGTTTCTTTTAAGGTTTCATCAAATAACAGGGCATCCTTCACTTTGGTCTCAATGTTTTCAAGGCCCAGTCTTGCAATATTTTCATTTATTTTTTCCGTCTTTGCTTCACTGATATCAAAAGCGAGCACCCTTCCGGTCTGATGCATGTACTCTGCCGCGGTACAGGCTTTTCCGCCCGGGGCGGCGCAAAGGTCGATGACCGTCATGCCTTCCTTTATACCGGCGGCATCAAGGGATGCGATCCCCGACAGATCCTGGACCGTGAATAGGCCGTCCTTAAAGGCGCGGCTTTGCCCGGGGATGAGCCCGGAAACCTTCAGCGCATTTTCCGAAAGCGGTGTTTTTTCAGCCTCCACGCCCTCTGCTTTCAGTTTTTTCATCAGTGAATCCGTATTGGTTTTAAGGGTATTGATTCTTATATATCCGGGTCCTACCTCGTCGGACGCTTTTATTATGCTGTCCGCAGTCTCAGTCCCATAGGTATCTGTCAGAAGGGAGTATATTATATCGGGACAAGAATATCTCGTCTTTGTATCGGGCCAGATATCCCCTCCTTCTTCAAAGAGTGCCGAAACCTGCCTTGTTACGGCATTTACGAAGCCTGAAAGCTGTGAGATATGCTTCTTTTTTACCAGTCTTACTGCCTCATTGACGGAGGCTCTGGCGGGAATATGATCCATGAAAAATATCTCGTATGAAGCCATCCTTATGATGAGCTTTACGACCTTCTTCATCTTTGCGGTCCTGACTTTCGAGACACGGTCGATGATATAGTCGAGGGCTATTCTCTTTTCAACACATCCTGTCACGACGCTTTTTATATAGGCCCTGTCACGCTCCTCCAGATATGAGTACTTGTCAAGAGAAGCCCTGACGAGATCGGAAAGAAACATTTTTGAGCCGTCGTACTGCAGCAGGATGTCAAGGGCCGTCATGCGCACATCCGTCATGATCCCAGGGCCTCTCCTTCCTTCAGATCATTTCCCAGCAGGAAATCTTTGGTGTTCATCCTCTTTTTGCCTTCATACTGGAGTTCTATTACTTTAAGCGCGCCCTCAGCGCAGGCAACAGTAAATGAATCCTTTTCAACACCTATGACGGTTCCGGGCTTTTCCCGGCCCGGGTTCTCGACCACATCGGCTTTCCAGATCTTTAAGGTCCTGCCCCAGAGGCAGGTCCATGCGCTCGGCCAGGGGTCGAAAGCCCTGACAAGTCTTTCTATATCTTCCGCCCTGCCTGCAAAATCTATCTTTCCTCTTTCCTTTTTTATCATTCCCGCGTAGGAAGACATGCTTTCATCCTGTCTGCGTGGTTTAAGTTCTCCCTTTTCCAAACCGTCGAGCGCCCTGATTATAAGAGAGCTGCCGGCCGCTTCAAGTTTTTCAAAGAGGCTGCCTCCGGTCTCCTTTTCATCTATGGCAACTTCTTCGGAGATCAGTATATCTCCCGTATCAAGTCCCTTATCCATCTGCATTATGGTGACGCCCGTCACCTTTTCACCGTCAAGTATTGCCTGCTGTATGGGCGAAGCTCCCCTGTATTTCGGAAGAAGGGAAGCGTGGACATTGATGCAGCCGTACCGCGGCATATTAAGTATCTCTTCCGACAATATCTGACCGAATGCCGCAACGACAAAGATGTCGGCCCCGCAGGACTTTAATACCTCCACGGATCCGCCATCTCTTATCTTTTCGCACTGATACACCTTTATTCCTTCTTTTACAGCATATTCCTTGACCGGACAGGGCACAAGCTTACCGCTCCGTCCTTTAGGCCTGTCAGGCTGGGTAACGGCCATGACGACCTCATGCCTTGAATGCTTTAGCGCATTTATTATGCCCACCGAAAAATCGGGAGTTCCCATAAATACTATCTTCATATCCTATGCTTCTTCCCCGTTTTCTTCTTCATCTTCATCTTTTTTCAGGCTGTTTACATCCATAAGCTCGCCTTCAACCAGCTCAACATAGAGCTTTCCTTCGAGATGATCGCACTCATGACAGACGGCACGCGCAAGCAGGCCCTCCGCTTCAAGTGTCTGTTCATTCATATCCCTGTCGAAGAATTTTACCGTGACCTTTTCCGGTCTTGTCACTATCCCGGTCTTGCCCGGAACCGAAAGGCATCCTTCACTGCCTCTCTGTTCGCCCTCAGTATCCGTGATCACGGGATTGATAAGGACCAGAAGTCCGTCCTCCTCTTCATCCGTCGAGGTATCGATCACTACTATCCGCTTCAGGACGCCCACCTGAGGAGCGGCAAGTCCCACCCCGTTTGCTTCGTACATGGTCTCGATCATATCGTCGATCAGTTCTTCCGTTCGTTCATTGATCTTTGTGACCTCTTTTGCTTTTTTAAGAAGGATCTCGTCTCCAATCTCTCTGATATTTCTTACAGCCAATGTTTTACACTCCTTTCAGACATTGAAATCTATCTCCATTCTGCCCTTAAAATTTTCATCATCCTCTTTTATCTTTTCTATCTCGTCCTTTACGGATATCAGTTTATCATGATCCATACTCTTTACAAAAAAGCATTTCCTGTAAACATCTTTTATCTTCGATATGACCGCATCGGCGGGGCCTACTGCAAAGATCCCCTCGCCCTTTACCGCATCCGCGCACTTTTGTATGAAATCTTCAGCCGACTGCCTGTCTTCATCAAGCACCGTCACTGTCATCATATGCATGAACGGAGGATACCCGCAAAGCTGCCTGTAGGACGCCTCTTCGGAATAAAAGCCTTCGTAATCCTGTGCTGCCGCAAGCTTCACTGCCGGGTTTTCGGGATCATAGGTCTGGATCACCACCATGCCGTCATCCTTTGCCCTGCCGGCTCTTCCCGCTGCCTGGGTCAGAAGCTCGAAGGTTCTCTCTCCCGCCCTGAAATCGCTTATATGAAGTGAAAGATCCGCGGCAAGTATTCCCACCAGGGTGACATCGGCAAAATCATGTCCCTTTACTATCATCTGAGTGCCGATGAGTATATCCGCCTTATGCTCCGAGAAAGCTTTCAGGATCCTTTCGTAATCCCCCTTCTTTCTCGTGGTGTCCATATCCATGCGCAGAACCCTGACTTTCGGAAAAAGCTCCGTTAGCTTTGATTCCACCTGTTCGGTGCCTGCCCTCATGCCTCCTATATATTTCGAACCGCATGACGGACATGTTTTTTTCATTTCCTCTTCATGCCCGCAGTAATGGCAGATCAGTTTTCCGTTTCTGTGATGTATCAGTGAAACATCGCAGTGCGGACACTTATATACGAAACCGCATTTTCTGCAGCTCACAAAGCCTGCATATCCCCTTCTGTTCAGAAAAAGCATAATCTGTTCATGCTTTTTGAGCCTGTCTTCCATGAGGTTTTTAAGTTCTTCGGAAAACATGGATCTGTTTCCGTTTTGAAGTTCCTGCCTCATGTCCTTGATCACAACCTTCGGCAGTCTGCCCGATACTCTTTCAGGGAGTCTTAAAAGCCTGTATTTCCCGCTTTGGGCTAAACAGAAAGCATCAATGGAAGGTGTGGCGGATCCCATTACAAAGGCGGCTCCGGTAAGGGAACACAGCTTCTCGGCCGTTTCTCTCGTATTATATTTAGGCATGGATTCGGAACGGTAGCTGTTGTCATGCTCCTCATCCATAACCACTATGCCCGGATCCGGAAACGGCGTGAACAGCGCAGACCTCGGACCTATCATTACATCTATCTGACCGTTCTTTGCCTTCTGAAATCTGTCGTATCTCTCACCCTTTGACAGTCTGGAATGAAGATATGATACTCTGTCACCGAAGCGGTCATAAAATCTCATAGCTGTCTGTCTTGTCAGCGCGATCTCGGGTATCAGCATTATTGCCTGCTTCCCGCTCTTTACGACCTCTTCGATCATATCTATGTATACTTCCGTCTTTCCGGAACCCGTAACCCCGAAGATAAGCATCGGGGTCCTGTCTCCGCTTTCATAGGATCTTTTGAATGTATTTATTATTTCCGTCTGTCCGGGGCTTAATCCCGTTATACGGGTTCCCGTCTTTTCAAGTATTATATCATCCTTAGTCTTTGTCTTTCTTACGGGAGCTTTTATCGGAAGCACGCACCTGAGGGCATTTATCATTGTGCCCCCGTACCTTTCCTTCATCCACGCCGCAAGTTCCAAAAGCACATCGGTCGACCTCTCGGACTCTTCCGAAAAAGTGACCTCCATGATATCCTTAATCTTCTCCTCTTCGATCACGGACTTATCGGAGATGCCCACCACATATCCGGATATCAGTCTGCCTCCGTTTCCGAAGGGAGCAGTCACGCGGCTTCCAAGTTTAACCTCGTCTGCAAGTTTTTCAGGTATCCTGTACTGGAAGGTGCGGTCCAGCTTTTCATGTGAAATTTCCACTATGACATCAGCGTATCTTTTCAACTTAAAGTAACCTTTTTAATGTCCGGTTCCCGTTATGATCCCGAAAGGATCCCCTTTATTATCTCCCTCTCATCCATGGGATACTTATTGCCGCGTATCTCCTGATAGTCCTCATGGCCTTTTCCGGCAAGCACTATCACATCACCGTCGCAGGCATGATTTATGGCATAGGCTATCGCCTCTTTCCGGTCAATGATCATTATGTATCTGCCGTCGGTCTTTTTGATGCCTGTCTCTATGTCATCCATTATGTCCTGCGGTTCCTCAAAGCGTGGATTGTCAGATGTGATTATGGTCAGATCCGACAGTTTTCCGCTGACCTCTCCCATCTCAAACCTGCGCAATTTTGATCTGTTGCCGCCGCAGCCGAACAGACAGACAAGTCTTCCCGGTTCGTATTCACGCAGGGTGGTAAGCAGGCTTTCAAGGGCCATGGCATTGTGGGCATAATCTATCATGAGTATGAAGTTTGCGGGCATGGGGACCATCTCTATCCTTCCTTTTACTTTCGCATTTTTGAGCGCATCGCACATATCAGCGGTGCTGACATCAAAATGCCTGCATACTGCTATAGCGCACAGAGCATTATATACGGAAAATCTTCCCGGGAAGGATGATACAGCCTTAAATTCCATAAGCCCCTTCACATCAAAACCTACTCCCAGAGTGTTGCCGTTGTTGATCAATTCGACATTTTCCGCTCTTAAGTCATTCTTTTTTGAAAGTCCGAAAGTTTCCACCGTACAGGTATGATCCTTTAAGATGCCGTCCAGATGCTCATCATCGCCGTTTAAGATACCCGTCACGCAGTTTCTGAAAAGCAGGCTTTTGCAGTGAAGATAATCGTCAAAGTCACTGTGTTCGTTGGGTCCGATATGATCCGGGCTGATGTTCGTAAATACACCCAGGTCAAAGACAAATCCGTCGGTCCTGTGCATCATAAGTGCCTGGGAGCTCACCTCCATTACAACAGTATCTATTCCCAGGGTTACCATTTCCGAAAAATACTGCTGAAGGGTATAGGATTCGGGAGTTGTATTTTTTGAAGGTATATGCTCGCTTCCGATTATCGTTTCTATGGTGCCCACAAGACCGACCTTGTGTCCCGCGCTTTCAAGCATGTGTTTTATGAGGTAGGTGGTGGTCGTCTTTCCCTTTGTCCCCGTCACGCCTATCGTCTTTAATTTTTCTGCCGGATGGTCAAAATATGCCGCCGAAAGGAGAGCCAGAGCGCGCCTTGTATCGGCAACCCTGATAATGCAGAGCGAATTATCTTCGGGAAGGAGCACATCCTTTTCGATAACGATCGCCGAAGCCTTCATCCTTGCTGCTTCGCTTGCAAAATCATGTCCGTCAAAATTAGCGCCTGTGATGCATACGAAGATGCAGTCCTTTGAAAGCTTCCTCGAATCAAAGATGAGCCTGTCGATCTGTCTGCCTTCCACCGGTTCTCCCGACGCCTCATATTCAAGATCTTTTAAAAGGTCTGATAAAAGCTTCATTCCTTTCCTCCTCTTACCTGTAGTGTGAGATGGTTATAACGGCCTTCTCCGTGCCTTTATACTCGTCCGTCTTTATATTGTAAAGTATGCTTATCTTTTCGTGTCCTTCGCAGTAATCCTTAAATTCCTCCACATCACCGAAAAATACCGCATCTTTCACTGTCCCTGCCTCGTCTGTCACCCTTGCTGTCAGGACATTCTTTTTCCTGCCTACAATGCGGACGGATGATACCTTTACATTTGCTGCCGCAAAAAGCGGTCCGGGATTGCCTGTCCCGAAGGGTTCGAGTTTTTCGATCTCTGATACAAGATCCGTGCCGGCATAGGCAAACGGGAGCACCATATCAAAACGTATCTTTTGAATTATATCATCTTCCGTCAGGGTACAGTTCTCATTTACGCGTTTCCTGAACGGTAAGACATTATCCTCAGGCATTGAAAGACCGCCGGCCATCCTGTGTCCGCCAAACTTTGTCAGAAGGCCTCCCGCTTCGTTCATTGCCCTGTACATATCATACTCTTCTATGGATCTTCCCGAGCCTTTTACAAAGTCACCGCTTTTTGTAAGCACAAAGCAGGGTTTTCCCGTCTTTTCACGGACCTTGCCGGCCACTATCCCCGCGATGCTTTCATGTACATCCGGCATATAGATGACAAGCACCCTGTCCTTTTGATATTCGGAAAGTTCAGCTGTCCTTACCGCCTCCCTGCAGGCTGTCTCGGTCATTTCCTTTCTTTCAGCATTCATGACGACAAGCGTATGGGCATATTCCTTTGCTTTTTCCTCATCCGTCTCAAAAAGCAGCTGCAGGGCCTTTTCCGCGCTGTCAAGCCTTCCGGTCGCGTTGATGCAGGGACCGAGAACGAAGCCCACATGATATACGGATATCTTTTTGCCTTCTATCCCCTGTTCTGAAATGAGCGCCTTAAGACCCGGATTTGAGGTCTCAGAGAGTCTTTTCAGGCCCACGCTGACCAGTCTCCTGTTTTCACCCGTCAACGGCATCACATCGCCTATGGTCGCAAAAGCCGCGATCTCGATGAGATCCTCAAGGCTGCCGCTGTCTATTCCCATCCTGTCAAAAAGCGCGAGCATGAGTTTATAGGCGACAACCGCGCCGCATATATCAGTGTATCCGTATCTGCTGCCGGGAAGTTTGGGGTCGACCACGGCATCCGCTTCCGGGATGTCATAGACCACCTTTTCATCTTCTGTATGAAAGGGGATCTCGTGGTGATCGGTTATGATCATATCCATCCCCAGTTCTTTTGCAAGCTTTGCCTGTGATATCGCCGATATCCCGTTATCGCAGGTTATTATCGTATCCGTGCCGTCATCAAAGGCTTCCCTCACAAGCCGGTCGTTTAATCCGTAACCGTCATTGACTCTGTGGGGGATCCTGTGATCAACATCTCCTCCCGCCTTTCTTATGGCCGATGTGAGTATATATGCAGCACAGACTCCGTCTATATCATAGTCGCCGATGACCCTCATTTTCTTTTTTTCCGATATCTTTTTTATGATAAGGGATACGGCTTTTTCCTGATCGGGCAGATCCTCATAGGCATTGACACCCTTTAGATCTTCGCTGAAATATTCCGTCACGGCATCAATGCCCTTTATACCTCTGTTTGCAAGAAGCCTTGCCGTCACGGGGCTTAAGGAATATTCCGCAGCCAGCGCCCTGTAATCTCCCCCTATTCTTTTTTCAAACCACTGTTCTTTTACGCTCATCGGCCTTTTTCTTCTTCGCTTACTGAAACGAAAGAGCCGGCTTTAATACAGCCGGCTCCCTAAACCCGTTTTTATTACTTTTTCTTTCCCTTTTTGTTTGATTTGTTTTCCTGTGCCTTAACCGGCTCCGCAGCAGCCTTCTTTGACGCTATTTTTGTCCTTAAGACAAACCAGATGCTTCCTGCAAGGAATACCGATGAATAAGTACCGCAGACAACACCTACCATCAAAGGCAGAGCAAAATCCTTGATCGAAGATACTCCGAGCAGATACAGGAAGAATACCGTGATAAATGTTGTGAGCGATGTGAACACCGATCTTGAAAGTGTCTGTGTGATGGAAGTATTCACAACCTCATCAAGGCTGCTCTTGCCCATGAGCTTAAGGTTCTCCCTGATACGGTCAAAGATGACTATGGTCGCATTGATCGAGTAACCGATAATGGTAAGCACGCATGCTATGAATGTTCCTCCGACCGATATCTGAGTGATGGCGTAGCAGGCGACTACAACGAGGGCATCATGTAAAAGAGCGATAACAGAAGCCGCGCCGAAACGGACATCCTTAAATCTGAACCAGATATATACCAGCATGCACAGGAGGGCGATGACACTTGCAAGTACCGCATCCCTCTGCATTTCGGAACTGATGGTGGATGAAATGGTCTCCATCTGGATATCATCCTCGGATACATTGAAATCATTTTCAAGTATCTCGTCGAACTGTTCTCTCTCTTCAAGGCTCAAGGTCTTTGTTTTGATAACGACCTGTGTCGTGCCGGCAACCTTTGAGATAAGAGGCGCATTGCCGTCATTTACCTTTGCAACTGCAGCTCCGACTCCGTTCTCAAGTTCCTCCACGGTATAATCCTTTCCAAGATCTACTGTAGATGATGTTCCTCCGAGGAATTCCTGTGAGAAGTTTAAGATATGTCCGATGGATGAAGCATTCTTTGCCATGAATATGGGGCCCGAAATAACAAGGATGATCGATATGACAAAATATACAGCCTTCTTTCCGGTGATATTTATAGGTTTTCTTGCCTTTGCCTTACCGTAGAATTTCGCATCCTTTAAGCCGAGTCCGTAGAGTGAGTTCATGAAGAGCCTTGTAACTACCAGGGCGGTGAAAAGCGAGATCACGATACCCAAAGCCAGCGTAACCGCAAAGCCCTTTACCGTACCTGTTCCTCTTATTCCAAGTATCGCCGCAGCGATAAGAGTTGTCACATTTCCGTCGATGATGGCCGACAGCGCCTTACTGTAGCCCTGCTTTATGGAAGCGCCCACTTCCTTTTCTTCTGCGATCTCTTCCCTGATACGGGCAAAGATGATCACGTTCGCATCAACCGCCATACCTATTGAAAGGATGATACCTGCGATACCCGGAAGGGTAAGAGTGATCGAAAAAGCACCCAGGAGACAGATGACTATCTCTGTGTAGGCAATGAGTGCCAAAGATGCAGATACACCTGCTATCCAGTAAATGACGATCATGAAAAGGATGATGACGCCGATGCCGATACCTGCTGCAAGAAGCGAGGTCTGGATCGCTTTGGATCCGAGCTGAGCGCCGACTACCGATGATGAAAGCTCTTCCAGCTCAACCTTAAGACCACCGATCCTGATCGTGGAAGCAAGTCTCTTTGCTTCTTCATAATCATCCTGTCCGGAGATCTGGCACTGTCCGCCGGTGATGGGCTCGTTTACCACAGGAACGGATGCGAAAGCATCATCATAATAAATACCTATGGTCTCTCCCTTTGAATATGCCTTTGTCGTTGCATCGGCAAAAGCCTTGGTGCCCGCTTCGTTGAATGTGAGGTTGACTACATATTCTCTCTGTCCGTTTTTGTTGATGGAACCTGCCTCTGAAGAAATGACATCCGTTCCGCTGCAGACTATCGAACCGTCTTCCTCAAGTTCTTTGATGCTCTTTGTCAGATCATAGGTCAGACCGTTGAATTCGTAGTTTTCATTTCCTTCACTGTCTGTCTGTGATATGAAGTACAGTGATCCGGGCTTTCCGAGTTCTTCAAGGATCTCGTTTGCATCGCTGACACCGGGGATCTCGATATTGATACGGTCGCTGCCTTCCTGATAGACCAGCGCCTCGGTCGAATATCCGTCAACCCTCTGCTGAAGCTTGTAGATCGTATCTGCCATGTCTTCAGTCGAAGGAGCCTTTTCTCCGGTAGCCTGATACTTTATGCTCACACCGCCGGCAAGGTCAAGTCCTAGTTTGATCGAATTACCCTGTCCGGGCGTGTTCATCGTATCCCGCACGATCAGATAGGAGGGATACGCCAAAGCTCCTACCACTGCCAAAAGGATTACCAACAAAATAGCCGATGTCGATTTTTTCATAATAATTGCTCTCCTGTTTCTCTTCTTTCTTTATTGTTCTTCGCTTAACGCTGCTTTTATCATGATAGCGCACTCAATTCTCTTGCGCTGTAAGATACATCCCGTTTCGTAATGTCCGTTTATGTCTTTCGATGCATGGAAAGAATTTGCCATGCATCCTCCGGAACAGTAAAACTTCGCAAAACAGTCCCTGCATTCCTTTTTGGTATATACATTGCAGGCGGCAAATTTTGATGCAAGTTCTGTGTTTTTTATGCCCTCGTCAACATTTCCCAGAAGAAAGTCTTCATTTCCCACAAACTGATGGCAGGGATAAAGGTCTCCCCAAGGCGTCACCGCAAGGTATTCCGTACCTGCGCCGCATCCCGAAAGCCTCTTTGCCACACAGGGTCCGCCTTCAAGATCGATCATGAAATGGAAAAAGTTTATAAACCTTCCTTCTTTCCTTCTCTTTATTATCTCTCGGGCCAGGATATCGTACTGTTCAAGCAGAACCGGTATATCCTCTTCCTTTATGGCATATTCCTCTTTCGGATCGCTGACCACGGGCTCGACTGATATCTGCTCAAAGCCTTCATCGTGCAGATGCAGCACATCGTTTGCAAAATCCGTGTTGAAATGCGTGTATGTGCCCCTGACATAGTAGTTTGTCTGATCCCTTGATGCCGCCGCCTTTTTAAACTTCGGCATGATCACATCATAGGAGCCCTTCCCTCCGGCTGTCGGACGCATCCGGTCATTGACCTGTCTGCGGCCGTCTATCGAAAGAACGAGATTTCCCATCTCACTGTTTGCAAAGGAAAGGATATCATCGTCAAGGAGCAGGCCGTTGGTGGTAAGAGTGAACCGGAATTTCTTATTACACTCCTTTTCACGGCTCCGTCCGTACATGACAAGTTTTTTCACCACATCAAAATTGAGCGTCGGTTCTCCGCCGAAAAAATCAACCTCGAGATTGACCCTGCTTCCGGAGGATCTTATCAAAAGGTCAAGCGCCTTCTTTCCGACCTCATAACTCATCAGCGCCTTCCTGCCATGATACTCGCCGTCTCCCGCAAAGCAGTAGGCGCATCTTAAGTTGCAGTCATGGGCTATATGAAGGCACAGCGCCTTGATCACGGGCGTTTCGCTTTTCTGCGCCGTAAACCTCTCCATATAAGGTTCGAACACATCCTTTGAAAAAAGGGTGCCCGCGTGGAAAAGTTCTCTGATCTCAGAAGCTGCTTCACGGATATCTCCGGCATCTACACCCGGGCCCATCTTTCCGATGAGTTTATCATCCGGTATATCCGGATCATCTTCCATGAGCGGTATCAGATCATATACCGTATCATCCACCACATGCACGGCTCCGGAATTTACATCAAGGACTATATTGAAGCCGTTATTCCTGTACCTGTGGATCATAAGTCATTTATCTGTTTTTATTTTCGCAGGACTGATTGCCAACCGTGCATGATGTCTTGCACGCTGACTGGCATGATGTCTGGCACTCGCCGCATCCGCCTGTTTTGGTGCTCTTTTTGTAATCAGCGGTATTCAGTGTCCTAATGTGTTTCATCTTAAATCCTCCTTAAAAGCCCGTAAAAGGGCACAATTGCCCATACAGCTCTACATTCTAACACAAACAAGGCATCTTGAAAAGAATTAATATTATCCGTATAATTATATCAGCCTGAGCGGTTCGATACCTCCCGTTATAATTGAACCTACAGATACTTTAAAAGGGATGCTCATACTTGATCTCATCGATGTCAGGCCGCCATCCGGGCTTGCCCGGGCGCGAAAGCGAGAGCGGAAGACAGAGCATGGGACGGTGGCAACCCACCTAGCATTGCTAGGAGTCAATCGACGGGGGAACGGCCGTTTGGGTGTTTTTTAATATTCGGGACAGTGCAGCACGACCTTTTCCGACTTTAAGCTTTCATTCACATCTATGACCCGCTGGTTTCTGCTTCCCTTCCATCGAAGCGTATTGTCGCCAAGTTCCTGCATATAGGGTCCGTCCACGAGTACATCCGTATATTTCATGAGAACATCATCCTTTATGTTCTCCCAAAGTTCTCCCGTATAGACCCATACAGTCTTTTCCGGATACTTTTCCTTTATCTCGGCGGCAAGCTTTCTGACTTCCTGTATGTTCATGACATGAAAGGGATCTCCTCCCGAAAAGGTGATGCCTGATATGTATTTCTTTGAAAGCTGGTCATAGATCTCGTTTCTGGCCTCCTCATCAAAAGGAAGGCCTCCGTTCGGATCCCAGGTGACCGGATTCTGACAGCCGATGCAGTTATGGGAACAGCCTGCCACCCAAAGCACAACCCTGAGGCCGTCCCCGTTTTTCATGTCGTCATGGGTGATATTATGGTATCTCACATGCTCACCCTCTCTTTTATCTCTGCCATCTTGGCATCATTAAGTCTGGTATCTCCGTGCACTCTGGAGTATGACAGATAACCGTTCATGCGGTCGATCTTGGTCAGATTGCGTGACCCGCATACGGGACAGACATCCATCGAAAGCTCCTGGTGTCCGCAGTCATCGCAATAAGCAAGCGAGAGATTGATACCCTCGTAAAGTCCCATTTCCATGGCGCGGCGGACGAGAGTCCTTACCGCTCCCACATTATAATCAACAGGGTATCTGACATACTGGATCTTGCCTCCGTTCGAAAGCTCCCAGAACCTGTATTCCCTGTCCTGCTTTTCGATCGGAGTCATATCCTCCGTCACATGGCAGTGGAAGGAGTTCGAAACATATTCCCTGTCGGAGACATTTTCGACTATGCCGTATTTCCTGCGGAACTGTTTCACCTGAAGGCCGCACAGATTCTCCGCCGGAGTGCCGTAGATAGCATAGAGGTTTCCGTCTTCCTCCTTGAATTCGTTTATTCTCTTGTTGATATATTCGAGAACATCCAGGGCAAACTGTCCGTCCTCTGCAATGGACTTGCCGTTATAGAGCTGCTGCAGCTCATTTAAGGCGGTTATTCCGAACGAAGCAGTGGCGCTCTTTAATAAAGGCTTGATCTTGTCATGGATATCAAGGTGTCCGCCATAGAAGCCGCCCTCGCAATATGCCAGAGGATTGGTGGATGCCCTCATCTCGCCAAGATAAGCATAGGTCCTGATATGCAGCTGTCTGATGAGATTTAAGTAATAATCAAGAACTTCATAGAAATCCCTGCTCTCCTGCCTTGATTTTGCAAGTATCATCGGAAGGTGAAGGGATACCGCGCCTATATTGAACCTGCCAACAAAGACCGGTTCATCATTATCGTCTGCCGGATGCATGCCGCCTCTTTCATACCAGGGTGAAAGGAAGGCCCTGCAGCCCATCGGCGAAATGATCTTTCCGTATTTTTTGTACATGCTCGCAATATATCCCTCTCCCGTAAGCGAGAGCCAGTCGGGATACATGGTCTTGGCCGAGCACTCTATGCCGGCTTCAAACACATCCTCAAGTTCCTTGCCGGGGCCATGCAGGTTTTCATCATAAAGGAATACGATCTTCGGGAAGAGAACCGGCTTTTTGCAGTCGGCTTTTCCCTCTCCGCCCTTTCTGACATTAAGAAGGGTGATCGTTGCCATACGGGCAAACCTTCCGGTACCCGTACCCGCTGTCACGGTGATAAACGGGTAATCTCCGCGGCTTGATGCCACGGTATTGAATTTGTATTCCCATCCCTGGAAGCCCTGCTCAAAATCTCTCTGGACATCCGCAACGGCAACCTCCTCCACTTTTTCGGGCGCTATGCCAAGCTCTGTATATTTCTTTCTGTATTTATCGTAGGATTTGATCGCGTAGGGCTCAAGTATCAGTTCGACGGAAGGAACGGTGAATCCGCCATACTGCTGGCTCGCCGCCGAAAGAACGATGTCGCCGATGACATCAAAAGCAACATCAAGTGTCTTCGGCTCGTTGTACCAGATATTTCCCATCTCAAAACCGCCCTTAAGAACATGCTCCACATCAAAAAGACAGCAGTTCATGGTATCCCTTCTGGCTGACATGTCGTGGATATAGATATATCCGTCACGGCAGGCCTGGAGTTCCTCTGTGGTCATAAAGAATTTCTGATAAAGCTCCTTGTTGAACTGATTGAATATCAGGGATCTCTTTGTGGAAACGAGCGCTGAATCGGTGTTGGAATTCTCCTTGTCACCGACATACATGATGGACTGGCTCCTCCTGTACACTTCATCCATCATCCTGACAAAATCCTGCTTGTAATTGCGGTAATCCCTGTAGCTTTTGGCAACTATGGGCTTTACTTCCTCAAGCACGCTCTCCACGATATTATGCATCATGGCAATGGGGATCCTGTCTGCCCCGTCGTCATCGATCTTTTTTATCACTCTTTCACAGATAAATATCTTTTCGTTCTCAGAAAACTGTGTCAATGCGCGGTATGCGCTCTTTGCCACCGCGTCAAGGACCTTCTGGATATTGAACTTTTCAAGGGTCCCGTCCTTTTTGATCACCCTGACTTCCTTTGCGGGTCTGTACTGCTTTGAATAATTGACCTGCTCTGCGCTATCCATATTTCTCCTCCATGAAAACAACCTGTAAACACACAAAAAACAGCACTTATTGTGGTATTATGTCACCCTGGACACAATATCTTGTGCTTTAACAGTATATGTCAATATCCCACACGAAGTCAAGAGTACAGTATCACCACTCATGATTGTGCTTGAAATCAGTCTTTTTTCGCGTCGTAAACTGATTTTCAAAACGACCCACGCTCCGCCGGGCAAATTAGCGAATCATTTCAGTTTCATCTGAAGTTGGAAAATATCAGATTCCGATCTCCTTTGAAAGATTCCACAGCGATGCGGTCGTAGAATACATACATTTTCTGGACGCTGTTTTCAAGGATGTAGTAATGTCTGATGTAGGGGATGAGCAGCACGAGAAATAAGAGCGAAAGCACTCCCAGGCCAAGAAATGATGTGATTATAAATGCTGCCATTGATATGACGGTAAAAAGGGCAAAGAAAAGCGTGACCAGCAGGTGGATGAGGCGTTCATGCGAAAAAAAGGCTATCTGGTTCAGAAGTTCACTTTTCAATACGGCTAGTTCTTCTTCCGAAAGTTCCGGTATACATATTCCTTCAAGATATCCAAGATAATTTTTTATTCTTTTTTCCATTGATTTTTCCTCATTACCTTTTGACCCCAACTGCATTGTATGTTATCATAATAATTCCAAAAGGGAAATAAAAGGGAAATCCATATTTAAGGAGGTAGGTTAACGATATGAGTAGTGTTGAAAACTGCAGAAAGTGCGGAATGATCTATAACTATGTGAGCGGACCGCATATCTGCCCGACATGCAGGAAGGCTCAGGAGGAGGACTTCACAAAGGCAAAGGAGTATATCCGGAACAATCCCCACACAACTGTGGCAGCTGTTGCCGAAGCCTGCGAGATCGAAGTAGGACTTATCAGGCAGTGGCTTCGGGAAGAACGTCTGGTGTTCGGCTCTATAGAAGGATCCGATCTGACATGCGAAAACTGCGGTACCAAGATCCTTTCAGGCCGTTTCTGTGAAAAGTGCAAACAGGATGTTGCAAGAGGACTCGGCAATGCCATCGCAAAGCCCGAAGCTCCCAAACCGGAGCCCAAAAAGAAGCTGGCTGACGGAAACAAGATGAGATTCCTGAAATAATATCAGTAATATGAACGCCCCCTTCAAAGTAAGGGGGCGTTTTCATGTACATATGTATCTTTTTATTTCTTGAACTGTTCAAGTATGATCCCGAATGCTCTCTGTTCATCTATCAGATAATCCATGCATTCTCTTGCGTCATTGTAGGACAGGCGACCTCCGAGTGCTGCCGCGTCCCTGAAATTATTCTTTATCACATTGGCCGCAAACACCTGATTTCTCACCATTTCTTCGCTGTCCTGCTTGGATGAGGTGTCCGTCAGATGCTTGTAGGCGTACTCCAGAAACACCATATTATCCCCGCTGTATTTGGGGATCACCTTCATATTGCCCCGGGAATCTACGGTATAGCCCGTGATGCCCTCCAGAAATTCAAAGGAGAACTCAGCCTCCGATCTGGTGCACTCTCCGTCCTTTATAAGGCCGCTGGTAAGATTTCTGATATTGTTGTCATGGGAATATCTGATGTAATCAACGAAGTACCTCTTTCCCATCTCTATCTCCAGAGCCTTCGTTGCCGTCAGGCAGACAGCTGCGTAATCAAAATCCGAATTTGCCGGAATGCGCTCAAGCAGTATCTCCGCGCTCACGATAAGCTTCTGCGATACCTTGTCCATTTTCTGCCAGGTATCCTCGCCTATGCTGTTTAAAGCCCTGTTCAGACAGTCTATGCAGTCCACGCCCTCGAACTTCTGCTCAAGGATCTTTTCCGCGCATCTGTCCTGTATGAGTTTGGCTCTCTGCCAGTCTTTGAATTCGTCCGCCTTAAGCGCCTTTATTCCCACAAGAAAATGATGGAGATTTGTGAGGGAATCTATGACGGATCTTTCCGCGGCAAAGCATCTTTTCAGAAGTTCCTGATTGGCCGCCTCGCCGTCAAGAAGCCACTCGGTTATCTCGTCCCCGTCCGTCTGCGACTTCATGTCATTTAAGCGGGACATCAGGTAATCGTACTCTTCCCTTATGCCTGTACCGGACTCGTCATCCGGAAGGAAATAACTGCATTTTTCGTAGATGTCTCCGAGCAGGTCTATGTAGTCCACGAGCTGGGAGATATTCCTTTTATCGGTATCCTCCCTCTCCTTTTTGGAACCCGGCGAGATCTTTTCCATAAAGGTAAGGTCCTGCCGTTTTTTGTATTGCTCTATGCTTCTGGAAAAATACTCCTTATATACTTCAAGCTGGCCGATATATTTTCTTCTGTAGCCGCTGGTAAGCAGATCTATGTCAATAGCATCCAGCAGTCCGCCAAACACATCACTCATGTTCAATAAACGCTCATCAATTATTCAGGTTGAAATCCTGTAGTCTGTTAAGTACCTCTGCACGGGTTTCGGCATCGGGAACATCATTTGAATCCTCCGAAAAGACCGTACGCATCTCCTGGGCCGTCCTTTCGGCCTGCTCCTCTTTTGCAATATCCGCAGCCATGTCTCTTGAAAATTCATTATTGCGGTCCACGGCTTCTTCGGTTCTCTCCTTTCTTGCGTCCATTTCCTTGTTGTAGTCATTCTGGGAGATCTGTCCGTCGCGGACCATCTTCTGAAGCTGTTCTTTTGTATAACCCGTATAAGTGGTTATATTCTGCTGTACCTTCTGCTCTTCCTTTTTATCGTTGATCCGGTCAGCATCCTTTTCGTTCTTATCGGACTTTACCATGTCCTTTATTATTTCCTTGCGTCTTTCATCACTTTCTCTCTGAGCCTTAAGCCTTTCCTTTGCGGGATCGGGCTTATTGGGATCGGCAGCCTTCTCTATCCTTTCACGCGTGGGGGAAGGAGTATTTTTTTCATTTTTATCATTTTTTGTATCGGCGGTATTCTGTACCGTCTGGATATTTCCGGTTTCTTCCCTTCTCTCAGTGTCATCTCTGTTTTCGACGGCGTTGTTTTCGCTCCTGACAGCCATCTTTCCGAAAGCATCCTCTTCAAGACGCTCGCTGCTCTCTTCGGTAACCTGGACAGTATCTCCGTCCTCTGATACCGAAACAACATTTTCAAGAGTCTCCTCGATCCTCTCTTTGGGAGCAAGCTCCGGAGTGATCTCCGGCCTGCTTTGCGCCGTCCCTTCAGTTTCCTGCGTCTTGGGGGCAGTGTCAGGTCTCTCGGGCTTTACCGGGATCCTTGTATCATTTACCTGTATCGGATTTCTGTTTACATTAATCTCCATATCTGCCATATCAATACCTCCGTGTATAATAAAAAACACCCAACACAAAAACACACTCGTACAAGATATATAGTAACATAACTTTTTGAAAAATACATCATAATCTTTGTAAATAAGTCAAATATTTTTACTATATATGGTATGGACTGAAAGGCAAGGTTGAATCGGACTGAGGTATATGTTAAGATATGGGATGTTGCAGGTATGGCGGAATGGCAGACGCAGCAGACTCAAAATCTGCCGTAGGTGACTATGTGTGGGTTCAAGTCCCACTACCTGCATTAACAGTGGGTTCCCCCTTCGGGGACTAGGCGCTTCGCGCCGTCGCAAGTCCACTACCTGCATTAAAATATCCCCCTTTAACCGGGGGATATTTTTTTCATTTCCGGGATGCGAAGAAGTTTGCGATGTTGGTGCGCAGTTCTTCTTTTGTCACCGTTTTCAGCTGATAGCCTACGGGCTTGAGAGCGAGCACCTTCATGATGCTTTCTTTATCTTTCTTTCCCGTCAGGAACATGACGGGGATGTCAGCCATTGTTTCTTCGGATCTGATCATTTCAAGGACCTGGGGTCCGGTTGTGACCGGCATTTCATAGTCGAGCAGTATCAGATCGGCATGATTTTTTGTAAGCCAGGTTATGGCCTGCATGCCGGAATTTGCAAGTGATACACGGTATCTGTCCCTGAGCCAGTCCATTATCATGGTCATGTATGACACATCATCATCCACAATGAGGATACTCATTTTTAATGCCTGTCTGGAGTCCTCATTCATATAGTTTTCCACATCGGACAGGAAGTTGTCCATATCAAGCGGTCTTTCATAAAACCTGAATATGAATCCATCCGGTATATATTTATTTACTGTCTCGTATTCTGTTTTTGCGCCTATCACCATGATCTGAAGATCCGACTTTGAGCAGATTTCCTTTATGTACATGAGCACATCAACAACAGTCGAGATGCTGTCATCGGTATAGATTATGATCAGATCCGCATTCTTCCATCTGCTCTCGATCTCTTTTACTCTGGGAGCTATGTATTCCGATTCAACACCGATGCTTTGAAGTTTTGTCTCTATTCCCTTGATGATAAAACCCTCTGCCGGTGCAGCTATCAGTACTTTGTTGTGGATCATCTTTTAAGGTCCCTCCTATATCACTTCATGTACAGTCTCTTTGATCCCGTCCCAGTCCATCTGTGACAGTTTTTTCTGTATCCGGTCAAACCGCTCTTCGTCATCCGGAGGCAGTCTGTATTCCATCACCGAATCCATGACCATTTTAACAAGCTCATAATCCATGTTGTCCGCAAATTCCGCAATGCCTCCGTAAGCATCGGCAAGTATTTCCGGGGGTATCTCAGGCAGTCCTTCCCTCTGTCTGCCAAATCCCGCATCAAGCTTATTTCTTATGGCCCGGTATCCGTCCATCATTTTATCATGATGACCCGTTATATAGTCAATATCCCCCTGCTTGCCTGCCATTTCGAGCGCTTCGGCATCAGTTCCCAGTTTCATGGCTCCGACAAGTCTCGAACTGCTCTTCAGGGCATGCACTTTGATGGTATAGTTTTCCCAATCCTTTTGGTCATAGAATTCCTGTATCTCCCCGGATCTGGTCTCAAAAGAATCATAATAGATCTTCAGCACCGACAGGAATGCTTCCTCTGATCCGCTGTTTTTTACAGCTGCTTCAACATCAAGTTCGGGGATGTTTTCATACCACTTCACCTCTTTTGAGGCAGGCTTATCATTTTCCTGTTCATGCAGCTCATCCGCAGCATCCGGTTCATCCGGCCCGTCATCTTCATAAGGCTCAAGATAATCTGCTTTTTCATCCGCAAAAAACGCTCCAAGATTATAATTGTGATCACTCCTGACCATGTAAATGATGCCGAAGGTTCCCGGACCGCAGTTTGATGTGATGCCGGCGGATGCTTTCTGGAATATGATCTTTTCGAACGAGATCTTTTCCTTAAGCTTCTCCTCTATCCAGATCAGATCCTCTTCCTCCATTCCCGCATAGGTGATAAAAGCGATCGATGTATCAGGCGTTACGCCGGAAGGTATCGCGCTCTTTATATATTTCTCGTAGCATCTCCTGTCATCTCCGAACAGGAAAGAGCCTACACCCAGTTTATCATTTTTAACCCTGAGTACAGGCCGCAGCCACAAAGTTCCCAGCACTCCGTTCATGAAAGGACTTATCCTGCCGCGCCGCGCCATAACCTCGGTATTTCTGATCACAAAGCTGCAGCTGATCTTTGTTTTAGCCTCCTCAAGTCCCGATATGATCTTTTCTACCGGCAGGTTCTGTGAAGCAAGCCTTGCGGCGATCAGTACAAGGATACCTGTTGCGCTCGACATGTTCTCGGAGTTTATAATGGTAACATTGTCAAAGGATTTAGCCGCATTAACAGCCCATCCGTACTCCCTGCTGCTTCCCGTAGTGAGAGTGATATATATCAGATGATGAGCCCTCTGCAGTCCGACTGCAAAGAAGCTTACAAGTTCATCCTCCGAAGGCGGTTCCGACAAAGTCGGTTTTAATTCATCGCCCATATACCTGACCAGTTCGTCGGAATCAATATCAATATTATCAAAGAACACTCTGTCTTCTGTAGTGACTTTATAAGGAACGATCTCTATCTGAAGTTCTTTTAATACATCCGCCGGCAGGTCACTCATGGAGCTTGTTGCAATGATCACCGGTTTCTTTCTGGCATATCCGCTTGCCGTGCTCATCGCAGAAACCGTCATTCCGCTCTCACCGATCGCGATCACCTTTTCTCCCGGAAGATGAGCCATAAGCATATCCTCCAGCTGCCTGCCGGAAACAGGCTTTACAAGATAACCGTCAAATCCGGTATTATTATACAGTTCGATATTCTCTCCGCCGGCATTTGCAGTGAGCGCTATGACCGGAACACTTGTATTGAGGCCTCCCTTTTGAAGGCGGATCTTTTCATAGCATTCTATACCGTCCATCTCCGGCATCAGATGATCCATAAAGATGACATCATAACGGTTCTGAAGTGTTTTGGTAAGCGCTTCCTCTCCGGAAAGAGCCAGATCCACAGTCATTTTCGTTCCTTCGATCAGCTTCTGCTCGACCTGGAGGTTCATCTCATTGTCATCCACGATGAGGATCCTTGCGGACGGCGCCCTGAATCTGTGTCTGAATTTTTCCGATCCCGTGATGCTTCCGGTATTTGTCACACTTATATCACCTATGCGTTTATCGGATGATATTCCCTGTTTTACCTCAACAGTAAAGGAAGAGCCCTGGCCATAAACACTGTTCACGGTGATCCGGCCGTCCATGATCTCTACAAGCTGTTTTACGATCGAAAGACCCAGGCCCGTTCCCTCTATATAACGGTTCTTTTCTTCATCAACTCTCTGAAATGTGTCAAAAAGATGCGGCAGAGCCTCAGGCTTGATCCCCATTCCGGTATCGGATACAACGACCCTTAAAAGCGCATTCCTGCCTTCGGGAAACTCACATTCCATGTGCAAGCCCACGGAGCCCTCTTTAGTGTACTTGACAGCGTTATTGAGAAGATTTATCAGGATCTGTTTGATCCGCACTTCATCGCCGAACAGTATTTCCGGCACATCGGGATCTATATCGACATTGAATTTAAGGCCTTTTTCATCGGCTTTGAGCCAGATCATATCGACGATCTCGGAAAGAAGGGATGATACATTATAGTTTACAGGCACTATATCCATTTTTCCGGCTTCTATCTTTGAAATATCGAGGATGTCATTGATGAGAGCAAGCAGCATCTTTCCCGCACCCTGGATGCTTCTGGCGTCCTTTTTTATCTCTTCGGATGCATCCTCCTGACGAAGTATTATCTCATTAAGCCCCAGGACCGTATTGATAGGGGTCCGTATCTCGTGGCTCATGCTGGAGAAAAATCTGCTCTGGGATCTGTTCAGTTCTTCCAGTTCTCTGGATTTTTCATCGGCCTTCTGTGTCTCCTTTTTCAAGATCGCTGTCCAGAAGGTAATGAGTATCGTAAGCACGACAAACGCAATTATATATTGGACATAGGAATAGATAAAATCGTTTTCACGAGAATATGCGGGAAGAAGCTCAGGGTGATAATAGGCCACACTGCCGCATATGATAAGGATCACCGTATCAAGAATGCACATAAAGATACGGAATTTCCCGTCAAGGACCAGTACCAGATAATAACCCCCGATAAGGAACATGATCAGCGTTCCGTTGTCTATTCCGCCTTTTGAGAAATAGGACAACGGCCTTAAGACCAGTACAAGTACAAGCGTCAGGACGATCTTTGCTGTTTCCATCCTGCCTTTTTTTGCAAAAATATAAATGATCAGGAGTCCGGCAACCACTCCGACAAGTGACACAAATACGGAAGAGAACACCTCTCCGAGGATGAAACCTATGATCGAGTTCAACAGCAGGGCCGCCAGTTCACAGACAGTAAACAGCACAAAAGTCCTGTCTTTTACATATATCGATGAATCAAACAGATAATCGCCTATCTTTTTTTTGATCCGTTCAAAGGGTCTCATGCTCATCCCTCCCTTCCTGTTTAATCAGGTCTTCGGGCAGAACACGTTTCATGACCCTTTCAAATTCCGTCAGATTGATGGGCTTGGCAATGAAACCGTCAAATCCTTCCCTCGTGAACATCTCTTTTGCACCGCTTAGGGCATTTGCTGTCAGGGCAATGATAACCGGCTTCCTGCCGCTCTCATCCGCCGCCTCTCTTATGTGTTTCATCGCTTCAACGCCATCCATTCCTGGCATCATATGGTCCATGAAAACCACATCATATTCACCGTTCCTGTATTTTTCCACTGCTTCCCTTCCGCTTTCAGCGGTATCGGCAAACATCCTGTATTCCCTTAAAAGACCCGTAGCCACGACCAGGTTCATGGGCTCATCATCCACGACGAGGGCGCTGACTCCCGTAAATCTGACCTTTTCGGTGTTCTCATTTGCGAGATTTTCCTCACCGTTTAATATGCAGACAACCGGGAACCCATAGAGGGGCTTTTGCATCACCAAAACGCCGCTTTCCTTTTCCGGTCTGAATCCGTCGTTTGCGGACACCACCACTCTGCAGCCTTTCGCTGACAGCTCATCAAGCATCTCATGATCTGCCGTGTATTCTTCCTCTCCGGTGAAAATATATGACACATCAAGATCCTTTATCAGTCTTTCAAGCTCTCCCGGCTCTCCGGCGCTGTACAGCCTTGCTTTCAGCCCCGTTGCCAGATTCACGGACATATTCCTGTAGTATTCCCTTATCTCGGGCACTGTGTACTTTTCGGGCTTTATGTAGAAAACCAGATCTCCCTCCACCTTGTCCTTTACCGCAAGACAGGGGGAAGGATCGATCACATCCTGAGGGATCGAAAGACGGACCGTGGACCCTCTTCCTTTCTTGCTGTTTATCTTTACAAACCCTCCCATCCTGTGGACAAAACCGTATACTATGGGAAGTCCTATGCCTATGCCTCCGGTGCTGCGGTTTCTTTTTTTGTTGGCCTGATACATTCCCTTTGAAACACGGGCGATGTCCGTACGCGTCATTCCCATACCCGTGTCCGACACTTCGATCGTAAGGTTGACGCCATATTCCCGGACCACGGGAAAGACCTTTATATATATGCCGCCGCGTCCTGTGAATTTGACAGCATTGTCAATGAGATGTCTGAAGAGCTTGTGAAGTTTTTTGATATCTCCCTTCATCACAGCAGGAGTATCGGGTGCCAGATCCACTATAAATTCCAGATCGTCCCTCTTTTTATTCATTCTGTAGTTTGCGACAACATCATTGATGAGAGAGATGATCGTATAATTATCCTCCTCAACAAGAAGCTCGCCTCTTTTTATCTCCGTATAATCCTGGATATCCTCTATCTGATCCGCAAGTCTGACACCGGCATCACGGATCGAATCAAGCTCATCACAGTCATTATCTTTCTGAAGCAGTGTCGTCATGCCGCTTATCACATTTACCGGTGTACGCAGTTCATGGGAGATATTGGAAAGGAAATCCTCCATGTCATGATCGTTCTCTCTTACCGCTTCCTTCCATTCGTCAAGCTTCCTTCCGGCATTTATCCTGCTTCTGACCAGGATGCGGCCGATAAAATACATGCACAGCACAACTCCCGCATGCAGCAGGGTCCGTATAATAAAAACAGGGGTTACATCCACTCCGGGATGACGGAAAAGCATGGCAGACTGGATCGCCATCAGCATGACATATTCAAAAAGGATCAGATTCAGCAGAACTGCACGGTCAGCCATCATAAATGTTGCCATCATGATGAGCGCAACCACCGAGACATCAAAAAAACTGACATCGTGAACTCCGTGATAAAAGCCCAGAAATGCCGCAAAGACAAAATAAACATTGGTTCTGATCCTGATATCGGATTTCTGCGCAAAATGCATCCACCAGATGCAGATGGTACCGATGATGATGATCGGTATCACCCATAATTCCCATCCGGCAATGATGCTTTCGGCTATGTTTCCGATCCCGGATACGGTAATGATAGATATCATCAACCGTTCTTTTTTAATGTCGTCCACATTTTTCTCCTTTTAACACCGCCTTAATACACACTCGATTCCAGATATTTTTCGATATCCTGACGGGCAGACATGGCAAGAACCTTTTCAGCCATCTTAATAGCATCATCCTTTTTGTACCGCGCTATTTCCCTTCGCACCGCGGCAACACTGGAAACATTAACGGAATAGTCATCAAGACCCCATGCCACAAGAAGCGGTATCAGCCTTTTATCACGGGCTGCTTCACCGCACATGCTCACCTTGATGCCCTGAGAGTGCGCTGCCTCTATGACCGCATGAACAGCCCTGAGCACGGCCGGTTCGAACACTGATGACAGATATTCCACGCCGGGATTTCCCCTTTCCGCGCACATGACATACTGAATGAGATCGTTGCTTCCTATGGACAGAAAATCAACTTCGCGCGCGATATCCGGAGCGATAAAGACCGCTGCCGGCGTTTCTATCATCACTCCCAGAGGGATCCCGTATTTATATTCCTTCTCCTCGGCTTCAAGTTCCTTCGCAGCCTGTATGATTATCCTTTTTGTTTCCCTCAGTTCATCGATATTTGTCACAAGGGGAAGCATAATGGATACATTCCCGTGTACCGCCGCGCGCAGTATCGCCTTTATCTGAGTTATGAAATGATCCCTGTATGCCAGGCTCTGCCTAATACCGCGAAGTCCGAGAAAGGGATTCTTTTCAAGCGCGGCCCTTCCCCTGGCGCCCATTGCAAAGAACGGCATCATCTTGTCTCCCCCGATATCAAGGGTCCTTATTACCACATCCTTACCCCTTGAAGAAAGCACCACTCTTCTGTACATCTCGTACTGTTCATCTTCCGCAGGTTCAGTAAAATCATGCTGGAAGATAAGCTCCGTTCGAAACAGGCCGATTCCCTCACACCCGTTCGATGTGGAAGCCTCAGCCTCTTCAAAGGAGCCGATATTGCACATAACCCTGCAGGAAATACCATCCGCGGTTTTCGTTGGTATATCCCTGTATTTCTGAAGTACCCTTAAACATTCCTCAAGTTCCTTCTTTTTTCCTGCGTTTATCTTTTTGTCTTCGTTTGAAGGATTAATATAAACTATTCCTTCATTGCCGTTTACGATGACTTCCTGTCCGCTTACGACAAGTCTCATAACACCGCTTGCGGAAAAAACAGCAGGTATGGAAAGAGAGCGCGCTATCAGAGCCGCATGGCCTGAACCGCTGCCGCTTTCCGTGACTATGCCGTGTATTTTTTTATTATAGAGGGATGTGATGAGGGCCGGATTGAGTTCACGCCCTATGATGACGGATCCATCGGGAATATCCATCATTGGAATGCTTCCTTCTCCGGATATCATTACCAGAAGACCGTTCATGATATCGCGGATATCGTCCGCTTTTTCCTTAAGTGACGGGTCTTCCGAATCCGTAAAGGATGAAATGTATTTTTTACACACGGACTCAACCGCATACTCTGCGGAAAGTCCCTGTTCTATCTTTTCCCTGACCTGCCTTGAGATCGACGAGTCTGTCGAAAGAATTAGCTGACCTTCCAGGATATCCGCCTCGGCGTCTCCGACATCCTTTCTGGCATATTCTATGAGATGCTTGAGCTGGTCCGTAAAGACCTCTTCAGCCAGCTCAAAACGCTTTGTCTCTTTTTTTACGCCGCGTCTGCTCTTTTCGGCATAAACAGGCTTTATCTCCCTTATGACTACAGCCTTGCCGACACCTATCCTGTCACAGACTCCTATCCCCTTTAATAGTCTACGCTTCCCCTTCATAACTTCATTTCTTGGTCATCATGCCGTTGTTGATCTTTTCAAGCTGCATCATGATCGTGGACTTTTCTCCGAGTCCCTCCGAAATGGCAGTGGCTGAAGCAGCCGCTGTTGCAAGATTGAGAGCCTTTCCATAGTCTCCGTTTTTCAGATAACCGGCCAGAAATCCTGCTACCATGGAATCTCCGGCACCCGTTGTATTGATAACGCGTCCCTCCGGAACACCTATCTTTTTGGTTTTGCCTTCTTCGGGAATAAGGACCGCCCCGTCTTCACCTTTCGATACGAGGACATTCCTTGCTCCCATCTGCTGAAGCTTTTTCCCGTATTTTACAATATCGTCTTCTTTTTTGATCACTACATCAAAGAGCCTGCCAAGCTCTGCCTTGTTGGGCTTGACCAGAAAAGGATGAAGCGGCAGTGTCTTTAAAAGAAGCTGTCCCTCGGCATCCACCACCGTGTTGACATTCTTATCCGCCACGCGTCTCATTATGCGCTCATATATATCCTCATGCATGTTTGAAGGAACGCTTCCGGCCAGCACTATATAGTCGCCTTCCTCAAGGATATCGAGCTTGCGCATGAAAGCCTTCACATCATCATTGCCCGGTCTCGGACCTGCGGCATTAAAGGAGGTTTCTTTTTCATCCTGCCTGATCTTTACATTGATCCTTGAGATCCCGGTCTCAAGGCGTATGAAATCAGTCTGTATCCCCTTCCTCCTGATACCGTGTTCGATCGCAAACCCTGTAAAGCCTGCGATAAAACCAAGGGCTATGCTGTCGACACCAAGGCTGTTTAAGACGAGCGAAACATTTATGCCTTTTCCGCCGTAATAAAACTCCTCTTTGTTGCTCCTGTTTATCTTTCCGAAGGTCATTTCCTCCTCCGGATGGATGATGTAATCCAGCGCGGGATTGAATGTCACGGTATAGATCATAGGGACCTCCTTTCTTAATGATGAAACAGTCTCATACCGGTGAAGCACATGACCATGCCATGGTCATTGCAGGCCTTTATCACATTATCGTCTCTGACCGATCCTCCGGGCTGGGCAACATATTTCACTCCGCTCCGTGCCGCGCGCTCTATATTGTCACCAAACGGGAAGAAAGCGTCCGAGCCTAAAGAAACTCCGGTGTTTCTTTTAAGCCATGCTCTTTTTTCCTCGGGCGTAAATACATCGGGCCTTTTTGTAAATATCTGCTGCCATCTGCCCTCATCAAGAACATCCCTGTAATCCTCGCCGATATACAGGTCTATGGAATTGTCCCTGTCAGGTTTTCCTATATCCTCCCTGAAAGGGAGTTCGAGCACCTGCGGAGCCTGACGCAGAAACCAGTTGTCAGCCTTATTGCCGGCAAGCCTCGTGCAGTGGATCCTTGACTGCTGGCCGGCGCCGACTCCTATGGCCTGGCCGTCCTTGCAGTAGCACACCGAATTCGACTGAGTATACTTCAGCGTAATAAGCGCGATCATCAGATCCGTCGCGGCATTTTCCGGAAGTGTTTTATTCTCGGTCACTATATTATTTAAGACTTCTTTTCTTACCCTGTAATCATTTCTTCCCTGTTCGAAGGTCACTCCGTAAACCTGCTTGCGCTCCACGGGATCCGGGCAGTACCTGGGATCCATCTTTATCACGGCATAGTTTCCCTTCTTCTTGGCTTTAAGTATCTCAAGCGCCTCATCTTCATAACCCGGCGCTACTATACCGTCGGAAACCTCGCTCTTGATGATGCGTGCGGTCATGACATCACATACATCCGAAAGCGCAATGAAATCACCGAAGGATGACATCCTGTCCGCTCCCCTGGCTCTGGCATAGGCAGAGGCAAGCGGCGTCAGTTCGCCATACTGTTCCACCCAGTAGATCTTCTTTTCCACACTGCTTAACGGAAATCCGACAGCCGCTCCGGCAGGCGAAACATGCTTGAAGGATGCAGCCGCCGGGAGACCGGTAGCCTCATTAAGTTCCTTTACAAGCTGCCATCCGTTTAAGGCATCAAGCAGATTGATATATCCTGGCTTTCCGTTCAGGACCTCTATGGGAAGCTCTCTCCCGTTTTCCATATAGACCCTTGAAGGTTTCTGGTTCGGATTGCATCCGTATTTAAGCGAAAGTTCTTTCATTGCTTCCTCCCGTTATCCTAACTTGTTTATGATCCTGCTTTCATATTCTCCCGTAGAGATATCGATAAATCTCGTAAAAAGCGACACTTTATTGTCTGCATCCAGGGCCTCCCACAGACCGTTCGTAAATGCATCGATATCCCCCTTAATAAGTACCGGCGTGGGTTCTCCCTCAAAGCTTGGAAGCGGATCCCCGTCACTTTTATATGTATGTATATAATGTCCCTTCCCGTCCGGCTTTCCCTCATAGGAAAAAGTATATCTGTTGCACTGGACATCATCACCGTTATCGCTTTTCAGTATCGAAAGACTGTACGACAATCCGTCCTTTCCGGTGCGGACACAGCCGGATATCCTGGGAGTATAATTCGGACCGTCCGGCTCAAATTCCCGAAGCCTTAAGGATTCCTCAAAGGTCTTTCCCTCCTGCATCCCGACATATACGGTATCTGTCTGATCGCCGTTGGTGACTATCGTGGTATCATTAAAGACCCTGACAGGATGATAGATTATCAGCGAAGGATCGGACAGTTTCTTTTCATCAAAAGCTTTCGTCCTTATCCCGTCACCGTCTTCCACAAAAACCCTGTTCCTCGAATTTTCGGATCTGCCCATGATGAAATAGGCTATCACCGCATGCTTTCCGTCTTCACTCTTTCCCGTCACTATACCCCTTCCCGGATATGAGACCGAGGAAACCTCCTTAAACAGATCTGTGTACTGCATAAATCCTCCTCATTCTTCGAATAATTCCTTATATTCGTCAAAACAGTCAAAGGTTGCAAAGTAATCCGACAGAGTTTCCGCCCTTCTTATAAGTTCATAACTTCCGTCCTCTTTCAGCAGTATCTCCGATGACCTGAGTCTGCCGTTATAATTATATCCCATGGCAAAGCCGTGAGCCCCGGTATCGTGGATGAAAAGCAGATCCCCGATATCGATCCTGGGCAGCATTCTTTCAATCGCAAATTTGTCATTATTCTCACACAGGGAACCTACCACATCATATTTGTGATCGGCGGGAACATCCTCCTTTCCGAGAACCGTGACATGATGATAGGAGCCGTACATCGCCGGTCTCATCAGGTTCGCGGCACATGCATCCACGCCTATATACTCCCTGTAAATATGCTTTTCATGAACTGCCCGCGTGATCAAAGCGCCGTAAGGTCCCATCATGAACCTTCCCATCTCGGCAAATATCTTTACATCCTTAAGACCTGCGGGAACAAGGATCTTTTCATACTGTTCCTTCACTCCCTGTCCGATCTTCATGATATCGTTTGATTTCTGCTCCGGAGTATAATCAATACCCACGCCGCCCGAAAGATTAATAAAATCAATGAGGACGCCGGTCTCGTTCTGAAGTTCCGATGCAAGTTCAAAGAGCTGGCCTGCAAGAGTGGGATAATACTCCTCCGTCACCGTATTGCTTGCAAGAAAAGCATGGATGCCAAACTTTTTGCATCCCTTTCCCTTAAGTATGCGGAATGCCTCTGTCATCTGCTTTCTCGTCATCCCGTATTTCGATTCGCCCGGATTGTCCATGATGGAATTTGCTATGGAAAAATATCCGCCGGGATTGAACCTGCAGCATATCGTCTCCGGTATCTTTCCGACATTCTTCTCAAAAAAATCTATGTGAGTGATATCATCAAAATTAATTATCGCTCCGATCTTTGAAGCATATTCATATTCACATGCCGGTGTTTCATTGGATGAAAACATTATCCCGTCACCGGAAAATCCGGCTGCTTTTGCAAGCTTCAGTTCCGCCATTGACGAGCAGTCACAGCCGAAACCGAAATCCTTAAATATCTTCAGTATGAAAGGATTCGGTGTTGCCTTGACGGCAAAATACTCCCGAAATCCCTTATTCCACGAAAATGCTTCCTTTACTTTTGCGGCATTTTCCCTGATACCCTTCTCATCATAAAGATAGAACGGCGTGGGAAAAGTTTTCGCGATCTCTTCTGCTTTCGCCTTGTCAATAAATGGTATTTTTTTCATAATATATCCTCAATCTGCCAGTCTATGGGTTCCTCGTTGTTCTTCATCAGAAATTCATTGCAGGCCTTAAAATGTCCGCATCCGAAAAATCCGTTATTTGCAGACAACGGACTTGGGTGAGCGGCTGTAAGCACCAGATGGTTTTTATTATCAAGCAGCGCTGCCTTGTCCTTTGCATATCTTCCCCAGAGCATGAATACTACGGGTGAATCCTTTCTGTTTACGGCTCTTATCACGGCATCGGTAAATGTCTCCCAGCCTTTTTTCTGATGCGAAGCCGCCTGTCCGGCTCTTACCGTGAGCACTGCGTTTAATAAAAGCACTCCTTCATCCGCCCATTTTTTTAAGTATCCGTTGTTCGGTATCTTCAGGCCAAGCTCCATGTTCAGTTCCTTATAAATGTTCCTTAAGGAGGGAGGTATGGCTGTAGGCGGTTTTACCGAGAAGGAAAGCCCATGCGCCTGTCCCGGCTCATGATAGGGATCCTGACCCAGGATCACTGCCCTGACCTTCTTTAACGGAGTATAGTGCATCGCGTTAAAGATATCTCCCGACGGCGGGTAAACCGTATATCTGCTGTATTCGTTCTTTACAAAATCGTAGAGTTCCCTGTAGTAGGGTTTCGAAAACTCTTCACCGACGGCCTCAAGCCAGTCTCCGGTCAGCCCCGGCATCTGACTGCCACCCCCCTGTCACGAAGATAATTCTTGACCTCGTCTATGGACAGTTCCCTGAAGTGAAAGAGTGACGCGGCCAGGGCTGCATCGGCCTTTCCTTCAGTCAGCGCCTCATAGAAGTGTTCAAGCGTGCCCGCTCCGCCGGATGCTATGACGGGGACCTCAACAGCCTCCGAAACTGCCCGGGTAAGCTCAATATCAAAACCGGCCTTTGTTCCGTCACAGTCCATGCTGGTAAGGAGTATCTCTCCGGCTCCTCTTTTCACGCCTTCCTTTACCCACTCAACGGCATCGATGCCCATATCGACTCTTCCGCCGTTTTTGTATACCGTAAAGCCGGAGCCGTCCGGCTTCCTTTTTGCATCAACGGCAAGCACCACGCACTGGCTTCCGAATTTTTCCGCAGCCCTTCCGATCAGGGAAGGATCATTTAATGCCGCGCTGTTTACGGCAACCTTGTCCGCGCCTGCCCGTAGGATCTCCTTAAAGTCATCCGTAGATCTGATGCCGCCTCCTACAGTAAAAGGTATGAAAACCGTTTCGGCGACTTTTTCAACCATGTCCACCACGGTCTTTCTCTTGTCCGAGGATGCTGTTATATCAAGAAACACCAGCTCATCGGCGCCTTCGCTGTCATAAGCCTTTGCAACCGATACAGGGTCTCCCGCATCCACAAGATTTACAAAATTTACTCCCTTTACCACCCTTCCGTTATCCACATCAAGGCAGGGAATGATCCTTTTGGTAAACATTTTATCCGATCTCCAAAAAATTCCGAAGTATCTTTAATCCTTCCGATGATGACTTCTCCGGGTGGAACTGACATGCAAAAACATTGTCCTTTTCAACTGAAGCATCTATCCGCGTACCGTATTCGATAGCTGCCTTTACGGTATCCTTATCCGCCGCATCCAGATAATAAGAATGGACAAAATATACAAATGTGCCCTCATTAAGTCCTTCAAACAGTCTGCCTTTTTTTGGAAACTCAAGGGAATTCCATCCGATGTTCGGAACCTTTAATCCGTCCTTTTTGGGAATCTTCTTTATTGAGCCCTTTAATATGCCAAGCCCCCTTACACCGGGACTTTCCTCGCTTTCCTCATACAGAAGCTGAAGCCCTAAGCAGATCCCGAGAAACGGTCTGCCCGACGAAATATAATCCTTTATCACGGAATCGAGACCGTATCCTGAAAGCTTTGACATCGCGTCTCCGAACGCTCCGACACCGGGAAGTATCAGAGAAGACGCATTGGCGATCTCATCTTTGTCCCTTGTCGTTACGCATTCAAAGCCCAAATGCCTGACTGCTTTCTCGACGCTGTTAATATTTCCCGCATCATAATCAACTATAGCTATCATATTATTTCCCTAATAGGCACACCCTTCGCTAATCCTGCACATAGTTTCCGTTGGCATCCCGTCTGACATTGAACTGGTAAAGCGGCTGTCCGGAAGGCTCACCTCCGGTCTGCGGAACATTTGAATCTTTTGGGGTCACCTTTAACTGGGTACCCTCCGGTATTATCACCGTTGAATCATCGGGGGTGATGGTAATGCTCGGTTCGGTATAGGATGCGTCAGAATCTTCTTCCTCTTCTTCGTCCCACCCGCCTTCATCATCAGATATTTCTTCTTCCGGAACTTCTTCCCCGGAAGGTTCTTCTTCCGGTTCGGGCTGATTTCTCAAGGCGTTGTCAACCGTGAGTCCGTCCTCGGCAAATTCTATTCCCTGTCCACCCTCCGTAAGCTCTACAGTCGGAACTATGTCCTCGTTCCAACCGGGCTCAACTATATCAAGCAGGGCCATGGTGTATTCCACATCATCGGTCATCTCATAGAGTTCTCTGGCCCTGGTCTCATCAACTCCGAAAAGATCTGTCAGATAACCCAGTATCTCGCCGTAAAGCGATTCGAATTCGGATCCGACTCCCAGACTGTCTGCGTAATCGCAGATCCTGTCTCTGATACGCACGCCCTCTATGAGAGAATCTATCGCTCCCAGGGCATCCTCTCTCTGCTCGTATTCATTAAAGGCATTGATCCTTCTCTGCAGTCTCATCAGTACGAAGGATTTGTTAAAGATTTCCCTGCTCTCATCCGATATATGATCCAGTCCTGTCAGGGATTCATAAGCTCCCTCATAATCTCCTTTTTCATAATTTGTCTTTGCGGCGCTTTCATATCCGATATTCGCAAAGGCAAAGGTACAGAATGTTATGGCTGCAAGGAAGGAGGTAAAGAACAGCGCCACCGCTATGACCTTCTTCCTCGGAAGCTTCTTTTCGGGCACCTCCGGCTCCGCAGGTTTCTTTTCCTTCTTCGGCTTCTTTTCCTTCTTCGGCTTTTCTTTCTTTTCCTTCTTCTTTTTCTTCTTTTTCTTGCCTTCCTCTTCCTCGCTGTCAACCTCTCTGATTACTTCATTATTTTCAAGAGTCTGCTCGCTGGGATTCGCAACAAGCGTTCCGTCCTGGCCAACTGCTTCGACAGCGCCTTGCGATTCCTCATCATCTTCATCATCCCCGGCAAAGAGGAATTCCGAAATGCGCGCGAGAAGGCCTTTCTTTTGGACCGGATTTCCTTCTGCATCGAGGAGAGGCTCTTCATCACCTTTCTTCTTCTTTTCTTTTCTGCCGCGCTTCTTCTTTTTTGATCCTTTATCATCATCCGAAGCTTCTTCTCCATCGGAGTCGTCCTGAACTCTAATCTCTTCATCTATGCTTCCTTCTTCATTTTCCGCACTTCCGTCAAGCATGGAGAGGAGATCATCCTCAACCATTTCGCTGTTGTCATTTTTGATCAGAAGATCATTTATCTCGTCGAGCTCCTCATCCTTGGGCATTTCATCGATCAGGTCGGTAACATCGAGTTCTGATGCATCGGCACCGGAAAGACCCAGATCACCCAATATGTCAGATGTGGCCGGTTCTTCCTCGGCGGGCATGGCATCCATGCCTTCAAAACCAAAGTCTATGGGACCGTCATCCGCATCTTCCGATAAAGGCTCCTCCGGCACGGGCTCATCAGCCGGGATATTTTCCATCGGAATATCTTCTGCCGGGATATCCTCCATCGGAATATCCTCTGCCGGGATATCCTCCATCGGAATATCTTCTGCCGGGATATCCTCCATCGGAATATCTTCCATCGGAATATCCTCTGCCGGGATATCCTCTGCCGGGATATCCTCTGCCGGAGTTTCATCCGTTGCAGCATTTTCGGCAGATTCTATCATTGCAGCGATCTCCTCCGGCGTCATCATGTGATTGGGATCGTCTGACATCTGCGGTGCTTCTTCCATCGCAGGCATTTCTTCCATCGGCATGTCCATGGGTATTTCTTCCATCGACATGTCCATGGGCATTTCTTCTGCCGGCATGTCCATGGGCATTTCTTCCATCGGCATGTCCATGGGCATTTCTTCCATCGGCATGTCTACAGGTATTCCTTCTGCCGGCATATCCTGTGGTGCTGAAGCATCAAACAGTACTTCTTCCGCAGGGTTTTGGACACCAAAATCAGGAGTCTGTTCTTCCACAGGCTCCTGCTCCGGTATTGTTTCCGGTATAGGTTCGATATCCGGCTCCGCGCCCATCTCCTGCAGGGATTCGGGGATCGGTTCCGGTTCGGGGATATGTTCCACCAGGGGTTCCGATGTGAGAACAGCTTCGGGGTTGGACACAAATTTTTCTCCAACCTCCGGTTCAGGTTCTCCTGTTATCCCCTGTTCCTCTCTGTAATTTTCGGTAACAGCATGTAAGAGCTGGTCTAAATAATCTTCATCCGTGCTCATCTTTTAAGATAATGATCCTTTAAAGAATACTCTTTGTGTCAACCTGCCATAGACGCAATAAGAGCGTCTATCTCAGCCTGGGAAAGAATCCTGTTTTCATTTCCTCCCCCGGCCGGAGCTGCCGGTGCCGCCGGTGCTGCCGGCGCAGGTGCAGGTGTCGGTATCGTAGGATTGACAGCCTGTGCCTGGGATGAATTGCCCATAATGCTTGCAAACAACGCCTGTTGTTCCGGTGAAAGTCCGTCCATAAATAACCTCTTTTGTAAAAATAATTACAGTGACATGCTGCCGTATTATTTATCAGCCGATAATAACGGCAACATATATCATAACATTATTATCTGAAAATCGCAATCTCACTTGATTTTTTTCATTTGCTGTACTATACTGCCTTTTCGACAGGTAAATAACACCCGTGGACAAATTGATTGTGTCAAATCTTTTATGAAAGACTTGACACACAAGGATTGCCGCCGATGAGAAGCAGCTAAAGCTGCGCGGCGGCAAGCAGACAAGCCGCTTAAAGCGGCTCACAAATCTAAGGAGGGTTAACGAATTGAAAACAAATCTTGTATTGCAGTTTCAGGGACGCGAACAGAGCGAGGAAAACATGATCAAATCAGCGCAGGAGATCTGGAAGAACGCCGGAAACAAGGTTTCTGACATTAAAGATCTGAAGCTCTTTCCCCAGCCTGAAAATTCTGTCTGCTATTTTGTTATCAATAAGGATTTTGACGGAAGTTTCGGAATCTGAAACGGTATTAAAAAACCTCCGCGGTGCTCCGCGGAGGTTTTTGTTTTCTTATGATTTACTTACAAGTTCATCTACTATCCTGACGAGATTTCCTATTTCAGGTTTTGAAAGCTGGGCATCAGCTCCAAGCTGTTCTCCCTTCTTTCTCATTTCTTCATTGACAAGTGAAGAGAATATGACTACCGGTATGCCTCTGGTCGCGTCAGAAGATTTGATAAGCTTCGTCAGCCTGTGTCCGTCCATTATAGGCATCTCTATATCGGTGATAACAAGTTTTACCTTGTCCTTGACATTTCCTTCTTCAGCTGCTTTTGAAATATAATCCCAGGCTTCCTGTCCGTTGACCGTGTCGATCAGGTTAACATAGCCTGCTTCCTTGAGGGAATCGGATATAAGCTTATTTAAGAGCGCCGAATCCTCAGCCATAAGGATCGGAACCTCGGTTCTCACCCTCTCTCCAAGTTCCTTTATCTCCTCAACTCGAAGGCCTGTCTCGGGACTGATGTCAGTAACGATCTTTTCAAAGTCAAGGATGACTATGAGCCTGTCCTCGAATTTGATGATACCGGTTGAGACACCCGCATCGGTATTATTAACCGTCGCGTTGGGTTTGATTATATCTCTCCATGATATCCTGTGGATTCCGACAACGGAATCAACATGGAAAGCGATATCCAGTTTGTTGAAGTTTGTGATTATGAATAATCCCTTATCCTCCGACACTCCCCTCTGCAGGCAGTTCTTGAGGTTGATAGCCGTGATCATCGTATCTCTCGGCATGAAGATACCTTCAATACTGGGATGCGCATTCGGAACCGGAGTGACCGGCTGATAGGAAATGATCTCCTTTATCTTTGCGACATTGATCCCATAGCAGTTGTCATCAAGCTTGAACTCAAGCACTTCCAGCTCGTTTGTACCATTCTCAAGTAAGATATTAGTTTCCATGTTTTCCCTCCAATACAATGGATTATCTTTTCAGCCGAAACGACCGGCGTCAAAAACACAAACTAATAATAACATAAAAAATCAAAAAAATATACAAAATTTTTAATAACCACGAAAAAGCGGAAAAACCGTCAAAAATGTCTCATATTCATCTGAATTTACTTCCAGCTTTCTCCTATAAGAGCACCCTTGTAATCCACCTTTTTCTGCACGATCTTAAAGTTTACGGTCTTTGTCCCGGCAAAATCCCCGATTCCCTGCAGGGTCACCTTCGCAGTTCCCTTCTTTACATTGTTTGCATAGCCTTTGACCGTAAAGTGCGTTCCGGGCACCAGAACAACATCGGTTCCGGCTTTGTTTTTTGCGGTAAGCACGCCTGTAAGTTCGGCATTTGAAAGCTTTACTGCATTCCCGGTATAGATCTGGTCCTCGATCGTTTTAACAGCTTTCGCTTTGCTTATATCTGAGGTCTTATCCTCATACCGATGGACCGCAACAATTTCATCCTTATAAGCGCCCTTGCCGGTTACCGTGACCTTAACGATACCCTTTGTGTCAGTGTTTGCCGGATCGGAAGTGTCCGGAGTTCCCACGGTATAATCAGTGCCTGCCTTAAGCTTCTTCCCGTCAACATCGGTAATCGTGATCTTCGGAGCTTTCAGCTTCGCTTTTGTCGTAAACTGGTCTGAAGCCACGATGCTTATGCCGCCCGCCTTAAGGCTCTGCTGCGCTATGGCGTATTTAAGCATTACACTGCCCTTATAATCTCCCTTGCCCTTTACTTTAACTTCTCCACTCTTTGCTCCATTTGTCACTGACTTATTCTTTGAGTATGAAAGGGTGTAGTCCTTCCCCTCCTTAAGCATGGCATGGTTATCATTATCCGTAACAGTAACGGAAGGCTTTGCGCCGCCTTTTGCGTAGGGTACGCTTTCGGGACAGGTAAATGTGAATGATGCCCCTTCTTTTATTTCCTTCTTTCCGCTGATCTTAAATGTCGCCGTTTTGCTTCCAACAAAACTGCTGCCCATCGCCTCAAACACCACTGTTGCGGTTCCGGGATCCGTATTATTGCAAAGGCTCACACGTTTATAATCAGTACCTTCCTTAAGCGTCTTTCCTCCGAGCGTAAGCTCGTATTTCGGTATGATCTCGCCTCCCGTATAGGGATATGATTTTTGGTCGAATTTCACCTTTGCATTCGAAAGCATTTTATTCTTATCCGAAACGGCTTTGATCAGAACCTTAGCAGAGCCGGTGTAAGCATAGGAACTCTTCAGTCCTCCGGCCCAGATCTTTGATTCCACGGTCTCTTTACCGTCCGGACCGGTTATGATCTCCGAAACCTTCTCGCCTCCGATGGTCACGGTCTCCTGCCTGCTGCCGTCTTCGTTTGTCTTTTCCTCAACCTTCGGCGCGGCATCACCGCTTAAGGTGCCCAGATCCTCACGTAGGTCGCTCATATCCTGACCATCTTCCCGTTCTTCGCATGGCAGTTCTTCATAGCGCTTTTATCTGCACCTTACGCAGGTATAAAGTTTTTCACCCTTCGTAAGGATGTTGGGTTTCTTTGTAACAACACCTTCATCCCAGCTGTGATTATCCGGATCTTTGGGTATGCTGTTTCCTCGCTTAACTGTATATCCGCAATCCGTACAGACCTCATCTCCGCTATAACCTTCTTTCGAGCAGGTGGGTTTTTCTTCATTTTGTATCTCTGTGTGAAGATGTTCGCAGTCTATGACCTCAAGCGTGGCAACGATATTATAATCATCATAATTTTTCGGATTCTCCACAGGAATAGTGACTACTGCCTTCTTTCCCACATTTCCCGGAACGTTCTTAAACCTGTAGTCCAGAACATTTCCGGTTAATGAGGGCGTTCCGTCTAAGACATTATACGTATCCGTAACAGAGATCGTACCCAAACTGCCCAGAGGTTCAACATAGCTTTCAAGCTGCACCTTTCCGCTCAGACCATATTTCGCCGATCCCGATACCGATACATCAGTATGGGAGGCTTTCGTAATGGTAAATTCCTTTACTTTATCATCAAAGCTGTAATTTCCGTCTGTTTTAGCGCTGACAGTAAGTCTGGCTGTTCCGACGTCCTTATTATCGCTGAAAACTGCCGAATAGTCCGTTGAAGCAAGAGCCGTTTTCCCGTCCTTAACCTGATATCCCGGAGTAATGTCATCACCGGTATACTGATAAGAATCCCCTCCCGTCAGGGTGACAGTCGGAGTTATGGTCTTCTTTGCGATACTGAAATCCTTCGTTACAGTACCCGAATAAGCACTGTCTGCTTTAGCCGTCACCTTAAGGGTATATGTTCCGGCATTCGTTTTCTTATTATCTGTAATATCACAGGATGAAGTAATATCTGTACCATCCTCAAGCTCCACCTTCGATACGGTCCGGGTCTGCTCACTGCCACTAAAGGTAAGTCCCGGACCCAGCGTGACCACTGCTCCCTCGATAGATGCCTTATTCACAGTGATCGCTGCAAAGCCCTCAAGGGATTCATAATTTCCCGACACCTCCGGGGTAAATACCCATACCGCCGATGTGGTACCTGCAGCCGGTATGGAATCCGGATGCTTCCATGCAAGCGTTCCCTTTATCGGACTCTCGCTATCATCACCCACAACAACAAATACCGCTGAATCATTGAACTCCAGTGTGGAAAGCTTCTGTCCATAGGTCAGAGTGTTGTTTATCAAGGTCACGGAAGATCCGGTTTTCAACTTCACACAAGCCTTTTCAGAGAATTTGATTTTGATGGTAAAGGTCACGTCATTGTAATTTTGCGTTTCAGCAGCAACCTGAATGGTACCTGTATCACTGGAGTGTGCCTTACTCACGGTATAGGACAGCACGCCGGCATCTGAAACAAACGGCTCTACAGTATAAGTCAAAACTCCGGATTTTGTAGGATTCTTCTGTTTTTGCCGGTTCTTCTGTTTTAGTCTCCCCGGTCGTGACTTCCGTTTCTTCTGTTTCAGCTTCAGAAACGGGCTCCGCCGCAAACGCTGCCACAGGGACCTGACTGATAAGCATCGTCACAGCTAATCCCAGCACAGCGATCTTTTTTCCGATATTATTCATTTTCCTCATGGTCTTCCCCTCCTGTTTCCATGAAAACAACTTATCAGCCGTAAATTTCCTCATCTGTTTCCCGACTTTCCGCCTTTTACTTTTCACATTTTATAAATGCAGCGCTCATCTTTTCGATCTCACCTGAGCGTATGGAACATTTCTTTGCTTCTTTTCTCCACGAATCATCCACTATATCCCTTATTTGGGCTGCCCGGTCAGCCGCCTCCTTTTCGGAGATCCTGAAATATCCGGCTGCAAGTATTGCCTCTCTGATATCCTTTTTATCTGTCTTAGAAATAACCAGTGAAAGCGTCTCTCTGTCACAGTCGGGATTCATATCAAATGCCGGAGACAGCTCCCAGCCATCGCCATTTAAGAGAAAACCATGATTTCTGAGATGATCGTCCGTATTCGATATACAGATATTAAAAACCATTCTTTCCCAAAGTTCCCTAAGATCGCTATCCGGATCAACGCTGAATCTTTCTATCGCCCCGGCAATATCCGGATAACTCATTTGCTCATCCTGGCCATCCGTACATCCCAAAAGAGTCATAGCAGAAGCATAGTGGATCCTGCATTCTCCTTTACGGTCGAACCTTTTTGTCAAAAAGGTCGTACCGGCATCGGAAAGCTTTAAGGATCTTGCCTCAGGAACCTTAATTCCGCATTTTTCAGCCAGTCTGTGTGCAACCATTTCCCATGCGCCCACATCTGTCTCATCGTTCACAGACGGAAATTTGGCGATCCACAGATTTCCGTTTTCATCCACAACATTTGCTTTTGGACGTGCACCTCCCAGAGAAGAACCGGGTTCCAGGAGATTCTTTAACCACTTTTTTGATCCTTCATCCGTTGATACTTCAAAGCCCTTAGATGCCTGTTCCAGCTTTCTTAACGCTTCCATAGGTGGTGCGGCAAGAGTCTGTCCCGATGAAAGATACTCACTCTTTTGGGGATCAAAAAACCTGATACCGCCTATTCGCCCTTTGTCATGAACGCCCAGGATATAGTCGCTTTCCATGAGTTTTCTTTTAGGCCTGTTTTCTTCTTTTGCAAAAACAGCCTCTCTTCTGTCCATCAGTCTCCTGCCCCATCTGTCAGGAGCCGCATCTGACAAAAAGCCAAAGCACATCTTATTCGACGGAGGATATTGCCAACCGCTCGCGGATACAATATCCGGATCGATCTGAAACGAAGGATGCTTTGACAGCCAGCTTTCATCATATGCAAAGGCAATCGTTTCTTTCCCTCTGGCTGAATCTATACGGCATTTTCCCACAAGCACAGGAGGTTCCAGCCATCCTGCATGTACCTCAAATTCTCTCATTTATCTTTTCTCGTATGTTTTTTCAGCAATTCGGAATCCTGTATGATATGGCCCAATTCATCATCTTTTGCAAGCATCAGGATATCATCAGGCAATCCAATGGCAGCAAGAACCTTCGCATATATTCCTATCGCAACGCCGGGATCTCCTTTCTCTACTTTCCAAAGCGTTGCTCTTGTAATTCCAGCTCTTTCCGCAATAATGCCTGTTTTATATCCTCTTCTGAGTCTTGCAAGCTTTATCTGTTCTCCCATCTGTTCCAGTTGTTTAGCCATGCGTGGCATAATAACAACTTTATTTGATTTTCTCTGTTTGTCCATGTATATTATTATATACAATCATAATATTATGGTCAATAATTATATTCTTTTCTGCCGGTCGTCTCCGATCAATGATCAGCTCTTGTATTTCTCAAGGATCACAGTCTTCAAAAACTCCAGCTCCTTTACCGCGTCAAATCCGCTCTCCGTATACAGCAGACCGACGGCGTATCTGGTTACCGCCGCAAGCATCAGGTGGAGCGTCTTGGATAAAATCTCCTCCTCCGTCTCATCTGTCCGGATGGTGTGATCCTGCTGTGCCTTCAGATACACAGTATTGTGAAAGTGATCCTTCATCCTGCCGATCATTTCCCGATACGGGCCGAATGTCCCCAGATCGATCCGCTCAGACCTGATATACACATTAAAACATTGGTTAAAACTAAGGAAATCTCTGTGATCCTTAAAAAGCTTCAGGAAAAAATCCAGATACAGCTCGAAATGCGCAGCCGCGCTCATTTTGTCGTCATAACCTTCCTTCTCCCAGCTGTCCCAGATCTCCTGTGCAAACTGATCCCATTTCCACGCGGACACGGCGACGACAAGGACAGGCTTGGACGGAAAATAGCGGTACAGGGTCATATTCCTGTATCCGCTCGCCTCTGCGATCTCTGACATCGTCACGGATTCTATTGTCTTAGCGGAGAACAGCTCATAGCTCTTCTCCAAAAACGCATTCCGCGTAGCCTCTGTTTTTGCAGGACTTTTTCCTTTACCCATTGCCTGAATGTCCCTCAATATTTCATAAAAAAGTATAATGATCTCTTTTATTATGTTATTAACTATAACATCTTAGGCTATCCCTGTCAAAAATGTATTCAAAAAAATCACATAAAAAACACGGGCGGATCTTAAGATCCTGCCCGTGTTCATCGATACTATTTTGCATAATCCGTGACTCTGGACTCCCTGATCATGCTTATCTTCACCTGACCGGGATACTGCATCTCGCCTTCGATACGCTTTGCAATATCTCTGGCAATGAGTACCATGTCCGCATCACTAACCTGTTCGGGAACTACTATTACCCTGACTTCCCTGCCCGCCTGAATGGCAAATGATTTTTCAACTCCCTTGAAGGAGTCGGCAATATCTTCTAATTGTTTGAGTCTGTTCGTGTAATTGTCTAAAGTTTCTCTTCTCGCGCCCGGCCTTGACGCCGAAATGGTGTCCGCAGCCTGTACGAGACAAGCTATGAGGCTTGTGGGCTCCACATCTCCGTGATGCGATTCCACTGCATTGAGTACAACTGCATTTTCCTTGTACTTCCTGCAAAGGTCGGCACCAAGCTGAATGTGCGTGCCTTCCATCTCGTGGTCAACCGCCTTCCCGATGTCATGGAGCAGACCGGCTCTTTTTGCAAGCCTTACATCTATGCCTCCTATCTCGGATGCCAGAAGTCCGGCAAGCTGTGCCACCTCGATCGAATGCTTCAGAGCGTTCTGTCCGAAGCTGGTCCTGAACTTCATCTTGCCAAGAAGCCTGATGAGTTCGGGATGGATGCCATGCACTCCGACTTCAAGCGCAGCGGCCTCTCCTTCTTCACGGATCTCGGTCTCGATCTCTCTCTGGGCTTTTTCGACCATTTCCTCGATCCTTGCCGGATGGATACGCCCGTCAACGATGAGCTTTTCGAGTGCCACTCTGGCAACCTCTCTCCTGATCGGATCAAATCCCGAAAGGATCACTGCCTCCGGAGTATCATCGATGATCAGATCCACACCTGTGAGTGTTTCAATGGTCCTGATGTTTCTGCCCTCTCGTCCGATGATCCTTCCCTTCATTTCATCATTGGGAAGCTGTACCACCGAAATGGCTGCTTCGCTGACCTGATCGGCTGCACAGCGCTGGATGGCGTTAACGACATACTCCTTTGCTTTCTTTTCTGCTTCTTCTTTTACCCGCGTCTCGTATTCCTTGATCATGACCGCGGACTCGTGCTTCACGTCGTCTTCAACAATTTTTAAAAGATATTCTTTTGCCTGTTCAGAGGTAAGTCCTGATATTCTTTCAAGTTCCTGTACACGTTCTTCGTTGAGCTTTGCAGCTTTTTCCTGCAGTTTTTTCAGCTCTTCTTCCTTTGCCGCACAACTGGCCTCGCGTTTTTCTATCGCATCCGCCTTTTTGTCAACAGATTCCTCTTTCTGCTGTACTCTTCTCTCAAGCCTCTGAACCTCTGCGCGTCTCTCCTTGGTCTCACGTTCTATCTCGTTCTGTTTCCTGATAGATTCCTCTTTGACCTCGAGAAGTCCTTCACGCTTCTTTTCTTCAGCTTCCTTGAGTGCATCATCGATTATCTGTCTTGCCTTCTCTTCGGCATTTCCTACTTTGGTCTCAAAATCCTTTTTCTGTCTGCTGCCTCCGATCAGATAGGCGATTATTACCGCTACTACCAGTACTACTGCAAAGATCGCAATTAAGACTGCGTTCATTGTACAGAAGTACCTCCTACTATTAAATTTTTAACCAACCTATTTTAATCCGATTTATATGTTATGTCAAGCATGTGTGTCGAAAACGCCGCCCTGATGTCATCATAGGCAAACCCCTTTGTGAGCAGGCTTCTCTTTATCTTTTCGGCTGTTTTCCGGTCCACCGCCGAACCGCGGGGGATCTTTTTTTCCAGTATCCCGGCTATGGTCTCCCTGTCATCGATCTCCATTCCCGAAAAGACTTCCTCCGCTGTGGCAGGGTCTATCCCCTTTTGCTGAAGTTCTTTTTTTATCATCCATTTTGACTTTGATGTCTTCTTTTTTTCGGCGTAGGCTGATGCATAATACTCATCATCGATATAATGCTTTTCTTTGGCGTACCTTACCGCTTCTTCTATGACTTCCTCAGGATAAAAGCCTTCCCTCAGTTTCTTTTTCAGAGCGCTTTCCGTTTTTGCCGAAGCGTCCAAAAGATAAAGCGTGCGCGAAACGGCACGCTTTATCAGTACTTCTTTTTTGATCAGTTCGTAGGTTTCACCGGCAAGTTCCTGTCCCTCTTTTATGTCGTATTTCTCTATCTCTTTTTCATAGAGGACAAACGCCGGTGATCCCTCGTCGAAATATACTTTTACCCTGTTCTTTCTGTAAGGTTCAAGTCTGTATATATACATCCGGTCTTACTCCTGTGAGGTTTCCTTTGATCCCTTCTTTTTTGACTTGGGCTCTTCCGCTTCCTCTGCGTCGATAAGTCCGTAATGAGCCCTGACCTTTTTGTCGATCTCCTCATAAACGGCAGGATTTTCCTCCAGATACTGCTTTGCATTTTCCCTGCCCTGTCCGATCTTTTCTCCGTTATAGGCGTACCATGCGCCGGATTTGTTTATCACATCGATATTTGCCGCAAGATCAACGAGATCTCCCGATGATGAGATTCCCTTTCCGTACATGATGTCAAATTCCGCCTGCTTGAAGGGCGGCGCTACCTTGTTCTTTACAACCTTTACCCTGGTCCTGCTTCCTATGACCTGCCCTGCCTGCTGTATCTTGTCTATCCTCCTGACATCCATCCTTACGGAAGCGTAGAACTTGAGCGCATTTCCGCCGGTCGTGGTCTCGGGATTTCCGAACATCACGCCGATCTTCTCACGAAGCTGGTTAATAAATACAACCGTACAGTTCGTCTTGTTTATGATACCGGTAAGCTTTCTCAAAGCCTGTGACATGAGCCTTGCCTGCAGTCCCATATGGGAATCACCCATGTTGCCGTCGATCTCATCTTTGGGAACGAGCGCTGCCACCGAGTCAATAACAACTATATCGAGTGCTCCGGAACGGACCATGGTCTCTGCTATCTCGAGCGCCTGCTCACCGGAATCCGGCTGGGATATATACAGATTGTCGATATCAACACCGATGTTTTTTGCGTATTCGGGATCAAGAGCATGCTCCGCATCAATGAATCCCGCTATGCCTCCGAGTTTCTGTGCCTGCGCTATCATGTGAAGTGTCAGGGTGGTCTTTCCGGAGGATTCTGAACCGTAGATCTCTACTATCCTTCCCCTGGGAATGCCGCCGATGCCGAGTGCCACATCAAGGCTTAAAGAACCGGTGGGGATGGCTCCGATGCTTAAATCCGTCGTGCTCTCACCCAGCTTCATCACGGCTCCTTTGCCGAATTCTTTTTCGATCTGTGATATCGCAATATCAAGTGCTTTTGCTTTTTCTGAATTATCCATTTTTCTCTCCAATCTCAGATTTGAAAATCGAACAGTTGTTCTGTTCTTTGACAATAGTAGCGTAAATATTGTGCTTTGTCAACACAAAAAACACAAAATGTGCAATTATACCTCCTTTCCTTCTTATTTTCTTATTTCCGTGAGGATTTTATCCGCGGCGAATGCCGCATTTCTTTTGAATGTCCGCATGAAACGGACTGAAACAGATCATATCATTCTTTGACAGCAATTGCAAGCACGGGGATTTTCTTCGTACGGGACGCATATTTTTTTCTCTTTGCAGATGAAATAATGCAGATGTGTTTTGTGAACGATAAGCTTAGAACTGTCCGAGCCGTTCACAAAACACATACTGCATTATTGACATCCACAAAAAAAATCAGGATTTCATGGAAAGGACCTTCACAAGGATTGATGAAGCTTTTTCGACGGTGTGGAAAAGTCCGAAGGTTTCGTCAAAGGAAACTCCTGCAGCAAAGAGTCCGTGATGTTCCCAGACGACTGCATTGTGCTCCTTCATCTGCTCCGATGTGGCCCTGCCAAGTTCGATGCTTCCTGCAGGCAGAAAAGGCACATATCCCAGGCCCTCGGGAAAGGTCAGCGGACACTCAGGCATCATCTCCCACAGCCTTCTTGTAAAAACATTTCCGTCTGAAGGCAGGACAAAAGAAAGCGCTATGACATTTTCGGGATGGGCATGATACATGATCCTGCAGTTCCCGGATGATACGTGTTTTTTTACTTCATGGTTCAGCAGATGACTTGCAAGTTCGGAAGTCGGAGCCCCTCCGTTTTCAAGTCCCCATAGGATACAGTAACTTTCTCCGGAAGGCGAGATCTGAAGAATGCAGAGTGTGTCTTCAGGATCCGCGCTTATATTTTTGAAATACTTCCCGCTGCCGGTGACAAGAAAATACTCACCCGAAAGACCCTTAACGGCGACATCAAGTTTTTTCCATGCGTTATTGGCATCGAAAAAGGGAGCAGCTTCCCTGACGTCACTTTCAGTCATTCTGTAGGACATGTTGCCGCCGTTTCTTTCATGCCAGCCCATCCGGTAACATTCATCTGCCATCTTCATAAACTTATTCAGAAAATCAGTATCTTTGATATCCATCCTGATCCTTCGATAAAAACCTGTCAGTGTTTCGCTCTTTTTGCGAAGAAATCATCAAGCTTCTGCAGAAGCTCCGCCTTGGTTATGGTCTTTAAAAGATAATCCACCGGTGAAAGTCCGACCACGGAAAGAACGCTTTCCCTGTCACCGTGTCCGGTCAGAAACATGACAGGGATCTCTTCCGTCTGTGAATCGTTTTTGAGCATGGAAAGCACCTGCGGTCCGTTTGCGATGGGCATCTCATAATCAAGCAGCACAAGATCCGCTTTGTTCTTTGCAAGATAACTTATGGCCTGCACGCCGTTTCCTGCCATACCGACATGATATCTGTCTTTGAGCCATTCATAAACCGTACGCATGTAGGTGATGTCATCGTCAACTATGAGAACTGTCTTTTTGGCATGCTCGCCCGTATTGTTTTCCATGTATTTGAAAATACAGTTTAACAGATCATCCATGACAAGAGGTCTTTTGAACCACTCAAGTATCAGATGCTCCGGCACCGTCTTTTTGACGATATCATACTGGTCCTGCTCCCCTATGAGTATGATCCTGCGTTCAAGATCGCTTGCAAGATCCTTAAGGTAGACCAGCGACTCAGTCATATTCTCGATATCCTCACCCATAAAGAGCACGACCAGCTCGAGGTTCTCCCGTTTCGGCTCGATATCTTTTATCTCTCCGTGTGAAAGCGTGGCTTTAATATCATTTGATGTGATCTTTCCTATCAGACTCTTTGCCAGAAAACTTTCCGTGGAGCTTATGACTATCACTTCACCCTGTTTTTGATCATTATCCATTATATCCTCCAGGTCATATAAAGATTGTTATGAACCGATGATCCCGGCTGTTATTTCCGTGATACCGTCCCAGTCAAGATCCATCAGCCTGCCCCTTATGTCTTTAAGTATCTTCCTGTCTCCCTCCGACAGATCGTACCCTTCCAGATCCTTTAACAGATCCTCCATCATTCCGAAATCCATGCTGCCGGCTATTTCGGATATGGTGTTGAATGCTTCCTTTCGTTCTTCATCCGAAAGTCCGGGGCGTTTTTCCGGCTCTTTGTCCCCCGAAGACAGTTCCTCCTCAAGCGCCCTGTACATCGAAAGCAGCTCCTTTGTATTGGCCGAAATATAATCCGTATCGTTCTTCTTTCCCGCCTCCTCAAGAAGCCTTGCCCTGTCCGAAAGCTTTGCTGCTCCTATTATGCGGGCAGAGCTTTTGAGCGCATGGACCTTTATCGTATAGTTTTCAATATCATTCTCATTATAAAGCTTTTCGATCTCGTCCGCCTTCTGCCCGGCAGTACTTCCAAACACATCAAGGACAGAAAGGAAGCTCTCCTTTCCTCCGCAGTTTGCAATGCCCGCTTTGACATCGATCTGCTCTATATTTTCTATCCGGGAGGGAATATCTGCTTCTGCCGTATCCCCGTCGGGAATATCCTGTGCTTCCTCACTTCCGGAAACGGTATCCTCTGCTCTGATCTTTACAGGTTCAAGCAGCAGTTCCCTTCCCTTCCAGATGCTCCTCCCGTCATTTAGCTCGTTCATGATATAGTCTTTGTCATCATCTATCATGGCGATCATGACATCTGCTATCACGGGATCAAAGTGCTTTCCCTTGCACCTTTCGATCTCGGCCCTTACCACCTGCTGGTCTTTGGGCTTTGAATAGGTCCTTGTACTCGTCATGGCGTCATAGCAGTCGGCCACGCAGATGATGCGCGCTTCCTCGGGGATGGCGTCACCCGAAAGATGATCCGGATATCCGCTGCCGTCATATTTTTCATGATGCGACCTGGCCCCCTTTGAAAGCTCAGGCATATCGGTCAGGTCTTTTAAGATATTGTATCCGATGGTGGTATGCTCTTTGATGCGCTCGAATTCCTCATCGGTAAGCTTTGCCGTTTTGTTTATTATCTCCTCGGGCACGCCGATCTTTCCTATGTCATGAAGCAGGCCCATCTCATAGATCTTTTTCTGTTCCTCAAAACTCTTTCCGAGTCTCCTGGCGATCTCCGCCGAATAGGATGCCACACGCTCCGAATGGCCGTTCGTATAATGATCCTTTGCGTCGACTGCCCTGGAAAGCGCGAACATCATTTCCTGGTTGAGTCTTTCGGCGCGGTCTGTCTGCCTGTCAACTTCTCCCTGCAGGTTCTTCTGATATCTGTCAAGGGCTATGGTACGCTTGCAGCGCTGCAGGAGAACTTCGGGGACGAAGGGCTTTCTGATCAGATCCTGGGCACCGTTTTTTAACGCCGCAGCTTCCTTTTCCCTGTCCTCGTCGGCAGTGATATACATCACGGGGATGTCCTTTGTGGACCCGTTTTCCTTTAATTTTTCAAACACTTCAAAACCGTTCATGCCGGACATATTGATGTCAAGCAGTATGAGATCGGGATGATCGTTCTTTGCGATGATAAGTGCCTCATTGCCGTCCATGCAGCTTTGCACAATAAAAGATCTGCCGAGTATCTCCTTTACGGTCACGCATATGACTTCATCATCATCCACGACAAGGACATTTCTGAGTCTGTCCTTATTATCCGTAACCGCCGTGCCGGTTTCGTCTTTTTTTACTTCCTTGATCTTTTCTGAGGGCAGGTAACTGCGGAGCAGTTCTTCAAGTCTTGCTCCGTCAACGGGCTTTGATACATAATCGGTAAAACCGGCATTCAGATATCTCTCGCGCGCTCCCGAAACTGCATTTGCCGTAAGCGCGACATACACGGGACTGATTCCCCTTCCCGCATCCTGCTTTTGAAGCTCATGCAGAGTCTCTATGCCGTCCATCTCAGGCATCATATGATCGATGAAGCAGACATCATAATCATTTTTGGTACACTGTACTATCGCTTCTCTTCCGGAAAGGACGGTGTCAACCTTTATCTGTGTTCCTTTGAGCAGATTTGTGATGACGGTAAGATTGACTTCATTGTCATCCACCACGAGCACTCTTGCGTCGGGCGCGTGAAAAAGTTCCCTGTACTGGCCGGGAGCATGAACCGCTTTTTCGTATCTTGCATTAAAGTCTCCTATGGGACTGTCCTTTATGACTTTCTGTCTGACAGCAAAGGAAAAGGTGGAGCCTGTTCCGTATCTGCTCTGCACATCAAGCTTTGAATCCATGAGCGCCAGCAGCTGCTCCACTATGCTCATGCCCAGACCCGTGCCCTCGATGGTGCGGTTTCTCTTTTCCTCTATCCTCGAAAAAGGAGAAAAGAGCCTGGTCATATCCTCCGGCTTCATTCCGATGCCGGTGTCTGACACCGAAATACAGAGATCTATTTCCTCATTCTCATGTTTTACATGCGAAACCTCTAGCTTTACCGTTCCTGTCTCGGTATATTTGACCGCGTTGGTAAGAAGATTTAAGGCAACCTGCTTGATGCGGATCTCGTCTCCATATAATACATGCGGAATGGTGCTTTCCACATCCGCCTCAAAATGAAGGCCTTTCTTTTCCGCGCGGTCCTTTATCATATTTACAAGATCGCCGATCAGGGATGAAAGCTCATACTGTGTCGGGATGATCTCCATCTTTCCTTCCTCGATCTTTGAAAAATCAAGGATATCATTGATAAGGGACAAAAGGGTGCGCCCCGCGGATCTGATATCGGAGGCATAGGAAATGATATCCTTTTCCCTGCTCTCACGCAGGATCATCTCGTCCATACCGAGCACGGCATTTATGGGCGTCCTGATCTCATGGGACATATTTGCAAGAAAGGCAGACTTTGCTTTGTTTGCCGCATCAGCCAGAGTCTTCTGTTCCTCAAGTTCCGACATATAGCGGAAGTGCTCGGTATCATCGGCCAGTGAGAAGAGCGTGCCCGAAGGATTGCCGTTCTGCATGAGCGTATTTTCTTCGGCGGAATAGATCCTGCCGTTCACCTTCAGGGGTTTATTGTTTTTAATCCTTCTCCTGATCCTCCTGATCACGCTTTCCGGATTTACGGTAAGCGCCGGAAAGATCGACAGGGCGGATTTATTATAAAACCTCACATCATTTTCCAGATCAACGGCTATGATGCCCTCCGACAGTTCATTTACCACATACTCCTTGGCAAGATCCTCGGTATCAAGGAGATCATAACGGAAGATCGCTATGAACATAAAGACTGCTGCTATGGGGAAGCTGAGCATGGTCACATCATATACCTGCTCGATAAAGGGGATAAGTTTGAATGTTTCGATAAAAACAAAGAATGTCTGTGTGGCTATTGCAAGGATGACCATGAATATCCTGGTTTTTGCGATACTTCTTTTTTCCCTTACATATGCCAGGATAAGAATGGTCATGCCAAAGACCGTGTAGAACATTATCATCCCGGACCATAACATATGCCATATCCCGTCAACATGATAAAAGATCGGAAAACTCCCGTTATGCGTATATGTCGTATACGCATAATAAAGACCTGTCTTTTCCGTCGTTATGACGATCAGATACGTGACGGTATTTATGGCCGACAGAACATATTTCATGTAGCGGGGAAGCTTTGCGCGGACGAATTCGGCAACGAACATGAAAAGGGCGTAGATAGTCCATATCCTTCCAAAATAGGATATCTTCAATGCTGTCATGTAGGCTTCTTCCGTGCTGCTGAGCAGTTCGAAAAGGTAGCCTATATTATTTATGAGCGTGGCGGTACAGCTTAGAAACAGCCAGGAATGCACCGTGCTCCTCCAGTTTTTGAAGACCACGATGGTTTCTATGAACAGCGCTATGATGCTGAATATCTGAAAAGTAAGTACGACCTGATACATTTTTAGTCCTTTATGGCATCCATAAACAAAACAGTCTGCCCGATTATAACATAAAAGCGGCAGACTGTTAAGGCGACAGCTCTGTGCCGCTTCTTAAAAAATCCGTTTGTAACTATTTTACCTTTACCGTACAGGTGTATTGGAACTTATCCTTTACAGCTGTTATTTCGGCAGTTCCCTTTGACTTTGCTGTGACCTTTCCGGTGGATGGATCCACGGAAGCCACTTCCTCATTACCGCTTTGCCACACCACATCCTTAGTCTTGTACTTTAATGAAAGTTTCTTTGTCTTTCCGACCTTCAAAGAGACATTCTTCTGCTTCATACCCTGTATCCTGGTGTTCAGGGTAAAGCTGTACTTTGCGTTATCGTAGAAAGCCGTGATCTTTGTCTTGCCGGTCTTTTTTACCGTTATGACTCCCGTGACGGGATCGATATCGGCAACGGATTTTTTGGAGGATTTCCACTTTGAAGCGGCAAATTCGCTCTTCATGGGATTTATTTTCCTTACTCCGAACTTAAGATCTTTAGCGCCCGAAAGCAGATTCACTTCCTTTTTCTCAAAGGATGCCTTTACGATATTTATCTCGACTGTGCCGCCTTCAACCCATTCCTCTCCGTCTTTATAAAATCCGGTAATATGGACTGTCCCTGCTTTCTTTGCCTGCATGATGCCCTTTTTGCTCACTGTTGCCGCATTTTTCGGATCCACCTTATATTTGGTGCACTGTTCGGGAGAATCAGAAAACAGACCGCTGATATCGCGCTTCTGACCCTTGACCATGTAACCGCCTTCCGTATAGGGCGACGAGTCACCGGTCTCCTCTTCATATTCCCTTTCCTCACTTCCCGGATCAGGTTCGGGGGAAGGATCCGGCGTGGGTGTCGGCGCGGGCGTCGGTGTAGGTGTTGGTGTTGGTGTAGGCGTCGGCGCAGGTTCAGGTGCAGGCGTCGGTACGGGCACCGCGTTCCATGGATCGGTCTCTGCCTCCGAAGGCGGTGCAAGCTCCGTATCGGAGTTTTCACCTACGTTAAATGTTACTGTCGTGCTGTCATATCCGTTTGCAAAGCCAAGCTCTGCCGTGCTCTGTCCGGGCATCCGGCCGGAAACCGTCATTACGGCATTTCCCGACAAATCCGGAGTTCCAACCTGCACGGATACAACGAGGTCATTATAATCCCTGCATTCAAGCGTGTCGCTGCCGTCGTAGTTTTCGATCTTTACCGGAACATCGATGGTCGTTGCGTAGGCCACATTGATATCATCTTTCACACAGATGGTCTGTACCGGCTCGGCAGTGATGTTTAATGTTTTCGCAGTCAAAGCCGTTCCACAGTAGTTAACTATCTCCGCTCCCGTTTCCACACGGTACTGAGCATTTTTTACGATAGCGTGATCCTTAAACTTAAGCAGGAATTTATCGGCAAGCACATTACCCTCTCCATCGGTTTCTGAGGTATCATAGATCAGTTCGTAATCAAGCAGATCATCATTGCTGTCATATACCTTGATACCCGACATGGAAGAAGGCTTCATGTACTGCGAAAAATCAAGCTCGATCCCGGCCTGCCTGATGCGGGCCAGGCTTATTTCAGGAGCTTTGGTTGATATCATTCCGATGTTCACATCTGTCTGCTCGGGAGGCACATCCATCCAGTCCGAATAAGTCGTTACATATCCGTCCTTTTCAAATTTAACGCGCCATTTTCCTTCCGGAACATCCCATGCATAGGCTCCTTCCTGATCGGTCAGGAGCGGATTTTTCTGCATATATTCCGCAGCATCCCACTGTACTTCTTCATTGCCGTTTTGATAATATATGGTCGCCCGCACATCCGGCAGGTAATTGGACGAGACGCCCTCGTATACAACACCGCTCGGGTCAATGATGAACCTGAGACTTAAATAATAGACAAGGAATTCTCCTATCCCGAGGCCTTCTCCTTTGTAGACATTATTGTACCAATCCGCATAGGTCTTAAGAATATGACCTGCCGCAAGAACAGCCAGTCCCCAGGGGTTACCGGTCTCCAGCATTTTCATACCGATGTCCATACAGATCACACCGGTAAGCTGGACTGCCAAAAGACCAAGCCTCTGACACTCCTGTCTTTCAAGAGCCTCCATGGCCGCTGCCTTTTCCTCGGGACTCATATTGGAGCATTCGATCCTCTTGTACTCGGCGAAGGTATCAAATGTTATATCCATGAATTCAAAGGCAACATCTGCGTAATCGCCGTCAACTCCCGTTGCCTCGACCACAAGGGCCTTGTAAGCGGACAGCATGTCGCCTTCATAGGCTGCTTTATAAAAATCCCTGGCGCTGTTTAACGGGATTCCGGTATAATCCGAAAAACCGTTTATCACGATCTCCTGAAGTTTATCATCAATCTGATCGTATACATAGGACCTTACATTGCCGTTTTCCACATAACCGGCCGCATAACGGCTTGCGGAAACATGCACCATGTCCCTTGCGATCTGCCTTTTAATACTTGCAAAATCGGGGTCCTGCGATCTGTGCACGGCAACTTTGACAGAAAAACTCTTTCCGCTGCTGTTGGTAAGTTTTGCCGAATATCTGTCAGCAGTATCTTCATAAACTTCCTTTGTCTGAACTTTCAGTGAATCGGGAAGCTCATATTTGTTTTTTAGCTTTTCTTCGGTTTGTGCGGCTTCTTCCGCAAATGTCTGATCGGAAAAATGCCCGAAATCAGAAGGCTCCGTGTCCTTTTTCTTTGTATAGAAAAGGGACATTTCTCCGGGAACATATGAATGGTTAGTACTGTCAAAATAATCATCTGTGTAATAGCAGTTGAGCCTGTCGTTCCACTTAAGCTCTACATTCTTTTTCTCCCCGTTTTTATTGCTGATGACATAGACCTTGTCTACATCTTCACGGTTATCTACATTGACACAGAACTGATTTCCGTGTGATGGAGCACAATATACCATCGCTTTGTCGGGAGCGGCGAGAAGATCGAGTTTTCTCGTGCCCTTATGTATGGTGTAGTAATAATAATCAAATCTTGTGACCTCTACGGCACCTGCATCATATACCACACTCTTTGAGGCGCCATACAGTTTGCCGTCTATACTCACATTTGCCGAAACGGTATATTTTTTTCCTGTTTCAGGTGAGGGCAGTTCAAGACTTCCCTCGTAGTATCCGAGTTTGTTTGACCTTACGGTACTTTTTTCCGTACCGTCTATGAAGAGCTTTACCTCCGTATCAGCGGGAGCGCAGCCGTTCACGCTGATCTGTGTATGTTTGGTTTTCGGTTCTGTTTCGATGGTCACAAGATCAGAACCTATGACAAGGGTGCCGATGACCTCTCTCTTTTCATAATCAGACGAGGCAAATCTGGCATACATCCCCTGTTTTTCTTTGATCTCCGCCACAGAAAGGGCGATCTCAATATGGCCTGAAGGTGCTGTCACGGGTATGGAAAGTGTTCCGTGATTGATGTTGCATGTCTTTTCAACTCCGTTGACTTTCAAGGGTTTTTCGCCAAAAAGCGCAGCATTCTCTCCAACAAACACCTCGATGCTGCCGCCTGTCAGATCTTCGGTTCTGTTTTTTACGGCATAATCAATATCAAGTTCCAGATAGCCTGAGGTGCCCGAATAATTTTTTGTCTTAATACCGGTCTTTGAATAATCAAGATAGCTGTCCGAGACATCATTATCGTAAACAGAGTATTTATGATGATTTTTCAGGGCATAGCAGAATGCGTCGGACCTGCGTCCTGCGTATATCGTCACCTGGGGTGTGGATTTTAAAACTGTGTCATTTTCAAAATCATAATGACGGCCGGCAAAATACATCTCCTTCAGTTCATCGCATTCGTAAAAGCTTTTCTTTGAAAGAGTAACATTATCGGCTTCGATATATACCGCCCGGACATAGGATTTTTCAAAAAGAGCTTCGGGTATCACCTCAACAGATTTCCCGAAACGGACCTCTTCGATGTTCTTATCGGACTGGAAAGGTGCTCCGTAACTCCCCCCGGTTTCAGCGTTCTTACAGTCAAACCGGATCCTTTCGAGCGAAGCACAATCAGAAAAGGCATTTTTTCCTATTGCCGAAACGGTTTCGGGAAGCTTAAGTTCCGTTAATGCTTTACAACCCTGAAATGCATAGCTGCCGATGTTCTCAACTCTACCCAGGCTGACAGAGTTAAGACTCAGGCATTCCTTGAAAGCACTTTCTCCGATCGTTTTTATCTGATCCGGGATCACGCAGGACGAGATGGGTGTTCTGCAGAACAAGGTATTCGGGATGATCCGGCAGGATCCGGAGATCTCCATATCTTCCAAAGATGAACAGCCGCTGAAGGCATCTTTAAGATCCTGCAACTGAACAGACTTCAGAGTGACTTTTTTGATACCGGTACATTTGTTAAAAATATTGCTTCCCACCGATTGAAGAGTCTCCGGCAGGATG
>JAILOK010000041.1 GCA_024690825.1 Lachnospiraceae bacterium | reverse complement strand
ATACAGGACTCAGGTGCGGATGCAGGAATCAAAGAACCTCCTGATAGATAACAAGCTCTCGATAACCGAGATAGCCGGAATGTGCGGGTATTCAAATGCCAGCAAATTTTCGGCCGCATTTAAAAAGCACTTCGGGGAAACGCCATCGGAATGGAAAAATAAGGAATAGATTACGGATATCGCGATAGGACGTCCTGACGCGACAAAAGAAGAGGTTGAAGAAGCCGCGAGTGTGGATGCCGATAATGAGAGGGCTATACAGGAAGCTATATCGGAATTGTGTCGTAACAAGACTCTTCTTGTTATAGCACACAGGCTTAAGACGATAAAGGATGCGGATCAGATACTTGTTGTTTCGGGTGGTGAGATCGTAGAACGTGGTGCCCATGCGTCGCTTATGGATACGAATGGAACATATGCCCATATGGTTTCGCTGCAGGCATCATAAAGTAAAATAGTAAGAGAGAAAGGCTTGACAAAACACTCTGACAGTGATAGTTTATATATGTTAGCGAACGATGTTAGCAAACTGCGTTAGCATAAAGAGTGAGATATGCCAAGAGATAAAACAGTCAATCATATCAAGATAATGGCGGCTGCCAAAGAAGAATTTCTGGAGCGCGGTTATGAGAAAGCGTCCATGCGCGGCATAGCAGACCGCTGCGGTCTGACTGCCGCCGGGATCTATAGACATTGCAGGGATAAAGAGGATCTCTTCTGTCAACTGGTTTCTCCTGCCGAGGAAAAATTGAAAGAGTGGGCGAAAGGGCATTTGCGCAGGTATGAGGAGCCGGTGAAGAAGGGGAAGAAGATCAAATGGCAGGATTCCAACATTGATATGATGAGAGAACTCGTATATCCGAATATGGAGGATTATCATCTTCTGGTTGCAAAATCCAAGGGGAGCAGGTATGAAAACTTCCTCCATGATATGACGGAAGAATCACAGAATAAGTTTCTTTCATATCTGGAAAAACTGAGAACTGCAGGGATAAACACACCCGATATATCCCCGCAGCAGCTGCACCTTTTAATGACAGCATATATAACGGCCCTGTTTGAGCCGGTTGTACATAATTACTCTTACGAAGAGGCTGTTGACGCGCTTGAAACACTTGAAAAATTCTTTTTGCCCGGTTGGAAACAAGTGATGGATTTATAAATTTGAAAAATAAACAGGAAGTAAGCATTCACCGTCTGGTTCCGTAATGGAATCAGGCGGTGAAGCCGTTTTGGGGGTAAGCTAACGAAAACCCCTTGTTGTTAACAAAAAAGAAAGGCGGAAAAAACAATGAGTGAAGAAGCAGCAAAAGAAGAAAAGAAATGGTTTGGCACATTACTTTCCTATGCGAGTGGCAGCGGAGGGAGACTGGGAGTGTCGGTATTTTTTTCCATGATAAGCCTTATTGCGGGACTGGTGCCATATTATCTTGTGTACCGCGTACTGGACAGGTATATATCCGGAAATCTTGACAGAGCATATGTGCTTCATTTAAGTCTCACGGCGGTTCTTGCGTATCTTGTAAAAGTGGTGTGTTTTGGGATATCTACGGGAATATCGCATTATGTGGCATTTAATGTGCTGGAGGGACTCAGGCTTAAGGTTGCGGATGTGTTCTTAAAGGCTCCTCTGGGAGATGTTACAGCACACTCTATCGGAGAGATAAAAGGAGTTATCGTTGATAAGATTGAGGATATCGAGCCACCGCTTGCCCACGTGGTTCCGGAGGGGGCGGGACATATCCTTCTGCCGGTGGTATGCTTTATCGCTCTTGCTATGATTGACATACGTGTTGCACTGGCGGCTCTTCTTGCGCTGCCTGTCGGACTTATCTTTATGGCGCTCACATTCAAACTGAGTGGTAAAAATATGACAAAATACCAGGAAGCTAACGCGCATATGAGCAGCATGATCGTTGAATATGTGGAGGGTATAGAGGTCATCAAGGCCTTCGGTAAAGCAGGAGTGAGTTACGAAAAATTTGCCGGCTCGATCAGAAACTACAGAGATTTTGTTATTGAGTGGATGGAATCTACCTGGGTGACTATGAAGCTGGCGTTTGCGTTTATGCCGGCAACATTGCTCGGGGTGGTACCGGTAAGCATCCTTCTTGTCGGAAAAGGGAGTATGACGGTTTCCCGGATGGCGCTGTCAGTAATGCTTGCTATGTCAATGGTCATCAGTATGGCAAAGATCGAGATCTTTTCAAATGGCTTAAGACAAATGCAATATACAGTGCTGGAGATACAGAAGCTGTTAAATATCAAAAGCCTGTCTGAACCCTGGGAGGAGAAGCTGCCCGATAATTATTCGATCGAGCTTAAGGATGTACGTTTTGCTTATGATGATGCAGATGGAGAGGTGCTTCACGGGATAAACCTTTCGATGAAGGAAGGAAGTTTTACGGCGCTTGTGGGACCGAGTGGCGGCGGGAAGTCCACCGTGGCAAAACTGATCGCCAGGTTCTGGGATGTGAGCAGCGGAAGCATCAGTATAGGCGGTGTGGATATAAAAGAACTGAACGTTACGTCTTTGGCTGATATTGTAAGCTTTGTTACCCAGGATAATTTCCTGTTTTCCCGATCGATCATGGAGAATATCAGGCTTGGTAAACCGGATGCCACTGATGAAGAAGTGTTCCGGGCGGCAAAGTCGGCGTGCTGCGATGAGTTTATACGCAGGCTTCCCGACGGATACAATACCTCGGCAGGGGAGGCGGGGAAGCGCCTGTCAGGCGGTGAACGACAGCGTATTGCCATAGCGAGGATGATGCTCAAGAATGCACCGGTGGTGATACTTGATGAAGCAACGGCATTTACGGATCCCGAGAACGAAACGAAGCTTCAGGAATCCATTGCGAATCTGACAAGGGGCAAGACGCTTCTGGTGATCGCTCACAGGCTGTCAACCATCAAGAATGCTGACAGGATCGTGGTACTTAACGACGGCCTGATAGAAGCTGAGGGAACACAGGAAGAGCTTATGGAGAAGTCGCCGTTGTATCAGAGAATGTGGCAGGCTCATATCGGTGCAAAAAATTGGGCTGCCGGAAATGCAAACCACTAAAGCAGCTCACAAATAAAGGAGGCTTAAAGAAATGTTTAGAACGGTAAAGAGGATAATAGACTGGTGCGGGGACTTTAAGGCAAGCCTGTTTTTGGGATTTTTGTTTTCGTTTCTGTCATCATGGGCGATGGCTGCTCCGGTTGCCTACGCAGGATTCGTGATCGGCGGGATCATCGGTGATATAAAAGCAGGAAAGGGGATCGATCCCGGACTTGCGTTAAAGAGCTTTTTTCTCATAATGCTGATGGTGCTCGGAAGATTTTTATTTGATTATCTGAAAGCAAGGTTTCATGAAAAGATAGGGTATGAGCTGGTGGCACGGGACAGGCTGAAGATCGGGGAAGCGTTAAAGCGGGTATCACTGGGATATTTTCAGACAAACGATACCGGAACGATATTAAATGCAATAACGACCGGACTGGCCACGCTTGAAAATATGGGTATCCGCATGGTGGACGGTTTTGTGGGAGGATATCTGAATTTTCTGTGTATCCTGCTGTTCCTGCTTTTTATCATTCCTGAGTGCGCATTGATCGCCTTGAGCGGTGTGGCAGTTTCGTTTCTGTTTCTCCTGATGATATCAAGGCACAGCACCGCCAATACGAAGGTACTGAATGCGGAAAACGAAAAGCTCACAAGAGCAGCGCTGGAATACACCAGAGGTCTGCCGGTCGTCAAGTCTTTCGGTATGGCAGGAGCATCTGTCAGGGATTTTACCCGGGCCTGTGCAAGTGCAAAAAGAATAGCATTAAAGATAGAATGCGGATTTATCCCGTATAACTGCCTGCACATATTTGTACTGAAAGCAGCAAGTGTATGGATGATAATTGCGGTTATGTATGCCGGTCTTGCGGGTAAACTTGATCTGTCAATGGTATTGATCGTGGCTTTTCTGTCCATGTCGATATTTAATTCCGTGGAACCCATCGCCGACAGTGCGCATGTTTTATCCGTGATAAATAATGCATTTGATAAAATGGAGATGTTTTCCGACGCAAATCTCCTTGATGCCAACGGAGAGGATATCAAGCCTGAAAGTTTCGACATAGCATTTAAGAATGTGGATTTTTCATACTCCAATGCCGTATCAACGGAAAACAGGAAGGTATTAAAGGATGTATCTTTTGAGATCCCTCAGGGAAGCACAACAGCCATCGTAGGTCCTTCGGGGAGCGGCAAGACAACCATCTGCAATCTGATCGCAAGGTTCTATGATGTTACAAAAGGCAGCATAACACTTGGAGGTACAGATCTTAAGAAATACAGTCTTGACAGTCTCCTTGCAAATATCTCAATGGTGTTCCAGAATGTTTACCTGTTCAATGATACCGTCCGCGCAAATATCTGCTTCGGCAGAGAAAATGTGTCAGAGGAAGAAATGATCGAAGCAGCAAAGAAAGCACGATGCCATGATTTTATTATGGAACTGCCGGATGGATACGACACAGTGATCGGAGAAGGAGGCGGAACATTATCCGGAGGGCAGAAACAGAGGATCTCCATAGCCAGGGCAATACTTAAAGATTCACCGATCATAATACTCGATGAATCAACTGCAAGCATAGATCCCGAGAACGAGCACCTGATACAGGGTGCCCTGACAGAGCTTTCAAAGGGTAAAACCGTGATCATCATCGCGCACAGACTTGCAACCATCGAGGCAGCAGACCAGATACTTGTAGTGGATGAAGGTCATATCGCGGAAAAAGGAAAGCACGAAGAGCTTGTAAGCCTTGGCGGAAAGTACTCGGGATTTGTCAGGATACGGCAGGAAGCGGAAAACTGGCAGATAGCCTGAAAAATAAAAAATGACTTGACAAACGAGGGCGAACACTGTACTCTCTTAATCGAGAGCGTACGGTGTTCGCTATTTTTGGTGAGGTATGACTGATGCCTGTCGATAAAACAGCTAACCATGAGAAAATTGTTGCAGCGGCAAAGAAAGAATTCCTGACGTACGGGTTTACGGATGCTTCCATGAGACATATTGCAGAGGAAGCAGGGATGAGCGCATCCGGACTTTACAAGCATTTTGCGAGCAAAGAGGAAATGTTCTCCGCGCTGGTCGAGCCGGCCTGTCAGGGACTGTTAAGTATTTTTCATCAGGAAGCGGATGATCAGGAGGGATTTATCGGGACCGGAAACTTAAGTTTTCTGGAGACCGGACAGGACGCAAAGCTCTCGATCACCTACATCTACGATCATCTGGACGCTTTTCGCCTGATCATATGCAAGTCTCAGGGAACAAAGTATGAAAGCTTTCTTCATGACCTTGCCGTGCTGGAAGAGGAAATGACGCTGTCTTTTATGAAGGCGCTTAAAGAGCAGGGGGTGAAGATCAACGAATTCGATGAAAGAGAACTTCATCTGCTGACTACGACAAACATAAGTGCGGTATTTCAGACAGTAGAGCATGATCTTACCAGGGAGGAAGCCATGCACTACGCGGATACCCTGGACCGGTTTTTCTCCAAGGCGTGGAGAGAATTCTTCGGATATTAGGATATTGACGCTTTCCCGGATGCTTAAAGAGAAGGCGTTTTTTATCGGACAATAGTTAGCTACCACTAACTCAAAGGAGGTGTATTTAAGTTGAAAGAACAAAAGCCAAATCCCATGGCAAGGATATGGGAGATCGCAAAGCCCGAACACGGAAGGCTTTTGCTGTCTGTTGTACTGGCGGCGCTCGGTGTAGTATCCGGGATCGTTCCCTTTGTCTGTGTGGCAAAGATCATTTCGGGAATGATATCCGGGAACAGGGAATGGAGTTATTATCTTGTATTCGTGGCTGCTGCCTTTGCAGGCTTTGCTTTTAAGAGCCTGTTTTACGCAATGGGGTTGAGCGCCAGTCACAAAGCAGCATTTTCTCTGCTTGGTGAGATACGCAAACAGATCTTTGCCAAGCTTCCCAGAATGCCTCTTGGCACGATCATTGATACTTCCGGCGGAAAACTCAAGCAGATCATTGTTGATGAAGTGGAGCGGATGGAACGCCCGATAGCACATATGATCCCGGAGCTTACATCCAATATCATCGGAGCAATAGCCGTATGGATCTATATGATGATCATCGATTGGAGGATGGGGCTCATATGTCTGATTTCCGTACCTCTCGGTCTGATGTTTTTCGGGTTTATCGCCGCCAGTTATTCTGCGGACTACAAAAAATCCGTGGAAATCACTCAGAACATGAATGCAGGTATCGTTGAATATATCCACGGTATCGAAGTGATCAAAGCATACAGTCAGAGCAGATCGTCCTTTCAGAAATTTAAGGATAGGGTACTGGCAAATGCTTCTTTTTACTGCTATTGGATGAAGAAAACAGAAATTTACCAGGCTCTCTGCTATACGATCGCACCCTGCACACTGATCACGGTACTGCCGGCAGGCTGGTATATGTATATCTCGGGCAGCATTTCCGCAGATGGTTTCATGACTTCGATCATGCTTTCCATGTGTATAGTCGGACCGATCCTTTCTGCGATCCAGTTTACGGATTCTTCTGCCAAAGTAGGAACCACAGTGGCCGTGGTAGATAAGCTGCTTGCCGGTGAAGAACAGGAGCATTCGGAAACGCCGGTCACATTTGCAACCCATAATATAGAATTCTGTGATGTCAACTATTCTTATCATGAAAATGAGGAAGTCCTTCACCATGTCAATCTCACGATCCCGGAGAAAAGCTTTACGGCACTCGTCGGCCCTTCCGGAAGCGGAAAATCAACGATCGCCAAGCTTGTGGGCGGATTCTGGGATGTGAAGGATGGTTCGGTAAAGATGGACGGAAAAGACTTAAGATCTATTCCTCTAAAACAGCTCTATGACCAGGTAGCATATGTATCTCAGGACAACTGGCTGTTTGATGACACGATCATGAACAATATCCGTATGGGCAGAACATCGGCATCGGATGAGGAGGTTCGTGCAGCCGCAAAAGCGTCCGGCTGCGATGAATTCATAACGGCGTTGCCGCAAGGCTATGAAACAAAGGTTGGAAGCGGCGGAACCCGTTTGTCGGGCGGCGAACGTCAGCGCATCGCTATTGCAAGAGCCATGCTCAAAGATGCTCCTGTTGTGATCCTTGATGAAGCAACGGCTTACATCGATCCGGAAAACGAGGCTGTCATACAACGCGCGCTTACCAAACTGATGAAGGATAAAACCGTGATCATCATTGCTCACAGGCTTTCCACGATCACGAATGCCGACCAGATAGTCCTGATAAACGAAGGTACGGTAGAATGCTCGGGAACTCACAATAAGCTCCTTAAAGACAGTGATCTTTATAATACAATGTGGCAGGCACATATCAGTGAAGGAGGTGCGGCATAATGCTTGAAGCGATCAGAAAAATCATAGACTTTTCAGGACAGGAAAAGAGCAGAATATATAAGGCTATAGCGCTTTCGTTTTTCCGGTCTCTGTTCTCAATGTTCAGGATGGGTGCGATCTATTTCGTTGTTCTGGCATTTGAAGAAGGCAGCAGTACTATGAAGCCTGCATGGACAGCGCTTGTATTACTGGGCATAAGTATTGCAGGACAGTTCATTTTGAAAATGGCAGCTGATCTTCAGGGTGTTCATGCAGGTTATTATATGAGCGCATATAAAAGGCTCGACATTGCGGAAAGACTGAAGAAGGTCCCCATGGGATATTTCGATGACAGCAGTCTTGACCGGGTTACCGGTATTGCAACTACCGTATTGGATGTAGTGGAAAATCAGGGAGCGAATGTTATTGTTCAGATCCTCAGCGGATTGATGAATTCTGTTGTGTTTTTGATCTGTATCCTGTTCTTTGACTGGAGGCTTGGGCTGATCGATCTGACCGGTATGGCTGTTTATATGCTCATCACTTCGTCCATGGAAAAGAAGACCCGGGTTTTATCTCCGGTAAGACAGAAAAATGAGGCTGCTCTGGTATCAAGAGTATTGGAAAGTCTTCAGGGGATGAGTGTGATCAAATCCTTTAATCTGACAGGCAGGGGTGATGAGGCCCTGAAAAAAGCTATCGATGATAACAGAGACAGTAATCTGGCCCTGGAAAGACTGTTCATCCCTTACGGCCAGATTCAGGGAACTGTTCTCGGTGCTTTCAAAGCGTTGTTCCTTCTTGTGGCTGTGGTGCTTTTTATTACCGGAAACATGACGATAACCTATGCTTTGATGGCGGTGATAATATCATTCCAGGTCTTTGCCGATATCGAACAGACCGGAGCCGGACTCACCGTTTTAAGAGTGGTTTCAAGTTCCATAGAGGAGGCTGAAAAGATCAATTCCCTTCCGGTCATGGATGAAAACGGCAAAGAATATGATCCGGAGCATTACGGGATATCGATCGATCATGTATCATTCTCCTATGGAGATAATGAGGTGTTAAAGGATGTAAGTCTTGAGATCCCTGAGAAGACCATGACCGCGTTTGTCGGCTCATCCGGAGCCGGTAAAACTACGCTTGCCCTGCTGATCGCACGTTTCTGGGATGTGGATAAAGGAAGCATCTCAATAGGCGGCAGGGATGTAAGAGACTACACATTGGAAAGCCTGATGTCGCGGATCAGTATGGTTTTTCAAAATGTATATCTATTTGCGGATACGATCGAAAATAATATAAAGTTCGGAATGAAAAATGCAAGTCATGAAGATGTAGTGGCTGCCGCAAAAAAAGCGTGCTGCCATGACTTTATCATGTCACTTCCCAAAGGTTATTCTACTGTGATCGGTGAAGGCGGGGCAACGCTTTCGGGAGGTGAGAAGCAGAGGATATCAATTGCCAGGGCGATCCTTAAGGATGCTCCGATCATTATCCTTGATGAGGCAACAGCAAATGTTGATCCTGAGAATGAAGATAAACTGATCGCCGCTTTTGATGCTCTGACAGAGAATAAAACGGTGATCATGATCGCTCACAGGCTCAAAACGATCCGAAATGCCGACAGAATAGTGGTGCTTGACGGAGGAAAGATAAGCAGCGGTACACATGAAGAACTGCTTGAAAGTAATGAAAAATACAGTAACTTCATAAAACTCAGAGAGGAAGCAGTAAACTGGAAAATGCAGTCAGCATAGAACGGAGAGGAGTTCAAACTTGTTTTTTTTCACGGTTGGAATATAATCCTTGTCTGAGGGACAACGATATTTCATTTGGAGGAAAAATGAGTTTAAACGAAACACCGTCCGGAGAGCGTACGCACATCGGATTTTTCGGGGCAGGAAATGCCGGAAAATCCAGTCTGGTCAATGCGGTAACAGGCCAGGACCTGGCAGTTGTATCGGATGTGAAGGGGACAACCACGGATCCGGTAAAAAAGGCAATGGAATTATTGCCTTTAGGTCCTGTTGTTATCATTGACACTCCCGGTTTTGATGACGAAGGAAAGCTTGGAACAGAGCGTGTAAAGAAGACCCGTCAGATCCTGCAGACCTGTGATATTGCGGTGCTTGTGATCGATGCCAAAAAGGGATCTTCCGATACGGACCGTGAGCTCATTAAACTGATCAAAGAGCGGGAGATCCCTGCTCTGACAGTCCTGAACAAATCTGATCTTGCAACGAAGGAGGGACCCTGCTTCGGAGAAGAGATCAAAGAAAACGGATTTGAAACTGTCCTGGTCAGCACTCTTACCGGAGAGGGCATTAAAGGACTCAAAGAACATCTGGCGCGTCTTGTTCCGGACAAAACCGAAAAAAAACTGGCCGGAGATCTGGTCAAACCGGGAGACCTGTGTATACTGGTCTGTCCGATAGATGAATCGGCTCCCAAAGGCAGGCTGATACTTCCCCAGCAGCAGACCATACGCGATCTTATGGATCGTGGCGCGATACCTGTTGTCTGCAGGGATACAGAGCTTGAGACCGTATTAAAAAAGCCCGGGATCGAGCCTGCTCTTGTTATCACCGACAGTCAGGCATTTAAGAGAGTCAGCGCTGTTGTACCGGATGATATTCCGCTTACTTCCTTTTCCATCCTTATGGCCAGATACAAGGGATTCCTTGAAACGGCGGTAAAAGGGATCAGTGTGGTAAAGGATCTTCGGGACGGGGATAAAATACTGCTTGCCGAGGGATGCACACACCACCGCCAGTGCAATGATATCGGAACCGTAAAGATCCCTCGTTGGCTGAAGGATCATACCGGGAAGAAACTGATCATCGAAACAAGTTCGGGAAACGAATTTCCGGAGGATCTGTCTGATTATAAGCTGGTGATCCACTGCGGCGGATGCATGCTGACGGAAAATGCAGTTAAGGCACGAATGAACAGAGCAACAGAGCAAAATGTTCCTTTTACAAACTATGGGATCGCGATCGCGTTTATGACAGGAGTGCTGGAACGGAGCATTCGGCTGTTTCCGGATCTGCATGCACTGCTTATGTAAGCCCGTTTGCAAAACCGAATGCTCCGCATTTGAGCCTGTTAAGCAATGATGTTTTGCTTAACAGGCTGCTTTGCCGGGTATATGAACAGTTAACAGATAAAAATATATGGATTTGAAAGAAAAAGAACTGATATATCGTTTGAACCGCGATGAGAAGCTGTCAGAAGCAGAATACTCCGAACTGATCAAAGGCCGGGACGAAGAGGCGGCTGTACTTCTTGCAAACCTGGCAGCAGAAAAACGCAAAGCAGTTTTCGGTGATGCGGTCTATACCCGCGGATTGATCGAGATAAGCAGTAATTGCAGGAATAACTGTCTTTACTGCGGTATACGAAGAGATAATCAAAACGCAAAACGTTATCGTCTCACAAAAGAGGAGATAATATCCTGTGCGGATGAAGGATACGGACTGGGTTTCAGGACTTTTGTCCTTCAGGGCGGCGAGGATCCTTATTATACCGATGATGTGCTGTGCGGGATCGTTTCCGCGATAAAATGCGGACATCCGGATTGCGCGGTGACGCTTTCCATGGGCGAACGGAGTAAAGGATCATATCGGAAGCTGTATGATGCGGGGGCGGACAGGTATCTGCTGAGGCATGAGACAGCTGATGCAGAGCATTACTTTAAGCTTCACCCAAAGGAGATGTCATTTGAAAACAGAATGCGCTGCCTCAGGGATCTTCGGGAGACAGGCTATCAGGTTGGCTGCGGATTCATGGTCGGATCACCGTTTCAGACAGATGAAACACTGGCCGGGGATCTTAAATTCATAGAGCTGTTCCGGCCGGAAATGTGTGGGATCGGACCGTTTATACCGCATCATGACACGCCGTTTGCAAAAGAAAAGGCAGGCACGGTTGAGCTTACCCTGTTCCTTTTGTCGGTAATCCGTCTGATCCTGCCAAAGGTGCTGCTGCCGGCAACGACGGCCTTGGGAACCGTTGATCCCGACGGGCGTGAGAAGGGCATCTTAGCCGGAGCAAATGTAGTCATGCCAAACCTGTCACCTAAGGAAGTCAGGAAAAAATATGAACTCTATGATAATAAGATCTGTACCGGTGAGGAGTCTGCGCAGTGCAGTAAATGTCTGGAAGCCCGGATGAGATCAGTGGGATACCGGCTTGTTGTGGACAGAGGCGATGCGCCGGGATTTAAATAATCTTTGGATAAGAGGAGTCAAGTATATCATGGCAAAATATGATCCCGCTTCATTAAAAGCGGAGGAATTCATCAACGATGAGGAGATCCGCGCAACGCTTGATTACGCGGAGGAAAACAGGAACAATGTCGAACTGATCGATGAGATACTGGAAAAAGCGCGTCCGGTGAAAAACGGCAGCGGCGTTACATGCGCAGGTCTGACTCACAGGGAAGCGTCTGTCCTTCTGGCATGCGAGATACCGGAGAAGATACAGCGCATGTATGAGATTGCGGAAGAGATCAAACTGGCATTTTACGGCAACCGCATCGTACTTTTCGCTCCTTTGTATCTTTCAAATTACTGTGTGAACGGATGTCTCTACTGTCCGTATCATATGAAGAACAGACATATTGCGCGAAAGAAACTGACACAGGAAGAGGTAAAGGCCGAGGTCATAGCTTTGCAGGATATGGGACATAAGCGGCTTGCTATCGAGGCGGGCGAGGATCCGGTGAACAATCCCATTGAATACATACTTGACTGTATTAATACCATTTACAGCGTCCATCACAAAAACGGCGACATCAGGCGCGTAAATGTGAACATCGCAGCTACAACAGTGGAAAAGTACCGGAAGCTGAAGGATGCCGGCATCGGTACTTATATTCTTTTTCAGGAGACATATCACAAGGAGAGTTATCTGAAGCTCCATCCCACAGGACCTAAGCATGATTATGACTATCATACCGAGGCTATGGACCGGGCAATGGAAGGCGGTATCGACGATGTCGGTCTGGGTGTTCTGTTCGGTCTGGAAATGTACAGGTATGAGTTTGCGGGACTTATCATGCATGCAGAGCATCTGGAGGCGGTGCACGGCGTCGGACCGCATACAATCAGTGTTCCCAGAGTCAAGAAGGCTGATGATATTGATCCGGATATGTTTGACAATGGGATCGATGATGATACCTTCACAAAGATCGCGGCATGTATCAGGCTTGCGGTACCTTACACTGGAATGATCGTTTCAACGCGTGAATCAGAGGAGGTAAGGAAACGTCTTCTTCAGGTCGGGATTTCCCAGGTGAGCGGCGCATCGCGTACTTCCGTAGGCGGATATACCGAGCAGGAGAGACCGCATGATACCGAGCAGTTTGATGTATCCGACCAGAGAACACTTGATGAGGTGGTTTCCTGGCTGATGGACGCCGGACACATTCCGTCGTTCTGTACCGCATGCTATCGTGAAGGCCGGACCGGAGACCGCTTCATGAGTCTTTGCAAGAACGGACAGATACTTAACTGCTGCCATCCCAATGCACTTATGACATTGGCAGAATATCTGGAGGATTATGCGTCTCCCCGGACCAAAGAGACAGGATACAGGATGATCGAAGAAGAACTGAAGCGCATTCCCAAGGATAAAGTAAGGGAAATCGCTGCAGAGCACATAAAGGATATCAGGTCATCGAACAGAAGAGATTTCCGGTTCTGATCGGTAAACAGGCTGTAAGCCGGAAAACAGCATAACAAAAAAGAAAGGAAAAAGTATGACACAGGTAGTGATCACAGGTCTCATCATACCGTTTATAGGAACGGCAGCGGGATCGGCCTGCGTATTTATCTTAAGGAATGAACTGAAGCTCTCCGTTAACCGTGCCCTGACCGGATTTGCGGCAGGGGTCATGGTGGCGGCATCAATATGGAGTCTTATCGTTCCCGCGATCGATCAGGCCTGCGATAAGGGGAGGTTTGCTTTTCTGCCGGCGTTTATCGGCTTCTGGATGGGCATCCTCTTCCTGCTTTTGCTCGATCATATCATACCGCATCTGCATGTGGGGATCGATCAGGTGGAGGGACCGAAAAGGAATCTTCCGAGGATCGCCATGCTCGTGCTTGCCGTGACTCTCCACAATATTCCCGAAGGAATGGCAGTCGGAGTAGTGTATGCGGGACTTATGACAGGCTCCGCAAATATCACTGCAGGCGGAGCGCTGGCTCTGGCTTTGGGAATTGCGATACAGAACTTCCCTGAGGGCGCGATCATCTCCATGCCCTTATACGCGGAGGGAAAAAGCAAACCGAAATCTTTCTGGCTTGGAGTCCTGTCGGGCGCCGTCGAACCGGTTTTCGGCGGCCTGACTGTCGTACTTGCGGGTCTTGTCATACCGGCGATGCCGTATCTTTTATCATTTGCGGCAGGGGCCATGCTCTATGTGGTGGTTGAGGAGCTGATCCCCGAGATGTCCGCCGGAGAACATTCAAATATCGGAGTGGTTTCTTTTGCCATAGGGTTCAGCCTGATGATGGCCCTGGATGTCGCTTTGGGGTAAACACCGGTATCATCCGTTACCGGTCGCCGCGGTCAGTAAAGAAATCGCTCAGTCTCATCAGAGTCAGCAGTCTCAAGACATTATCCATATGTATCTGGTCTTTGATGTTAAGCTTTTTGCATATATTCGCGCAGATAGTTCTGACATCGAGAATGTTTGCATCGTTGATGATCATGTTTACCATCTTTTCGTGTTTCCTGAGGACCATATGGTTATAAACCCTGTACAGGATCATGACGGCTGAAGCTATGACGAACATCAGCGAGAGTATATCTTCGATCCCGTTTCCGGAGGCGTTTTTGTATATGAAAAATGAGATGATGAACACGGAAAGCCATACGATGGTGTCCTTATTATCGATCAAGGCGGGCAGCAGCAGGTTTATAATAAAAGAGCCCGCTTTGTGCCATCTGTTTGGATGTGTTTCGAATCTGTATCCGTAAAGCGCCTTGCTTTCAAAGTTTTCAGCGGATTTCTTTTTCTGCTCGGCTATGTGCTCAAACTTGTCCATGCATCGTCTTTCGCCTATGACATTGAAATGAAAGCACATGCGGTGCTTTTTCTGGGCCTGCTTCTGGCCCATGCATGTCAGACCGTAAAAATCCCATACATGCGAATCATCGATCAGACCGAGCTCTGCGATAGCCTCTCTTGTAAGTTCCTGTCCGAAGTAGATATGTTCCGTTGAATATCTGATGGAGGGGATGTCTTCTTCCACGGAGTTTCGGTAGAAATCGACATCTTTGTCATAGATCTCGCTTCCTCCGTTCACTGACGGGTAAAAATCTCCGGAATCCTCTATGTCCCCGCCGCGAAGCGTATACAGACACACACCGTCTTCCGTTATCAGGTTGCCGGATATGTTTATATTATGCTGGGCAAGCGAATAGTCCAGATAATTGTTGAGAATTTCCGTATCTTCCCGGATTTTTTTATTGTAGGTCCGGCTTTCGCGCGGGGCATAATCATTATCAAGTTTCTTTATCTTCTCATAATATTCATCCTGGATCAGTATCTCGTATTCGTCGAGCGCGTCGGTAATGCTTATTACACTTCCTTTGTAAGCGCCGAAATCAAATTCGTTATTCATGAAGGGGTGGGAGACGGCCACTGCCCGTCCCATAGATTTCATGGAAAAGAAGGAGGTTCTTCCAAGATGGAGGAAAAGACCTTCCACCGTCGCATTATCCATGGACGGTTCCCTGTATTCAACCTTCGTAAGCCGGGGGATCACGCCCGAATAAAGCGCTCCGGCGCTGTTTTTATAATGATTGAGTCTTTCGTAGAGGAAATCGTAGATGTTCGAAAAAGATATGCCGCCGTCCTTGATTATGGATACCTCTCCCTTTCCGGCATCATATGTGAAGGAAAGGCCAAGCTTGTCGATATCTTCTTTTGTATCTTTGCAGGGAAAATATTTGACGATGAAGCCATCCGGTGTTTCGTGTACTACAGTCTGCTTATCCTCCTTCAGAATGTCCAGGACTTTGTTACGGTTGTCCTTGTCAATGATAAATTTCAGTTCGCTGTCAAAATAATAAGAGAGAGGCCTGTCGTTTTTATTGCTGCTCAAAAACAGCCTGTTGTTTTTTTCCCTGATCCTGTAAACAGGGATTTTGGGGTCATTCAGGCCTTCAAAGGCTTTTTTTGAGGGAACGCCCTTGATCACAAGCTTCTTAAAACCTTTTCTGTCCTTTAATTCGTTTTCTTCTATGTGTTCGATGCCGAGCGAAAGAGCGGGGTCCAGTCCGGCAAGTACATTTTTAAGATCCTCCGTCTGTTTTGCATCTCCGTACAGGGTGAGTCCGCAGGAATAATAGGCGACCATCAGGCATCTCGCATACAGCGCCTTCTGCAGCGTTGTCTTGAATACAGATTTTCTTTCGTCTCCGTTTCCGGCTTTCAATATATCCTTTAACACGCGCAGTCCCGTCTCATCATCCTTAAATTCGGTGAGCTTTGAAATGACATTACCGACCTCTTCGTCATCGAGAACGAAATGTGCATGGTTTTCGGATACATAGGCACTGAACGCATCGAAATCATCAAATACCCGGCGGTGTTCTGAATGAAGGAAGCAGTAGTTTGAAAACTGTTCCTTGGCGATCATGCCAAAACTGTTTTTGCTTGAAACGGTAAATCTGGGAGCGTCTGATTCCTTTTCGATCGCCTTCTCAAAAGATCCCATGATGTTTATCTTGTTTGTATTATACGGACGGAATAAGCGGATATAGCTTCTTTCCTTGTTCTTTTTGGCGGCCTCTTCCTCGATGAATTTATTGACATTAACAAGGAACTGCTCAAAACCCGGCCTGTTCATTTCTTTATCGCTCATATCATTCTCCTGTAAAGCTCACTGTTTTTGACCATGTAGGTTATTATATCCGATTTCACATAAATATGATATATGACTTCTCTTTTGGCCGGGCAGCCGCCTGATCGATGCTTTTTCGGTGTCATTGTTTTTGCCCCGGGATTCGGTATAATGATGGAATGGGATGAGGAAGAGACTGAATTTAAGAAAGGGAGGTAATCTGGCGTGATAAAGGTGTTTTCTTTTATCGGTTCCATGGCGGGTGAAGGATCAAAAACTGCCTCATATTCTGACAAACTCGCGCGGAAGCTGATAGAAAAAGCCGAAGGAGAAGGGGAGGAGATCTCATATGAGAGGATCACTGCGGACATGATCCGCTCGGATTACTGCCGTTCCTGTTTAAGTTGTTTCAGAAGCGGGATATGTCCTCTTGATGAGCAGGATGACATGGCGATGCTGAAAGAGAAGATGCTGCAAAGTGACATCCTGTTTTTTGGTTCTCCCGTATATATGGGCGATATGTCTGCAGCGGCAAAAAATGTGATAGACCGGATCGCGTACTGGGCACACCGGTACGAACTGGCGGGAAAACCGGCAGCGGTATTTGCGACCACGGACAGCAGCTTCGGAAAGGAAACTGCAGAGCATGCAGCGGAGTTGTTAAACTATACGGGACTTGTTGTTGTACACAAAGGATATGCTTACCGTGAAATGAGCCTTCATCCGAACCTGTTTCTTGAAGAGGATATGGATCCTGTATTTGAAGAAGCAGCCGGACGCCTCCTTGATGCTTACAGATCCGTGACTTCATATATCACGGGATGGGATGAGGCAAAGTTTCTGTCACGCAAACTGATCGCTGCACGTGCGATAAAAAAGGCCGAGTCAGAGGGCGGCGATGCGTGGAGCGAGTATTATGTGCTCCGTGACAGGGGAATCTTAGATGCAAAAAGTTATGTGGAGTATCTGGAAAAAAA
>JAILOK010000136.1 GCA_024690825.1 Lachnospiraceae bacterium | reverse complement strand
AATTCGGGAGGATACAATGATAAGGGATCAATGGTATGCGGTGCTTTCATCACGGAAGGTCGGCAGAGGAAAGGCCGTTACTGCAAGAAGGTTTGGAGAGGAACTTGTATTTTTCAGGGATGAGAAGGGTGATCTCGGCTGTGTGACGGATATTTGTGCTCACAGGGGGGCATCTCTTGGCGGGGGTTGTGTGAAGGATGGACATATTCAGTGCCCGTTTCATGGTATCGAATATGATCTGACCGGGAAATGTGTCCGTGTTCCGTCCGAGGGCAAGGCTTCTGCAAAGGATTTCGGAAGGTTTCAGCTGAAGCATTATGAGGTGCGTGAGATCGGGGATATCATTTTTGTCTGGTACGGTGATGGCCGGCCTGACGGTGAGCCGGAGGTTTTTGATATCATTACCGATCCGGCATTCGGATATGATGAGATCGAGGATCTGTGGAGGGTGCATTATTCCAGGGTGATCGAAAACCAGCTGGATGTGTCTCATCTGGCCTTTGTCCACAGGACTACCATCGGACGAGGGGGAAAGACACTTGCAAACGGACCGAAGGTGGAGTGGCTTGATGACATCACCCTGCGTACGAGCGCCAACAATGAGACAGATTATGGGCAGACTCCGAAGAGCGCCGAAGAAAGCATCATCAAAACCACAAACCTGACATTCCGCTTTCCCAATATGTGGCTCAACCATGTATCGGACAGGCTTCAGATCCTGGCATATTTTATTCCCGTTGATGATGAAAGCAGTATCATCGCACTGCGGTTCTATGACAGTTTCACACCCTTCAGGACATTAAACAGGATTATCGCTGTTTTGGGAAGTGCTGCAAACAGGATTGTGGAGAGGCAGGACAAAAGGGTGGTGGAGACACAGCTTCCGAAGGCCTCAAAGCTGTACATGAGGGAGAATCTGGTGACTGCCGATCTGCCTGTCATAGAATACAGGGGAAAACGGTATGAACTGAAAAACAGTGAGGAATAGAGATATATGACAGTTTTATATTGAATTATATTGGATTATATACTATTATATATCTGTGCGTGAATTATATTAAATTATATACTATTATATAAAGCTTTTGATTTTATATTACGGTAAAGAAGACGGGTTTACATGGAAAAAAAGAATCCTTATACAATCAGCTTTGGAAAGATACCGGCGAGATATCTTGGCAGAAACAGCATTATTGACAGTATCGTAGAGGCTTTCGAAAGTGATGAACCGGACGAGCAGGCTTTTAAGCTTACCGGGATAAGGGGAACAGGCAAAACCGTAACACTTACTGCCATAGAGCGCCATTTCCGGGACAGAAAGGATTGGGTTGTTGTGAATCTGGCCCCGGATTCGGATATGATCGTCAAGCTGGTGGCGGAGTTATACAGTTGTGTCGGGTTTGTCACCGAGTTCGTGGATACCAATCTCAATCTTTCTGCTTTCGGAATAGGGACCGGACTGTCACGAAAGAGTCCTGTCGCCAGTGCGGATCATGCATTGGAAGTCCTGTTGAAAGAATTGAAAAAGAAAAAAGTCAGATTAATGGTTTCGATTGATGAGGCACACAAAACTCCGGGGATCATTCATTTCATACAGGAGTTTCAGATACTCATACGAAAGGAACTCCCCATCTATCTTTTGGCGGCCGGCCTGTATGAGGATATAGAAAGTCTTGAAAATACAGATGGTCTGACATTTTTCTGGAGAGCATCCAAATATGAAATGACACCCCTTAATATTACATATATCCGTGATGATTATATGAAAACCCTGGGGATTTCCTTTGATGAAGCACAAAAAGCCGCTTTTCTGACCAAAGGATATGCCTACGCGTACCAGGCTCTGGGAAAGTATCTTTGGGATTCTGACAAACATATCCTTACTGATGATGTACTCAGATACCTGGATGATGTGTTATTTGAAAAGGTCTACAAAAAGATCTGGAGTGAGCTGGCGCCCAAAGATAGGTGGTTTTTAAGCTTCATAATAAAAAAAGACAACATGCCCGTAACCGAGCTTTTGGAGATCACTAAATCCACTCACAGCCAATGGTCAGTTCCAAGAAACCGTTTGAAAGAAAAAAGGATCATTGATGTCAGGGAACGCGGAGTGATATCATTAAGTCTCCCGCGCTTTAAGGAATTTGTTGAGAACCGGATATTGATGGAAGATTGATCAGGTTGATATCTGCCGGAATCTAACACTATTTTTATGCTGGGGGGTTTACTCGGCAGAAAGGGCCGGAACCCAAAATGAAAGACTGAAAAAAAATGATCACATATCCGAATTTCGCAGCCTTGAGAGGATAAGATTTGAGCGAAATACAGAAAAGTTCAAGCGTGAAAATTGAATATATCCGCCTGGCTTGCGCGGTATTGATAACGCTTAATCATTCTACCGGATACTCGGATTATCCGGATTGTTCCGCAGTCAGCAGGACGGTAATTGATTTTGCTTTGAAGTATTCGGGAATCATAGCTATGTCTATGTTTTTTTTTATGACCGGATTTCTGCTGTTCAGAAATGTGAAAACAGGTGGTGTAAAAGATTTTTTTGGCTGGTATAAAAATACACTGAAAAAAAGAGTTTTCAGTTTGCTGATACCTTATCTTTTATGGAACCTTATCTGGACCGTTTTTGCTGCAGCTGCACCGATGCTATCCGTGTTTAATGCGCATCGCGATCAGTTTGAAGGCTTTGACTGGACGTGGCGGAGTTTGTTTGAAGGCATTTTTTTGTATAAGTATAATGCGAGGTTTTGGTATATAGCGTGCATAATGGTGCTTATTATCCTTTCGCCGGTTATATATGGTCTTTTTCGTAACAGGTACTTAGGTGTAGTGGTACTGTGTATTCAGTTGATCGTAACTGTATATGTTCCCAAAATCCGGTTTTTGGATTGGCTTTTTAATGAAAAAGGATATTTTGGGATGTTTTTCTTTATGGCCGGGGCATGGATGGCAATTCATCATTTTTCGCTGGTTAATCTGAAGATGACAGAATTGCAGGAATTTTTTGGAGGGATATTGTTTCCTGGTGGGATAATACTTTATTATCTTTTTCAAGAGAATGGTAAATACAGACTTTTTACGGCGGTCTCGGCATTAATTATAATAATCGGCTTATGGATGGCAGTGGATTTTTTCAGGAAGTTCAAATATCCCGTTATTTCCGGAACCTTCTTCTTTGCCTATGCGATCCATTTTCATGTTGAAAGATTTGTCAATAAGCTGTTTGAGATTTTCCTTCCGCCGGTCACCGGCTCAGCCATGATCAATACATTTGGGGGAGTTTTTATAGCTTCAGTGATAATGTTTGGGACGGCTGTAGTAGTGAGGAAGTATCTGCCGCGCCTGTTTGCAATTTTGAATGGCGGACGAAGTAAATATAAGGGATAATTTTTGATGCCGGTGGGGGATATCGTAAGGGAGTATAAGGGAGAAAGGAAAACAGATTGTGAAAAAAGCTCTTCAGATCAGTAAAAGCAAGGTTTATATAGTATTGATGATCTTTACACTTTTGGCAGCATATCTGAAGATTCGTATAGGTGAAGATATCGATGAAGAATGTCTTATCTTTATGACATACAGGATCAGTGAAGGAGCGGTACTTCTGAGGGATATATGGGATGTTTATCAGACCAGCATGTGTTTGTCAGTTCCCTTAGTGAGATTGTTTGCCCTGTTTTCTCCGGATATGTCATATTTGATGCTGTATCTGAGGATTTGCTCGGTCTTAGTCCAGTTTTTGACGGCATCTTTTTGTTTTATCGTAATTAACAGATATTATTCCAAAAGAACCGCTTTTCTGACGGCGATAGCGGTGGCGACTATTCTCCCGAGATCAATACAGAGCATGGAGTACGGGTTTAACGCTGTCATTTTTATGGTTATATCGGTCCTTTTGTTGTTTGATATCTGGAAGGGAAAGAAAACGGATTCTTTTATATCTTTGGTATTATCCGGAATTTCTTATGCATTGGCTGTTTTTGCCTACCCGACCATGGTTATCACTCTTCCTGTGATCGTTTATATCATTCTTTTCCGTATATATGGATCAAAAGGAAAAAGCATCAAGTCGTTAGTGATCTTTTTAGGTACCTGTGCGGCACTTGCTCTTATTGTGGTGATATGGCTTCTGCGTTATATGTCTCCGAATGAATTGATATCAAACATACGGGGAGTATTGGATTCGGGAGATCATTCCGGACTCTTCTCCTTTTTGCAAAACAGGAAAGAGTTGGTAAAGACCATGATCAGATGTGTGGGATTGTTTGCTGTGCCTGTGGTATTAAGCATTCCCTTATTAAGGTCCGGAAAAAAGAATGCGGTACCGTATGTTTACATTGTTTTTATGTTGATACTGATCATGGGTCTGAATCTGACCGGATTGAGGCCCAGCGGACCGTTTGGTCTTTTGGAAAGATATATGGTCATTATTCCCATGACTGTCTTTTTTATTCCCGGTAACAAAAAGGAAGTTGAGGTGTTTTGGCTGTTTTTTATTATGGGTATCGGAACATACATCGGAGCCCTTGCCGGAACCAATCTTGGATTAAAAGAAAATGCTTTGTATCTTGAGCTTTCCTTACTGGCATTTATTATTTATGCATGTTGTGAAGCAGAAAACACTGACGGATCTCTGAGCAGGGATCCTTATGCTGTGTTTAAGAGTGCCGCAGTGGCTTTGTTTGTTTTTGAACTGATCTTTTCAAAGGCATATTTTGTGCGTGTGGATGGCACGAAGCCTGCCAATATATTTGAAAAAAGAAGTGAATGCGAGACTGCTATCCTGCGCGGTATCCGAAATTACGGAGAGGCTGTTGATTCAAAGAATGCCGGGACAGAGTATATAAACAGCATTACGGAAAGTGACAAAACATACGCATATATCGGATCCGAATCTGTTTCCTTCTTCTATTTCAACGGTGAGCTGGTGCAGCCCCAATACAACACCACGATCACCTGTGGACACCAGTGGGTGGATTACTATGACAAAAATCATGATCTGCCGGACTATCTGTTCATAGACAGGAGAAGTTTTTCTGAAAAGGATGATTTTTATGAAACGGAATTTGGAAAAGAAGTTAAAAATCTGTATAATGAGGATTCGGACAAAACAAATGATCTTTTGATAATATTGGCGCGTGACAGGCGGGGAAATCCCAAAAAATGAAAAAACTGTTTTCATTATTGATAAATATCTATAAAAAATACGGAAATCTGTTTCAGGGAAAATGCTTTTATGCTTTCATCCTTTTTTACAAGCATCAGCGTGAATGGGGAACCGGCAGGGCATTAAAGTATGTTCTGAAAGAATTTCCGCATATTCATGTGATCAAAGGCAGGGATAAGGTTTCTGCAATCGGCAAGATGCTTGAAAAGGTCAGGATCAGACCGGGTCAGTCTGACAGTCTCTTTGTTTATCCTGTAGATGAGTGTGTCACATTAAAACTTAAGGGAAAGATTTTGGGAAACTGTTGTGTGGATTATTCAAAGATAATCGGTAATTCCCTTGAGGATTTGAAAATGAATGAGGGTGAGGTTTTTTCACTGTCTAATGATTCTCTGATCGGTTATATTGAAAGCTTTACAGAGAGGATAATTGCGTCTGTCGGATCGTCAGAGCTTAAAAATAAGGATCTTATCATTCGTAATCTGCAGGATACGAAAACCAAAAAGGCGGATACGCTTGAAGGGGCTTTGCAGAGGATCCTGCTGATAAATGCCATCCAATGGCAGACTGGGCATATTCTGGTGGGGCTGGGAAGACTGGATCTTGTATTGGACAGGTTTTCGGATGATAAAAGAACTGATGAAGAGTTAAAAGGGATTCTTAAGGATTTTCTGCGAAACCTTCATGAGTATTATTGCCTGAAGAGCAATGCGCTCATGGGTGATACGGGGCAGATCATTATCTTAGGTGGAAATACTGAGGATGGAGGGTATTTTACCAACAGGTTTACAGGATTGTTTTTGGATGCTGTAAAGGAACTGGATCTGCCTGATCCAAAGGTTCTCATAAGGATCTCATCCAAAACACCGGATCAGCTCTGGGAAAAGATCACCGATCTTATTATGGCGGAAAACGGCAGTCCGCTGATCTCAAATGATGATGTCGTGATACCCTGTATGCTTGAATTTGGCTATTCAAAAGAGGAGGCCTATGGTTATACGACTTCGGCCTGTTGGGAACCGATGCCGGGTGAGGGCTGTGAACAGAATAATATTGTTTCCATTAACTGCCTGGAGGCGTTTGATATTATCTCCGGCAGTATTAAGGAGAAAGAGCCGGATTCCTTCGAGGCTTTTATGGATCTTTATTTTGACGGGCTGGAAAAACATGTAAAAGAGATTCTTGATTATATTGATGGTATTGAGTGGGAGGAGGATCCGGTTATCTCTTTGTTTAATTCTTCTGCCAGATCCAGGCACATGGATGCTGCCTGTGGCGGAGGAAGATCAAATAATTACGGACTTTTGACGGTTGCGATGGGAAATGCCGTTAATTCGATCATGAACATAAAAAAGCTTGTTTATGAGGATCATATTTTTTCATTACAGGAACTTGACAGGATCAGGAGAAGTAATTTCAAGGGGCGTGCGGATGTAAGGGAACTGTTATCGGGTATGCCAAAGATGTATGGGACAGACGATCCGGCTGTTGTTTCGATGGTAAATATGATAACGGGAAGAATACGGAAAATGGTTTCGGAATACAGGAACAGGTTCAACGGAAGGGTAAAGATCGGCCTGAGTTCTCCGCACTATATCATGAATTCGACTGATTATCCGGCTTCATTTGATGGAAGAGGGAAGGGCGATCCGTTCGCCGTCCATATTTCGAATGACCATGCATCGGATCATATTGGTCTGATCAGTTTTGCTGCAGGACTCGATTATGGAAATGCCGGATTTAATGGCAATGTTGTCGATATGCTTGTGTCACCGGCGCTGATCAATGACACCATGCAGAGAGAAAAGTTTATTTATATGCTCAGGCAGGGATTTAAGCAGGGAATGTTTCAGCTGCAGTTAAACTGTATTTCAGCTGATGAATTAAGGAAGGCAAAAGCAAATCCGGAGGACTTTCCCGATCTGATCGTCAGGGTATGGGGATTTAACGCATATTTTGTTCAACTGCCTGAAGAGTATCAGGACTATCTGATAGAGAGAGCAGAGCGCTATGAAAGAGCTTCTTGATATACAGCGTTTCAGCCTTCACGATGGTGAGGGTATCAGAACTGCGGTTTTCTTAAAGGGCTGTCCCTTGCACTGCCCGTGGTGTGCCAATCCCGAAAATCTTATTAATGCTCCTTTTTATTATGTGGATGAAACGCGGTGTATTAAGAGTGGGAAAGAGTGTATTCTAAGCAGTAAATGTCCGGGAAAAGCCTATATTGAAGCAGAGAAGCTGTATAAAAATTGTCAGGTTGGGGCTGTCAGGTCTTTTGGGAATTATTATTCGCCGGAAGAACTGATGGAGATCATCCTGAAGGATCGGATTTATTATGAAAATGGCGGCGGTGTGACATTTTCCGGAGGCGAACCCCTTTTGCATGTGGATTTTCTGGCAGATATCTGCACAATGTTGAAGCAGGATGATATCAGCATCGGATTTGAAACATGCCTTTATAATCAAAATGAGGGGTTGGATCTTATCAGGAGGTATGCCGACTTTTGTTTTATTGATGTGAAGATCCTTGACAGGACATTGTGCAGGGAGACGATTGGCGGGGATGTTGATATTTACCTTAAAAATCTGGATCTTTTAAAAGATATTAAAGACAGGATCGTTTTCAGGGTTCCTATAGTTCCCGGTTTTACGGACGATCATGATAATCTTGTACTCATAAAAAAACTGATACAGGATTTCGGACCGTCTCGTGTTGAGATATTCGGAGTGCACAATCTGGCTGCAAAAAAATATCAGATTTTGGGCAGACCCTTCAGGAGATTTGATGAACCCAAAAGAAGTGATATTATTAAGATCAGGGACTATCTTGCTGAAGGAAATATGGATGTAGTGATCATATAAGCGATACTGACTTACAACAAAGGAGGATCTTTATCGATGAAATTATTATTTTACGCAGCAAAAACCTATGATATGAAATCCTTTGATCCGGAGCTTGCGGATTTTCCGGAGGTGGAGATCGATTATATCGAGCATGAGCTTGACCCGAAAAGTGCCGTGCTGGCAAAGGGTTATGATGCAGTCTGTGCCTTTGTGAGCGCCGATGTGGGTGAGGAGACCCTAAAGGTACTAAAGAATGCCGGGGTGAAGGCGGTGCTCATGCGCTGTGCAGGTTTCAACAATGTGGATACTGATGCGGCAAAGAGGCTTGGCATCATGGTCAAGCGCGTTCCTGCCTATTCGCCGGAGGCTGTAGCAGAGCTTGCCATGGGTCTTGCCCTTGCGGTAAACAGGAGGCTTTACAAGGCTTACAACAAGGTCAGGGAGAATGATTACAGCTTAAAGAACCTCCGCGGGGTGAACATGAGGGGAAAGACTGCGGGGATCGTCGGGACAGGAAAGATCGGAGCCTATATGTGCGAGCAGTGCAGGGGCTTTGGGATGAAGGTCATAGCCTATGATATGTACCAAAATGAGGCCTTAAAGGAGTATGTGACATATGTGAGCCTTGATGAGCTTATTGCCACATCCGATCTGATCTCTCTCCACTGTCCCTTAACGGATGATACCTATCATATGATCAATATTGAGTCCATCAAAAAGATGAAGGATGATGTGATCCTCATCAATACCTCAAGGGGTGCGCTCATCAGCACAAACGACCTCATTGAGGGGATCCGCCTGAATAAGTTTTTGGGTGTGGGACTTGATGTTTATGAAGAGGAGACGGGAAATGTGTATGAGGACAGGTCCGATGAGATCATGCAGCACTCGGTCACATCAAGGCTTCTTTCCTTCCCCAATGTCATGATCACTTCTCACCAGGGCTTTTACACAAAGGAGGCTCTTGCAGCCATAGCGCAGACCACACTGCAGAACCTAAAAGACGCCATGGCAGGCGTTTCTACCGGGAATGATGTGTGAAGAAGAAATTTTGGCTGCTGTAGGTAACCATTATGCACAGACTCTATGAAAATGATGATATAACCGTGTTCTGGGATTCGGATAAATGCTTTCATGCCAAAAGGTGTGTCACAGGGTGTCCCGGGGTGTTTGAATTTGGGAGGAGACCCTGGATCGACCTTAGCAGGGGTAAGAATCCGGATATCTGGCAGACCGTGAAGAAATGTCCTTCAGGGGCTCTTGATATCGTGTATAATCATGATGTAAAGATAGAGCTCGATGAGGAAAACTTCCGCAGCATCGCCCTTCTTGGTGAAATCTGCATCGGAGAATGTGATTACAGGGATGACGGGAAAGACTTCACCATATATCATACAGAGGTGGATCCGGCATACAGCGACCGGGGAATAGCAAAACGCCTTGTATTTAAGGTGACGGAGGCGGCGGAGAAAAGAAAATGCGGAGTCATTCCGGTCTGTTCCTATGCCGTGAGAGTTCTGCAAAAGAAAGAATAGATTGCAAAAAGAGCTTGACAGAAATATATAAGAGTATAATAAGAGCATATAAAAGTATATAGGAGGACCACAGATATGAAATTTTACAGATGTGAGCATTGCGGGAATATCATTACAAAGCTGAATGATTCGGGTGTGCCCGTATCCTGCTGCGGCGAGCCGATGAAGGAACTTAAGCCCGGAGCCACGGACGGGGCGTATGAGAAGCATGTCCCCTTTGTGCAGACGGAAGGGAATGCAGTCAAGGTTCAGATCGGGGAAGTAAAGCACCCCATGATGGAGGAGCATTATATCCAGTTTATCGCGCTTGAGACGAAGAACGGATGTCAGGTCAGATATCTGAAGCCGGGTGACGAGCCTGCGGCTGAGTTTATATTATCTGCAGGCGACAGCGCGGTTGCCGTCTACGAATACTGCAATCTCCACGGACTGTGGGTTAAGGAACTGTAAGTTGAAAAAAGATCCTGAAAAACCGATCGTCTGTGCGGAGTGAAAAATGATCAAAATTCGCGTTAAATTGGACGAGATTATATTTTTTTGCTCTTTGCGTCCAAATATAGCTGAAATATTGCATATATTTGGACACGATGATATAATCCTGTTCGAGGATACTGTCATTACATGAAAAACTGGATGGCAAACATGATCATTGGAAGAAAAAAAGAAGTTAACGAACTTAAACGATGTGAAAAAACGAAAAAGTCTGAATTGATCTGTGTATATGGTCGAAGGCGTGTGGGAAAGACCTATTTAGTTGAGCAGACATTTGCAGATTACTTTGCGTTTCGGGCTACCGGCGTAGAAGGCGGCAATACCCGAACACAATTGAAATCATTTCATCAAAGACTGATCGAAGTAGGAGATGCGGTAAAACAGATTCCAAAGAACTGGTTTGAAGCCTTCTCAAGGTTGGAAAGGATATTAGGATCCGAAGATATTCGGCTGTCTGCCCACGGAAAACGCATCGTTTTTTTTGATGAATTTCCGTGGTTTGCTACGCCTCGCTCGGATTTTCTGGAAGCCTTTGGAGAGTTTTGGAACAGATGCGGGACAATAAATAATAATTTCCTGTTCATAATATGCGGAAGTGCTACATCCTGGATAATAAAAAATGTTTTGGAAGACTCGGGGAGTTTGTATGATCGGGTCACATGCCAGATCTTTCTCAAACCGTTTTCCCTTAAAGAGACGAAATTGTTTATGGATGACAGGGGATTTGGATGGTCGAATAAGCAGATAGCTGAATGTCAGATGGTATTTGGCGGACTTCCGTATTTTTTTGAACTCTTAAATCCTGATGAAAGTCTCTCACAGAATATAGATGCCTTAATATTTGATGATCATGCATTGCTTCGTAATGAGTCAAAAAAACTGCTGGAGGCAACGCTGAAAAAATCTACAGTGTATGATGACATCATGAGAAGCTTGTCGACCGGATATTACGGGATGCTTAAAGCAGAATGTGAAGAAATGACAAATATCCCGCATGGGACATTTTCCAGGGCTGTTGATGATCTGGTTAAGTGTGGATATGTTCATGAAAGTGCAGATGTACACGCAAAGGGTCATCCTCTTCGTCTGCAGTTGGTAGATCCGTTTTTGCTTTTTTACTATTACTTTCTTGAAACTGATATTACTGGCAGGGTCAAAAGATTTGAAGATTTCAAAAGTGAATCCGGAAAATATTATAACTGGAGAGGGCATGCTTTCGAGGTGTTGTGTTTATATCATTTCGAGCAGATAAAGGGTGCACTGGGAATATCGGGTGTCAGAACGGTTGAATACCCATGGACAAGCGATCAAAAGAAGGATGGTGCTCAAATCGATCTGGTGATTGAGCGGGCGGACGGAATAATTGATCTGTGTGAGGAAAAGTTTACTGACACGCCTATAGCCCTGACGGCCGAAGACGAGAAGAATCTATTGAACAAAATAAATTGTTTTCGGCGGGAAACGCAAACGAAAGATGCGCTGAAACTTATAATGATCTGTTCTGATGGCATAAAAGGAACGGCGCATACCGAACATATAGCAAAGGTATTAAACCTGGATGATTTGTTTGACTGCTAGGAGGAACTGTAAAAACCATGAGCAGATTTGTTTTCGAAGAAACCTCCATCGGAGGCGTTTATACCGTTCAGTCCTTTGTGTCCGAGGACAACAGGGGCAATTTCATAAAGTATTTTGAGAAGGAGATATTCGCTGAAAACGGCATTGATTTTGCCGATTCGGAGGATTTTATTACCTGCTCCTTAAAGAATGTGGTCAGAGGCATGCATTTCCAGCTGCATCATCCCCAGAAAAAGCTTGTAAATGTCATACGGGGTAAGGTGTATGATGTGGTGGTGGACTTAAGGAAAGACAGCCCCACCTACAAAAAATGGGAAGGCTGGTATCTGACTCAGGAAAACAGGACGGGTCTTGTGATCCCCGAAGGCTGCGCTCACGGCTTCATGTCTTTGTCCGACGATTCCCTTGTCAACTATAAGTGCGCCGGAGAGTATGACAAGGACACCGATACCGGCATCAGGTTTGACGATCCGGACATCGGGATCGACTGGCCCGTAAATTCCTTTGACCTGCTGACAGTGGGAAAGAGGGATCAGCGTCTCATGTCCTTTAAGGAATTTGACGAAAGCTGTGACTTTGAGTATTAAAACAGCCGGAGGATTATAAAGATGGCGGTTTCGCTTCGAATGATCAGCGAAGATGACCTGAAGATAATAATGAACCGGAGCAGGTCCGAGCCCGAAACAGGTTTCAGACCCGAAAACTCCGCATTTACGCTTGGCGGCTGGAAAAGGTGGCTTGCAGCGGCCGAAGGAAGCGACAGATCGAGATACTGGGCCATAGATGAGGACAACACCTTCACGGGGATCATCTATCTGAAAGATATAGACTGGATACACCGGTGCGCTTCCTGGGGTTATTATATGGCCGAAACGGAGCAGTATTCATCGGATCTGGCTTATATTCTTGAGATGAACCTCTATGATTACTGCTTTGACGAGCTTGAGCTTGAGGAGGTCCGTTACGAGACGCCCGGGGCAAAGGACCCTTCGGGAAAAGAGCATCCGCCGCTTCTTAATACGCAGTGGGAGGACCTAAAAAAAGACAGGAAGCATGAGAGGATCGAGTTTTCGATGTTCTTTGACAGGGGAGGCAGGCCGCATCATGTGGGCCTTGAGGTGGCTGATATTGCCGCATCGATCGACAGCTTCCGCAGGCTTGGCTGGGTGCCCGAGGGTGAGATCATATATGACGGCTTCCGCAAAGTGAAGCTCGCTTTTTTGAGAAACCGTTACACGGAAGGGCGGCTTAAGCTTTTCTGCCCTGATAATAAAAACGATCCTGCATCAAGGTGCATGGGGCCTTATCACATGTGTTACGAGGTGCGTGATATAGGCAAAGCCGTCAGGCTCCTTGAGCGCCGGGACTATGTCCTGACATCTCCCCCGAGATCTTCGGAGGTTTTTGAAGGCCACAAAGAGGCATTTTTGTATAATAAAAACGTCGGTCCGGTCGAAATTCTTGAGACGGACCGGTTTGGAAATGACTGTTGACAGACGACCGAATGTCATAGAGGAGGACGACGGGACTTCATGGGCATTTACATGTTAAAAAAGATCAATTACATACTGGACCGCGGGCAGAAGTTCAGGCTCTTCATACTGATGCTCGTGATCATAGGAGGGGCCTTTCTTGAGACCCTGGGCGTTTCGGCCGTGCTGCCTTTAGTCAATATCGTCACTGACCCCGAGGTGATCCACACCAATAAATATCTGCGGTTTATCGGCAAGACCTTCGGCATAGCGGATGTGCGGACCTATGTCCTTGCTGCGGCCCTTGCCCTTATTGCCGTTTATATCATCAAAAATATCTATATTCTCTTCATGTATAATCTCCAGTACCGATACACCTACAACAATCAGAGACGGGTATCCTACCGCATCATGCAGTGCTACTTAAGCCAGGAGTACCTCTTTCATGTGGATCACAATGTATCGGAGCTTATCAGGAACTGCTCCTCCGATGTGACGGGCTTTTTCAATGTTGTGCTTTCAGTTATACAGCTTGCGACGGAAGCCTGTACCTGCGCCTTCCTGGTGGCTTTCCTTCTGATGCAGGATGTGGGCACGACAGTTATGATCCTTGTACTGATGGCCCTGTTCCTTCTCGTGGTCATGGGTATCTTCAGAAAAAAGCTTACCCAGTACGGCCAGAGAAACCGGGAACTTGGCGCGCTTACAAGCAAGTGGCTCCTTCAGGCTTTTCAGGGCATAAAGGATATCAAGGTCGCCAATAAGGAAAAGTACTTCCTTGAAAGCTACGATGATAACTATAAAAAGACTGTATCCGTTCAGAGACGCCAGGCAGTCCTTAGCATCGCCCCACGCCCGATCATGGAGACAGTCTGTATCTGCGGTCTTCTGGGCTTTATTGCCATCCGTATTTATCTGGGCGGCGAGATGGAAAATTTCATCCCCGTGATCTCGGTCTTTGCTGTGGCCGCGATCAGGATGCTTCCGTCATTCAACCGTATCAGCGGTTATGTCGGCACCATCATGTTCAATAAACCCTCCCTTGAGGCGGTATATAATGACCTTAAAGCCATAGAGTCCTTAAGACAGGCTCTTGAGGAGGATGATGAGGACGAGACAAGGATAGAGCTTCAAAGAGGCCTCAGATGCGAGGGCATAAGCTTTGCCTATCCTTCAAGACCCGAAAAACGCATCATTGACGGTGTATCCTTTGAGATCCCGAAAAACAAGTCCGTGGCATTAGTCGGACCGTCAGGTTCGGGAAAGACCACCTTGGCCGACATAATCCTTGGCGTTTTAAAGCCTGCGACCGGGCACATCTTTGCCGATGATATCGATGTCTATGAGCATCTGCATGCCTGGCATTCGGTTGTGGGCTATATCCCGCAGACCATCTACATGATCGACGATACCGTGAGGGCAAATGTCGCCTTCGGCGTGGCGCCTGAGGATATAAATGATGATGATGTCTGGAGGGCATTAAAGGAAGCGCAGCTTGATGAATTTATCCGTGAGCAGCCCGATGGCCTTGATACCAATATCGGCAGCATGGGAGTGAAGCTTTCCGGAGGCCAGAGGCAGAGGATCGGCATCGCCCGGGCCCTTTTCAGGGATCCTGAGGTGCTCATACTTGATGAGGCCACCTCCGCCCTTGATAACGATACCGAAACCGCTGTCATGGAGGCCATCGATTCCCTTGCCGGCAGCAAGACCATGATAATAATAGCGCACAGGCTTACCACGATCCGGAATTGTGATATAATCTATGAGGTCAGAAACGGAAAGCTCTCAATGAAGACGAAGGAAGAACTCGGGATCTGATTTTTAAGGACCAAAGAAGAACCGGAAATCTGATTTTTTCTGACCGGGGAAAGGAGAGAGGCGATGAAGGTAGTTATCCTTGCGGGAGGCTTCGGTACGAGGATCTCCGAGGAAAGTCATCTGATACCAAAGCCCATGATAGAGGTTGGCGATAAGCCCATATTATGGCATATCATGAAGTATTATTCGTCGTTCGGTTACGATGATTTCATCATTCTTGCGGGATATAAACAGTATGTCATCAAGGAGTTTTTTGCAGACTACTTCCTGCACAACGCCGATGTGAAGTTTGATCTGGCTCACAACAGCATGAGCGTCCTCAACAATGCTTCGGAAAACTGGACGGTGTCGGTGGTGGATACCGGACTTAATACCATGACCGGAGGCAGGATCAAGCGCGTTGAAAAGTATATTGATGATGATATGTTCATGCTCACCTACGGCGACGGAGTCTGCGATGTGGATCTTAACAGACTCCTTGAGTTTCATAAGTCGCACGGGAAAACCGCGACCATAACCACCGTGAGCATAGCGCAGAATAAGGGCGTCCTGGAATCTTCTCCCGACGGAGAGATCACCTCCTTCAGGGAAAAGGACGATTCCGACGAGGCCATAGTAAACGGCGGTTTCATGGTATTGAACAGAGATGTCTTTTCTTACATAGACGGCGATGACACGACCTTTGAAAGGGAGACGGTGAACCGGCTTGTCAAAGACAGGCAGCTCATGGGTTATTATCATCCCGGTTTCTGGCAGTGCATGGATACACAAAGGGAGAAAAAGAAACTCGAGGAACTCTGGAACGAGGGTAAAGCGCCCTGGAAGAAGTGGTAAAAATGAAAAATTCTGATAAAAAGATTCTTGTAACAAGATCGTCCATACCTCCGGTAGATGAATACATGGAGGAAATAAAGGAGATCTGGGATTCTCACTGGCTTACGAATTTCGGTTCAAAGCACCGTGAGCTTTCGGAAAAGCTTAAAAGTTATCTCGGTGTTGAAAGGATCCAGCTGACCGTGAACGGCCATTTGGCGCTTGAGTATGCTCTTTCGGCCTTAAAGCTTGAAGGAGAGGTGATCACCACTCCGTTTACCTTTGCCTCAACGACTCATGCCATAGTAAGGAACGGGCTCATACCCGTCTTTTGCGATGTCCTGCCCGATACCGGCACCATCGACCCGTCAAAGATAGAGGATCTTATTACTGACAGGACCTGCGCCATCGTGCCTGTGCATGTCTACGGCAACATCTGCGATACTGAGGCAATAGAGGATATAGCAAAACGCCACAATCTGAAGGTCATCTATGATGCCGCTCATGCCTTTGGCGAAACCTATAAGGGGAAGGGCATCGGATCCTTCGGTGATGCGTCCATTTTCAGCTTCCATGCCACGAAGGTCTATAATACGATCGAGGGAGGCGCTGTCTGCTTTGATGATGAGGAATTTGGACGGGCGCTCTACGGGCTCATAAACTTCGGCATCAGAAATGCCGAAACCGTAACCGGCGTAGGCGGCAATGCCAAGATGAACGAATTCTGTGCGGCCATGGGACTCTGCAATCTCCGCCGTGTTGATGACGATATAGCAAAGAGGGAAAAATGTGCCGGAAGATACAGAAAAAGACTTGAGGGTACTGCCGGGATCCGCTTAAACACCGTTCAGAAGGATGTGAGGACAAACTATGCTTATTTCCCGGTATTCTTTGATCCGAAGGTATTCGGAAAATCCCGTGACGAGGTAAAGGACGCCCTTGCAGGACATGACATCCTTGCAAGAAAGTACTTCTATCCGCTCACAAGCGAATTTGACTGCTACAAGGGAGTGCTCGATCCGGGTGAAACCCCGGAGGCCATAAAACTTGCCTCGGAAGTCCTGACCCTGCCGATATACCCGGACCTGTCCCTGGAAGACATAGACAGGATATGTGATATAATTTTGGAATAAATAAATCAAATCAATTTGCTCTGGTATCCGTATATATGTTTTGTGAACAATAAGCCGGCAGTTCTTAGTGAGCCGAGGGCTGACAAAATGTCGAGCACGAAGGCTGCGTGCGCTTTTTGCACGCAGAACAGCGGCGGAGACATTTTTGTCTGTCAGGCCGAAGGGGAGCTTAGAACTGTCCGAGCCGTGAACAAAATATATATGCGGATACCGTAAGCCACTGACCACAGGAGTAGATAAAAATGACAAACACATACACATGCAAATGCTGCGGCAGAACCTGGGAACTTCCGGAGCTCCGCCGAAAAAGATTCATATGCCCCGAATGCGGATACTATTTCAGGATACCCGCGCGCGAAAGACTCAGGACTGTCTGCGACAGAGGAACCTTCGAGGAGTGGTTTACGGACCTTGAAACGAAAAACACCCTCGGCGCGGAAGGATATGACGAAAAACTGACAAAGGCAAAGGAGACGACAGGCTTAAACGAGGCTGTCATAACCGGAAAGGCCGAGATGTTCGGAAGCCCCTTTGCCATAGGCGTCTGCGATTCGGGATTCCTCATGGGAAGCATGGGGTATGTTGTGGGCGAAAAGATCACCCGCATGATAGAACGGGCTACCGAAGAAAAACTTCCCGTGTTCGTATTCTGCTGCTCGGGCGGCGCCAGGATGCAGGAGGGACTCATTTCCCTGATGCAGATGGAAAAGACCGCGGCAGCGGTGGCAAGGCACGGAGATGCGGGACTCCTTTATTGTACGATACTTACCGATCCTACCATGGGAGGCGTCACAGCAAGTTTTGCAATGCTCGGTGATGTCATAGCGGCAGAGCCCGGCGCGGAGATCGGATTTGCGGGAAAGAGAGTCATCCGCCAGACCATAGGAGAGGAACTGCCTGACGGCTTCCAGACCGCTGAATTCATGGAAAAGCATGGCATGATCGACGGTATCTTGGAGCGCAAGGTCATGAAAAAGGTACTTTTCTTCATGATCCATTCGCACTGCGACAGATACAAGACCACCGGAGCGGAGACCATAAAGGAGATCATCTCGCTCTCGGGAGCCAATGCGCCGCTCTTTAAATCCGGGACCAAATCCAAGTGGGAGAAGGTCAGGATCATCCGAAGCTCTGATTTTGTGCCCACCATGACATATATCTCAAAGATCTTTGATATCTTCATCGAGCTTAAGGGAGACAGAAAATACCGTGATGACAGGTCTGTCGTCGGAGGCATAGCACTCTTAAACGGGCGTCCTGTCACCGTGATCACGGAGTACAGAGGCTATGATATCAAGGAGGCTGTCGAGAGAAATTTCGGCATGCCCATGCCTGAGGGCTACAGGAAGTCCTACCGTCTCATGAAGCAGGCCGAGAAGTTCAACCGTCCCATCATCACCTTCATCAACACGCCCGGCGCCTACTGCGGAGTCGGAGCCGAGGAGAGGGGACAGGGAGAGGCCATAGCAAAGAATCTGGCGCTGATGTCAAAGCTAAAGGTTCCAGTGCTTGCGATCATTGTCGGTGAAGCCGGAAGCGGCGGAGCGCTTGCCCTTGCTGTCGGCAACAAGGTATGGATGTTTGAAAACGCCATCTATTCGATCCTTACGCCCGAAGGCTACGCCTCGATCCTCTGGAAGGATGCTTCCCGTGCCGAGGAGGCTGCCGAAAAGATGCATATTTCCGCCGAGGATCTTATTAAACTGCGGATAGTTGACAAGGTGATCCCCGAACAGGAAAACGGAGTCAAAAAATCTATTGATGAGATTTCGGATTACCTCAAGAGTTCGATCCTGGATTTTCTTGAAGAGATGGACAAAAAGACGCCTGAAGAGATAATTGGCGAAAGATACGCTCGTTTCAGGGAGATGTGAATGGGTATTATTATTTATCATGTCATCTGCACGGTGCTGTCCTGCATCCTGCTTTATATGATGCTTTCTCTCATCAGACAGCACAATGTGCTCAATATAATGCTTCTGATCTTTGTCTGCATCGCCAATTTCGGTTATACCTTCCTTGCGGTCTCGAGGACCATAGAGGAGGCTCTTTTAGCCAATAAGATCGTATATATAGGGTGTTTTATACCCTTCATCATGATCCTTTCCTATGCGGCCTTCTGCAAGGTGAAACTGCCAAAACCCCTGGTCTGGGGTCTTGTCATCCTGAACCTTGTGCAGCTTTTCTTCATCAATTCCATCGGCTATATCGGAATTTATTATAAGGATGCGAAGCTTGGAGATTACAAGGGGGCTTCGTATCTTATCAAGACCTACGGTCCGGGACATAGTCTGTATATCATGCTGCTGCTTTTGGAGACCCTCATGTCCGTTGCCGTCCTTGTTTACGCCTTCAGGAAAAAGAAAAACGCAACCTATCATACCACCATGTTTCTGGGACTTGGAGTGGTAGTGTCTGTGCTTGTTTTTATTATAGAAAGACGGATAGGGCTTCCGATAGACCTGCTGGCCGCAGCCTATGTGATCTACGGCATCATCTATCTGTACATCTCATACCGTATCCAGGTCTATACCATTTCCTCGGGTATCATTTCCGTTTACGAAAGAAGAAAGAATTATGTCTGCCTCTCCATCGACAACAGGTTCAGGCTCATGGATTACAATGAAAACTCCATGGAGCTCTTTCCGGAGATAAAGGACATCCGGGTGGATACAGACGGCTACAAAAAGGACGGAGAGCTCTATAATACGATCATCGTTTGGATCAAGGATATGGCTTCAAAGGGCCTGGAGGAAGATGAAAAGATCATCACAATAAACGATCTCATCTACCGCACCACCATCAGAAAGAGGGTGGCGGGCGTGAGGCGCTACATCGGATATGTGGTCGAGATGATCGATGATACGGATTTCCAGAACAATCTGATCATCATGGAAAGGACCATGGCAGATCTTGACCGTGCGCGCCAAAGCGCTATACAGGCAAGCCATGCCAAGTCGGATTTCATGGCGAATATGTCACATGAGATCCGGACTCCCATCAATGCCATCGTCGGCATGGACGAGATGATAATAAGAGAGACAAAGGAGCCTGCGATCGCGGAGTACGCGGGCTATATAAACGAGGCCGGAAACCAGCTGCTGTCGCTGGTAAATGACATCCTTGATTTTGAAAAGATCGAGGCCGGGAAGCTCGAGATATCCAATGAAAAATATTCGCTCGGCCGCATCATAAGGGGCGTTTATCAGATGATGCATACCCGGGCCGCCAACAAGAACATTGAGTTTGTCGTGAAGGCTGACCCCCGTCTTCCCGACAGTCTCTACGGTGATGAGAACAGGATCCGTCAGATCCTCATAAACCTCATATCAAACGGCATCAAGTATACCATGAGCGGATGCGTGACATTATCCGTTTCGGGCTTTCAGTCACCTCCGGACAAGATAGAGCTGCACTTTGAAGTCAGGGACACTGGCATCGGGATCAGGGAGGAGGATATGGAAAAGATCTTTGATTCCTTTGAAAGGGTGGATTCAAAACGCAACAGGAATGTCCAGGGTACCGGTCTCGGACTTGCCATAACCCGCGCGGTAGTGGAAAAGATGAGCGGAAAGATCAGCGCCTCCTCAACCTATGGCAAGGGCTCGACCTTTACGGTGGTGCTCCCGCAGCGTGTGACAGACAAAAAGGAGATGGGTTCGTGGCAGCGCACCGAGGTCCTCAAAGAGGACGGTGTCGAGCGTCTCACCATCAATTCACCGGATATGCGTGTCCTTGCGGTCGATGACATGCCGCTTAACCTCATTGTCATCGAAAAGTTCCTTGCCATGTCAAAGCTGAAGCTTGATACCGCGACAAACGCAAATGACGCAATAAAGCTCATTTCCGAAAATGATTACGATGTGGTCCTCATGGATCATTTCATGCCCGACAAGGACGGAGTGGAGGCCCTCCAGGAGATCCGCGCAAAGGGCGGAAAGTACGAGACACTTCCCGTCATTGCCATCACGGCAAACGCTATCGCCGGCTCCAGGGAAGAGTACCTCTCTCTCGGCTTCCAGGACTACATCAGCAAGCCGGTTGATTATAACGCGCTTATTGATATACTATTGAGATACAGCCCGTAAGGGGACAACTTTTTGTCCTGGGGATTTGTGATATTGTGCGTCCCCTCGAATTCAAAAACGAATAAGGAGAGACATATGATGAAAGTTCTCGTTACAGGCGGGACCGGCATGGTCGGCTCGCATTTCATGCAAAGCTATAAAAATGAGGGGGCGGAGGTGTACGGCATCGCAAGAAACAGCGCGTCAAGCCGCATGGCGGCAATCCAGGACACATCCATCATCCGCTGCGACATTTTAGAGCGCGACAGGCTCATGCAGATAATGAAAGACATAGAGCCTGATGTCATCATCCACATGGCAGCACAGGCTTTCAACGGAGACTCCTGGAATTGCGAATATGTGACCCATAATACAAACTACCAGGGCACCTTAAATGTGCTCTACTGCGCTAAGGAATTAAAGGATTCGGGAAAGGATGTAAAGGTGCTTCTTGCCTGTTCCTCTGCCGAATATGGCAATATAACTCCCGAAGACTGTCCGTTAAAGGAAGACAGGCTCCTGACGCCCTGGACGCCCTACGGAGTGTCAAAGGTCGGCGTTGAAATGCTCGGGCGCCAGTATTTCCTGAACTTTGGTCTCACGGTATTCCTGCCCCGCATGTTCATCCATGTCGGAACGGGACATCCGCCGGCGACCGCGATCCAGAATTTTGCCCGCCAGCTGGCTCTCATCAAAAAGGGAGTGATCGATCCCGAGATCCATGTCGGCAATCTTGAAACTGCGCGGGATTTCATAGATGTGAGGGACGGAGTTGCTGCGATGAGGATCCTCATGGAAAAAGGAGAGCCTGGCGTGCCCGTAAATATCTGTACCGGAAAGGCATGGAAGATCTCGGAGATCTTAGATATGCTGATAGAAATATCCGGGACAAACGCAAAGGTCGTCCCGGACAGGAAACTGTTCAGGGTCGCGGATGAACCGTTGCTCCTTGGAGACAATACAAGGATCTCGGCTCTCGGCTTCACACCGAAGTATACGATGCACGAGACCCTCACCGATGTATTCAATGACTGGATGGGAAGAATCTGAAGTTATTTCGATGTCAGAGCCCTGCGTACCGAGTTCCTGGGATCGGTGATAAGGAGCCTCACAAGCCAGATCACAAGGCCTAAAGCGACTGCCGAAAGACCGAGGAAGGCATCGTTTATCATGTCTTCGTAAGCCGGGGCAAAATAGTCTGCCCGAAGCTCGGCAAATTCAAATATCGCATCCACAAGCCACATAAGAGATGCACCCCAGTAGAGGAAGCACAGGATCCCAAGCTTCATGGAATCATCTTTTCTGAAATACCATTTCACAGTTACAAATACTGCAGCAAAAACAGTTATCAAAAGAGTCATCAGACCGTATCCTCCTTTACATCTTTTTCGGGACGTTTCACGATAGCGTCCGCGACCTTGCACATGCCGAACCATACACCGGTTAAGAGCACCGCCATGCCGGTTCCGACAGTTGCCATCTCATGCAGCATCTCCGCCGTATCCTCCGGATCGGACATTGCTGTCAAAAACGGGAAGAAAGGCGTGACCTCGCCGTGCCATATATGCTCGAAACAGAGCATCACAACACCGCCCCAGAGCAGATAAGTCAGCCATTTAAGCTTCCTTGAAAGAGGAATCTTTGCAGCCTTCACCGCGCTGCCCTCATGTTTATCTTCAATGTGCGCTTCCTTCTTTTCTGCATTCTTCTCAATAGCCGTAACTACGACCGCCTCGGCAGCCGAAACCAAAAAACATGCCATGATCAAACCTCCTTTATCAATACAGATCATCTGCTGAAATTATAACATAACTGTCAACAGACACGGCGCCCTCCGGGCTAAAAAAGATGACAGAAGGACCGTCCCGCTGTCATCCCGCTGTCATCTTCGTAATTATTGACGGTATTTGTCATTTTGTGTTATTTTTTTAATGGTATGTTGTCGTTTTTTGTAGGTGTAGTATGAGTTTAAGTACATTAGAAAACATCGTCATGCTGTTGGCTGCCGTGATAGGCATTTTCGTCAGCGTTTTTCGTTACATTGAAACTCCGAAAAAGGGCTGGCTGTATGTGACGGGATTCTTTCTGGCACATTTTTTAAGTGATTATTACTGGGCGGCGTACACCTTTGTCATCCATGACGATCCGGATGTATCCGCCATCATGGCCTATTTTGGCTGGAACATCGCATATGCTCTGCTGCTTCTGGCGGTTCTCCATATGAGGGACGAGGGCTCGAAACGATTCATACATCCGTTGATGTTCATACCGGTTCCGGTAAACATCGGTCTGTTTATATTATATATACAGTACGGAGGCCTCTTTAATAATATCTGGCAGGGAACCTTCCTTACCGCGGCGGCGGTGATCAGTCTGCAGTCACTCCTTTATTATGCGAAAAATAAAAAGAACGGGGCGCATTTCCCGTATTATGCGTTGAATGTGGTGATCTATATCATATTCCAGTATGCCATGTGGACGGTATCATGCTTTGACTTTGAAGAATGGAAGGATCCCTACTATCCGTGTGCATTTGCCTGCTACTTAAGCATGGTCTTTTTTGAGCTTTCGATCAAAAAGAATTACGAAGCGCAGGGTGTTTCACTGAACGAGACAAATGTGTCCGGCATGAGATTCAGGATGCTTCTGCAGGTTGCCACATCGCTTATCATCTTTGGCGGATGTATCGTGGGGATCCAGATAGCTTCCCGTATGAAGGCAAGCCTTTCTGCGCAGGAAGAGGGGGACTTCGCTCAGATCGCGGTTGCGCTCTTTTTCATTTCGGTCGTTCTGGTGATACTCATATGTCTCATAATATTCGTCATAACTGTCAGATACCGCAGCGTTCATCAGAAGGATGAGGAACTCGATTCGCAGGACGGCAGGATCACCTTCATAGCGACGATCCTTTTGTGTCTGGTGCTGATGGTCTTTTCGGTGATCTATACTTCAAGACTCTTTTACAAAGTGTCGGTTGATGAAAGATATGAGATGGGGGTGAATTCGGCAAGGCTTGTCGCAACCGAGATCGAAAACTATCTGTCCGCTACGGCCTCGGCCCTCATGGTCACTGCCGATACCGTGGATACCATGCTCAAAAGAGATGAGGATCAGGAAAAGATTCTCACCTTCCTCATTGACCAGACGGAAAACTACAAAAGACTTCTCGACGAAAACCTTACCGGGCTCTACGGACTGATAAGAGGCGAATATTTAGACGGCCTTGAATGGGTCCCGCCCGATGGCTACGATCCGAAAAAGCGCAGCTGGTATAATCTGGCAGTCAGAGGCGGCGGGGATGCCGTCATGGTGCCGCCCTATGTGGATGCCCAGACGGGTGAGGTAGTCATTACTGTATGCCGCAAGCTCTCTGATTACGGTGATAAAGAGCAGTATGACAGTTCCAATGTCGTGGCCATAGACGTCATAGTTAACTATATCCAGGATGTCGTGGAGGAAACCTCCATAAACGGCATGGGCACGACCATGGTGATAAACGAAGACGGCACCATCATAGCCCACATGGACAGGGATAGCGTCGGAAAGGATTTCAGGAAAGAATATTCCGGCGAGATCTTTGAAAACCTTGTGCGCACGAAAAACGGCACCATCAGGACGGTAATGAACGGTGAACCCTATACCGTATTTGCAAAGACCGTCATGGATCAGTGGTATGCGCTGATCCTGGTCAGGGACGGCGAGCTTCTGGAGGAAGTGCATCTGCAGCTGGCATTGAGCATAGCGGTATCCTTTGTGATCTTTGTGCTGATATCCTTCTTTTATTATCTCGGCTACAGGAACGAGCAGTTCTACGGCCGCAGGATGGAGGAAATGCGCATCAGCAGGAACAGGCAGGAGTACGAGGCCAGGGCGCTCAAGCTTGAAAAGCAGGCGGCTGATGAAGCCAATAAGGCCAAGAGCAGCTTCCTTGCGGACATGTCCCACGAGATCCGTACGCCGATAAACGCGATCCTCGGTATGAACGAGATGATCCTGCGTGAATCGGAGGATAAGGACATACTCGAATACTCGGGCAATATTGAGACCTCAGGCAAAAATCTCCTTCAGCTGATAAACAGCATCCTTGATTTTTCAAAGATCGAGGACGGCAAGATGGAGATAGTGCCCGTAACCTACAGCCTTTCATCCAGTATTTCCTACCTTTACAATTCCATCATCGAAAGGGCCCGCAGCAAGGATCTTGAGGTAAATGTAAATGTGGATCCGGAGCTTCCTTCAAAGCTTTTCGGCGACGATACGAGGATCAACCAGGTCATCATGAACCTTCTGACCAACGCGGTAAAGTACACCCGTGAAGGCTCGGTGACTCTTACCGTTAAGCAGGAGGAGAGAACGACGAGCGCGGTTCTTATGAGCGTGGAGGTGCGTGATACGGGCATCGGCATACGCAAAGAGGATATGTCAAAACTCTTTGAATCCTTTGAAAGGCTCGATCAGGTGAAGAACCGCAACATCGAGGGCACCGGGCTTGGCATGTCGATCGTGACAAAACTTCTTTCCCTCATGGACAGTACTCTGAAGGTAGAAAGCATTTACGGCGAAGGCTCTGTCTTCTCCTTTGAAATATGGCAGGAGATAAGGGATTATTCGCCTGTGGGCGAAGTGGACATGACAGCTTCATCCGCTTCGGAGCATAATAAAAACAGAGGCAGGCTCTATGCGCCTGACGCTTATATTCTGGTTACCGACGATACGAAGATGAACATCATGGTGGTCGAAAAACTCTTAAAGAGGACGGCTGTAAAGATCGATACCGCCTCCTCAGGTGCGGAAGCGCTGAAACTTGCGGATGAGAACGCCTATGATCTGATACTCATGGACCAGCGTATGCCGGGCATGGACGGTACCGAGACGCTTAAAAAGATCCGTGAGCTCGACAGTGCAAAGAATGCCGAAAACCCCGTGATCTGCCTGACGGCGGATGCCATAAGGGGCGCGAAGGAAAGATATATGGCCCAGGGCTTTACCGATTATCTGACAAAGCCCGTGGAGGGAGATGCGCTTGAAAGCATGCTTCTTGCCTATCTGCCAAAGGAAAAGATCATCGACAGGTCAAATGATGGGGAGCAGGTTTCCGATAATAAGAACGAGCCGCCGGATAAAACGGCCGCGGCTTTGAAAGAAGCCGGCATAGACATGGAGGCAGGCATCGGCTACTGCCACGGCGATAAGGAACTTTATCGTATGGTCCTTCAGGAATATGTGGACAGCAGGGATAATGTCATAAAGTCTCTGCAGTCAGACTTTGAAGGATATGACTGGCAGGAGTACAGGGTCTATGTACATTCGGTAAAGAGTACATCAAAGACCATAGGAGCAGTTGCTTTGTCCGAGAGGTTTGCGGCTCTGGAGGCGGCTGCGGATAATAACGACGAGGATTTCATTCACGCGGAACATGATGAACTGTTGGGACTTTTTAATAAGACAGCTGATGATATAAAAAAGATTCTGGAGGAGGCCAAATAATGTACAAAAAAATCGTAAGTCTGGCGCTTGCATCACTGGTCACCGTTTCCATGCTTTTTGCAGGGGTTGATATTGATACGGCTTTTGCGGCGGAACGGACATCAAAAAAGGAAAAAGAAACTGAAAAAAAAGCGGAAGAGTTTGGCTTGGAGGATGAGGTTTACAAGGATCTGCCCACAGAGTGGGATCTGACCGATCTTTATGCCGATGAGGAAGCATTTGAGGATGATATGAAGCTTGTCGAGGAACTGCTCCCGAAGGTTGAGGAAATAAAGGGAACTCTCAACAGCGTTGAGGGCATACTTAATGACCTGGAAAACCCCGATCATCTGAAGATCGATGCCATCCTGAAAAAGGCTGATATGTATACCTCGTTTTTGAGATCTATTGATGCATCGGATTCGTGGGCAAAAAAGGCGTCGGCAAGATACAACGAAGTGTTTCAGAAAGTTATTCTTGCATATTCCTTTGAAGATTCTGAGATCATGCAGATGCCCTTAAAGAAACGGAAGGAGATCTTTTCGGATGAGAGTCTTAAACCCTACGCCTACTCGCTGAGAAATTATACCGATCCTGATTTTGTGGTTCTTTCGGAGGAAGCGGGCAGGGTAAAGGCACTGCTTACAGGGGCACAAAACAGTGAAGATGTCCACGATATCTTCGATCACATCGATGTTCCGAAACCGACGCTCACCTATCCGGACGGAAAAGAAGAACCCTTTTCGGATGCGGCGTATGCACGGATAATCCAGAGCAATGAATATGATCATGAATTCAGGAAGGAAGCGTCGGCTGTAAGAAATGCCATGAGACAGCCGTATGCGAACACCTACGCCGCACTTCTTGAAGGCAAAATGCGCTCAAACTGGGCTGATGCGCAGATAAAAGGCTTTGATTCCAGCCTGGAAGCGTCCTTAAAGGATTCCGATGTCGAACCTGAGATCTATGAAAAGATAATTGATTTTTCACATGATATGCTGCCGAAGATATACGAGTATTACGAAGCCAGAAAAGAGATACTCGATCTTGATGAGATGTGCCTGTGCGACCTAAACATTCCGGTCACGGACTATGACACGAAGGAAATGTCTTATGATGATGCGATGAATAAAGGCAGGAAGGCTGTCAGTGTATGGGGCGATGAGTATCTTAGTATCTATGACATGATAGCAAAGAGCAGCCACATCGATGTTTATCCGTCACCGATCAAGGATACAGGCGCTTTTGAAAGTCTTGAGGGAAATGAGACCACACCCTTTATCATGTTTAATTTTGACGGTACGGAAAATTATATCAGTACTCTGGTACATGAGATGGGACATGCGGTCTACTCTGAATTTGCAGCCGAAAACCAGAATGAATATAATAACGAACCCGGTATCTTTACACAGGAGGTGGCATCCACTTCAAATGAGATCATGTTCAACAAATATATGATCGAAAACGCAAAGACCAAGGATGAAAAGCTTTACTGGCTGGATAAGGAGATCACGCTGTTTATGGGGACGATCATCCGTCAGTGTCTGTACTCCGAATTTGAGGATTACTGCTACAAGACGATCGAAGAAGGCGGGTCTCTCAATGCGGATGATATGGCTGAAAAATGGCTTGAGCTGAACAGGCTGTATTACGGTGATGCAGTTTCCATCGAGGATGATTACGGCATCGACTGGGCGAGGATCCCTCACCTGTATTACAATTACTATGTATATAAATATGCGACCTCCCTCACCTATGCCGCATCCGTATGCCAGCAGGTTGAGGATAACGGGCAGAAAGAGATCGATGCCTACATCGATTTCCTTAAGGCAGGTGCATCGGATTCTCCCTCATCTCTTCTTCAGATCGCAGGAGTGGATCCTTTGGATGATGACACCTACAAAGCCGCAGGGGAGCTCATTGGCAGTCTCATCGACGAGTTCATAGAGACATCCGGAGCAGATAAACGGTCATCCGGCAATTCAATAAAAATAGATGACAGAAGGAAAGATGTTTTGACATTTTGAATCTGACAGAAAAGAGGTGAGCCAGACATGAACATGGAAGAAGATGACAACATAAGGACGGAAGACAGTATCGAAAATACCGGTTATACCGATATCCAGCTGAAAAAGGCCGGCATCGAGGTATCTTCACTGGGAGGCGTCAGGAGCTTTTCAATCCTGCTCGACAACGGAGAGATAGCTCTGATCAGCGCCTCCGTCGCGGACGCCATTTACGAGTATTACGAGGCAAACGGGAAAAAACCGGACGACCGCAGGATTCTCGAACTGATCAAAAAGAGGGGCGATGTCCTGATATAGTGTTTTTAAAAAGATGACAGAGGGACGGTTCTGGTGTCATAAAAGTTGTCACCAGAACCGTCCCTCTGTCATCTTTTTTTTGTTTGACCATGTGGCTGCTGCATGGTATACTATTCCAAAATGTTGATATGACATACAATTTATAGTTCCAAAATGTTGATAAACAATACATTTATATATTTCAAAATGTTGACGAGGATGACTGTATGCTGAAAAGAAAGGTAACGGTGCAGCTGAAAAGCTGGATGGAAACAAAAGAAAAAAAGTGTCTGATCGTCCGTGGTGCCAGACAGACCGGAAAGACTTTTATAATAGAGCAGTTTGCAAGGGAAAATTTTGAGGAACTGCTGGAGATCAATTTCAGGCAGACTCCTTCTGCATCTGAGATCTTTTCCGGTGACCTGACGGTAGATGATATGGTCATGGCCATGCGCTTTCGCTACCCGGAAAAAAAGATCGTTCCGGGAAGGACCATGATCTTTCTTGACGAGATACAGGAATGTGAGGAGGCTGTAACATCTCTCAAGTTCTGGGCACTCGACAACAGATATGTTGTCATGGCATCCGGGTCTCTTTTGGGCATTGATTATAAACGCGCTTCTTCTTACCCTGTGGGATATATTGATTATATCGATATGTACGGACTGGATTTTGAGGAATTTCTGTGGGGCCTTGGAATATCGGATGACATGATCGGATCTCTCCTTGATCATCTGAATAATAAAAGTGTCATTCCGGAAGCAGTCAATGCTCAGATGATGGGATATTACAGGAAGTATATCGCGATCGGAGGGATGCCTGAGGCTGTACAGAAATATGCGGATACGAAGGACTTCCGCGAGGTGGATACTGTCCAGAGAAGCATCCTTCAAGGGTATCAGTACGACATTGCGCATTATGCTACGGCAGAGGAAAAGGTCAAGGCGGAAAAGTGTTATCTGACGCTTGCAAAGCAGCTTCTGGATAAGGAAAATCACAAGTTTCAGTACAAAGAGATCGAATCCGGCGCGAGAGCCCAGAAATACTATTCCAGCATTGAATGGCTGCTTCGTGCAGACATAGTGCATCTTTGCAGGGTTGTGACGGATGTCGGATATGACCTCGATGATTATGCAAGAGATGACTTCTTCAGGGCTTATACGACGGATCTATCACTTCTGATCGCGATGAAGGATTTTTTCATAAAACAGCACATAGTGGAAAATACTTTGTCGGGAAATACAAAGGGCGGACTGTATGAATGTGCCGTCGCAGATGCGCTTTATAAAAAGGGATATAAGCTGTATTTCTATAAAAACGAGACAACGAAAAAGGAGATAGATCTGATCATACAAAAGGACGGTCAGGTGGTGCCGATAGAAGTAAAGAGCGGGAATTCAAGAGCAAATTCACTCAGATATCTGATCCAAAATAAAAGAGACATCACTTACGGGTACAAATTTATCGACGGCAATATCGGAACAGATGACGCCGGCATTATCACACTGCCGTTGTATATGGCAGCGTTCATATGAAAAGATGACAGGGGGACGGTTCTTCTGACAACTTTTTGCGGAATTAGGTGACAAATTTATCACATTATGATATGTTAAATTTTGGGAGGTGATAATATGCCAAATATTTTGCCGGTATCGGATCTGAGAAATTACAAGACTGTTCTTGAGCAGGTCGCTTATGGTAATCCTGTATATCTGACAAAAAACGGCAGAGGTGATTATGCCATTGTGGATATGAAAGAATTTGATGAACTGCGTGCCATGAAGAGTCTTTTTTCAGAACTTGAGAAAGGAGAAATATCTGCCAGAAAAGGCGGATGGATTTCGCTGGACGATGCTGAAAAGAGGCTGGATCTATGAAGAGGGTGGATATAACACCCGAAGCGTACAATGATTTGGAGGAACTCAAAGAACACCTGGATGAAGAATTTGGTGTTGAAACAGAAAAGAAGATTCTGAAAGCCATATTCAGGGATCTGAAGAGATTAAAGAAATATCCCGAAACAGACATCAGGCTTTTTGAAAGATTTGGGATAGTAACTGACTATAAGTGCATATATACAAATAAGAACTACGCTTTTTACAGAATAGAGGGAGATATAATCAAAATAATCAGGATCATTGATCAGAGACGGGATTTTTTATATGTCCTTTTTGGAATTCACATGACAGAGAGCAATGAAGAAGATGATTGAGAAAAGTTATCAGGAACGTCCACTTCTGACAACTTTTTTTGCTCTTTTGGCAGGGTTTGTCGTATAATAGTATATAATGTGGATTTTTTAGTCCGCGGGAAAACAATGACGGAAATAAAGAAGGGGTTATGACGGTAATTAAGGAGGCCGCAGCATATGAAGATCACAGATAATAAGAAAGCACATAAACGCAGGATCGCGGGCTTTTTGGCTCTGGTCCTGATCTTTACGCAGCTGTTTTCGGGGGCGGTGTTTGCATCGGAAGCAGATGACGGCACTGAGCCCGTGGCAGAGCAGCCTGCGGCAGCTGAACAGCCGGCAGATGAGGTGACGGAACCGGTAAATGAAGTAACGGAGCCGGTAAACGAGGTGGCGGAACCCGGAAATGAATCCGAGACTGCGCCCACTGAAGAAGTTTCACAGCCTTCAGCCGAAGAACCTGCGCCCGAAACCGGAGAGGTATCGGAAGACGGCATCCCTAAGGAAGTCTCGGAAGACGGAATTCCTGAGGGAGTTTCGGAAAACGGAACAGAGGAGAAAACGGGAGAAGGAGATGCGGATGGCTATGTGTGGAGTGAAATCACGGATAAATTCGGTGAAAAGTGGCTTGGTGCATATGTTGGTGCTGAAGAACCGATATTGTTAAAAGAATATCTTGGAAACAAAGAATCTGTCGTTATCCCGGTACATTTTTCCGGATCTGCTTTTGGTGCGCCGGAGGATACAAATTACGGTGTGGCATTAAGCAGTAATTTTACTTTTGGTAATAAGGAAAAACGGGAAAAGATCAAGTCTGTATCTATAGAACAGTATCCTGATTACACTTTATATTTTGGTTATGAAGATAATATAAACGATGGACTGTTTAAGGATATGACATCCCTTGAGACGGTTGATCTTACATACGGCGAGCGCATTAATGCAAAAAGTCTGTTTGAAGGATGTATATCACTTAAAACAGTAACATTGCCTTATGATATAGGAACAAATCTGGACAGCATGTTCAAGGGCTGTTCGTCTATTGTATGGATAGACCTGAGTTCTTTGTATGCCGAGTGTATTTCAGAAATTCAATCCTGCAAGTATATGTTTTTAGACTGCAGCAGCCTCAGAGGCATCTATGTCAACGGTAATAGTTATGCTTTCCCTGAAACAGCTGCGGGCACAGACATGTTCAAGGGATGTGTAAAGCTGTCCGGAGGCAGCGGATATAAATATGACAAGGACAAAGTCGGCATACAAATGGCTGTCCTTGATAAATATAACGGAAGCACACGCGGTTATTTTTCCGATATAGAAGAAAAACCCCTGGTCACGGATGACGGAAACTGGATGATAAGAGATGCCAATGGTACTTATGTCTATCTCATGGAATATATCGGAACGGATACGGATCTGGTGGTACCCAATTCTGTTACATGTAACGGAGTAAGTCATGGCACATATATTGATGACAATTATTATTCCAATGCCAATTCTCTTTTTGATGATCAGATGAAAGAAAAGATCACCTCTGTCAGGTTCGAAAGAGATGACTGCTATGAGGGAGTAGGAATTAAGGTCAAAAGTAAAGATGCTCTTTACAGCCTTTTCAGCGGATGTACATCACTGAAAAACGCAGATCTGAGTGGGATCGATATCTGCGCAGACCAGGGAGATCCGGGTGTCAGAGATCCGGGTGTCAAAAGTGTGAAAGATCTGTTTAAGAACTGTAAATCTCTTGAAAGAGTCAGGCTTTTTAGGCATTTTGAATCTGACGATGACGCTCTTCATGAGACAGACTCGATGTTTGAAAATTGCGAAAACCTGGAGGTTGTTGATTTTAGCTTAATAAATCTGTCTTTTACTACATCCTGCAACAGGATGTTTTACGGATGTACTAAACTAAGGAAAATTTATGTTGTTCCGAATTACGATGGAATGTCTTATTCTTTTCCGGCAAGCGTAAACAGCGCAGAGAATATGTTTAAAGGCTGCGTTAATCTTAAAGGAATGAAGGGAACGAAATATATCGATGACGCGGAACACAATGGTTTTGATTATGCCAGGATTGATGGTCTTGACGGGAAGCCTGGTTTTTTGTCTACAAAATATTATCCGATGAGTGGTTACGGTATCGATGATTATACCTATAATTTTATCAATACCTATGGATCAAAGGGTCTTGGATATGAGGAAAACTGGAAATATCATATACCCGAAAAGCGCTATCAGGAGCTTTTCGGAGAACAGCGCGGAAGCAACATCTTTAAGTTTTTTGATGATGAGTGGGGTGGAAGCTGCTACGGCATATCCGCAACGAGCAGTATGTTTAACTATAACGGCACGGTATCACAAAATGAAAGACCGATACCGAAGGTCACGGCATTTGGAGGTGAAGAACACTCTCGTCCGGTAGACCTTTATCTTAAGCGTGATGTCGACCGGAATACCTTGGATGACAAGAAAGAACAGCTGTACGATGAGGAGGAAGAAACGGATCTTCGTAAATACATAGAGGCCATGCAGGTATCCCAGTATGACGATAGAGTACAGTTTTGCTATTCCCTGGATGCGCTTCCTGAAGAGATAGTACAGGCAATAGAGGAAGACTATTCTCAGGAAAGATCGGAGCCCGTGATCATAGGAATGTTCGGCCCCGAGGGAGGCCATGCCGTGTTGGGCTACGCGGTTGAAAGAGAAAGCGAGATGCACGGTTATGATCTGGAGGATGAAACAAAAAGACCCAGACCTGTTGCCATCCATATTTATGACAGCAACTGGCCGGAAGAAGACAGATATATCGAACTTCGTTCCGAGCCTGACGGTACCTGTACCGGCTGGCATTATGACTTAACAGACAGCATCCACTGGGGAACTGACCCGGGTGATGGGAAAGACTGCGTACTGACTTACATTCCTTACGATGTATTCTCTGCTGTCTGGAAGGACGGAGGAGAGTATGACTCAAACGCCTGGGCGGAAAGACTCTGGGATCTGCTTCGTCTTGATGATAAAAAATGGTCAGATCTGGATGACTATGTCTTTACCGGGGACTGGGACAAGGAGCAACAGGGTGAAAGCTACAGGAACGGACTTGATATCTTTGATGAGGATCTTCAGCATCTGAATGAAAACGGTACCATCGATGAAGTGACAGATGATGAGGTGGCTTTCTTTACAGAAAATAAGGACAAAAGCTTTGACGAATTTAACAGCCTTTTGACAAATAGGTGGCCGAATGAAGGGGACAAAGACTGCCGCCTGCGCTGCAGGATCATGTATTATGAGGAACTGTCAAAGAGGATCAGTGAAGAGTACAGCGGCTTAAATGAAAATGAGTTGGATGATAAGCTTCTTGAACTCTGGCCCGACAGCGGAAGTGAAGAAATTAAAAAGGCAAATCTCCGGTGCCGTCTCCGCTGCCGTTTAAGATGCCGGATGCTCAGACAGGGGTATGAGATTGAAGAATGGTGCGGGAATATGACACCTGCTAACTTTGAAAGAGCCATCGGTGATCTTTATTCTGATGATGGTCTGGGAGACAGTGATGAGGACAAAGAAAAAAAGGAGACCAACCTCCGCTGCCGTCTGCGCTGCAGGCTTATGTATGCGGAAAGCAAGTATGACGATTATAAAAATGATATAGTCAGTTACAATGCTCTGGTAGATCAGCTCTGCCAATATTCGGGAAGTGATGATGAGGTCAGATCAGCCAACCTTCGCTGCCGCCTTCGCTGCCGCATGGCATTTGCGGACAAAAAGGCCGCAGAACTTTACGAGACTTTGAGCAATAATTCCGCAGAGTTTGAAAGACAGATAAATGCACTCTATCCCGAAGGTTCTGATAACGAAACGAAGCAGACCAATCTCCGCTGCAGACTCCGCTGCAGGATGATGTTTGCTGATAAATACGGTGACGATTACGAATCACATTTTGCGTCTCTTGAAGAAAAACCCGAGGAATATGAAAGCAGACTGGCAGAACTCTGGCCGAATTCGGGTGACGAAGAAGTAAAACAGGCAAACTTAAGATGCAGGCTTCGTTGCAGATTAAGATGCCGCCTGAGATGCCGCTTAAGATGCAGACTTCGCTGCAGATTAAGATGCCGTCTGAGATGCCGCTTAAGATGCCGTGCAATGGTAGTAGACAATCCCTCCTACAGCGTGACCGATGCTGAAGGAAATCCTCTGGTGAATGTAAACAGCGGCTCAATCGATCCCGAGAGTGTTGATTCCGGATTTGAGCAGAAGGTTACAGCCATCGGACCCAAGGCAGTAAACAGCAAAAAGGCAGTATTTACTCCCACACAGTCAAACAGAGTGATAAAGAGTAACAGCGGCGGACTTTCCTTCAAAGCCATGGACGGCGAAAGTGCCATGGAGGTTCAGACCCAGTCGCCTCAGGCTGAGTTTGGTCTGGGTAAAGAGAAAGGAGCAAGCGGAGAAGGAAACATCAGTATCCCCTTAAAGGAGGGCGAGACCTTTTCCGTAAAGATGGCCGGTATAAACGGTGGAAATGCGGAGATCACCGGAACCGGAACAGGTGCCAAAGAAAATGCCGAGATAAAGCTTAACGGCGGCAATCTCGAGCTGCAGAACGTCAAGGTTGAGTCCATAGAATTAAACGGAAAGAGCAGCAAGAATAAGGACGGAAACAGCATCGACGTAAACGGACTGAAGGCATGGCTTGACAGATATGTGGTGGCCTACGACGGAAAGCAGCAGAAGCCTGCGGTCCATGTAACTGACGGTGGAAAAACACTGGTCGAGAATACCGACTATGTCCTTTCATATGTCAACAACACCGAAAGCGGAAATGCCTGTGTATATATCAAGGGCATTGCTGCATACACCGGTGAGAGACAGATCAGATTCAGGATTGCCGATAAGGCAAGAGACGATCTTTACATGGTACATTTCTATCTGAACGGCCATGGAAAGGTAGCTCCCGAGGATGCACTCGTCGTCAAAGGTACAGCGGTCACAAGGCCCGCAAATCCTTTAGCTGCAGGATTTGAGTTCGAAGGCTGGTACAAGGATAAGGAATGCAAACAGAAATACGAGTTTGCAGATCCGGTAAACGACAACATGACCCTCTATGCCGGCTGGACAAAGCTCGGTGACGAAGTCCTTGCGGTAAGCTTTTCAAATGATCCGGATGACGGACAGATAGTCAGATGCGATGCCAACGGAGGAGAGCCCTATTGCATCTATACGGGATCAAAGATAACTCCTGCGATGTATGTGACCTTCGGAGACAGGATCCTTAAGAAAGATGTGGATTATAAGGTAAGCTACAGCAATAATAAAAATGTCACCGGCTCAAAGAAGGCGTCGGCAACAGTTACGCTGAAGGGCAACTTCAAGGGAAGCGAAACCCTGAAGTTTGCCATCACGCAGAAAGACATAAGCGACGGAAACGGGAAGCCGGCAGATGATATCGAGATCGATCCCGTGATCGCCGAAAAGGGAAAGAAGGCTGCTGTCACGATAACCTACGGTGACTATGTCCTGACTTCAAAAGATTTTACGACCGATCCGAAGAACCCTGTGGCAGGAAAGGATGCAACAGTCTCGATCACAGGCAAGGGCAGCTTTACCGGCGAGATAAAGGACATCCCGATAAAGGAGATGACAAAGGCCCAGCTGAAGGAATTCAAGATCTCGGCCGCTGTAAAGAAGGGAACATACAAGGTGTTTAACGGCGCGGCCCAGACCCTTACCGATACAGAGCTTGTGGTAAAGGACGGAAAGGGCAATACGCTGAAAAACGGCACTGATTATACCGTGACCTACAGCAAAAATATCAACGCCGGAACGGCTAAGGCTGTGATAAAGGGCAAAGGTTCTTATTATGGAAAGGTGAAAAAGAAGTTCAAGATCAGGCCCGACTCCAAAGTTGATATAAAGAGCGTGGAGCTTGCAGAGGACGGTGAGATCTATTGCTTCACAGGTCCCGCAAAGCCTGAGCTTGCTGTAATAAAAGCCGACGAAACCGAGCTTACGGAAGGTAAGGATTATACCGTAAAATACAGCAATAACTCCAAACCCGGAGAAAATGCAAAGTATACCGTAAACTTCAAAGGAAACTACAAGGGAAGGAAAGCCGTTAAGGGCACATTTGAGATCAGTCCTGCGCCCATGTCAAAGGCAGTCATAGAGGCCTGCGACAGCGTCTACCTTAAGCCTGAGAAGCTCAAACCGCAGGTGTTCGTAAGGCTTGACGGGGTGCTTATCGATCCGAAGAATTATACGGTTAATGTCTTCTACGGAGATGAAAACATCACCGGAAAGAAGTTCGCGCTGGCCCAGACTGACTCTTCCGCCGAGATAACCGTGAAGGTCACAGGCAAGAAGGTGTTTGATGACGAGACGGCCACCGGAAAATACACGATAAATGCCCTTCCCGAGGATGCCTATAACCTGACTGATGCGAAGATATATACCCAGAGTTCGAACGAACTGCTTAAAAAAGTGCCGTATACGGGAAAAGCGGTTGAGCCTGCGGTCGATGTGAAGGTAAAGAAGGGCTCGGAGCTTGTGACGGTGCCTGCGGATGCGTATTCTGTGGGATATCTGAACAATACGGAGAGAGGCAAAGCCACGATCATCATAATAGGAGATAATAAAAAAGCCTTTGGCAGCAGGACAGGAACCTTTACCATAGGCATAAGAAGTGTCGCTGAGTTCTGGAAGCTGATCTTCTCGAAATAGGTTATATATAATTAAAAGTTGTCAGAGGGACAGTAGAACTGAACTGAGGTCTGTCAAGTAGACAGGCAAAATAAATAAAAAAATAACACCAAAAGAAAAGGTGGTCACATAATCAGTGATCACCTTTTTTATTATATCGATGGTTTTAGCCATCATATTTATCCTTGCTCTGCTTGTCGACTACTATATCTGCCAGGAAATATCTGTCAACCCTGCGCATTGCGCACCG
>JAILOK010000102.1 GCA_024690825.1 Lachnospiraceae bacterium | reverse complement strand
CTGTTTATCTCATCTGCAAGGATCAGGTTTTTTGCTACCGCTCCTTCCCGGTATTCAAATTCCGATGTCTTCATGTTAAATATACTGACACCCACAACATCCGAAGGGAGCGTATCAGGAGTAAACTGTATCCGTCCAAAGCTTAAGTCGGTCGACTTTGCCAGAACTCTGGCCAGAGTAGTCTTTCCTACACCCGGAACATCCTCCAAAAGGACATGACCGCCTGCAAGCAGGCAGATGAGGACCTTTCTTACCACATCCTCCTTGCCGACAAAGTATTCATTTATCTGCTTTTCAAGTTTCTGTATCATAATGTTTTATTCCAGTCTGAACCTTCCCACCTCGGCTTTGAGTTCGTCAGAGATCTCATTGCTGGAGGCTGCTTCCTCATCGATGTGTGACATGTTTTCCGACATTTCCATTGACCGCTTGGCCGATTCCGAGATATTGTTTGCAGCATCCTCGACAGCATGGCTGACAGTATCCGTTGAACTTAAGATATCATCTATATTGCTGCCGATCTGTGCGGTACTTTCGCTGAACTGTTCCATAAGCCCCGATATCCGTTCCGCAGACTGCATATATTCTTCGCTTATCCTGGACAGATCATCCAGATCGGTAAGTGTTGTTTCATTTACAAATCTGATCAGTTCCTGTGCCTCTAAGGACAGTTCGTTGACCGCCGATATGACCTCTGTAGAAACTGTCTGTATCCCGGAAGCCGCCGCCTGCGAGTTGCTTGCAAGCGTGCTTATCTCTGTTGCAACAACCGCAAATCCCCGTCCTGCCTCACCGGCGCGCGCAGCCTCGATCGAAGCATTAAGGGCAAGGAGATTCGTCTGATCTGCTATGGAAATGATATTTCCGGTCAGATCTTCGATCTGTGATACGGCCTTAGAATGTTCGATCTTTTCGGAGACAGCCTCTGCCATGGCACTTACCTTTGCTTCGGTTTTTTCACGCTGTTTTCCGGCAGTCTCTCCTATCCCGGCTGCCGACTTCTTTACATCCCGCGCAAAATCACGTCCGCTTCCGATCTCGGTTGTGATCTGCTTAAATGCTGATGATATCTGTGATACAAGTTCATTGATCTCTCCTATTGATGCCGCTGTTTCCTGCATTGAGGCACTCATATCAAGCATTGCATCCGATATGGAACCGGCATCATCACGGGCGCTGCGCACATTTTCAGCGATATTTGATGATGCACTGTTCAACCTGTCCGAATCTGTATGGATAGATAGGAGCATGGTCCTGATAAATTCGATGAGCTTATTTACATTTTCACCTATCACCTCAAATTCATCGCCGGAGGAAACTTCGATATGTCTGGTCAGATCCCCGTCTCCGGCGGTAAGCTCAACAATCTTGTTATTAAGAATGATGAACTTTTGTCTCAGCACAGTTGTAAGAATTATAAGAAGTACGGTGCCAACGATCAGAACAAGTATACAGACGATCACTATCTGGCGCATTAAAGCTGAAGTCTGTTCATTGACCCAGTCCATGCTCACATCCACGCCGATCGCACCCACAATTTTATCGCCGACATATATCGGACAGTAGCCGGTCAGGTGCGTCCCCCATTCATCGGTATATGGTGCGCTGCTTGCAACCTTTGTTCCACTGAAAGCCGGCAGTACCTCTTCATCTTCAAAAACATCTCCTGTCAATGAACAGTCTTCTATCTGGCCGTCTATCGCGTATTCCAGGCCGCCATCTGCAGTCTGTCTCACTGCATAAACATATTCGACTCCGGTACTTTCAAGATAATCGGTAAGCTTTATGCTCTCCTTAAGATACTGTTCCGTGTCTTCCTCACCGGGCTTAACAGCCGCAACAACATTACCATCGATACCAAGAGCTGCGCAGGATGCGATGTTTATGGTACTGTCCTTTATCTGGTCTATAAGTATGCTTTTGGCTTTATTGTATGTGACCAGGCCCAATACCGCATCCGAGATCAGAAACAGAATTACGACCCCGAATATGAGTTTGTTTGTGATACTTATCCTTCTTACTTTCATATTATACCTCCATATGCCACAAATACCGTGGTTCAGGTCGAAAAAATTTTAAACGATTATATCATAATTTATGAATAAAAAAATACTTTTTGTATAACTTGCGACAGCGGGATGTGACAGCGGGACAGTCCCTCTGACACAAAAGTTGACAGCAGAACCGTCCCTCTGACACACCCCCTCTGTCACCTCTGTCAACTTTTTGAATTTAAATTCAACAAAACTGTTGACAGTCCATCCAGGGTCTGTTAAATTGAATCCAGATTCAATGAACGATAATTCAAAAACAGGAGACAAACAATGGATAAAACAGGATCAAAGAAAAAGATTGTGATCATAGGCGGCGGTATCGCAGGACTCTCGGCCGGGATCTATGCCCTCAAAGGCGGCTTTGAAGCCGAGATCTATGAAAAAAATGCCATTGTCGGCGGTGAGTGCATGGGATGGAACAGAAAGGGCTTTCATATCGACAACTGTATTCACTGGCTGACCGGAACAAAAAAAGGCACTGAACTCTATGAAGTGTGGAAGACTGTCGGAGCTCTTTCCGATGATACGGAGTATGCGGATATTGATTCTTTTTACACTACCGTTTATAAGGGTGAACGCGTGACTTTATGGAATGATCTTGAAAGAGCCCAGAAGGAAATGATCGAGATCTCTCCGGAGGACGAGGATGAAATAAGAAAATTTTTCAAATATGTGGAGTATTCCAAACAGTGTCTCTTACCTGCAGCAAAGCCCATGGAAATGTGGGGAATAAGAGATTATATCAGGATCGGGAAGACCATGAAGGATTTCCCCAAGGTAACAAAGGAGTACGGCGGAATTACTCTTGATGAATACAGCAAAAGATTCAGATCTCCTCTCCTTCAGAGACTCATGTGTGATTATCTGCCAAAGGATTATTCCGCTTATGCCTTTCTTGTATCATACGCTACCGTGGCTGACGGAAACGGTAATATTCCCATGGGTGCTTCCTTACAGATGTCGCTTCGCATGGAAAAAAGGTTTAAGGAACTGGGTGGAAAGATCACCTGCAATGCCGGAGTAAAAAAGATCGTTATGGATAATAACACCGCCACGGGAATTGAACTCGAAGACGGAACCTTCATACATGCGGATTATATAATACCCGCGATCGACACATATCCGCTTTTCAATTCTCTCCTCCCGGAAAAATATATGCCGGATGAATTGAAAACAGCGTACGCCAATCCAACCCATTATCCCGTGACAAGCGGCTTCCAGACTGCTTTTGCCACAAGCGGTTCCTTCGGTTACGGTGAAACCATGATGATCGATATAGAACCCCTGACAGTCGGAAAAAAGACTTATGAACGCATGTATGTAAAAGCATACGATTATGATCCTGTTTATATTAAAGACGGAAGACATGTGATACAGACCTGTATCACGCAGTTTGACGAGGATTTCGAATACTGGAAGGGCTTATCAAAGGAGGAATACGCGAAGGCAAAGGAACAGCTTGTTTCAGAGATCGCAAAGCGTATCGAAAGAGCTTTCCCGGTATTTAAGGATGATCTGGAGTTTCTCGACTGCTGGACTCCTGTCACATATGAAAGATACTGCGACGCCTATCACGGAAGTTATATGAGCTTTATCGCGACTCCGGGAGCAAAGATGATCAGCCTGAAAGGCAGACTTAAAGGAACAGAAAACATCTATCCGGCAGGACAGTGGACATCTTCCACGGGTGGGCTCCCCGTTGCCGTTGCAAGCGGAAAATTTGCCGTCCAGAGAATTCTGAAGTCACTGAAAAAGGATATAAACATATGACCAGAAAAGAACAAAAGGAAGAAAGAAGACAACAGATCTTATTAACAGCTCTGGAACTGTTTGTCAAAAGGGGTTATCACGACACCAAGATAACGGATATAGCCGAAGCCGTCCCGATGAGTACCGGACTGATGTTTCACTATTTCGGTTCAAAGGAAGACCTGCTCACGGAACTTGTAAAGATGGGGATGCGGGGTCCCGGATCTGTTGAAGGAAAGGTCGGTGTTTCTCCGGATGTTTATCTGCTTTCATTCCTGAAACAGATGTTTTCCTTTGCCAAAGACCAGCCCTGGGTCTTCAATATGTTTGTCCTGATGGGACAGGTCAGGCGTCCGGGAATGCCTGAAGAAGCGCGAAAACTGGCATCCTCCGTCAATGCCCTTGCTCCTACAGTCAGTCTGATAAAAAAAGGCCAGAAAGAAGGGCTATTCCACAAAGGCGATCCCGATACGATGGCAAGGTGCTTCTGGGCTTCGGTTCAGGGTATCATGGAAGAGATGGCTGTTGATCCGGAAATGAAATATCCCGATCCCGAATGGATAGTGGCAATACTGAAGTAAAAAAGTGACAGAGGGACTGAACTGAGGTCTGTCAAGTAGACAGGCAAAATAAATAAAAAAATAACCCCAAAAGAAAAGGTGGTCACATAATCAGTGATCACCTTTTTTATTATATCGATGGTTTTAGCCATCATATTTATCCTTGCTCTGCTTG
>JAILOK010000045.1 GCA_024690825.1 Lachnospiraceae bacterium | reverse complement strand
CTGCGCCACACTTCTTGGCGAAATGGCCGAAGATATGAAAAAGGAACCCCTGACTCCACAGTCCGGATTCCTTTCCTATTTTGAATTCTGGAACAAACATCGTGATTTTCTCTTACTGCTTGAAAAACAACATCTTCTGTTTTTCCTGGGTGAAAAACAGGACCAGCTGCTTTATCAACACGTCGGGACCGTGGTTCACGACGATCTTCCCGGCGACCTGGATCAGGTTTCCGAATTCTCTCAATACGCTTATTACTTTACTCTCGGCGGTCTCTGGCAGGCACTGGTGCTGTGGATCCGTACCGGCATGAAACAGACTCCGGAACAACTTACAAAGTATATACTCGAAAGCTTCACCGAGATGCAGAAACTGATCTGAATAAACCTTTTCCCCAGTCGATGCGCATTATATCTTCCAGTTCTCCGCTTCCTGTCTTCCGAGAATGAATCTTCGGTAGATGCCATCCACCTCTGCAAGGTCTTCATGCTTCCCGGCCTGAACGATCTTACCGCCATCTACAACCAGGATCTGATCTGCATTCTTAACCGTCTTTAACCTGTGTGCGATCATAATGATCGTTTTGTTTTCGGTAAGCTTCGCAATGGCTTTCTGCAATCTGTCCTCATTTTCGGGATCCACATTCGCCGTCGCTTCATCCAGAATGATCACCGGCGAATCCTTAAGTATCGCTCTCGCTATGGATATCCTCTGTTTTTCTCCTCCCGAAAGAGATGCACCGCCTTCTCCTATGATCGTATGATATCCATCCGGCAGACTTTCGATAAAATCGTCACACGCTGCTTCCTTAGCAGCTCTTACCACATCTTCATGGCTCGCATTCGGCGAACCGAACCTGATATTATTTTCGATCGTATCCGCAAACAGATACACATTTTGAAATACCATACTGATCTGTGCCATGAGCGCTTCAAGGGTATAGTCCTTGATGTTCTTTCCTCCCATCCGGACTTCGCCCGAATCCACATCCCAGAATCTGGCGATAAGATTACAGATCGTAGTTTTACCGGAACCGCTTGTTCCAACGATCGCGGTAGTTGTCTTATCCGGAATCCTGAAGCTGATATCATTTAAGACTTGTCTCTTTTCGTATGAGAAGTTTACATTCCTAAATTCGATATCATGTTTATCTGATCGATATGCTCCGCCGTTCTCATCCATTTTTTCGATCGTCTCAGGCTTGCATGCCTTCTCCATGGAAGAAGTGAGCAGTCTTACGGTCGCCATGGCGCTACCGGCACTGCTGATATGTGAGAATACCATAAATGACATGATCGTCATCATAAGTGCATAAGGAAGAGAAAGTGACCCGTCAAGATAAAAGAGCACGCTTTCCGTTATCATCAAAAAGGTTCCGATCTGGAGAATCCCCTTTTGTACGATCGTGTAAGGGACAAAAAAGCCTTCCATGTCGGTATTACTCTTCCTCATATATTCAAGAGAATCCGAAAGCGCCTTGTCTCCGCGCCCCGTAAGGTTAAAGGATTTAACGATCGTCATGCCCTGTAGCCATTCGAGCACTGCAGATACAAGCTTTGCCTCTGAATCCTGACGTCTGGGAGCGATAGTTCTCGATTTCCTTTCCATCATGGAAGAGACCAGCATATAGATTGCTTCTACTATAAGCATAGCTATACCGAATCTGTAATCAAATACAAACACAGTGATCAACATTACAAGCGAAGTGATCAGTCCTTCCATAAATCTTATAAGAACCCAGGGTGCAAGTTCCTCAACATTACCGGTGACCGTTGTCATGGTTCCGACAAGTTCACCAAGACTGTTTTCATTAAAATATCCCATGGGGATCAGCTTGATATGATCTGCGATCGCGATCCTTTTATTTGCCGCCATAAAATAACCCGCATGAGTTTGTTCCATTTGTGAAAAACCCTTGGTGATACAAGCAAAGACCACGCCTGCAAGAACCACCAAAAATGACTGCCATGCCGGAGCATTTCCTTTTATGAGTTCAAGAGCCGCAACTATAACAACATATATTCCGCCCATCTGAAGCATCCTGCCGATCCCAACGAAGAATGCAAAAATGATGGAATTTCGGATATTCCCTTTTTCTGTACCTGAAAATTCCCAGATATCTCTTAATGCCTTTATCATGCCACTACCTCCTCACGTGTTCCGATATGTTTTTCCCACATACTCTTATAAAGAGGGCTTGTTTTTAGAAGTTCATCCTGTTTTCCGACAGCCTCGATCTTCCCGTCGTGAACAAGGACAATCTGATCCGAATCGGTTATGGTGGAAAGCCTGTGCGCGATCACGATAAGGGTCTTTCCCTTAACAAGTTTCGCAACGGATTCCTGAATGAGCGCTTCATTTTCCGGATCTATATATGCAGTCGCTTCATCGAGGATAACGATCGGTGCATCTTTTAACATCGCCCTTGCTATGGCGATACGCTGCCTCTCGCCACCGGAAATATGAGCACCGCCTCCTCCGACCCTGGTCTGATAAGCGTTTTCCAGCTTGCTGATAAATTCATCACAGCCCGATGCCTTTGCGCAGGCGATAACCTCCTCATCACTTGCTTTAAGATTTCCCATCCTTATATTTTCCATAATGGTGTCGTCAAACAGGAAATTGTCCTGTGATACGTAGGAAATCTTGTCATATAATTTATTAAGGGCAATATCCCTGGTATCCTTGCCACCGAAGCTTATGCTTCCGGTATCAGCATCCCAAAAGCCCGCAATAAGCTTTGCAATAGTTGATTTTCCGCTTCCGGAAGGTCCCACCAGTGCAGTTTTTGAACCCTCGGGAATTCTCAGTGAAACTCCTTTTAATACAGCATCCTGATTTTCGTTATATGCGAAACCAACATCTTTAAGTTCTATATCATTTCCGCTTTCCTTTCCGTCATCTTCGGCGATATGATCCTGCTCTTTCGCATTTAAGATCGCATCCACATTGCCGACAATCGTTCCCATCTTGGCCATCTGATCCACGAAATCAAATATAGCAAGGATCGGTCCCATCACACAGATTGAAAGAACGATGATCGTGAGGAATTTTTCAAGAGAAAGGCTTCCCTTTTGATAGAAGATCCATCCGAAAGGACATACCGTAATCAGGGTTGCCGCCATGACGATAAATGCATATATGTTTGTTTTGCATCTGTTCATCCATCCGTAGAAAAATGACGCATTGGCATTACATCTGTCCTTAAGCGTCGCATAGGATTCGTTCCCCTGATTATATGCCTTAATGACCTCGATACCGCCTGTGTATTCAATAAGCGACTCATTCATGGCGGTATTGATCTCAACCGATTTTGCGTAATTCTCTCCATATCCTGCCATGGATGCAAACATAAGCGCCATTCCCACAGGGAGAGGGATCATGGCAAGAAGTGCAAGTCTCCAATCTACTACGAACATATAGATCCAGATCGCAAAAAAGCCACAAACATTTGATGTTATCTCGGGGAACATATGGGCAAGCGTGATCTCCATACCTTCTACCTGATCTACGATAGTAGTCTTAAGCTTTCCGCTCTGCATTTCCATCATGGTTCCAAGCGGAAGCTTAGGCAATTTTGCCAGTATCTTCTCCCTGATCTCCTTCAGAATTTTGAATGTAGCCTTATGGGAAATACCCAGTGCTCCCACATAAAGAAACGTATTCAGCAGATACCCCGCAAGCCCTATAACAATATAAGGAAGATATGCATTAAAATCCCGTTGTTCGGATATCAGCATAGTCAGGATCTTTGATGCCATTACAAAAGGTACAATACCGGCAAGTACTCCGAATATCGCGAGTATGACCGAAGAAATGATCTGTCTGTGTCCCGATTCGCCAAGTTCCCATATCCTGGCAGCCGGACTTTTTTGTTTTTTCATTTTTGCCCCCTTAGCCTTATTCTTACGAAAGCTTTTGCTTTCAAAATGTTCTTCGAGTTTCTTTAATGCAGCTTCATCACACCTGCCACTCCATTGCACCCTGCCGTCTGATACAAGTATCAGATGATCGCAGCATAACGCTATAAGTTCAATATCATGTGTGATCACAACCGGTGTTGCCCCGGCAGCTCTTACCGCCCTTAATCTTTCGGAAAACTCCTTCATGTGCTCATAATCTAGTCCGCTTGTGGGCTCGTCAAAAAAAAGCATTTTCTTGTCCGAAGCAAGCGCTGTTGCAACCGCAACTCTCTGCTTTTGTCCGCCGGACAGCGACATCGGGTGAAGTCTTCCAAACTGCGACAGATCCATATCTCCAAGCAGCCTGTTTACAGCTTCGTCCTGTTCAGCCTTCTTTTCTTTCGGTATGCTGATCCGTATCTCTTCATCCACGCTCTCCGTAAAAAGCTGATGATTAACATCCTGCATGACAAGATAGCTTTCTTTTAAAAGCTGCTTTTGAGAAAGTCTCTTATCGCCCATGTAAAATGATCCGCTGCTTTTTTGAAGACCGCACAGACATCTTACAAGTGTACTCTTACCTGCTCCGTTTTCTCCCACGATGCCGATTATGGATCCCAGGGGGATCCTTAGATCCTTAACATATATTCCTGTCCCGTCTTCATATTTAAAAGCCAGATTTTTTACTATAAAATCTTCAACCGTTTTCCCTTCATCAGAATCCCTTTTCTTGCAGGACACAGATTCTTTTAAGCTTCTCAGACCATACGCATGCGCCTCTTCATCTGACATCGAAAAGAATTCGTCCGCCTCCTTCTCCCATACGACATGCCCCGCATCAATAAGTATGATCTTGTCTGCAACATTCCTTAAATAGTTTATCCTGTGATCGGCAACAACGATCGTTTTACCTTGGGCTTTCCATTGCATGATCACCGCAGACAATTCCTTTATGGAAAGCATATCCAGGTTAGATGTAGGCTCATCAAGGACATAAATATCGGGACCGGGCATTGATACGGATGCACATGCGATCTTCTGCTTTTCTCCGCCTGACATTTTAAAAAGGCTATGCCCTTCAAGCTCCTTAATATCGAATATATCCACGGTTTCTTGCAATCTTTTATCTATTTCATCCCGCGGGAACTGCATATTCTCACAGCCAAAAACGAGCTCACTTGTGGAATCAACATTAAAAAACTGGGATCTTGGATTTTGAAATACCGAGCCAACCATCCCCGAACGCTCTGCCACCTTCTTATTCAGAATGCTCTCTCCGTTGAGCAATATGTCGCCTGTGATCTCTCCTTTATAAAAATACGGAACAAGACCGTTGATCACTCTTCCGATTGTCGTTTTACCGCAGCCGGAACGTCCGCAAAGAAGTGTTACTTTGCCTTCCGGGATCGTAAGTGAAACATTTTCAATGGATTTTCCCTGTTCAGAGCCCGCATATGTAAATGAAACATCCCTAAACTCTATCAAAAGTCTCACCCCCATATAAGGCCTGTGACAAAAAGTACCGATCCGGCTATCATCATGGCAAATGCTGCTGCATCCGATGCATGAAAGCCTACACTGCAATAGCTTGTACGCTTCGTATCCGTAGTCAGCCCTCTTGTCATCGCCGCAGCGGAAAGCTCGTCTCCGATCTTCGTAACGGATACAAGAAGCGGTACCATCCTGTATTCAATCCCTCTGCCGATTCCCGTTCCGAAACGTATATCCCGCATTTTCATAGCATCCTGAATGGATGAATATTCGTCTGATATCGTCGGAAAGAATCTAAAAATGACAGCAAAAGGAATGGTAAGCGTCTGCGGCAGATGCATTTTCTGCATCGCTGCAATAAACTCACTGACCTTTGTGGAATGGAGCACAAACCATGCAAGCATTACACTCGGAAGCATACGCTCTATCAGATAAACTACTATCCTGAGTACGAGTCCGCCCATGCTCATTCCGTTAATACTTCCGGATACAAGAATATGATCACCGAGCATCGCAAGCGCATAGATAACGACATAAAGTATCGACATCTTTATCTTCTTCATATCAAGCAAGAGAAGAAATACAAGTATGACAAACGCTATCTTAAGCCACCAAATGACCGGGCTCCCGGAATCCGATATGATAACTGTATTTACAACAATGAGAAGAAGAAGTTTTGTCCTTGGATCAAAGTTTATAAGTACTTCTTCTGTTCCGCTTTCAGGCATATTCATCAGACAATACCGGCTCTTTCAAAATGCTTCTTGAGAACTGCTTTTCCGATAAATACTCCGATAAGAGCAGCTACTGCCACACATACGGCAACAACTGCGCACATCCCCCAGCTGATGAGCTTTTCAAGGCCGTCAACAAATTCATCTCCCTGCATCTCTCTGAATTGTTCCGCATAGGCATTTCCCATGATAAACATTGGAAGCTGGGTTCCTATTACCCATTCGCTGAATACAACATATCCTATCACCATCTTCGTAAAACTCTTATAATCCCCGGATTTCATAATAATGTCAGCGATAAGTCCTAATACCAGTCCCGTGATGATCCCAGGATAACCGTATCCCATCAGGAAAAGAAGTACTGCGGTAAGGACCGCCATGATCGTTATCATTCCAAACTTCTGAACCTTTGTAAAGAAAAGCACACAGGGAATCCCTGCGATCAGAGCTATAAGAACCGGATAAAATATCGCCATAACAGGTACCATTCCGGTCATTGCGCATATAAAGAAAATGACAAAATATATTACCGTAAAGATACCTACAGTGATAAGATCCTTGACTGTCATCTTCCTACTTTCTTCTTGTGCTGTGTTCATTTTTTTCATCCTCCCAGAATTCTATTATATTTATATTAAAGCCCTGCGTTAGCACTTGCTAACTCTATATTAAAAAAATACTCACATCACGGATCAAAATATCCGGACCATCCTCTCTGATAAAATTCTCTTAATTCATTTATATATTTTGCCGCGTCTTTTCTTGACATATCATGCTCCACGCAATGAAAAAGTGCAGAATAAAAAGCCGTCGAAACGACATGGCAGAATTCACGGTTTATTCTTTTTTCACGAAATGCCCTGCTGTTGTTTTCCTTAAGAAAAAGCACTGTGTAGTGCACATCTGTTTCCGTGATCTTCTCCAGATAGTTCTTATAGGTATCTCCCGGCGCGCAGGATATGAGCAGTTTATACGCGAGATAATCCTCGTAGATCATATCAATGATCGTATCAAATCCTCTGTTTCCTTCCGCTTTATACTGTCCGCGTTGCTCTTCTACATCCTTGGAGAAATACTCACCCAGAGCCTTTTCGAGATATGCCTGAAGCTTTTCCGTAGGCGAGATCAGGTACTCAAACATACCCTCCTTATCTCCAAACCTCGTATACATCGTGCTGGTGCTTACACCCGCCGCCTTTGCAATATTCCTGAGGGATGCTTCATTATATCCTTTTTCAAGAAATTCCTTCTGCGCGCAGCTGATTATCTTTTCATCATATCCTTCTATCCTGTTAGCCATCTTTTACCTCAATAGAATCGCAATCTAAAACACTGTTTCTGTAACACCGTTTTTAATTATATCAATGAAATCTGAGATGTCAAGTTTTTTTGATCTACCCGTACCGGTTATATATATGGTACAATACAAAAGATCCTTCGCTGCGCTCAGGATGACAAGAACGTAAATCATTGTCATCCCTGAAACAGTTAAGGATCTTTTACTTAAAAAAGTTTTCCTATTAGCTTTCAGCAGATCATTTCCGGAAGCGGTATACCGCAAGACGGTCATTATACTTTTTGAACAGCAGATTACCGATCTTTCCGGCAACGGTATATTTCTTCATCTCTTCAAAGAAACTGGTCTCACGCATGAACCGGTAATCGCTGCACAGT
>JAILOK010000038.1 GCA_024690825.1 Lachnospiraceae bacterium | reverse complement strand
TCGGGGAATGAATTGCATAAAGGTCAAGTCCTTTTCACTACAGAAGCTCCTATGGGAAATGTCGCTCAAGTGCCTGATAATAGTAAATATATCCTAAGTCAGAGAACAATAGCATTTGATGTTAAGACAGATTTAATAACTGAAGATTTCCTTGCAACAGTATTACGCACACCGAAGGTCTTTTCCGATTTAACATCCCTTTCAACTGGAGGGACAGCCCAAGGAGTTAGTCAAAAGACGTTGGCTTTGTTGGATATTTTGATACCACGAGATTTAAGGGAGCAAGAACAATTAGCAGTTTTTTTCAAGGATTTCGATAACCTTATCACCCTTCATCAGCGTAAGGAATAATCATATTTTCATACATATTTCGTCCTTGGGAACGCTACGGCGTTCTTTTTGTTTTTAATACAGCGCATTGCTCAGATATCGGCTCCCTTGCAAAGCCCTTGCAAAGACCGCGAAAATATTGAAATGAGTCCTTTAAATGGTACAGCAAATATGGGCTAAATATATATAGAGAACGGAAAAAGCGAACGGAAAAAGTCGACGAAACGGGGAGGAGATAAAATGGGAAAATTCATTTTTTGGATAAAGAAGTTTGTGACTGGAAATGGCAGATTCTGCAGAGGAATATGTATGACCTGCCCGCATTACGACAAATGCAAGGAAGATGGTGTTCTGTATTGATAAATGGAGGTGCTTCTATGAAGGTACAAATGCTGATAATGCTGACAATAGCGTTTATAATTGCCTCTACTACGCCTATTTATGCCGGTTTATCTGATTACAGTGAGAAAACACAGCAGCTTATGAAAGAAGCAGGATTTGAAGAAACTCCTGACTGGGAAGAGATAAACAGGCGGCAAATTGAAAGAAGGAAGAGGATAGAGGCAAAAAAGAAAGCTGTCTCGGGAAAAGCAAGCGTCAAAACGACCTCAGGACAAGGAAATATCTACGGCGCCAAGAGCAGTTATGACGAATTTCATACCGCACCGGTAGATATTCCTGCAAATGATAATTACAGATCCGGCAGTTTCGATGAACTCCACGTCAATGAGAATTACAGCCAGGATGTATGGCATCCGGAAGACAGGGGCATGAGGATTAACGGATTTGACGAATTTCACTTTCCGGATGAGATGTAAGATTCGGGATACAATACTTGGCGGCATATGAAGAATGCAACATAGATATGTTATGATATAATTCAAAAGTGAAAAGTAGAAATAATGGGGAATCATTCATGTTTTGGAATAAAAAAGAGAAATCAAATGAAAAATCACGAAGTACAATAAAACATTTCCTTGACTCCAGAAGTGACCCTAAAACGATATGCGCGTATTATCTTAAAATTTTCAGAGAGGGATATAAAATAGATCTTACAATTCGAGATATAGAGTATAGTGATGAACCATTCATGATATTCTTTTACTTCAATGAAAAAATTTTAGTGGACTCATCGGAGTTTCGCCTTTTTAAGGATAATATTGAGGTAGAACTGGATAGAGATATTCCGGGATATAAGCATTTTTTAGCTCGTACTTCGGACAGTGGTTGCGATATGTTTGTAATTAATGTTTTTATTGATCTGGACAAAATGGGAAGAGACCTTGAAGAGATACAAGATTATTATAGTAAAGCATCTTCTTCTGAAAAAAAATGTCTTGAAAATATCATAAAAGATATGCGTAAAAATGGTTCTAACATTTAACGAGGAGATCAAGTATGGATACAGAAAAACACATGTGGGGAATCCATGCAAGGGATGCTAGTTTTTTCTTAAATAACAGCATTATAGCTATCGGATGGAGCAAACTTGGAGACCTGTCTAAGATTACGCCTGATAGAGAATCTTTTTGAAAAAAGATGAGCGATGCTTACCCGAAAGCAAAGAAACAGGCAATAGCCACTAACACCGGACAGGTATACCGTTTTACGAACGAAATACAAGTGGGTGATTATATTGTCTTTCCATCAAAAAAAGATAGAATGATCAACCTGGGTATTGTAGATGGTGAATATAACTATGTCCCGGAGTCAAGTGATCTTGTTAATCAGAGAAATGTGAAATGGCTTAAGCGTATTCCCCGTGTAAACTTTTCACAAGGTGCTCTATACGAAGTTGGATCGGCTATGACTTTGTTTATGATAAAAAACTATGCCGATGAATATCTTTCTGCTCTTGAAAATGACTTTAAGAAGACGATTTCTGCAGATGACTCTGAAGACGAAAGCATCGGGGCAACTGCAGAAGATATTCAGGATAATACAAGAGATTTTATCCTCAAAGAATTGAGTAAGCAGCTTAAGGGATATGATCTTGAGAATTTTGTAGCCAATCTTATGGAGGCAATGGGATATAAAGCGGAAGTTTCCCCTCACGGAGGAGATAGTGGAATAGATATTGTGGCATATAAGGATGAATTTCCTCCTCGAATTGTTGTTCAGGTTAAAAGCTCCGACAACGATATTAAGGAAACAACTATCCAGTCATTAAAAGGAGCAATGAGTCCGGGTGATTACGGCGTGTTTGTAACATTATCAAATTATACAAATAATGCAAAAAACTTTCTAGAGAAAAACCCGATCATTAGGGGCATAAACGGTACAGAATTGGTAGATCTGATTTTGAAGTACTACGACAAATTGGATGATAAATATCGTAAGATGATACCTCTTAAGATGGTTTATATACCTGTTCCAAAAACCGATGATTGATCCATGCGAGAAAAAGAATGGACAAAGTGTATTTGTATGATTCAAAAACAACTCATTTTAAAGGAAATACCAGATGATCAAAGCAATCAAAGGTGATATTACAAAACTGGATAATGTCGGCGCCATAGTAAACGCCGCTAATTGCTCCCTGCTCGGCGGAGGCGGTGTCGATGGAGCCATACACCGCGCCGCGGGACCGGGTCTTTTAGAGGAATGCCGTACCCTCAACGGCTGTCCTACCGGGGAAGCAAAGATCACAAAAGGATATGATCTGCCTGTGCCTTATGTGATACATACCGTGGGACCTGTATGGCATGGCGGCAGCGACGGCGAGCCTGAGCTTCTCGCGTCATGCTATCACAACTCGCTGAGGCTGGCAGAAGCGAACAAAATTAAAAAGATAGCCTTCCCGTCGATATCCACCGGCGTATACGGCTATCCCGTAGAGAAAGCTGCCAAGGTAGCGGTGAGAGTGATGAGAGACTACGAGGATGCTTTTGACGAGATATACATGGTCTGCTTTGATAACAGAACATATGAGGCATATCAGTCTGAGATCTCTGCCATATAGAGGACGGATTTCCGGTGATTTCCCCGGCCTTTTCAGGAATCGCGGCAGAGAACTATAAGGGAGACTGAGGCATGGCTGTATTCAAAAAGAAAAGATCATTCAATGTACAATATGATCCGGATAAACAGTATCCGGTAATAAGGGCGTCGATCTGTAATGGAGAACGCGTTGCCGGATTCAGGGATAAAGAAAGCGGCAGATTTTCGGAGGTATTGTATATTGCAACAGAAAATGACCTGAAAGCATTTAAGGATGCATACGGGATAGAAGATATAAAGACGGAGTACTGATGTCCTTTTTATGGGACACCTTTTTCCTGCAAAATAGATATATCAAGGAAAACGGAGGTGTCCAAAATGAAGGAAATTAATTTCGAAGAACTTGAGAGGCTTATCATCGCACAGGGAATACTGGCATGCATACTGTATGAGAGCGGTGAATAATAAGAATGAAAAAAATGAACATATTGCTGGAAACAGATTTACTGAACCGTATAAAAGTTGCGGCAAAAGAAGCCGGAAATATCATGATAAACGCATCGCATTCCAGGGTGATGCAAAAATCAGGTCATGCCAATTTCTGTACGGAGACCGATGAAAGGATACAGAGATTTCTTGTCGAAAGACTGGGTGATATTCTGCCGGAAGCTTCGTTTGTCGGCGAAGAGGACGGACAGGACATCTTCACGGAAAAAATGTCCGGTGGTCATACTTTTATTATCGATCCGATAGACGGCACTTCAAATTTCATCAGCGGATACAGACCTTCAGTTGTCTCGATAGCTCTTTTAAAAGACGGCAGACCGTACATCGGAGTGGTATATGATCCTTTTGGTGATGAGATGTATCACGCCCTTTCCGGAAAAGGGGCTTATCTGAATGGAGAAAGGATAATGTCTTCAGATGCGCCTTTATCAGAATCGCTGGCTGTTTTCGGTACGGCTCCTTATTATCCGGAACTCATAGACCGGACATTTGAAACAGTGAAAAAACTGATGCCGCTGTGTGTCGATGTCAGGCGTTCCGGAACGGCAGCCTTTGATATGTGCTGTGTTGCTTCGGGAAGATGCAGTCTGTATTTTGAGATGCGCCTGCAGCTGTGGGATTATGCTGCTGCCGCCCTCATTGCGAAAGAAGCGGGATGCACGGTAACAGATGCAGACGGAAATGAATTGTCATACAGAGGCCCTGCTTCAGCAGTATGTCTGGCAAGAGGAATAAAAGAAATGCCGGAATGCTTCACATAGACCTTTAAGTCTGATCATACTGCTTATACCAACCGGATATGTTCTCGGGCACACCATCTTTGACCCACTGAGAGAAGGCGCTCATAAACTCTGTCCTTGAATCCATGCCCGAACCGCCGCAGTCACCGCTTTTTAAATCATTCCAAAAAGAGGTGAATCTTTTGTAAAGGGGATCATCTTCCATATCGAGGCTTAATGCTCCCCCGGACACGCACTCCAACTCGTCATCGTTCAGTTCGCTGATATTGTTCGACATGATGAAATCCTCCCATCTGACATCATATTATACGATAAAAACCGCCCGGAGGGCTAAAAAGTGTCATGTATGATGAGGCGCGCTGTGTAAAGATATGTAGTAAGTTTTTCTTCAGTATCGTATAATATAGCGGACAGAACATTTATGAACTACCCTCAACCGACTACATCGGATGGGGTTTCTGTTATGCCGCTTTGCGGCATTAACCTCCAGGATTTATATATCCTGCAGAACAAGGCATGTCCACTATGCCCCTATCCCATTGTGTGACCTTTGGGAATACTTTTCTTAAGATGTTTGCTGCCCCATTTACGTCAGCGTTGGAAATGGTGCCATCGTAATGCCGGTACAGTCCTCTCCTGATCCTCGTGCCGGAAAAGGCGTATACCGCATCATCACTCTTTGTGTAAGTCGGGATCGGATCTCCTGCCAGATAGTCCGCTTTGGATGTATAGCTTTCCTCTACAAGTACAAACCTTATCCCGTATGCAGCCAGTTTATATTTTAACATGCCTGCAAATATCGTCATCGGTATCTGCACAAAATTCTGGTTATTGACACGTCCTATAGCTGTTTTCTGCTTCTGGAATTTATTATGCCCCATTACCACTACATCCACGCACTTATCCCTTGCAAAGTCTGCCAGCTGTCTGCTTATCTTGTGAAACTGATCCTTTATACGGCGGTGTCGTCTGCCTGTAAGTTCATTCATCCTTTTTGTCCGGTACCTTCCGTTGCAGATCATCGCGTTAGATGAAAGACGGGCAAGTTCCTTATTATACATCTGGTTTATTGATTTTATCACACCCCCTTTTATGACAAAAGGTTTCTCTCCGAAGTTGTTTACCACTGCTGCTATGTTTTCCGTTCCCGGATCTATGCCCAGCACTCTTATGTTATTTATCGATTCCATATCCTGCAGTTCCCTCAAAAGGGCATCATTATCTGCAGGAACTATACCTGTATCTTCCACATCCAATACGACATCCACCACAAACCGCTCACCTGCAGGTCTGACCCTGACTTCCTTCAGACGGCTGTTTCCTATGGGCATTCCCAGATTAAGCCTTGTCTTTGTCCCTGGCAGTTTCAGGTATCTGTTATCCTTTACCGTACATATCTGGTTTGTGAGGATGGCTGTTTTATAACCGTTATCCCTTACATATCCCGGGATATGCGGTCTGCCGGTAAAGGTTTCCGGATTTTTCCTGTACGCTCTGACTGCTTCAAAGAAGGATCTGTAATCCCTCAGGAGCATCTTTATCACCTGCTGGTTGGCCTGGGATGGCAGGGCATAATAAGAACTATCTTTTGATATCTTTAGCACACGGTCTATCGCATTGTATGAAAGCCATCTGCTGTCGCCGGAATATTTTGTACCTGTCAGGATATCTCTGACAAGTCTGTAGACTTTCATCTGATTGTCATACAACGGTTTCATTACACCGAAGGAATCAACGGCTGTAGCATACTGTCTGACCAGAAAGTTGGCACGGTTATACAGGACAGCCGACCTTAAGCACAGGTCCCTGCAATACGGGTACAGACGGCTGTTCATTTTTATATGGATCTGTCTGGTACGATACATGGTTGTGTTTTATTCCTTCCTGTTGTATGCTCCTATTATACCACAGTTTGTTTCAAAACGCAAACATATGTTCGCTTGAGGTGCTGACTTTGGATAATTACAACAGAGGATCCCATTCCGTTTACAAACTTACATACCACATCATTTTTGTCACAAAATACAGGAAGAAAGTGATCACTGATGAGATAGGTGATTTTTTGAAGGATACGACTGAATATCTGTGTAACAGAATGGATTGTGAACTCATATCAGCCGAAACAGATGAGGATCATATGCATCTGCTCGTATCGATGCCGCCCGACATTGCGCCGGTAAAACTCATCAACATGGTCAAGACACAGCTATCAAAAGAAGTGCGTACCGTCTACGCAGAACATGTAAAAAAGTATTTATGGGGGGATTCCTTTTGGAGCGCCAGCTACTTTTGTGCTACTACAGGATCTGTCTCGATGGATACTGTCAGATCGTACATTGAGAGTCAGCGCACAGACGAACACAAGAGAAAATATATCAGATCGGGCAGGTACAGCAAAGCGATTCATCCCGCAACCGACTTTCGTCGGAAGGGGTTTTCTCGCTGAAGTTGTTATAAAAAACTGAGGAGTGATCATGCGGTCGGATCTGTCTGATAAAAAACTTGAAATATTCAGCTCGGCGCCTGTTGCAAAGGCGGTTTTGCAGAATGCCCTTCCTGCCATGGCGGCGATGCTGATGATACTGATCTATAACCTTGCGGATACATTCTTTATCGGTCAGACACATGACGCTTTAATGGTGGCGGCCGTTTCGCTTGCGACTCCTGTTTTCCTGATCTTTCTGACGCCCGGGACTCTGTTTGGCATAGGCGGAACCTCCGTGATCTCAAGGGCGCTGGGAGAGGGAGACAAGCTTAAGGCAAAGAGAGCGTGTTCATTCTGCTTCTGGGGATTCGTGGCGGTCGGTCTTGCATTAACGGTTCTTATTTTCATATTCATTGATCCGATATTGAAGCTTGCAGGCGCAAGCCCTGATACATATGCGTATGCAAAAGATTACCTCGGCATAGTGGCAGCCGCAGGTCCTTTAGTGATCATATCCAACTGCTACGGAAATGTTGTGCGTACGGAGGGAGAGTCGGGAAAGGCCATGTTTGGACTGCTCCTCGGCAATCTTGTAAATGTTGTGCTCGATCCTGTATTCATTCTTGCCCTGGGAATGAATGTAAAGGGAGCAGCCATTGCCACCGTGATAGGAAATATCGCGGGCGCGGGAATGGATGTTGCCATGAAGGTCGTGATCATCAGCGGAATGGTATGCATGGGACTGGGGCAGGGTATACAGCCGGTGGCGGATGTGCTGTCGCTTGTGATCGCGGCAGTACTTTTTGCAAAAACCCTTAAAGCGCAGTCAGACCTGAAATTTCCGGATAAAAACGAAATTGTTTAATTGCGCAAAAAAAGTTATCATAACCCTGACATCTTAATTATTATAAAAAAGGAGAACGGCTGTGACGGAGAATATCGAAGTATTTGAACAGAACAGTATACGGATCACATTAAAAAACGGGAAAAAGATCTATATCGATCCGTTTCATATCGCCCAAAATACGGGCGATGCCGACTATGTATTTCTGACGCATGATCATTATGATCACTATTCCGTCGAGGATATAAATAAAGTGGTCAAAAATGAGACAATGTTTGTTTATCCGAAAAAGATGGAAAAAACGGTGGGAAAAGATTTTCCGGGAAAAAGTAGTCTTGCGGTGCTTCCGGGTGAAGAGCAAAAGACGGAGGATTTCTCATTTGAAACCGTTCCCGCATACAATATCATCAAGCCCTTCCATCCGAAAAGCAGCGGCTGGGTCGGATACATATTTCAGATTGACGGCGTAAGCATATATATCGCAGGTGATACGGATGCCACGAAGGAAGCCGCGGCTGTCAGATGTGATGTGGCGCTTGTTCCCATAGGAGGCACATATACAATGGATGCCGCAAAGGCAGCGGAGCTTGTTAATAAGATCCTTCCGAAGACGGCGATACCGGTTCATTACGGGATGGCCGTAGGAAGCCCGAAGGACGGAGAAGTTTTCGCGGCAAAGGTAAAAGAACCAGTACAGGTGGAATACAGGATACGGTTTTCTTAAGCTCAAACATAAAAGACGATACAAAAACCGGGGAGGTACAGGCATGGATCAGAAAACGCTGGAGCAGGTTATTACTCTTTCCACAGGAGAGATTCTGGAATATGACACATCTGAAACATGGATCGATCTGTTTTGCAGACAGGTGCGCATGGATCCCGGACGCACTGCGGTATGGGCGGAAAACGGAAGCCTGACTTATGAGGAACTTGACAGGCTTTCGGACAGGCTGGCAGCAGCGCTGATCGAAGAGAAGGGAGTAAAGCCCGATGATTTCGTCGCTGTGCGTATGGGCAGGGTAAAGGAATTTTTCCCGGCGGTGCTTGCCATCCATAAAGCGGGCGCAGCTTATATGCCGATAGATCTTGAGTATCCGAAGGACCGCGTGGATTACATGATGGAGGATTCGGGAGCGCGGCTGACTCTTACGGAGGAGAGCGCTGCGGAACTTCTGAAGGAGGATAATAAGACCGCCGGTCTTTCTGACAGGCAGGGGCAGGACCGGCGCGCCTACATGATATATACATCCGGTTCCACCGGAAAGCCCAAGGGAGTGGTGATACCTCACAGGGCGCTGACGAACTTTGTTCATTTTATCGTCAGCCGATGGGGACTTACGAAAAACAGCCGCATCGCCCTGCATTCCAATTTTGCCTTTGATGCCGCAGTCGAGGATATTTTCCCTGCGCTGACCGTGGGAGGCACTGTTTATATCGTGCCCGAAAGCGCCAGGAAAGATGTCTTTGAAATGCGCGCTTTCATTTCACGCAATAAAATAAACGGCGGCAGTTATTCAACCCAGTTCGGACAGCTTTTGGCCATGGATGAGCCGTTGGATGTGGATTACCTGTGCATGGGCGGCGAAGCCATGACGGTGCATCCCTTGGCGAGAGGACCTGTTTACAATGTGTACGGTCCCACGGAGTTTACCGTGGATGCCACTTTTTTTGAACTGGAAAAGGGAAGGGAGTATGACAATATTCCCATCGGAAGGCCGCTTTTCAACTGCTGCGCCTATATCGTAAACGATAAGCTTGAACTGCTTCCTCCGGGAGAAACGGGTGAACTGTGTCTTGCCGGTCCCCAGCTTGCGGAAGGCTACTGGAAGAGGCCGGATCTTACGGAAAAGGCTTTTACGACACTGACGCTTCCTGACGGTGAAAAGGTCAGGATATACCGTACCGGAGACCTTGCATGCTGGAACAAAGAGGGCCAGCTTGAATTCTGCGGCCGCATCGATACCCAGGTCAAGTTAAGAGGCTTCCGAGTGGAGCTTGGAGAGGTTGAATCAAGAGCCCAGCGTTTTGAAGGGATACGGCAGAGCGCAGCGGAGGTAAGAAAGAATACCCTCTGTCTTTATTACACATCCGGGGAAGATATAGACGAAGCGGCTCTGTCCGCGTTTATGGGAGAAACGCTTGCCGACTATATGGTGCCCGGCATCTTCATGCGTCTTGATGAGATGCCGCTTAATGTAAACGGCAAGATAGACAGAAAGAAGCTGCCTGATCCGGTGATAAGCAGGACATCGGAATATGCCGCGCCGGAAAATGACGCCGAAAGGGATTGCGTCGATGCCATGTCAAGGGCGCTCGGCACGGATGATCCCATAGGAGTCAATGATGACTTTTTTGAGCTGGGCGGTGATTCCATAAAGGCAATAAGGCTTGTAAGCCTGCTTAAGGAGAAGGGTTATTTCCTGTCCGTTGCCGATGTAATGAACGCGCGCACGGCGCGTCACCTTGCTTCATCTCTTGAACTTTCCTCAGCTGAGATAATAGATCAAAAGCCGTATGAGGGCGTCGTTGAGGACACTTCCATATTTGCGTTTTTTAAGGATCTTGATTATCCGAATCCCGCTTATTACAACCAGTCAACACTTCTTTCAATGCACGGCAGGGCTTCGGCCGATGCCCTGCAGAAGGCGATGGATGCCATATGCTGTCAGCATGATATGCTCCGCGCGGTCATAAGGGACTCTCATCTGTGGGTTCGTCCTGCAGCTGAGAATATAAAGGTGGAAGAATATACCCTTGAAAAGGATGAGACCGGAAAGATACGCTCGCTGTGTGAGGAGATACAGTCGGGGCTTGATACTGAACAGGCTCTGGTGCGGCTTGCGCTCATACATGCAGGAGAGCGTGATCTTTTCTTTATGACCGCCCACCATACGATCGTTGACGGCGTGAGCTGGAGGATATGGCTTGATGATCTTGAGACCGCATACGGGCAGGCAGTCAGCGGGCAGGAAATAAAGCTTCCCGCAAAGACTCATACCTACCGTGATTATGCCGATGCCATGAAGGCATACAGGTCGGGCTGCGAACTGTCGCTTGAGATACCCTACTGGAAGGGTGTCGAGGAGCGGATGCTGCATCTTGATACCTCCGATAATAAGGACTACACCAGGAAGTTTGAAACATTAAGTGTTTCCATGACAAAGGAGGATACGAAAGAATTCTTAAAAACCAGGCTGAATGTGCTTCGCCTTGAGGTCAATGACCTTCTGCTGACTGCTCTGGGACAGGGTTACAGAGAGGTATTTAATAAAGACTCCGTTTCCGTAAGCATGGAAGGACACGGCCGTGAGGAACTGGGGCGGAAGCTGTCTGTTGACCGCACCATTGGATGGTTTACCTCAGTCTATCCCGTTGTGCTTGAGGGTATAAAGGGAGATGCGAAGGCGGATCTTGTCCGTGTCAAGGAAACGCTGCATGCCGTTCCGAACAAGGGTGTCGGCTACAACATACTTGCTTTTGTAGATGGCGATCCTAAGACGGATTTTCAGAAGCAGCGCGCTCCCATGGTGATATTCAATTATCTGGGCGATGTATCCGGTGAAGGAGAAAAGGGAGAGTATTTTGAACCCGACAGCGCCGACGAATTTTCTGCAGGTCTTGATTACTATGATCCGCGCAATCATGACGGCTCGGATCTTGTGATCAACTGTATCGTGGACGGAGGATGTTTTACCTTCTGGCTTGACTACAACAGCGGACGTTTCGGCAAAGATAAAGCTCAGGCCTTTGCCGGCGCGGTGCTTGAAAAAATAAAAGAACTGGGAAGCTTTTTGAACACCTGTCAGGAAAGTCAGGCAAAAACTGCGTCTGATCTGGGCGAGACAGGATGGACCATAGAAGAATTTGATGAAATAACGGCTTCTTTTGCCGAAAGGGGCGAAACCATACAGCGCATCTATCCCCTTACACCCATGCAGGAGGGCATGCTGCTTGAGCATGTTTCACATCCGGACAGTCCGGCATACCGTCTGATAGACATCTACGAATGCGCCCGTCCCCTTGATGAGGATCTCCTGCGCCATGCAGTTGACGAACTGGCATCTCATCACGAGGTTTTGCGTACCGCGATCATCCATAAGGGAGTTTCTGTTTTCAGACAGGCCATAGTCGACAGGAAGCTTCCTCTGAGGATCGTGGATCTGACAGGCTGCAAAGATCCGTTGAAGGAAGCGGAGAAGATGAGAGAGGATATCCTCCTTAACGGCTATGACCTGCAGGAGAGGCCGTTAACCCGGTTCGTATATGCAAAGACGGAAAAAGGCGGTTACCTGATATTTGCCACCCATCATATCATTACCGACGGATGGTGCTTTGAGACGATACTTAACGATCTGAATGCGCTCCTTAACGGAGAGGAACTTTCAAGGAGCAGCAACGGACTCTACGAGAAGGCTGTGCGTGAGATGCTCAGACGCGACAGGAATGCCGCGGTATCGTATTTTTCAAAACTGCTTGAAGGCTATGAGAACAATATCGCGATCCCTTCATGGAAGGATGTGCCGGAAGAAGAACGCGACGCTGATGACAGGATCAGCGTAACACTCTCCGCGGATATTACCGGAAGGTTTGCGGATCTGTGCAGGGAGTCGGGCGCAACGCTTGCGGAAGGCTTCAATCTTGCCTGGGCAGTGGTGCTTTCCACGCTCAACCGCGCGGATGATGTGGTGATTTCTGCCGTCACCTCCGGCCGTGACGGATACAGCTTTGATGTATCGGATATTGTCGGTCTCTTCATCAATCCGGTGCCCGTCCGTATCAGAATAAATAAGGATGCAAAGCCCGGACAGATACTTGAAGAACTGCACATACAGGCTGCACAGACAAAACCCCATGATTTCTGCGCTCTGTCAGATATCCGGGGGGCGCTTGGCGGTGACGCGCGCTTAGACGGAATGATCATTTCATTTGAAAATTATTCGAAAGAGGAACCGGGCGGGAAGATCCTTAAGCCGGTGCTGATCCGTGAGGAGCATGTTTCAGGCTCGGCAGGCATAGACGCGGCAGTGCAGGCGGACGGAAGCCTCAATATCCTGTTAAGCTATGATCCCGCAAAATATAAAGCAGCCGACATGAAACGCATCATTTCGATGTTTGAAAACTATGTTGAGAGAATGATCTCAGACCTCGATATTCCGGTAAAAGATCTGCCGTGCCTTAATGACGCGGATGAAGAGGAGATACTTAAGCTCTCGACAGGAGAAAACCTTGAATATGATAAAGAAAAGACCTGGATAGATCTCTTTATTGAGGCTGCGGACAGGGATCCGGATCATCCTGCCGTGGCGGATGAAAAGGGCAGTCTGACCTACGGGGAGCTTGACCGCGCATCAGACAGCATAGCAGCATATCTGACGGAACTTGGCGTAAAGGAAAACAGCTTTGTGGCAATTTCCATGGAACACATAAAGGAATTCGCGGCAGCTGTCATAGGCATAGAAAAGGCCGGAGCAGCCTATGTTCCGATCGATCCGGAATATCCGAAAGACCGCATAGATTATATGATGGAGGATTCGGAAGCAAAGGTCATACTGACTTTAGATGATGTTAAGAAGGCAGTGGCTGATCATCCGGATGCGAAGCGCATAAACCGCACAAGCCCGGATCACCGCGCTTACATGATCTATACCTCAGGTTCCACCGGAAAGCCAAAGGGAGTTGTGATAATCCAGTCGGGTCTGCGCGCATTTTCGGCATGGCAGATAGATAAACTGAACATTACGGCAGACAGCGTCCATGCCCTGCATCCGAGTTTTTCATTTGACGCTTCCGTAGTGGATCTGGTCTGCCCGCTTGCTGCAGGCGCCACCGTACACATCCTTTCCGAGGACCTGCGCCGCGATCTTGAAAAGATGCATGATTATTTTATTGAAAACCGCATCCGGCATCTGGTGATGTCTACCCAGATAGGCATGGCTTTTATAAACCAGTACCCCGATATACCTCTTGAATTTATACAGATCGGCGGTGAAAAGCTGCTGCCCTGCAAAAAGACGGATGTGTGTCTCATCAACGGATACGGGCCGACGGAGTTCACCGTGTGCTCATCATATCATGTGGTTGATCAGGAAAAGGATGAGAATATTCCCATAGGACGGCCTGCGCCGAATACCCGGTCGCTTATCTGCGATGCCGCAGGACACCTGCTGCCCAAAGGCTTTGTCGGAGAACTGTGCCTGGCCGGAGGACAGCTTGCGGAAGGCTACTGGAACCGGCCGGAGCTTACTGCAAAAAGCTTTGTGGAATGCTCCTTCCTTCCGGGAGAGAAGATGTACCGCACGGGAGATCTTGCCCGTTATAACGATGACGGCCTGCTTGAATACTGCGGCAGGATAGATTTCCAGGTCAAACTCCGCGGCTTCCGCATAGAACTTGGCGAGATCGAAAACCGCGCAGGTCACTATGACGGCATTAAGCATGTTGCGGCAGAGGTGCGAAAGGATCAGCTCGTTCTTTATTATTCGACGGATGAAGGTATTAAGGTTGATCCCGAAAAACTTAAAAACTTCCTGAAGGAAACTCTTACGGATTACATGGTCCCGACTGTATATATTCCTCTTTCCGAAATGCCGATAACGGTCAACGGCAAGATAAACCGCAGAGCGCTGCCGGATCCCGATGCTGTGGAAAACACGGAAAAAGTCGGACCCGAAACGGAAACGGAAAGAAAGATATGGGAGATCGCCGCGCAGATCCTGAAAACGGACAGCTTCGGCGTGACAAACGATCTGGTAAGCTTCGGACTTTCTTCGATCACGGCTATGCGTTTTGCCGCGCAGATAAGCAAAGAGTTTAAGGTAAATATGCCTACCTCCGATATCTTAAGGACACCGGTGATACGTTTGCTTGCCGAACAGACAGACAAAGGGGAAAGCGTAACAAAAACGACACTTAAATCCAACCCCCCGCAGGAACTTTATCCTGTTACGGAAAATCAGAGGGGCATCATCATTGACTGGGAGCAGAATCCCGAAACCACACAGTACAATACGGCAACGGTCATCGCATTTGAAGGCGTGCCCGGAAACAGCCTGGCAGAAGCCGCAAAAGCGGTCGTGAACGCTCATGCATACTTAAAGACAGTATTTGTTTATGCAAATGACGATGTCATGCAGAAGCGTTCCGATGAAGACGAGGCGCAGGTGAATGTACAGATCCTCGACAGGGCGCCGGACAAAGACTTTTTCAAAAGCAGGATCAGACCCTTCAACCTGTTTACCGACCGGCTGTACAGGATTGAGATCTATACCTGCGGAAATGACAGCTGGCTTTTCACGGATGTCCATCATACGATCTTTGACGGTCTTTCACGAAGCGTGCTCATAGGGGACATCCGCAGATTCCTTGACGGAGAGGAGGTCCCTGCCGAGACGGTTACGGCCTATGATTTTGCCCTTTATGAAGACACCCTCAAAAAGAGTCCGGAATACGAAGAAGCAGGAAAGTATTTCGATGAACTGATGGACAGCGTGGACACTGCCGTCCTTCAGGATTCCGCAGCACCCGACGGGACAGCTGAAGGTGTGGTGAAGCTTTGCATCCCCGGAAATGATATCAACAGCTTCTGCAGATCCTCGAAGGTAACGCAGGGAAGCTTCTTTGAAGCTGCCTTTGCGCAGTGCTTAAGAAGGATAACCCGTCAGAATAAGCCCTTCTATGTGACGATAAGCAGCGGACGAGGCGCCTCCAAAGAACTGATGGACAGCATCGGAATGTTTGTAAAGACACTGCCCGTGGCCGCGCCGGATGAGGAAAACATGACCTGTAAAGACTATGTCAGGGCCATGCACCGGCAGCTGCAGGAAAGCTATGCCAGAGATTTTTATCCCTATACGGAGCTTGTTGCAAGGCACGATCTTCGCGCGCAGATGATGTTTGCCTATCAGGGCGGGATCGAAGATGACAGGACCGGATATTTTGCGGAACCCGAAACCGATGAGGTCATGTTCCCTCTTTCCGTGGACATCATGACGGAAGGCGATGACTATGTGGTGGTTGCGGAATATGACGGCAGACGCTACAACAGCGCCGATGTGGAAAGCTTCGCCCGGGCATTAAAGAATGTGTCATTGGGACTTACGAAGGAAGAATATGTACGCGATGTCAGCCTTGTGGGTGAGGATGAACTTGAAGAACTCTTTGCCCTTTCAGAGGGAGAACGCTTTGATTACGATACTTCAGAAACCTGGGTGGATCTCTTTGCGGCGCAGGCTGCAAAAACTCCGGACAGGACCGCAGTCGCTGCGGATAACGGTTCGTATACATATGCAGAACTTAACAGGCAGTCGGATATTCTTGCCGTTTCTCTCATTGAAGCCGGAGTGCTCCCCGATGATTTCGTGGCTGTACGCCTTGACCGCGTGAAAGAATTCCATCTGGCTGTTCTTGCGATACACAAAGCAGGCGCCGCATATATGCCGATCGATCTGGATTATCCGGAGGAACGCGCCGAATACATGCTGTCTGATTCGGGTGCGAAGCTTCTGCTCACCGAAGAAAAACTGAAGGAAATGATGGAAGGCAGGCAGGAAAAGTTAGGATTTAAGCACCTGTGCAGACCTGACCGCCACGCATACATGATATATACATCAGGTTCCACGGGCAAACCGAAAGGAGTGGTCATTCCCCAGAGGGCGCTGACAAGTTATGTCCATTGTGTCGCGCGCTACTTTAAGCTTACCGAAGAAAGCCGCATCGCGGTCCATGCCAATTTTGCTTTTGATTCCGCAGGCGAAGATCTGTACGGTGCTCTTATTGTCGGCGGTTCGGTTTATATCGTGCCGGAATATGCACGCAGGGATATCGGAAAGATGCGTGAATATCTGGATCGCAATCACATCACGGGAGGAAGCTTCTCGACCCAGTTCGGACAGCTTCTCGGTATGAACGAACCGTTAGACATGGATTATGTCAGCATCGGCGGAGAAGCCATGACGAGCATACCGCAGTGCCGGGGTCTGGTGATCAATTCCTACGGGCCTACGGAGTTTACCGTGGACGGCGCCTACTATGAACTTGAAAAGGGCCGTGAATACCGCACGATCCCCATAGGAAGACCTCTTGACAACTGCGCCGCATATATACTGGATGCTCACCAGAAGCTGCTGCCGCGCGGATTTGTCGGCGAGCTGTGTCTGTCCGGGCCCCAGCTTTCGGAAGGCTACTGGAACCGTCCGGACCTTACAGAAAAAGCATTCAAAGAGGTCCGCTTAAGTGATGAAAAGACCGTAAAAGTCTACAGGACAGGAGACCTTGCCCGTTATAATGAAGAAGGGCAGCTTGAATACAGCGGACGTATAGATTTCCAGGTGAAGCTTCGCGGCTTCCGCATCGAGCTTGGTGAGATAGAATCCCGGGCCGGACAGTACAGCGGAATAAAGTATGTGGCCGCGGCAGTGAAAAAGGAGCAGATCGTACTCTACTATTCGGTTTCCGACGGTGCAGAGATCGACAAGGCAAAGCTTAATGACTTTTTGAAGGAGGCGCTTGCCGAGTATATGGTACCGACCGTCTATATGCCTCTTGCCGTCATGCCGATGACGGTAAACGGCAAGATCGACCGCAAGGCACTGCCTGATCCGGAAAAGCGGGAGCGCGTGATAGATAAGCCCGAAAATGAACTGCAGCGCACTCTGTGCGGACTTTTTGAAAAAGTCCTCGATCTGGATGAAATAGGCATCAATGAGAATTTCTTTGAGCTGGGATGCAATTCCTTAAAAGCCGCCAAGGTCCTCATGTCGGCAAAACTTATCGATCTGCCCATCGAGTATCAGAATATCTTTGATGCGGCAACGATCAGCGCGCTCGAGAAGATCATAAACGAAAAGGAAAAAGGCAGCCGTACCGGGCACAAGATGCTGTCGGTATCGGAGGATCCGGTCCTTGATCACAACCGCAATGAATATGTGGATGAGATCAAAACGGAGCCGATGGGAAATGTGCTCTTAACCGGAGCGACAGGATTTTTGGGATCACATGTACTGCGTGATCTGATAGATAATACGGACGAAAAGATCTACTGTCTCGTCCGCTCGGATAAACGACTGGGCGCCAGGCAGAAGCTTTTAAGCATCCTTTATTATTATCATGAAAGAAGCTTTGCCGATGAATTCGGCCGTCGTATCTTTGTGCTGGAGGGTGACATCACGGATCCCGAAAGCCTCGAGAGGATACTGAATCTGGACTGGCACACCGTGATCAACTGCGCGGCCTGTGTGAAGCACTTTGCGGACATCGATTTCCTGACGAAGATCAATCTGGGCGGTGTGGAAAATCTGGCAAAGGTATGCCTGAAGAAGAAGGCGCGTCTCATCCAGATATCGACTGTTTCCGTCGCGGGGTTTGCCGTGGGCGGGCTGCAAAACGACCAGATCCTCAGGGAGAACCGCCTCGATATCGGGCAGAATGTGCAGTCCAACGCTTATATCTATACAAAGTATGAAGCGGAAAAATATGTATTGAAAGCAGTAAAAGAGCAAGGGCTGGATGCCAAGATCATCCGTATGGGCAATCTTTCAAGCAGGGTGCTTGACGGTGAATTCCAGATGAACTTCCTTACCAATGCCTTTATGAACACACTCCGCGCGTATGCTGTTTTAGGCTGCTATCCCACGGATGCCTTAAGTGATATGGAAGAGATGTCCTATATCGACGAGGCTGCGCGGGCTGTGGTTCTCCTGTCGGGAACCGGCAGTGAGTTTACGGTATTCCATGCCTATAACGGCCACAAGGTTGAGATGGGAGATATAATATATGCCATGAATGCCTGCGGGATATCTGTGTCAGGCGTGCCGCGCGCCGAATTTGCCGAACGTCTTCACGATTATCTTGGCAGGGAGGATGTCAACAGATATCTTTCCACGCTTGTCAATTATGATCTGGATGATGATGACAATCTTATTGAGATCGACTATGACAACCGTTTTACGGTCAACGCGCTTTACCGGCTTGGCCTGCACTGGACGATCACCGATATGAAGGTGCTTGAAAAAATGATCCGGTCGCTTCAGACACTGGGCTTCTTTGACTGTGCGGACAACAAACAGGAATTATGAGAAAGATAGAACTTGACGAACATTTTACGATAGGAAAAATACTGATCTATTCATTACCGGCCATTTTTGAGACCTACGCGATCACTTCATTTCAGATGGTGGACGGCTATTTTGTGTCAACCCTTTTGGGCATAACCACCTTTGCTTCGATTGAGCTGATCTCACCCGTATTCTTTGTGCTGTATGCCTTCGGTTTTATGTTCGGTGAGGGCGCAAGCGCGCTGATCGCCAGGGAAATGGGGCGCGGTAATAAAAAACGGGGCTGTGAGATATTAAGCATGACCACGGTGAGCATACTGGTCTTTGGAACGGTGACAGGTATTGCTGCCGCAGTGCTGGTGCCGCAGCTTTCAAGGCTGGTCGGTGCAAGACCGGATCACATCGCAGGCTGCATAGAGTATGGACGCATGCTCCTGTCCTTCCTGCCTGTATACTGGATAAACGCTGCATTCATCTCCGTCTGGATCACTGCGGAAAAGGGATGGTACGGCATGATCGTGTCAATGATCAACGGTCTTATTAATGTGGCACTGGACTGGTTTTTCATGAAGCCGTTAAATATGGGCGTGCGCGGAGCGGCGCTTGCCACATGCCTTGCGGCATTTGTTTCCGCATCGATCACGATACTTTATTTTCAGCGCAGGAATAACCGCTCGTCTTTGAGGTTTGTCCGGTTTACTCTTAAGGATTTCCGGGAACTGTTTTATATCTGTACAAACGGAGCCTCCGGCATGGTGGACGCGGTTGCGGGAAATGTCTCGAACATGATGATGAACATCCGGCTGCTTAAATATGTGGGACAGCTGGGAGTGGCCGCCATGGGCGTATATAATTATGTGGAGGAATTTTTTACATCCGTTCTTTTCGGTATCTGTACGACGACGATCACGGTGGCGGGATTTAAATGCGGGGAAAAGAAAAGGGATGAACTTGACGATCTGATCAAAAGCAATGTGATACTGAATCTGTCCTTCGGATTTGTTTTATGCCTTTTGTTTGTTGTATGCGCAAAGCCCATTGCAGGTCTGTATCTGGGATATGATGCAAAGGCCTTTGAACTGACGGTTTACGCCATTCACATCATGGCGCTTTCCTGCATAGCGTATGGCTTTAATCTGTTTTCTTCATCGTTTTTTACGGGTCTCGGAAACGGCCTGGTCTCCGTGGTGATCTCGATCTGCGGTTCGCTTGCGGCACCGCTTTTGATGATGTTTGTGATACCCGCGCTTTTCGGAGGAGAAGCGATATGGTTTTCAAAGCCTGCCGCGCTCCTTCTTACCTGCTTTGTAAGTCTTTGCCTGCTTGTGACACAGTATTACAGAAAGAAGGATGAGAAGTTATTTTTATAGCGGCTGACACAGCCATTATGTATCGGAGGTTTTTTTATGTCTCGAAAACTGGTCATTCTGCCGGTTCTGGTTTTATTATCGACATGTTTTTTATTTCTTTCTCCGGTAAAAGCTGACGAAAGGGCAGTATCAGCGCGCCCGTCGGTAAACGGAGCTCTGACGGTAAAGGATTCGGAACTTGCAGACAGCAACGGAAAAAGGGCTGTATTAAGAGGAGTAAGCCTTCACGGCCTGACATGGTTCCCGGATTTTGTCAATAAAAATCTGTTTAAGCAGGTCTCAAAGGAATGGAAAGCAAATCTCATCCGTCTCCCTGTCTATACGGAGGAATATATCAGAGACAGGAAAACAAGTCTCGAACTGCTTCACAAGGGTGTACAGGCCGCCATCGACGCGGATATGTATGTGATCGTGGACTGGCATGTTCTCGACGAACACAACCCGAATGCGCACAAGGAAGAGGCACGGGATTTTTTTGCCGGGATAGCAGCGGAATATGCCGGCTGTCCGAACATCATTTACGAGATATGCAACGAACCAAACGGCGAAACAACATGGATGGATGTGAGTTTATATGCAAAAACGATCATCCCGGTGATCAGAGCGCTCGATCCGGATGCCCTCATTCTGGTCGGTACGCCGGACTACTCCAAAGATCTGTATGATGCCGTCAGAAACCCCCTTGACTTTGATAATATCATGTATACTCTTCATTTTTACTCGGGAACACACTGGGAAGATCTGAGGATGGAATATCTGTCGGCAAAACAGGCGGGACTGCCGGTTTTCATCTCGGAATGCGGACTTTCCGAAGCGAGCGGAACAGGTGATGTTAATTATTCTTTTGCTTCTGTCTGGTTTTCGATGCTGGAAAGCAACAAAGCAAGCTATGCGATATGGAGTTTTTCGAACAAGAACGAAAGCTCGGCGCTCTTTGATCCGGACTACAATCCCTCAAAACCCTTTACTGAAGATGACCTGTCAGGTACGGGACAGTGGGTCAGCCGCCTGCTAAAGGGGGAAGATCCGAAAAACATTTCTTACCCCGATCCAAAGGAAACGGAAACAGGACTGCCGCACCACATATTAAAGGATCTGGCTGTTGCGAGGGCGTGGCCGTATCTGGCTTTGTTTTCCGCCCTGTTTATTACGGTCTGCACGGTTGTGATGCTTGTCGTGGCATCAGGCAGAAAAAAAAGATATCACATATATGATGACCTGTATCCGGAAAAAAAGGATGTTTCAGAAAAAGCGCGGATACATATATTCCTGACAAGGCTTTCGATAATCGTCAGCGTATTTTTCTCACTTATCTATACAGGATGGAGAATCGTGTTTTCCGTCCCGACGGGCTCCGGAATCCTTGCCGTATCCGGGAATATAATCCTGCTCATAGTAGAGATCTTCGGTCTCATCGAGTCCGTCATACTCTACATGAATCTCATTGGGATAAAGGAGCATAAGCTTCCCGGGATCGAAGATGATGAGTATCCCGATGTCGACATTTTCATAGCAACATACAATGAACCGGCAGCTCTTTTAAGGAAAACGATAAACGGATGCAATCACCTGAACTATCCGGACAAAAGCAGGGTTCATGTATGGCTGTGCGATGACAACAGACGCCCGGAGATCAGAAAACTTGCCGAAGATATGGGCATAGGATATTTTGACCGCCCGGATAATAAGGGCGCGAAGGCCGGCAATCTAAACCACGCTCTTTCACTGACGAAAGCTCCGTACATCGTAACCTTTGACGCGGACATGATCCCGAGGAGCAGCTTCCTCATGAATACGATTCCTTATTTTGTGGATGCGGCAAAACATTCGAAAGATCTGCCGGAAGATGAAAAGATCCGTCTGGGGCTTCTTCAGACGCCGCAGTGCTTCTATACTCCGGATATATTCCAGTACGCTCTCTATTCGGAAAAGAACGCTCCGAACGAGCAGGATTTCTTTTACCGCACGATCGAGACCGCCAAAACCTCCACAAATTCCGTTATTTACGGCGGCTCAAACACCGTGATCTCAAGGGAGGCGCTTGATGCGATCGGCGGATTTTTCACCGGATCCATCACGGAGGATTTTGCCACGGGCATGCTTATAGAGGCTGCCGGCTTTGTAAGCTTAGCCCTTCCGGAGCCCATGGCTTCCGGCATGACGCCGCACACCTACACCGAACATATCAAGCAGCGGGAGCGCTGGGGCAGGGGAGTTATCAGCACGGCAAAACAGCTGCGTATTTTGAGGAGAAAGGGACTGTCTGCCGCCCAGAAGATTTCCTACTTAAGCTCGGTCGTATACTGGTTCTCTCCGGTAAAGAACCTCATATACCTCTTTGCTCCGCTTCTTTTCGCGGTCTTCGGCATCCCGGTATTTAAGTGTACCTTCCTTGACCTTTTCATCTTCTGGCTGCCGATGTTTGCGATGCAGGATGCGGCGCTGCGCTTATCCTCCCGAAATTCCGTCTCCTTAAAATGGAGCGGCATCTATGAGACAAGCGTCATGCCCCGGCTGCTGCTTCCCATAATAAAAGAGACCTTCGGCATCACGGTCTCCGTATTTGAGGTCACGGACAAATCAAAGCAGGCCGAAAAACGAAAGAAAGATCTGCGCCTGATGATGCCGTTTTTCATCCTCACAGCCCTGTGCATTATCGGTATAATAAGATCGGTTTATCTTCTTGTCACACTGAAGGCCGTGGGTATAGCCGTGCTCTTATTCTGGCTGGTGAGGAATACATATTTTCTTATCATGTCCGTATTCCTGGTGGACGGAAGGGACGGCGCGGATGATGAGGTAAATGTATATGATGCCGAACCCGTGACGATAAGGATTTCGGGAGAAAAGGATCTGATGCGCGAAGGCATCACCACATATATGAACATCCACAGCATGAAGCTGTTCATGGATGAAGCTTCGGGGTTTGCCATAGGTGACAGGGCAGAACTTTCCTTTGACATGAATGGCACCGTTCTGAAGCTTAACTGTATTATAACATCGCTTGTTAATTCCCGCCGCGGCAGTTCATGCGTCCTGGGTGTCGAAATAGTTGATGACACGGATTTCAATGCGGATTATAATCAGATGCTGTATGACCGCATACCCACTCTTCCGCAGTCGCTGACGAGGGACTACGGCATCGTGACTCATCTGTTAAAAAATATTGCATACAGGATCATAAGATAGGAGAAGATATGGAGAATTTTCTTTTGCTCACATCAGTGGTATTTGCGTTGATCGTACTTATCGGTTTCTTTAATGAAAAGGTGACTCATCTGACCTATGAGATCTCACTTCTTTTGTTCTCTGTTCTGGCCGGGTGCCTGATAACCGTGATCTACGCGGTTGTAAATGATATCACTGTCCGTGATTTTCTTGACGGCATACAGATATTTAACCTTGAAAGATTTTTGGTCGAGGGAGTTTTGTGTTTCATGCTCTTTGCGGGTTCAAAGAACCTGAAGATAGGATCTTTTAAGGAGAATGCAAAAAAGATCGGTGTGCTGGCTCTTTTGTGCACACTGATCGGCGCGCTGTTTTACGGGGGCCTGTTTTATCTGGTCTGCCGGCTCTTTAAGCTTCCGTTTACGGTTCCCATGTGTCTGATGATCGGGAGCATCGTGGCTCCGACAGATCCGATCGCAGCTACGAGCATCTTAAAGAAATTCGGACTTCCCGAAAAGACGGGTTTTCTGATGGAGGCGGAGTCCTTATTAAATGACGGAGTGGGAGTGGCGTTATTTGTATGTTTTTCGGGAATGGCGGCAGGCACCGGGGGACAGGGATTTTTCGCGGTAATGTTAAGAGAGATCATCGGAGCGGTGATCATAGGACTTGTCGTCTGCAGGTTATGTTTTGAGGTTTTTGTACGCACGGAGGATAAACACAGGAGGATCTTTGTATCCCTCCTCATGGTCTCGCTGTCCTATTTCCTTTGCGAAGAGCTTGGCTGTTCCGGAGCGATATCCTGTGTTGTATGCGGGGTTGTCTTTTCAGCGCTTCGTGATAATGCCGAACGCAAGGGAAAGCTTTCCGGACTTGAGGAGTTCGATTCCTTCTGGGAGACAACCGACATACTCCTCAATTCCGTGCTTTATATCATTCTGGGACTCACCTTCATACGCATCCTGCAGATGCCCATGGTGGTCATACTGTCTCTTGTTTCGATCGCACTGAATCTGGTGTGCCGCTTCTTCAGCGTATTTACCGGCACCTTTTTCATGACACCCCTTCCCGACGGCTTTGGTAAAAAGGAGTTTGCTGCCCTCTTTACCTGGGGAGGATTAAGAGGTGGTTTGTCCATCGCTCTTGCGATGAGCACGGCGTCTGTCGTTCCTTCAGATCTGTATCACATCATCATAGGTTCGGCATATGCCATCGTTTTCTTCACTACCGTCGTTCAGGGACTGTCAATGAAAAAGGTATATTTATATCTGACGCATTCATGACCGGAAGTGTCACATGATCCCCGGACATCCGTCTCCTGTTGTTGTGAAGTGCAAAAAAGGGTATACTGTTTTCCATGAGATGTGAAGACTGCCAGTATTATGCATATGATGAGGAATACGAAGAATATGTCTGCGACATGGATATGGATGAGGATGACTATGCCCGTATCATGCAAAGCGGCAGCAAAGAGTGTCCGTACTGGAAAAACGGTGACGAATACGCTGTTGTCAGGCACCAGATGTAGAGGATCAAAGCATGTTTTTTTAGAGGATACGGGACTTGACCCCGATTAAAAGGAGAGACCGCGATATGGAAAGAATACTCAAAGACAGACATATAAAAAGAAAGGTCCTTGTTGTTGACGACGAGAGCATCAACCGCGAGATCCTGGGAAATATGCTGCAGGACGGATATGATGTCGCATATGCACAAAACGGGCAGGAGGCTCTTGATAAGCTTAAGTCCGGGGAAGAAACCTTTTCGCTTATTCTCCTGGATCTTCTGATGCCGGTCATGGACGGCAAGGAGGTCTTGAAGATCTGCAGGGAAGATCCCGCTCTTTCAGGGATACCGGTCATCGTGCTGACACAGGAAAAGGAAGCAGAGGTTGACAGTATCAGGGCAGGCGCCGATGACTTTATCAGCAAGCCTTACAGCATGCCGGAGGTGATCAGGGCAAGATGCGAGAGGATCATCGATCTGTATGAAAAAAAGAGTCTGATCGATTCGGCCCAGACCGATCCGCTCACAGGTCTTTATTCGAGTGAATTTTTCTTTGAATATATTAAACGGCTTGAAAAGTATGATGACGGTGCGATGGATGCCATCGTCATGGATATAGAACACTTTCATCTGATCAATGAGATATACGGAAGAGATGAAGGCGACAGGATATTGGAAAAGATCGCGGATATACTTAAAAAAGAAGCGGAGGACAGCTTCGGGATAGCCTGCCGCTTTGCCGCGGATACTTTTTATTTATATCACTCCGCAATGGAGGATCACGGGGCCCTTGTCGACAGGATAATAAAAGAGATGGGGGATGTGTCTCTGTCGCCGGCAAAGATCAGACTGCGCATCGGAGTAAACAGGGCTGTGGACAGAAATGAGACACCGCAGCTTTGGTTCGATCATGCAAAGTATGCCTGTGACGGACTGCGCAGGGATTATACCGGAAATCTTGCATACTATGACAGCAGGCTCAACGACAGACATCTCTATCAGGCAAAGCTTATTCACGATATAGACAGATCGATTGAGGATCATGACTTTGTGGTCTACTTCCAGCCAAAGTACGGGATACAGGGGGACAGGCCTCAACTTCGCAGCGCCGAAGCGCTCATCAGATGGAAACACAGAGAGCTCGGCATGACAAGTCCGGGAGATTTCATCCCGCTTTTTGAAGAAAACGGTCTCGTGCAGAAGCTTGACAGGTTCGTCTGGGAAGAGGCTGCAGCACAGGTTGCGGCCTGGAAAGAAAAATTCGGTATCACCATCCCGGTTTCGGTGAATGTTTCAAGGATCGATATCTACGATCCGAAGCTGGAGGAAAGGCTCCTCGGCATCATTGAAAAAAACAGTCTTACAAGCAAAGAGCTTTATCTTGAGATCACGGAGAGCGCTTATTCCGATGATGCGGCGCGCCTTATAGAAGTTGTAAAGAACTTAAGGGAAAAAGGCTTCAGGATCGAAATGGACGATTTCGGATCCGGCTACTCGTCGCTTAATATGCTCACGACCATACCCATCGATGTGCTGAAGATGGATATGAAATTCGTGAGGAACATGCTGAAGGATGAAAAGAGCCTGAAGCTGTGCGAACTTGTGATGGATATCTCGAGATTTTTGGAGGTGCCTGTCGTGGCCGAGGGCGTCGAGGAAAAGGCGCAGCTTGACAGGCTCAAAGACATGGGCTGTGAGATCATCCAGGGATTTTATTTCTCAAAGCCTCTGCCGGCGGAAGAGTTTGAGGAGCTGATAATAAAAGAAAAATCTGACTCAGTCTCCTGAAAGGATGCTTCCGGCAAAGAATCTGTCAAGCGATGCGAGGGGATCCTCGTGCGGCATTGATTTTAAAAGATAACCGTCGGGTTTCTTCTCTTCAAGGTATTTGAGAGCGCTTGCGCCGGATCTTAAGCACTCGACTTCATAATCTTCCGAAAGCCAGTTATCTAAAGATCAGTTCTCCGAGTTCCGTTTCGTCAACGGGTTTGATAAGGATATCGGAAAAACCGGCAGCCTTGTAAAGATTGGCATAGCCGCGGCCTTCGGCGGTGGTGTGGCAGATAATGGGAGTTTCGATGCCGGAGCGCCTGAAGCTGTCCTTTAAGATCACAAGGGTGTCCACGCCGTCAAGATCCGGCATATGATGATCAAGGATGATCATGTCGTAGTTTCCCTTTTGACACATTTCCAGACATTTCTCGCCGCTTTCGGCAAGATCGCAGGTGATGCCGTGTTCCGAAAGCATGGATGACAGGATCGTGCGGTTCACCTGCATGTCATCCACGATCAGTATCCTTGCCTTGTCTGTATGAATATTGCCGTTTTCCGGTTCGGACATTTTATTGCCATCATCCTTCAAATTTCGTATCATATATGTGGGTGTATCAGGGGGCTGTCCCCCTGTCCTGCAGAGTTTTCAATGTACCGTGATCTGTAAAAAAGGAGCCTATGATAATAAAAGAACTTCCGGTCGACAAATGGATCGATCATCTGAAAAAACATCCGGTTCCGGAACTTATGGATGAAGAATGCATGAAAGCCCTTGAAAATGTGAGGGCTGAATACGGCAATACGATAAGCCACGGTGCCGGACTTGAAGTGAGGCTTTCGGAGGAAGCCCGGTATGCCGACTACATAATGAGCATCGATACAAGCGAGATCCCTCATGTGGAAAGCCTTTGGTACGAGCTTGATTATGCGGCGTTTAAAGATGAAAAAAAGGAGATCATCCCCTGTCTGTTTGCAAATATCTCCCGGGATGAGGACGGAAGCTATAATAAAAC
>JAILOK010000031.1 GCA_024690825.1 Lachnospiraceae bacterium | reverse complement strand
ATAAAAGGCTTTGCAGGATCGTTACGCTTTTCGTCAACGGATATAATGGTTGCTCTATACGCACTGTTTGTGATCGTATCTGCAGTTTTATCTCCATACGGGGTTGATCTCATCCGGGGTGTTGAATTGTCAAATATGGGTCTTGCATCCCAGTTTCTGTTAATCTTTCTATATTTTATAACCTCGAGATTGTTCGACATGGACGAGCTCAGGGTTCTTGTATATGCATCGCTTGCCGCGTCGGCTGTCGTTTTTGTCATAGGGATACTGCAGAGATTCGGACTTGATATATTTGATCTTTACCATGGTCTGGAAAACAGGCTGTTTATTTCAACCATCGGGCAGCATACATTTTTTTCAGCCTATATGATCGTTTTTTTCATGCTGGGTGTATCTGTGTTTTGGGGATCTGCTCCCGGTTCCGCAATGCGAAGAGTCTCCGGTGTTTATCTGGTCATAGCATCGATCCTGCCATGTATCCTGAATGCGGACATGATCTTTTCGGGGATGTTCTTTGCCCTTTCCTTCCTTTTTATCCTTTCTTTTGAAAGTGCCGAAAAGCTGAAGTCCTTTTTTGAGACAGCATTGATCATTCTGCTCACCTGGCGCATTACCGGTATAGTCTGGTATTTTGCAAAGCCTGAGTTCCGTCTGGAGCCGCTGCCGAAGTTCATCATGCTGTCGCCCCTTATCTGGATACCCTTCATATGTCTGGTGCTTGTTTATCTGTTCATACGATGGAAGACGGGAGAGGGAAAAATTTTCGATATGAAAAAATACGGATATATCGGATATATATATACAGGAATAGTCTGTTTTGCCATGCTTGCCGTGGCAGTTTATATTATCCTGAATACCAACCGGCTCCTTCCGGAAAGCCTTCGAAGCGATGCTAATTACCTGCTGTTTGACGCATTTTGGGGAAACGGAAGAGGAGCGATCTGGCATGACACCGTGATGTCGTTTATCAATGAATTACAGAGTTCTCCTTTGGCGGCTGTATTCGGAGCCGGACCGGATCAGTTTTTTTATGTCCTTCAGGAGTATGTGCACGAATGGCTCATAATATATACGGACAAGGTGGCGCTGTATGCGCATAATGAGTGGCTGAATGCCTTCATATGCTATGGGATTTTCGGCGGTGCGGCATACCTTGGCATCTTCATATCCGCACTCATACGCTTCGTGAAAAAACGGGGACAGGCACCTGTTGCCCTGGGAGCTGCCATTATCGTTGTCGCATATATTTCACATCAGATGTTCGGTTATCAGCAATACATCAGCACGCCCTATATCTTTCTGATCATTGGTATCGGAGAGCAGGCGGTAAGGGAGGTATCCTGATGTCTTCTTTGGAAAATGAAAAGAGGTCGGTACTGGTCACCGGCGGGTGCGGGATGATAGGCTCCAATCTGGTAAAGAGGCTGGTGAAGGAAGGCTGGGATGTTTACGCAGCAGATGATCTGTGGCGCGGAAAAACCGAATATCTTTATGATGAGGACGGGAAAGCGGTCATTGATCTTGACAAAAGGTTTTATGAACTTGATCTTTGTGACCCGAAAGCCTGTGAAAGCGTGATCGGCAAAACGGATTATATCGTTCATCTTGCTGCCAGGGTAGCAGGAGTGGAATATGTATTTGAAAACCAGGGTGACATTTTCAGGGTCAACAACCTGATAAATTCAAATGTGTTCAATGCGGCAAAAAAAGCCGGCAGGGAAAAGATAAAGGGTATAATATATGCGGGTACGGCCTGCAGTTTTCCGTACAGCAGACAGGATACACTTGATCCCGAACCCTTAAAAGAGGACGAACTGTTTCCTGCATACCCGGAGTCGGCTTACGGATGGAGCAAGCTGATGGGTCAGTTGGAATTGGGGTATCTTGAAAAGGAGACAGGTATTCCCTGCTGCACACTCATATTCCATAATGTATACGGAACGCCGGCCGATACAGGCATACGGTCCCAGGTCATACCGGCGCTGATACGCAGGGCCGTAAATTTTCCGGATGAAGAATTTATCGTGATGGGAAACGGGGAACAGGAAAGAGCCTTTGTTCATGTGGATGATGTGATAGAAGCCATTGTCCTGGCACTGGAAAAAGGATGGGGAGAAGACTGTATACAGATCGGACCTTCCTTTTGCACAAGTATAAGAAAAGTTTCGGAAATGATAATAGATATTTCCGGTAAGAAGATCATCCCCCGTTTTGACACCTCAAAACCGGAG
>JAILOK010000026.1 GCA_024690825.1 Lachnospiraceae bacterium | reverse complement strand
GAGAACGGGATCTGCTGAACCGTTATTATTCGCTTGAATATCTGAATTATTCCGAACCGGAGAAATTTGTGGATTATTGGAAATGTATATGATCATTTTAATACTGATTTCAGGGCGGATATCAGCCTGTCATTATCCCCGCTGTTTCTTACCGCGATCCTGACATATCTGTCGTTTATCTTTTTTGTCAGATCCTTGATCAGTATACTGTGTTCATCATAGAGAATCTGCGTCAGCATAGAAGCTGTCATACCATCGGTCAGTTCAGCCATGAAAAAGTTTGCCTCAGAAGGTATGATTCTTATTCCGGGGATCGAATCCAGTCTCTCTTTAAGATCTGTCCTTTCCTGTCGGAAGCGTATCAGCGCCGATTCATATTCTTTTTGATATCTGTCAACGATCTGCAGAAAGAATTCTCCAAACGAATTGATATTCCATATTGATACATCATTTTTTATGTTTTTGATCATCGATGTATTGCCGGATGCAAGGATCCCGAGTCTGCATCCGGGTACTCCGTAGGATTTGGAAATACTTTTCATGACAAAAAGATGGGGATTGGTTTTTAAGATATTCTCGTCTATAAGAGAGTTTTGCGGCTCGTCTGCAAAATCAGCAAAGGATTCATCGACCAGCAGATTTATTTCAGCCTCTTTTGCCCATTTAATGATCTTTAGAAGACTGTTTTTTTTCATGTAATTTCCGCTTGGGTTATCCGGGTTTATTAAGATCAGGTTATTGACCCTATTTTTTGTAAAAAACTCAATGATATCCTTATCGGTATAGGACATATCGGGATTTTCCGGAACAAAACACACGGACTTTCCATTATCGCACCGGTTAAGGTATTCTTCAAATGAGGGCCTGATAAATCCTGTGATGCCTGTAAGACTTTTCATAAATGATCTTATTAGCTCGGCGGACCCGTTTCCGGGAACGATGAATTCGAGGGGTACATTAAACAGTCCGGATGCAAGATGTGAATTGATCTGCATCCCGGATGGATACGAAGTGAGAAGATCCGCAAATGCAGTCTGCATTTCTTCCGGGATTCCTTCTCCCGGGAAAAAAGGATTGATGAGATTGCAGAAATCCAGCATATCCGGATATCTCCAGTAGCCGCCGAAGCTTTGTTGGATCTCAATAAGGTTATTTGAAGTTTCCTGTTTGCGGCGGATCATTTTGATTGAACCTCATCATCGACCATATCCCAGTTTTTCATATCATATATATCATCGTGTATGCCATACCAGTGATCTATACCGTAAACAAACTGCAAACGGTCCTTTTTCTGATCACTGTTTATGCTCTTTCCCGTATAGGGGTTCACCGGATCTTTTATCAGATCCTTCATGGCAAGTGAGGGAACATCGGCATTTGTCATAAATTCATTCGAAGTTTCAAAATCTCCGTCTCCGAAATCTTTTACCATCAGAAGAGGGGTGAACATATCAAGATCCATGACTATCCCGTCTTTATCGTACAGCATGTCATCAAAAGCACGCAGCCAGTAACCGTGATCGGCGACAAGGATTATCCTTGTATTATCATACAGACCGTTCTGTTTAAGCTGGTCGATCCATTTCCCGATGCTTAAAAATGCTGACATATTGACCTGGTATGTCTGGATCTGATTGGCGGTATACATGTTTATGTCCCTTCCGATGTTTTTGTCCGTATCCGAAAGATGCCAGGTCCACTCTTCCATAAATTCTGAGTTATCAACATCATCCGTCTGTGTATAATCCGGAAGCTGGAGATCTATATTGATCGAGTGAGTGAGATCATTTTCTATGACGGTAAAGGTATTATCAGCGGATTCGGTTATATTTGTCATGTCCCACAGTTTTTCCAGTTCCTGCTTGTGACCGGAGTAGGTTATCCTGTCATCGATCCTTTCCTGCATCAGATAGGAGCCGTCATCATAAAGGAGGCTCCTTGCCAGAAGCGGTGAAGCAATAAAGATGCTGTGCCGGATATAGTTTATCCTGGCGGCATGCGTGAAATATTTGAAATCCCGTTCGGCTTCACCGGCTGTCATGACTACCCCGTCGGCATACCGCGCATTGATATCCGGATCTATATCATGATAGTACTCTTCCAGGGTTTTGCGCGTAAGGTCTATATAATACGGGGGATCAAGTACTGTGCATTTATAACCGTTTTCGGAAAAGATCCGGGGAAGAACTTTCAGGCTTTCGTTTTGTATATCCGATACTTTTTCACTGCTTCTCTTTGAGATGTTATAGGTCGAGTATTCATAGCCGCCAAAGATCGGCGGAGCTCCCTCGGCTGTATTTGTTCCGAAAGATATCGTGTTGGGATAATAGGTAAAGCCTGAAAAGGTTTCCGCGATCCCCGGTTTTTCATTTATTATGTATGGAACATACTGTCCAAACGCTCTGTCGAGCATGAAGATAACAACATTTTTTCCCTTCTTGTCCAGATCAAAGTGAACATCGCTTTCGGTATAGTAGCTGTCATCTTTTATATGAGAGGTATTGTTGATCACTCTCTGAATATCTGCTGCAAGATACACGGACATGGCTGTAACAGACACGAGGATGATATAATTTAAGGCCTGCAGAAGCTTTTCATTAAATCTGACAAGCAGGAAAAGGAGAATGCAGATAAAGAGGAGAATGCCGGAGTTGATCAGGATCTCACGCACCGAATAAAAGAAGGTGTCATAGTACTGCATATGCATTGACATATTGTTAAGATGTTGTTTAAAAAAGACAAAATCCGCAAGAGCACATACGGTTCCCGAAACCATCAAAAAGAAAAGTATTTTTTTAGATTTTTCCGACGCGAAGAAGAAAACAAGATTTCCCCACAGAACAAAGAGTCCGGCAGCAACACAGGATGTATATATCAGCTGCACAAGCGGCGAAACATAGTGTCCCCTGATAATAAATTCGGTCGGGGATGAATCAATGGTTGCCGCAGGTATCATTACACCGAGCAATACGGCAATTGAGACGGAGGATATCCGGAATATGGTTTTGGCGGCTGCCGATATACAGGTTTTCGGAGTTTTATCACGGCCGCGTCGGGATCTGAATCTGTCAAGGATCAGTTCTGCCGCAGGTATGCAGCCAAGGGCAAAAACGATGACCATGACGAGGATCCCGTTTTCCTTTTGCCATGCCCCGTTCATAAAACACTTTCCGCATACAGCACTTACAAACAAAATAGATATCACGCATAAGATCCCGCGGGGATGTTTTACCACCTTCATGAATACATTTTTCATCAGGGAGAATACATTATTAAGGGTCCAGTAAAATACCAGTCCTGACGGTGAATTATAAAGCAGTATGAGAAAAACTCCGGCAGTAATGAAAAGCTGCAGTTTATCTTTCAGGGGAAGTCCTTTGGTATAGATTATTCCCGATACCAGGTTAATGACAGTCATCAATACAGGCAGAACATTTACAGATATCCCGCCTGCATTAAGAAGGGCATCAGGCGTACCCATATCCCTCAGGAAATAAAAGGATGCGCCGTTTAAGGTTTCGCAGTTTGAGAGAAAATGATAGGCTGCTATAAAAAACGGGATCTGAAGCAGAAGGGGAAGCATCCCGCGAAGAGAATACCAGGGCTGATAGTCATTCTGCCGATAGTACTCCGAGAGGACCATCAGCTGTTCATCACCTTTGAAAGTCTTTTTGATGTGTCCTATCCACCTTGACAGTTCCTTTTGCTTGAGACGATCCTGTTCCTGTATCTCATCTGCGCGTTTATACATGGGAAGGGCCAGCAGCTGGACGGCGATGCTGACAAATATTATCGCATAACCGGCATTTCCGATCATATTCATGGAAACCGAGAAAACGGTTTCTATGAATATTTCCAGGGGATAGATTATTATGGCATATAAAAGATCCGCGAACATTACCCGGGCAGTTCTCCTTATGTAGGATTAATCTCATCATAAATAGTTATAACCGTAAATCCGCTCCGTAGCAATATTTTTTGGTTTTGTTCGGAAATCTGCGGGATTTTCGCGGAATGTCAACATTTTTATTTTATGATATAATACAACAAACATTTTTGATGAGATTTGATTATTATGAAGGTAAATGCCAAAACAGGCTCTGTTTTAGGATTGATATCGTTTATATCGTATGCGCTGTCTTTTCTGATAGGTTATGATGATGAGAGCGGCAATTCTTTTCTTATTCTGGTGAAAGCAGGACTGATCCTGGTTTCAGCACTTCTTTTTGTGATATCCTCGTACTGTAAGATGTCTGAAAAACTGAAGGCAGAATACAGTGTACTTTGTATCCTGATACTGGTTTATCAGATGGTTCTGGTTTTTTGTGTGGGCAGGACGATCGTATCAATACGGTATTATTCGGCTGTGTTAAACAGCTTATGCTGGATCTTTGCGGCAATATATGTTTTTTTGAGATTCAGGGGCAGTTTATTAAAGTGGTTTAACGGTCTGATAAGGGACAGGGAAACGCTGTTTTTAGCTGCTGCCGCTTTTTTGCTTTCCGCATTCGTAATAACATTGTCTGCGGAACCCGAAGGAGTCAGGTTCACCTGGGATTCGGATACATTATACGGTTCTGTATACGCTATGGATTACAGATCGCTGTATGATGTAAAGCTTACAACATTCCACAGCCATGTTTCTGCTGTTTATATCCATATCATTACCCTGCTCAAACTTCTGACAGGCGATATACGAACAGCGTTTTTCATACTTAATTCTCTCTGCATAGCGGCCGCGTCTTTCGGCATGATCTTTCTGCAAAGAAAGCTTGTTCCCGGAAGAAAAAAAGCGGAATATATCCTGGCGGGAGCGTTGTTTGTGCTGTCCCCCTGGGTGTGCGGATTATCAACTTATCATATTTATGATTATTATATCTGGTGTCTGTTTCCTCTCCTTATCTGTTTCTGCTGTGTCAACAACTGGATCGGATTCCTTATTGTCGGTATCATGATCACTTTTTCCAAGGCTTCCGGCCTGATCGTATTCGGAAGTGTCTGTTTCGGCGTGGTTTTTGTTTCCGTTATCTTTGATATAAAGCAAAACGGGATCCGTTCGTTTAACAGAATATTTCTCAGGCTTGTCTCGGATGTCAAAAACTGGTTTTTTGCCTCCGTGGCAATGATATTCTTTGTTTTCTTCAAGCTTGGCATTGACAGGGGAACCCAGTTTGAAGATACAAGATTCGGATTGGACATATCTCATATAAAACATGTGCTCAAGCTGTATCTGACAGCGAACTACCTGTGGGTGTTTTGCATTCTTACGGTGTTGATCATCATTTCTCTCTTTGTTTTGAAAAATGATAATTTCGGAGAACTGACGAAAAAAACTGTCGGGATAGTGTTGATCAGTGATCTTATCTTTATTTTTTTCAACTGTCTGTGTATTACCTACAGGCTGCCGCGGTATATGGATTCGCATATTGCCGTGCTGTATATCTGCGGGTCACTGATGCTTTTGAGCATTAACAGACGAAAGTTTGCTGACGCACTTACTGTGGTGATCTGTCTGGCTGCATTTATCAGTTCCTTCAGGATGGCAGATCCGGTCACGATGATGCTGTTTAAGAAATTCGATGCGGGAAAACGCAATATAGTGGATTTCGAAAAGACAAATACACCGTCCATAGGAGATTCAATCATATGCAACAGGGAATACTATTCATATGAAGTACTGCTGGGAAAGGTTCTTTCCTATGTGATCTCGGACAGGAGCGATGAGGACGGCATTTTATTTTCGCTGGGTCACGAGGAGATCACATGGGGACTTTCGGGAGGAAGGTATTCCTACAGTTACAGTGAAAACAAGTCATATTTTGAACTGTTTTACGATACAAAGATAAACGGACTGGCAAACGGTCTGCCGGGTTATAATATGGGTGACCCTGATATGATACCTTTTGAAATGAGGTATATTTTTCCCGAGGAATCGCTGGAGGATGCTCTTGCGCCCGGTTTAACAGGCTGTTTTTATTATATATATCTTCCTTCCGTCAATGAATCAAAGGAACAGAAGATATATGATGATCATACCGTGATAGATGAAAAACAGTTCGTATATCGCGGCTGGCAGATGAACTGCATTAAGTTTATGTAGTTACAATTGATAATCCTGTCTTAAATGATATCATGATGCCGGGGTCAAAAGTACATTTTGTCCGCCGGCATCTTTTTTGTATGTTCAAATAAGACATCGCTGCCCGGATCCGGACAAGCCGGGCAGTGACACAGATATGGTCCGGAAAAACTTTGCGGTGGTACCGACCGCTAACCTGCAATTTGGAAATTACCATAAGATCACACACCGGTAAAGTATTTTATTTAATTTTGAGGGAAAACAGGGTCTGAAGCCCGGTTTGAAAAAAGACAGATTTGTGCTATAATTACATGTCTGTGTTTCAACACGGGAAATTATACAGATTTAAGGAGATTTTGATAAATGAGCAGATCAGGAAAGGCGAAAGCATCAGGTTCCGTGGCGGAGAGATCCCCGATTTCGAAAAAACTGTTAAAAGAGATCACTGCCGTTTATGTTTTCTTCATGTTCGCCATATACCCTCTCTATTATGAGAATAAGTATTACAACATGGGAGAAGCAAAATGGCATTTCTTTAAGTGGGTCACGCTGGTTGCCATGATCCTTCTTGCACTGGTTTTTGTATGGTATCAGGTGCAGCTCTTCTCCGAAAAGAAGATAAAGGCCTATTGGGATCTGAAGAATACTTCGCTCATAGACAGGTTTGTGCTTGCCTATGCGGTCATAGCCATTCTGTCCTTCCTTTTCTCGCCGTACAAGGATTATACCCTGGTCGGATACGATGGATGGTATATGGGACTGATAGCACAGCTGGCTTTCTGTCTCCTTTATTATTTCGCATCCCGTTTCTGGAGATGGGATGAGATATGTCTCATTATCTATCTTTCCGTTTCAACCATAGTATTCCTGCTGTGTATCCTTAACCGTTTCTATAATAAGGACTTTTCAATAACGGCGATAACAGATCCTTTGCAGATGTATCTGGATCTCGATGAGGGATATATCATAAACTTTATTTCCACGCTCGGACAGGCAACCTGGTTTTCAAGTTACATGGTGCTTGTTTATCCTATCGGCATATTTGCTTTCTGGTATTATGATAAAAAGGCTGTCAGGATTTTCTCGGGACTATATACACTGGTATGCTGCATGACGATGATAACGCAGAATTCCGATAGTGCATTTGCCGCATATTTTGTTATACTTGTCGGGCTGTTCTGCTTCTCCTTCAGGGAAAACAAGTATATGAAGCGCTTCCTGGAGATCTGCATACTGCTTTTCGGCGGATGGAAGATCGTGGGAATACTGCAGACCATATTTGCAAAGTGCGCAATAGAGCTTTCAAATACCATGATGGGATTTTCGAAGGGAAATATCACCTGGGTACTGTTTGTGCTTTCGATCGCCGCATATGCTGTATTTACGCTTCTTGACAAAAAGGGCAGCATAGATGTAAAGAAGCTTAAGATAGTCAGGACCATAGTTCTGATCCTTATCGGAGTGGGAGTTGCTGCCATCATCGTATATATAGTGCTCAACTCTACAGGAGCTTTGGCGGGCACTCCTTATGAAAGTGACAATAACTATCTCCGATTTGATACTTACTGGGGTAATAACAGAGGTTCATCCTGGATGGTGACAGTAAAGACCTTTGTACAGTGTGATCCCATGAGGAAGATCTTCGGAGCCGGTCCGGACGGATTCTATAATCTTGTCTATACATACTGCGCACCCGAGCTCATTGAGAAATGGGGCGAGAATACAGTGCTTACCTGCGCGCATAATGAGTGGATGACAGCATTCATAAATGTCGGCGTGCTTGGCGCGATCGCATATACGGGTATTTTTATCGGCGGCATTGTGAGATTTGCAAAGAAGTCTGTTGAAAGACCTGAAGTGATAGCCGTGGTACTTTCGATCCTCGGATATATGGCGCACAACTTCTTCTGTTATCAGCAGATCATCTGTACGCCTTCAATATTCCTGATAATAGGTATCGGAGAGTGTCTGTGCCGGTATGGCCTGAGGCCTATCTGGGAGGAAGACGGGTATCTGAATGCTTGATCATCTGATCGTCGGAGCGGGCCTTTTCGGCGCAGTTTTTGCAAGTGAGGCAAAAAAAGCCGGTAAAAAGGTCCTTGTTCTTGAAAGACGAGACCATATAGCCGGTAATGTCTATACGGAGAAAATCGAGGGCATAAATGTCCACAGGTATGGGGCGCATATATTTCATACATCGAATGAGAGGGTATGGAAATATGTGAATGAGCATGCGGACTTCAACAGATTTACAAATTCTCCTCTTGCAAGATATAAGGATGAGCTCTTTAATCTTCCCTTTAACATGAATACATTTCACTCCCTTTGGGGAGTAGTGACTCCGAAAGAGGCGAAGGAAAAGATATCGGAGCAGATCGAAGAAGTAAAAAGATCAGGAATAACTGAACCGAAGAACCTTGAAGAACAGGCTCTGCTGCTGGGTGGACATGATATTTATGAAAAGCTCGTCAAGGGCTATACGGAAAAGCAATGGGGGAGAAAGGCGTCGGATCTTCCCGCTTTCATAATCAGAAGACTTCCCTTCAGATTTACCTATGACAACAATTATTTTAATGATAAATATCAGGGCATACCGATCGGTGGTTACACATCCATGGTAGAAGATATCCTTGACGGGATACCGGTAAGGACCGGCATTGATTACCTAAAGGACAGGGATAATCCGGATTATGAGGCAGAAAATGTTGTTTTTACGGGAATGATCGATGAGTATTTTGACCACTGTCTTGGGAAACTGGAGTACAGAAGCCTTAAGTTTGAGGAAGAGATCCTCGACATACCCGATCTTCAGGGCAATGCTGTCATTAATTACACTGAATTTGAGGTTCCCTATACCAGAGTGATAGAGCACAGGCATTTCGAACCCGAAAATACAGAAGCAAGCGCTGAAAGAACGGTTATAACAAAGGAGTATCCGCTGGAATGGGATGAAGGACGGGAACCGTATTATGCCGTTAATGATGAGAAGAATGACAGTCTTTACAGGGAATATGAGAAGCTTGCACAAAAGGAAAGAAATGTGATCTTCGGGGGCAGGCTCGGACAGTACAGGTATTTTGACATGGATGATACGATAGATGAAGCATTGAAGCTTGCAGACAGGATTTTATAAATGGGTAATAAAAAGGAGCCGGTTTTCGACTCCTTTTTTAACAGTATCCGTTGAACATCATGCCGGAATACATGCTTGTGATATAGGGATTCGGGAAATTCTTTCCCGGATTTTTATATTCCACGACCACACGGCTTGTATAGTTCATGGGGTTCAATGATATCTGGGCGGCTTTGTCGACAAGCGTGTTTGTGAAATTCGTTATCGCCTTCAGTGTATCGTGCGGATCACCCTCACCCGCTGATTGAGCCAGAAGTTTTTTGTTTACATCCAGTAATCCGTTTTCATCAAAACTCAAACCGACAGCGTCAAGCTCGTTCTGATAGAGAGTACGGATGCTGTTCATTTCCGAATTGAACTTTGTGGATCTGCCGTAGCTTTCGGTATATTCCGCAGCTCTTCTCATGAAATCATTGTAGCCGTTCACAAGACCGGAGATATTTCCCACCAGTGACTCGATGTCGGGGCGGAGGCCCACGGTAACCGGTGAATCTTCATCATTTAATCCCTTAAGGTTTATCTCGTATACCTTATCTATGGTAAACGAATTTGAATAGGCTGAATGCTCGGATCCGTTCAATGAAAATACCGCATTTGAGGAAGGGCTTGTAATATCGGATAATCCGAAGTATTCCACAGCTCCGGAAGCCTTGCTCGTATTATCGTCGGAAACGGAAAAGATGCTCCTGCCGTCGGCCTGTGTCCCTGTTGCCGTACTATCAAGACGAAGCGCGGAAAGTCCTGACCCGTCTGATTCGACTGAGGCGGTAACGCCTATATTTGAACGGTTTATGAGTCTGGCCAGTTTTTCCTGCATGTCTTTGTTGGTATCAGCGGCTTCTACATTGAACTGGAATTCATAGTCCGTATCATTTATCTCTATGTCGAAGGAGTAGGTGTCTGGTACAAGATCCATCCCGCCTTCCGGTATGAATCTGCCTAAGTTCACCTGAGAGGAAGCGAGCTGCTTTACACTGATCTCAAAGGATGGAACATCATCCGGGTCGATCGAGGAATTGCTCTCGCCTATATATTTTGCCGTAACTATATCTTCATTCGAGGAATAGGCGGTCTTTTTATCGAGCACACTCATGGTATCCTCTGAAGAAAGAGAGGAGATCACATTTTTGAGCTCACGCGCATTTTCCTTCATATTAACGGCATAACTTGTCGTTTCGGTTCCGTAATCAATGAGAAACAGGGGAGATTCTTTCGACTGTTTAACGATAGACTCATAAATGCTTTTCAATTCTCCGCGCTTGTGGTTGTCATAGCGCGAGGATTTCGGAGCATATGTGGTAAGAAAGTTGTTATATATGTTTGTTAATGCAAATCCAGCCATCTTTGTCCCCTCCTTTCATCCATGAATCGTGGGAGACCCCCGTAAAGCTTCTATCTGTGCATCCCTGGTTGCCTGAAGTACACAAATAGGCGTAAAAATCCATTTACACAATATAAAGGTATCATATAGGAAGGAAAAAAGCAAGTACTTTTTTAAAAATTGTCAGAAAATTTATCGATTTATTTCAAAATAAAATACTTTTTATGGCATCCAGAAATTCGGGATAATCGTCAAAAGCCGGAATATCCGGATTGTCTTTTATTATCTGCTCCGTGCTCCGGAACAGAAATCCTGCACGGCTGGCTTTTATCATGCCCAGATCGTTGTAACTGTCTCCTGCCGCGATCGTATCAAATCCTATGGACTGGAGAGCCTTGACAGTCGCAAGTTTGGCTCCCTGTATCCTCATCCGAAAGTCTGTGATCTCACCGGTATCCGAAACGACAAGGCTGTTGCAGAAGATGGTGGGATAGGAGAGCTTTTTCATCAGCGGACCGGCAAACTGGGTAAAAGTATCGCTCAGGATCAGAACCTGAGAAATGCTTCTTAATTCATCCAGGAAGTCCTTTGCCCCGTCTAATGGGTCTATAGTCGAAATGACATCCTGTATTTCCTTCAATCCAAGACCATGTTCCTTCAGGATGCCGAGTCTGTAGCGCATCAGTTTATCGTAATCGGGCTCATCTCTTGTGGTACGGGACAGCTCCGGTATCCCGCTTGCTTTTGAAAAAGCGATCCAGATTTCCGGAACAAGGACCCCTTCAAGATCGAGACATACTATATCCATAAGTAAAAACCTCCGTTTAAGACTGATCTCATTTTATCCAAAGGCCTGTCTGATTGTCAATTGTCGGAAAATAGTGTATAACTGTTACATTAAATCAGTGAGGAAGAGGATAAATGGGCGACACTATACTGGAACTCAAAAATATCTCGAAAAGTTTTGACGGAAAAAAGATCCTGGATGATCTTTGTCTGAATATAGAAAAAAATGAATTTGTGACTCTTTTGGGACCTTCCGGGTGTGGCAAATCGACTCTTTTAAGGATCATAGGAGGATTTGTAAAACCGGATCACGGCCAGGTCTATTTTGAAGGAGGGGACATCACATCCCTGCCGCCGGAAAGGAGACAGGTTCATACGGTATTTCAGAAGTATTCACTGTTCCCGCATATGAATGTTGCAGATAATGTGGCCTTCGGTCTGAAACTGAAAAAAAAGAGCCGGGACTATATCGCCGAAAAGGTCAGATATGCCATGAGACTCGTAAACATGGAAGGGTATGAGGAAAGGATGACAACATCCCTTTCGGGAGGCCAGCAGCAAAGGATAGCGATAGCCAGAGCGATAGTAAACGAACCGAAGATGCTTTTATTAGATGAACCCCTTGGAGCTCTTGATCTGAAACTGCGTCATGAGATGCAGAGAGAACTGATGAGGATAAAACAGGAAGTTGGAATTACCTTCGTATATGTTACTCATGATCAGGAGGAAGCGCTTACGATGTCGGACAGGATCGTCGTCATGAACCAGGGCATCATTCAGCAGATGGGGACATCAAAAAGCATATATGATGAGCCTCAGAATGCGTTTGTTGCAGACTTTATAGGTGACAGCAATATTATAAACGGCATAATGATAAGAGACCGGCTGGTTATGATTCACGGGGTAGAGGTTGAATGCGTGGATGAAGGATTTGATCCGAATGAGGCTGTTGATGTGGTCATTCGTCCCGAGGATCTTGTGATCGGAAAAAAGGACAGCGGCTTTACAAACGGCATAGTGACGAATCTGATATATAAAGGAGCTTATTATGATATAAGCGTTGCCGCAGGTGACTATGAATGGTCCGTTCAGAGCAATGTTCCGGCGGCAGTGAACAGTGAGGTCGGTCTTTTCATAGACCCCGAGAATATCCAGATCATGAAGAAACCCAGATCCAGTGATGAGGAGGTTATAGATAAGCTTGGATAAGGTGATGAACAGGAGAAGCGTTCTGTCCGGCCCGTATGTTGTATGGGCGCTGGGTTTTACGGTGATCCCGCTTATTGTGATAATCAAATATGCCATATCCGACAGGACAGGTGCGTTTACGCTTTCAAATATCCTTGCGATCTTTGATCCCGTAAACTTAAAGGCTCTGATATTTTCTCTTGAGATCGCGATAGGATGCACAGTTGTGTGCATATTGCTGGCGTATCCGCTGGTTCTTGCCATTTCGCGCCTGAAATTTGCCAGGAGCGGGTTCATGCTCGTGATCCTGATCCTTCCCATGTGGATGAATTTCATACTGAAGCTTCTGGCCTGGCAGATGATCCTGTCCTCAAACGGGATCTTGAATATGATAATAAGAGCGGCGGGCATAACGGGATTTGACATATCAAATACACCGATAAGCATTATGATAGGTGTCATATATGAGTACTTTCCCTATATGGTCCTGCCGGTTTTTGATGCCGTTATCGCGATAGATGCCGATGTAATAGAGGCTGCCAGAGATCTGGGAGCAAAGAAGGGCACGGTCTTTTGGAAGATCATCTTTCCTCTTTCTCTTCCGGGACTCATGAGCGGCATAACTATGGTCTTTGTTCCCTCTATGACGAGCTTTGTTACAGCAGATATACTCGGAGGCGGTAAACTGCAGCTGGTAGGTAATATCATCGAACAGGAATTCATTCAGAGCATGAACTGGAATCTGGGGGCGGGTCTTTCCGTTGCCCTGATGATCTTCATCCTGATAAGCATGACTTTTACCGTAAAAAAGGATGAAAGAGAGGAGGAAGAGGCATGGTAGAAAAACTGAAATCTCTCTTAAGCCGATTTTACATCCTGATCATAATCCTTTTCCTCTATTCGCCGATCGCGGTCCTGATCATACTGTCATTTAATGATTCCAGATCCAGAGTGGTCTGGGGAGGATTTACTATCAGGTGGTATGCAGCCCTGCTTCACAATTCGCAGATACGGGTCGCACTGGGTACAACTTTTCTGCTGGCCTTTTTGTCTGCTTTTATTTCCCTTGTGATCGGAACAGCCGCGGCACTGGGGATAGCTTCGATGAAAAAAAGAAGCCATAAGCTGATGATGATGATCACAAACATACCCATGCTCAATGCGGATATAGTCACCGGCATAGCGCTGATGCTCTGGATCATCCAGTTTATGCCTCTGGGCTTTGGTTCAGTGCTTATCGCGCATATCACCTTTAATATCCCGTATGTGATACTTGCCGTCATGCCAAAGGTGAAGACAATGAACATATCAATTTATAATGCGGGCAGAGACCTGGGAGCAGGGCCTTTGAGGGCTTTTTTTGAGCTGATGCTGCCCCAGCTATCCGGGGGGATGATTTCAGGTTTTTTCATGGCCTTCACTATGTCAATGGATGATTTTGTGATAACATATTTTACGAAGGGCGCCGGAGTCAATACGCTTTCAACCATGATCTACGGGGAGATAAAAAAAGGCATAAAGCCGGAAATATATGCGCTTTCTACCATGATATTCGTATTGGTGCTGGTCATACTCATGATCATGAACAACATGCCGGCTAAGGAGAAGAGAAAAGGGGAGGAAGAAAGGGGAAATGTATATGATTAGGAAAAAGACACTTGCACTGATCCTTACAGGGATAATGATAACGATCACGGCTTTGGGTGTTTTTGGCTGCGAAGTAAGTGACAGCGCAGATACGCTGACGGTTTTTAACTACGGGGAGTATCTCGATCCTGATATGATCAAGCTTTTTACGAAGGAAACGGGAATAAAGATCAAGTATGAGGAAGCAACGACTCCCGAGGAAATGTATACAAAATTCAAGTCGGGTGCTATAGGATACGATCTGCTGTGTACATCGGATTACATGCTCAAAAGGCTTATAAATGAGAATGAAGTGAGGGAAATCGACTATTCGCTTTTTCAGTATAAGGATAATATAGGACAGAAGTACTGGGATTTTTCGAAGTCCTTTGATCCCGAAAATAAATATACACTCCCGTATTTCTGGGGAACATTGGGGATACTGTATGATACGACAAAGGTTAATGGAAAGATAGACAGCTGGGATGTTTTGTTCAACGGTGAATATGCCGGTCAGATAATCATGCAGAACGCGGTCCGCGAAACCTTTCAGATCACGGAAAAATACCTTGGATATTCGTTAAATACCACGGACAGGGACGAGATACAGAAAGCATATGAAACTCTTCTGAAACAAAAACCTGATGTTCAGGCATATCTTGTTGATGAGGCGAGGGATGAGGTGGTTGCAGGAAATGCAGCCATAGCTGTGGTTTATTCGGGAGAAGCTTACCTGGGACACAAATACAACCCGGATCTGGAATACGTGATCCCGAAGGAGGGATCAAATGTATGGCTTGATTCCTGGTGCATAACCAAAAACTGCAAAAATACCGAAGCTGCATGCAAATTCCTGGATTTTCTGTGCAGGGATGATGTGGCGCTGAAGAATTTTGAATTCATTTATTATTCAACTCCCAATGAGACGGTAAAGGAAAATCTGCCGCCGGAGGATCAGAACGATAAATACATGTTCCCGGATGATTCCGTGACAGAAAACTGTGAGGTCTGCACTTTGACGGATCCTGAGACCAATGAGCTTCTGAACAAGCTCTGGAAGGAACTGAAGGCTAACTGAACATAACCGGAATAAAGTGAAAATGAAAGAGGCGGCCGGGAAGTGACCGCCTTTTTTGATGCACCGGGCGGGATTTGAACCCGCACGCCGCAAGGACACAGGAACCTAAATCCTGCCTGTCTGCCAGTTCCAACACCGGTGCCCGTTATCCGCAGCCCCTGTTATTCGGAGAGGCCGCAGATTTTGTTTGCCTTGTCAGTGATCTGTTTTAACTTTTCATGGTCAAAGGTTCCGTCACCGAAACCGAGGACATTCCGCAAAGGGGTGGGTCCGAATGTGGCTGCGATCATTTCCGGTGAGATGGCTTCGCTCTTTTTGAGTTCCTTTTTATCATTTACATGATTGAAGGAATCCAGCACCGGCTTTAACAGTGCTTCAAGTTTCGGATCATCCATGAAATCGGAGAAGGTGGAGTTTTCATCAAAACGGCGTCTCGGGAGTCTGGCTGATTCAATGTTTACCTTTTTTGCGAATTTGATCTCTCTTGAGGAGGTGCCGACTTCTATGTCATAATCCCCGGCGGGAACATAAAAATCTCCGAGTTCCTCATCATAATAGGAGAATGCCCTTTTATTGAGGGTAAAGGACACAGTCTTAGTTTCCCCGGCCTTTAAGGAGACCTTGTCAAAGGCACGAAGCTCTCTGACCGGTCTTTGCACACCGGTCACGGGAGGAGCAACATATATCTGAACAACCTCCTTGCCTGCCATGCGGCCGACATTTGATACATCCACGCTGACTTCAAGTGTGTCGGTATCTTTTATTTTTCTCTTTGAAACTTTGAAATTTGAGTATTTATATGTTGTGTAGGACAGTCCGTGACCAAAGGGAAACAGGACTTCGTATTCCTTTGCGTCATAATATCTGTAGCCCACAAATACGCCCTCCGCGTAATCAACGGTATCGTTAAATCCGGGGAAGTTTAGGTAAGACGGATTGTCCGAAAGCTTCAGTGGGAAAGTTTCGGGAAGCCGTCCCGAGGGGTTTGCCTTTCCGAAAAGAAGCTCGTATTGGGCAAGACCGATATTCTGGCCTCCCAGATACATCTCAAAGATCCCTTTGACATCATCGGCCCAGGGCATTTCAACAGGAGAGCCGTTATGGAGGACAACCACTACATTTTGCTGGACTCTCAATACCTCTTCTATGAGTTTGTTCTGGCAGTCCGGCAGACGCATGTGTTTCCTGTCATAGCCTTCGCTTTCAAAATTATCGGGAAGACCGGCGAATATAACAGCCACATCACTCTTTTTTGCGGCATTTACAGCTTTTGTAAGAAGAGTTCTGTCTGTTTCGTCTTTCTGGTCATCATATCCCTGCGCATAGATCAGGTCATGGCCCTTTCCATGGGATGCATCCATGAAGGATGTTACCTTGAAGGAATTGATGTGCGAGCTTCCTCCACCCTGGAACCGGGGCGTCTTTGCATATTTTCCGATCACTGCTATGGTGTCGTTTTTATCAAGCGGGAGGATGCCGTCATTTTTCAGCAGTACGGCACACTCTTCTTCTGCCTTTCCCGCCAGTTCATGATCGGCGTCCTTGTCCCACTTTGCATTTTTGCTCCTGTGTGATTCAAAACGGTCTATCCACCTTAAGATCCTTTCGGCGGCCTTGTCCACGACAGCTTCCGAAAGCCGGCCGTTTTTAACGGCATCCACGATCAGCCTGTCATTTAAGCCGTAGGTGCCGGGCATCTCAAGATCAAGTCCCGCGTCTATGCCGGCGACCCTGTCGGATACTGCGCCCCAGTCACTCATTACCACGCCGTCAAATCCCCATTCATCACGAAGAGTGGAGGTGAGGTATTTTTTGTTTTCCGATGCATATGTGCCGTTGATCTTATTATACGAGGCCATCACGGTCCATGGTTTTGCATCCTTTACGGCGTTTTCGAAGGCTGCCAGATATATTTCGTGAAGAGTTCTTTCGTCAATTTCGGCGCTGACTGAAAGACGTCTGTGCTCCTGATTATTTGCAAGGAAATGCTTGATGCACGCACCGACATTTTTACTCTGAACGCCTTTTATGAAGGCGGAGGCCAGCTCGGACGCTAACAGAGGATCTTCGGAAAAATATTCAAAATTTCTGCCGCAGAGAGGAGATCTTTTGATATTTACCGCCGGACCGAGTATGGTTCCGACTCCTTCAACCTGACATTCGTTTCCGATGGCCTTGCCGATTTTTGTCAGAAGATTTCTGTCGAAGGAAGCGGCAGTGGCGCATGCGGCCGGAAAACAGACAGCTTTGATGCTCTCGCTTCCGCCGAAATGATCGTCTTCGAGCATCTGCCTGCGAAGTCCGTGAGGGCCGTCGCTTACTTCAAGTTCAGGGATATTCTGGCTTTTTACTGCTTTTGTATGCCAGAAATCTCTGCCTGAACAAAGAGAAGCTTTTTCCTCCAAAGTCATTTTTTTTAAGATTTTGTTCATATCCATGGGATACCTTCCTTTCACCCTGCTAAAGGTTGAAGCGCCGTGTGTTATTATAGTAACACTTTTCTTTTCGGTCCGAAAGAAAAAAATGATCGGGATATCAGTCGCATAGGAGCGAGTCCACAACTATGTCCCGCCCGCGGACAATTCTGCCGCTGCCGCTTTTGCATGCCGGACACAGGTAGCCGTTTGCTCTGTCAGGTTCATAGATGTTTTTGCAGTATGAGCATTCTGCGGCAACAGGAACGATGTTTATATCGAGTACGGTATTTTCGAGTATCGTTCCTTTTGAAGCTTCCCTGAAATACATTTCCAGATACTCCGGGAGAGCGCCGGTCATAGCGCCCACGCTGATCTTTGCACCTGTTATATTTGTAAGGCCTTTTTTTTCGGCCTCGGCAAGGATCGTATCCATGATCCCGGCAATAAAAGATATTTCATGCATGGCTTTCCGTTATACTCCAAAATCTGCCAAAGGGCATGTTTTATGATACCATGTACCGTGATTTTGTGGTATACTGTTCGATAGTTTATTCTATCCGTAACGGGAGGACAGCATGGATTCATTTACGATCCCTTTTTTGATCATATTTCCGTTCATTGCAGCGGTGTTCAGTTATTTTACCAGGATAAACAAACTTAGAAACGGTTTTGCGTATGTAAGTTCTGTCGTGATAATGGCGGCAACGGGTATCCTTCTTGCACAGTGGTGTGCGTCGGGAGCCGGAGTAAGGGAACTGTATTTTGAGACACATCTGGCAGACCGCGCGATACTGGTCCTGGAGATCATACTTGCGGTATATATCACCGTGCTGTGCTTCAGATATAAAAAATACTGGATCAGCCTTTTGTCGCTGGGTCCCACGGGTCTTATCGTATGGTTTGAATTCTTCGGACCGGGGATCAATGAAGGGGCAAGGATACGGGTCGATCATCTTTCCGTACTGATGTGTCTGATAATAGGGATCATCGGTTCGCTGATCATAGTTTATGCAGTGGGATATATGCACGGCTATCATCATCATCACAGGCAGTTCAGGGACAGGAGATACTATTTCTTCACGCTGCTGTTTGTTTTTCTTGGAGCCATGTATGGCTTTGTCCTTTCCGACAATCTCCTCTGGATAGATTTCTTCTGGGAATTAACGAGTGTGTGTTCCTTCCTTCTCATCGGTTATACGCATGAGCCGGTTGCGATAAGCAATTCTTTCAGGGCATTGTGGATGAATCTTTTGGGCGGAACCGCTCTTGCCATAGGTATAGTGTATCTGGCTTATTATTCCGGATCGGTTTCTCTTCACCGGCTTGTTGTTCTCGGATCCGCAAAGATGTCCTATGCAGTCATTCCCATAGCGCTCATCGCGTTCGCGGCTCTTACAAAGGCTGCGCAGATGCCTTTTTCAACATGGCTTATCGGCGCCATGGTTGCTCCGACGCCTTCATCGGCGCTTCTTCACAGCGCGACCATGGTAAAGGCGGGCATATATATTCTTTTCAGGCTGTCCCCCGCAATGGCAAGAACCACGACCGGAAACATGATATCTTTTATTGGCGGCTTTACCTTTCTCATAACATCTTTTATGGCTATAGCGCAGAGTGACGGCAAAAAGGTGCTGGCCTTTTCCACCATTTCAAATCTTGGCCTGATGGTGGCCTGTGCCGGAATGGGAAGAAGCGAGACGATCTGGGCGGGGATTTTCCTGATGCTCTTTCATGCCATTTCCAAATCCCTCCTTTTCCAGGATGTGGGAGCTACCGAGAACAGCCTTCATTCAAGGGATATAGAAGATATGCACGGACTATTGTATATTCTCCCCAGGCTGGCATTCTTTATGTTCATAGGCATTGCGGGAATGTTCCTTGCTCCTTTCGGAATGCTCATATCAAAATGGTCCGCGCTGAAAGCATCCGTCAATGAGGGGAATATCATAATGGTATTTTTCATCTGTCTCGGATCAGCCACAACATCTTTTTACTGGACCAAGTGGATGGGCAAGATAATAAGCGCCAGTCATCTGAAGGAAACAGCCTTCAGGGATATAACAAAGAAGAACGAGCTTATCTCTCTTTCGATACATGCGGTTCTGATGATAGCACTTTGCCTGCTCTTCCCGCTGCTTTCTCATGTGTATGTGAATCCTCTTATCGAGGAGATGTTCGGGACATATAAAGATGTTCTGCCCACGCAGATCCTGCTGACGCTGGTGGTGATCATAGGACTGGTTTTTGCCGTGCCGCTTTTGGCGTTTCTATACAGCAGAAAGATGCGCAAAACATATGTGCTGTCCTATATGAATGGCGTAAATGCAGGGAACAATATGAAATTCATTGATTCCTTTGGTGAGGAAAAGACCCTGTGGATGTCAAATTTCTATCTGCATAAATGGATCGGTCAGCGGAAGCTTATGGGTCCCGGACAGTTTTTTGCCGCCGCAGTCCTTGTGGTAATGATGAGCATGATAATCGGAGGAGTCAGGATATGAGATCAGGATTTGTTTACGCGATCGCGTACATACTGCTGGCACCTTTCATCGGAGGCTTTCTGGAAGGGGTGGACAGAAAAATATCCGCAAGGATGCAAAGAAGAGTCGGACCGCCTCTTCTGCAGCCTTTTTATGATGTGATAAAGCTTTTTAATAAAGAGACCATATCGGTGGACTCTTCCCAGACATTTCTGCTCCTTACTTATTTTGTGCTGATGCTGGTAACGGGAGTGATGTTCTTTTCCGGAAGCGATATACTTATGTGCTTTTTCGTTCTGTCCACGGCGGCGACCTTTCTGTATTTTGCCGGAGTCATAACCAGTTCCCCCTACTCATCCATAGGCGCCCAGAGGGAGCTGATACAGATGATGGCTTATGAACCGGCGGTGCTTCTGACCTGTGTCGGTTTTTATCTTGCCGCGGGAAGTTTTAATGTTAATGAGATAGCTTCGACCGGTACAAGCTATATTTTCAGACTGCCCGGTTTCTTTGCGGCTTTTGTTTTTATCCTTACCATAAAAATGAGGAAGTCTCCTTTCGATACCAGCACATCGCATCACATGCATCAGGAGCTGGTAAAGGGGATAACCACGGAGATGGGTTCGAAAAATCTGGCTCTTTTTCAGATCACGGAATGGTATGAGAATGTCTTTCTGATGGGTGTCATATGCCTGTTTGTCGTAAACGGGACCATGACAGGATTTGTGGCTTCCGTGATAGTTTTTCTTCTCGTGTATTTTCTGGAGATCCTGATAGACAACTGCAGCGCCAGGATGAAATGGCAGGATATGCTCATGATAACATGGATCGTAACGTTTTTTACCGCGGGAGTGAATCTCGTGATACTGATGGTTATTAAATAAGCGGAAAGGAATTTAATATGGCAGATATCACCAGATCGCCGTGGCTGCTCCATTATGACGGATCCAGCTGTAACGGCTGCGATATAGAAGTGCTGGCCTGTCTTACTCCCGTGTATGACGCGGAAAGACTGGGAGTGATGAATACGGGAGATCCCATGCAGGCGGATATCTTTCTCATTACGGGAGGGATCAATTCGCAGAATCAGGCAACGGTAAAACAGCTTTATGATCAGATGCCGAATCCCAAGGTTGTCGTGGCTGTCGGAGTGTGTGCCTGTTCCGGAGGGATATTCAAGGAATGTTACAACATACTCGGAGGAGCGGATACTACCGTGCCCGTGGATATTTATGTTCCCGGATGCGCGGCAAGGCCCCAGGCAATAATCGACGGCATAATTGAAGCAGTAAAACTGTTTCAGAAAAAATCCGATGATTACAAAGCCATGGTAAAGGAAAAAAAGAGGAAGGGTTGAGCAATGGATATAAAGATACCCGAAAATGAACTTGAAATGATCGAGGGTTCAGATCTCCTGAAAAGGGTTCTTGAGCTGAAGAAGAGCGGTTTTCGCTTTTCGCAGGCCAATGCAGCGCTCATAGATGGGAATTTTGAATTGAGTTATTCTTTTTCGGATTATGAAACATACGGCCTGCATACACTTCGCATCGTGACGGATACGGAACAGGAGATACCGAGCATTACCCAGATCGTGCCCGCAGCCGTATTTTACGAAAATGAAATGAAAGAACTTTACGGTGTGAAAATAAAGATGATCGATCTTGACTACAGGGACAAGCTGTACAGGATAAGACAGACAGCGCCTATGGGAAAGCAGAAAACGGAGGAGTAGTAAGGAAAAATGGGAAAGCGGAGCGTTATACCTTTCGGTCCCCAGCACCCGGTGCTCCCGGAGCCGATACATATCGATCTTGTGGTAGAGGATGAAAAGGTTGTTGAGGCAGTCCCTTCCATAGGTTTTGTACACAGGGGACTGGAGAGTCTTGCCGAAAAAAAGGATTTCAACCAGCTTGTTTATGTAGCCGAAAGAACCTGCGGGATATGCAGCTTCCAGCACGGAATGGGTTACTGTGAAGCCGTTGAACATATAATGGGCTTGGAGGTGCCGAGGAGGGCAAAGTTCCTTCGGACCATATGGGCTGAACTTTCAAGGATTCATTCGCATCTGCTGTGGCTCGGACTTCTGGCCGACGGATTCGGATTTGAGAATCTTTTCTATCAGTGCTGGAGGATAAGGGAGAAAATACTGGATCTTCATGAACTTACGGCAGGAGGAAGGCTTATATTCTCGGTAAATAAAGTCGGAGGAGTGATAAAGGATATAGAAGGTGACAAGCTGGATACGATCCTTTCAACACTTGATGAGGTTGATGATGAGCTGAGGGTCATAAGGTCGGTCTTTTTTGAAGACAGGACTGTGCTTTCGAGACTTAAGGGAGTTGGAATACTTTCAAAGGAGCAGATAAATGATCTGGGAGCAGTAGGCCCTTTTGCAAGAGCAAGCGGCGTCAGGGTGGATATGAGAATGCTGGGTTATGCCGCTTATGATGAACTTTCATTTGTTCCGATAGTAAGTAATGACGGAGATTGTTACGCCAGATGTTTTATCAGGATGATGGAGCTTTTCCAGTCGATCAAACTGATAAGGGAGGCTATAGGAAAGATTCCCGCGGAAAAGGATCTTGAGGTCCCCGTCAAGGGTAATCCGGACGGTGAATATTTCATGAGACTGGAACAGCCCAGAGGAGAGGCGTTTTATTATGTAAAAGCATCCGGGAAGCCCATCCTTGACAGGATGAGGATCAGAACTCCTACCTTTGCAAATATCCCGGCTCTGTGCGAGATGTTAAAAAATACCGAGATCGCCGATGTGGGTCTGCTTGTGCTGACGATAGATCCCTGTGTAAGCTGTACCGAAAGATAAGGAGATATGTTATGGCTTTGATGAAATTTGCGCCCGAGGCTTTGAAAAATCTCTTTATGAAGCCTGCGACAAAAATGTATCCGAATGAAGAGCCTGTTTATCCCGAGGGCAGCAGAGGACATGTTAAAATAAGCATAGATGACTGTATTTCCTGTGGAATGTGCGTCAGAGCATGTCCAAACGGAGCACTGAAGGTTGACAGGAATGCCGGCACATGGACCATAGACAGATTTGACTGTATAGCCTGCGGATATTGCGTGTTGAAATGTCCGAAGAAATGTCTTTTTATGGAAAAAGGCTATCAGGTTCCGGGACCGGAAAAGAAGGAGGATACATACACGAAGTCTCCCGAGGTTCTTGCTGCGGAAGAAGAAAAAAGAAGGATTGCCGCGATGAAAGCTGCCGAGGCCAAGGCGGCAATGGAAGCAAAGGCGTCGGAGGAAAAGAAGGGATAATGTCAAGGCGGGATTCTTTTTTCAGAGTGAGGGTCTACGGACTGGTACAGGGGGTCGGTTTCAGGCCGTTTATCCTTAAATACTGCAGGGATAAAGGTATAAAAGGACTTGTAAGAAATACGGGATCCTCAGCATGCATATATTTGGATACTGATGAAAATACGGCGGGCGCCCTTGTAAGGCGCCTGTCCTGTATTAAGGATAAGGATTCCGAAATACCCTGCGCAAGGATCAGTGAGATAAAAACTGACAGGATCAGCAGGGAGAAATTTGAAGAAAATGTTGATATCACAAAGGATTTTTATATAGAAAAAAGTACGGGGGGAGATGAAAGGATAAGATTTTTGCCTCCGGATATCGGGATCTGTGAGGACTGCAGAAGGGAACTTTTGGACCCTTCTGACAGAAGGTACAGGCATCCGTTCATCAGCTGTGTTTCGTGCGGCCCGAGATTTTCCATCATGGAAGATGTCCCTTATGACAGGGAGAATACAACCATGAAAGAATTTGCTCTGTGCGATGAATGCGCCGTTGAATATACCGCGCCCGGTAAAAGACGTCATGCCCAGACAATAGCATGTAATAAATGCGGCCCAGGGCTCACGGCGTATATATCGGGAAAAGACGGAGAGGCTGTCACGGCCGCCGTCGGCGATGAAGCATTAAGACTTGCAAGCCGGTATATATCTGAAGGAAAGACTGTGGCTGTAAAGAATACGGGCGGATATCATTTTGCTTTTGATGCTGTGGCAGAGGGGGCGGCCGGGAAGCTTCGGGCTTACAAGAACAGAGAGAATAAACCTTTTGCGGTGATGTTTTCGGATGTTGATGATGTCAGAAGGTATTGTGAGGTATCGGAAACGGAAGAGGGCCTGTTAAGATCTTTACAAAGACCGATAGTACTCCTGAAGAAAAATCATATAAATGAACTCGCCCGGGGAGTATGTGATGAGAGTTCAAAAATAGGCGCCATGCTTCCCTGTGACGGTATACAGGTGCTTCTTCTTGAAAACAGGATACCTCTTGTCATGACGAGCGCAAACAGACATGGACAGCCGATGGTATCCGAAGATGAGGATGCCCTGCTCTTTCTGAAGGAGGGAGCATGTGATCTGGTGCTTGCAAATGACAGAAAGATAGTAAACGCCCTGGATGATCCTGTCTGCCAGGTCATAAGCATAAACGATGAAGAAGTGGTACAGGTATTAAGAAGAGCAAGAGGGTTTGTCCCGGAGCCTGTGATCACGGGGAGAAGCTTCAAAAAAGATATTTTTGCCGCCGGTGGAGACATGAAGGCTGTTTTTGCGTTTGCAAGAGATGATCATGTGATCTTAAGCGGGCATTTCGGAGATCTTTCAGATGACAGTGCATGTCAGGGCAGAAGCAAAGCCGTGAAGATATTTGAAAAAATGCTTCAGATGAAGATTGACAGATATGCTGCGGACAGCCACCCAAAGTACAGATCCATTAGTGAGATCAAAGGAAGGAATCCTGAGACCATACAGCATCATTATGCGCATTTATTATCTGTGGCCGCCGAGCACGGTCTTTCGGAAAGACTTATCGGAGCCGCTTTTGACGGTACCGGATATGGAGATGACGGCACGGTATGGGGCGGGGAATTTTTTGTTTTTGATACCGGAAAAACAGGAGGATACAAAAGAACCGGCCATATATCAGCCCTGAAGATGACGGGTGGTGACAGCATAGCAGTTGATGCCGAAAAGTCTGCAATGTGTTTTGTTTACGAAGCAATATCACGCGGACTCATAACGGAAGAGGAAAACCCGTTTTACGGCAGAAAATATGAGATCACGGCGAGCGCGCTTCAAAACAACATAAATGTTCACATATCTTCATCCGCCGGACGTTTTTTTGATGCATGCGCGGCTCTTCTTGGCATATGTACCGAAAACACATATGAGGGTGAATGTCCCGAAAAACTACAGGCGGAAGCTGAAAAGGCAGCAGACAGATGGGCCGGAAGCGGAGTACCCGGGCTGAAGGCTGATATCATAAAGAAAGAAGATATGTATATAGCGGATACCGTAAAATTATTCGCGGATCTTGTCAGGCAGAAAAGTTTATTTTGTGATAAAAATATGCCGGCATACGGCATACACCTTGCTGTTGCGGATGCAATAGTAAGGATGCTGACACTTGCGGGGGAAACGGAAGATGTGAAGAAGGCTGTGCTTTCGGGAGGGACATTTGCAAACAGTCTGCTGCTTTCCATGGTCATCCCGCCTCTTAAGAAAAAAGGATTTGAGGTATATATCAATGAAAAGGTCCCGCCGGGGGACGGAGGTCTGGCACTGGGTCAGGTATACGGAGTAAGCAGGGAGAAATGACATGTGCGTTGCACTGCCGGGAACGGTAAAAGAGATCATAGATGAAAGATATGTAAGCGTGGACTTTTCCGGAAATACAGTTAAGGCTGCATCGGGCCTTGTAGATGTGCACATCGGAGACAGGGTTCTTATACATGCGGGGTGCATAATCCAGACTGTCAGTGAAAAAGAAGCGATGGAAATAGAAGAGGCATTCAGGGAGCTTGGAGAAAATTGACCGGGAGATTTCTTGAAGATCTTAAAAATTATGACGGAAGACAGCTTAAGCTGATGGAGGTTTGCGGAAGTCATACGGCAGCCATAGCAAGAAGCGGGATACGGGAGATAATATCACCAAAGATCAGGCTGATCTCGGGACCGGGATGTCCGGTCTGCGTAACAGCCTCATCATATATTGACAGACTGACAGAACTTGCGCGGGACGGGAAAACGATAGTTACCTTCGGCGATATGATCAGGGTGCCCGGCAGTACAGGATCCCTGTATGAGGCAAAGGCAGGCGGAGCTGATGTCAGGATGATATATTCTCCTTTTGATCTTATCAGGATGGCAGCGGATGATCCCGGACGGGATTTTATTTTCGCGGCTGTCGGATTTGAGACCACGATACCGGTCTACACCCTGATGCTTGACGAGATAAGGGAAAAGGGGATAAAAAATGTGAGACTGCTGACTGCCTTAAAATGTATGATTCCCGTGATTGAAAAGCTGCTCTGTGACGGAAGCGGGACAGACGGATTTCTGGCACCGGGTCATGTCAGTGTGATCACCGGGGAGAAGCCTTTTTTTGAGACGGGAAAAAAATACGGAGTTCCGTTTGCGATAACAGGATTTGAAACCGACAAACTTATAACAGGCATATGGGGACTTTTGAAAATGATCTCCCGGGGTGAGACGGGGGTAAGGAATTTTTACCCCTCTGCAGTAAAAAGGGAGGGAAATATTAAAGCCAGGCAAAAGATAGAAGAATACTTTGAAAACGGGAATGCATACTGGAGAGGTATCGGATGCATCCCGGATTCGGGGCTGTACCTTAAAAAGGAATACAGCGGGTATGACGCCGGAAGCAGAGATCTTGTAAAGGATGAAAAGTTTGACGTGATGTGCTGCTGTGATAAGATACTTACAGGAAAGATGGAACCAGTGCAGTGTCCCCTGTTTTCCAAAGCATGTACTCCTCTTTCTCCGAAGGGGGCATGTATGGTATCATCCGAAGGCAGCTGCTATGTGCATTATTCCGCCCGTTAGCGGAAAAAGGTTGATGGGGAAACAGCATGATCATTACGATGGCTTTCGGCGGAGGGGGTAAAACCACCGCCGGCCTGATAAACGATATATTCTTTAAGCATCTCGGAAATGATATTTTATGCCGGGCTGAGGATAGTGCCGTTGTTGAGGGCTGTTCAAGAATAGCCTGTACAACAGACAGTTTTGTGGTAGATCCCATAGAATATGACGGCGGCGATATCGGGAGACTGTCTGTATGCGGAACCGTAAATGATCTTCTCTGCGCGGGAGCGGAGCCCAAATACCTGACATGCGGATTTATACTTCACGAGGGTCTTGAACTGGCGGCCCTTGAAAGAGTGGTTTCTTCGATGGCTCTGACAGCAAAGGAGGCAGGTGTAAAGATAGTTGCCGGAGATACCAAGGTAACGGAAGGCAGCGGGGGCCTTTTCATAAACACATCCGGAGTGGGATTTATCCCTTCGGGCCGGGACATTTCGGCAGGGAATATAAAAACAGGTGACAGCGTGATCATATCGGGATGTCTCGGTGAACATCATGTTGCGATATTAAAAAACAGGATGAACATAAAAAATGATGTTAAGAGTGATAATGCTCCGCTTGTTGACATGGTGAGGTCTCTCTTTAAGAACGGCGTAAATATACATGCAATGAGAGACATCACAAGGGGAGGGCTTGCAACGGTGCTTGCAGAGATGGCAGCCTCTTCAGGAACACGGATCGAACTGGAGGAAGGGAGGCTTCCACAAAACGGAAGTGTGCGGGATTTCTGCTCCCTTTTGGGACTTGAGACAATATATATGGGAAATGAGGGGAAGATGGTATTTTTTGTGCCACCCTGTGACGAAGATAAAGCTCTGGACATAATAAGAAATGACAGATACGGAAAAAATGCCGGGGTAATAGGTACGGTCACCTGTGAAGATAAAGAAGGAAGTGTAATAATGAGGACTGCCATGGGCGGGATGAGAAGGCTTGAAGCCATGATGGGAGAGGGTCTCCCGAGGATCTGCTAAAAATGAACGGGATAAGGATCAGAGAAGTAAAAGAAGGGATCATTTCACAAAATGATATTACCGCAGCCGGGATAAGATCACACCTGGCGGAAAAACATATTTTTTTTGTAAATGTCATGGGGTCTCCGGGATGCGGGAAGACCACATTCTTAAAAAGAACCGTGGAGGCGCTTGCAGGTAAAGCGGGGATAGGCGTCATGGAAGCAGATGTGGATTCCGATACGGATGCGGTCCTGATGGAAAAAACGGGAGCAGACGTAATACAGCTTCACACAGGCGGCGCCTGTCATATGGATGCCCATATGACAAAGGAAGGGCTGAATGAACTGGGAGATGAATTTGATATAATATTTCTGGAAAATGTAGGCAATCTTGTATGCCCGGCGGAATTTGATGTTGGGGCACATCTTTCCGTGATGATACTCGGCATACCCGAAGGAGATGACAAACCCTTAAAATATCCGCTCATGTTTAAGACAAGTGATGTGCTCATCATAAATAAGACCGATGCAGGAGAGGCATTTGATTTTAATGAGGAACTGTTCAGAGAAAGAGTTTTATCGTTGAATCCGGATATAAGGATCTTTTCCCTTTCTGCAAAAACCGGTGCGGGATTCGACGGATGGATGTCATTTATTAAGGAAAAGTATGAGGACTATAGAGCTTAAAAAGAGCATAACGGGATCAAATGAAGAGGCAGCAGAGGCACTCAGAGAAGAAATGTCCCAAAAATCTATCCTTTTTGTTAATCTGATGAGTGCGGCGGGCGCGGGAAAAACAACCCTCCTTTTAAGACTGGCAGAAGATCTTAAGGGCAAGGCGGATATATCTGTAATAGAAGCCGATATCGCTTCCGATATTGATGCTCTGAGGATGGAAGAGATCGGAGTAAAGAGCATTCAGGCCCATACTGACGGCATGTGTCATATGGATGCCGGCATGACAAGGCGGGCACTGGCGGAGCTTAAAGGCGATGATAAGGACATGATCTTTCTTGAAAATGTCGGAAATCTCATATGCCCGGCCGAATTTGATACAGGCGCCCATCTTAATATAATGCTGCTTGATGTTTCGGAAGGAGACGACAAGCCCTTAAAATATCCCCTGATGTTTGCCGAAAGTGATGCTCTGGTAATAACAAAAACAGACGCGCTTTCGTATTTTTCGTTTGATGTCAAAGAGTGTTCCGAAAGAGCGGCAGTACTCAACCCCGGAATAAATATCTTTGCCGTATCGGCAAAAACCGGAGAGGGTATGGGTAAGCTTGAGGATTATCTTCTCAAAAAAAGGAGGTCTTTATTATGAGAAATATCGGTTTTGTGGGAATGGGAAATATGGCTTATGCGCTTGTCGAGGGTTTTGTCGGATCAAAGGCTGCAGATCCCGCTATGATCAGGGCTTATGCGCCCCATCAGGAAAAACTGCAGAAAAACTGTCAAAATCTCGGTATAACCGCAGTTGATGATGTGAAAAATCTTGTTCAGCAGTCGGATATGATCTTTATCGCATGCAAGCCTTATCAGATAGAAAGCGCCCTGAAGGAGGTCCTTGATATCATAAAAGGAAAGGCTGTGATCTCCATTGCGTCGGGATGGGGTTTTGAGAAGTTCAAAAGACTGCTGGGTGACAGCGTCAGAGTTCAGTTCGTGATGCCGAATACACCCGCGATGGTCGGAGAGGGAGTATTTCTGTTTGAAGAGACTAATTCACTGACAGAAGAAGAAAGGAACGAACTCATATCACTTTTTTCATCTATAGGGATCGTTGAGGAACTGCCTGCAAAGCTTATGGACATAGGAAGCGCCGTAAGCGGATGCGGTCCGGCATTTGTGGATGTTATGGCCGAAGCCTATGCGGATGCTGCCGTCAAATACGGTATCCCCAGAGATACGGCATACAGACTGGTCTCGAAAATGATAATGGGATCCGCAAAACTTATTTATGACACCGGAAAGCATCCGGCACAATTAAAGGATGCGGTATGTTCACCGGCAGGAACTACCATACGGGGAGTGGAGGCTTTGGAAAAAAACGGATTCAGAAGTGCATGTATGGCGTCGGTTGAGGCGATCATGGACTACAAGCGGAGCTGACAAAGGCTTTTATCTTTTCGGGATCCTTTCCGGGACGGTCGTCAAATTCTACTCCCGTAGAAACATCTACGACATCAGGATGAACATAAGATACAGCATTTTTAACATTTGAAGGATCAAGTCCCCCGGCAAGGATCAGAAGCCTGCCGTTTAAGTCCAGGTCTTTTACCAGATCCCAGTCGAAGGTTTTGCCGCTTCCGGGTGTATGAGCATCCATGACAAAGCCCTTTATGGCATCGTTGAGGAGATACTGCCCAAGCATCGGAAGATCATTTACATTGAAGGCTTTAAATATAGGAAGGTTAACATCCGCAGGAAAGTGATTGGGAAAAGATCCGTGTATCTGGATATAATCAAAGCCCGCATCATATATGGTCCGGATCTGGCCGGCATTGGGAGATACCGTAACGGCAACAGATCTCACAGAAGGATCAAGTGAAGATATTATCTCCTTTGCCAGGTCTGTTGAAATGTTTCTTTTGCTTTTCGGACAAAAAAGGACCATACCGGCATAATCGACATGGTTCTCATTTAGGTATTTGGCTTCGGACGGTCTGGTCAGACCGCAGATCTTTACTTTCATTTTTTTATTGACACGGTATGATCACCGTGTTATATTTAGGAAACGACGGGTAATACAGTCTTATTTTTTTGTCCCTTTTTAAGGGTACTATGGAGGAGCATTAACATGCGTACAAGAATAACACTTGCATGTACCGAATGCAAGAACAGGAACTATGATACTACGAAGGACAAGAAGACACATCCTGACAGGATGGAAATAAGCAAATATTGCAGATTCTGCAAAAAGCATACTGTTCATAAGGAGACAAAGTAAAAGATTTTTCATCCGGTGCCTGACGGTATCCGGATGTTATAAGCTTGCGACTTTTCGGAGGTTTTATCATGGCTGAATCAGAAGCAAAAAAAGAAGGAAAGTTTTCAGCTTTCTTTAAGGGAGTCAAGGCCGAATTCAAGAAGATCGTATGGCCGGACAGGATGACACTTACGAAGCAGACTGTGGCTGTTGTTGTGGTTTCCATTGTTACGGGAGCCCTGATAGCTGTTATTGACAGAGCTCTTCAGTACGGTATCAATTTCCTTATAAGATAATGGAGGAATAAATGGCTGATAAAGAAGCGCATTGGTATGTTGCCCATACATATTCCGGATATGAAAAAAAGGTAAAGGCCAACATTGAGATGGCCATTGAAAACAGGAACATGCAGGACCGGATCTTAGAGATCAGGGTTCCCACCCAGACCGTTATCGAGACAAAGGATAACGGACAGCGCAAGGAAGTGGAAAAGAAAATGTTCCCCGGCTATGTTCTTGTAAATATGGTGATGGATGACGATACCTGGTATGTAGTCAGAAATACCAGAGGAGTCACCGGATTTGTGGGACCGGGAAGCAAGCCCGTGCCTCTTACGGATGAGGAGATGAAGCCTCTCGGAATCCATGTCGAGAATATGGCTATCAACTTTGATGTCGGAGACACCGTTATGGTAGTGGCAGGCCCCTGGAGAGATACAGTCGGTCCCATAGCCAGAATGGACACAGGCAAGAGGACGGCTACCATCATGGTAGAACTTTTCGGAAGGGAAACGCCTGTAGATATCAGTTTTGACCAGATATCTCTTATGAGATAATGGAAATATACGTGGGAGGGAAACACTCCACCCGCAAACCACAGCCCCTCTTTACGAGGGAGGACAAAGGAGGCGCCAGATGGCAAAGAAAGTAGAAGGCTATATCAAACTGCAGATCGAAGCCGGCAAGGCTACACCTGCACCGCCTGTTGGACCTGCATTGGGTCAGCACGGCGTAAACATCGTTGAATTTACAAAACAGTTCAACGCAAAGACTGCAGATATGGGAGATGTGCTCATACCTGTTGTTATTACCGTATATGCGGACAGAAGTTTCACATTTATCACGAAGACTCCGCCGGCAGCTGTTCTTATCAAGAAGGCATGCAACATTCAGAAGGCTTCGGGTGTTCCGAACAAAACCAAGGTTGCAAAACTTCCCAAGGATAAGCTGGAAGAGATAGCGAAGAAGAAGATGCCCGATCTTAATGCGGCAAGCCTTGAGGCTGCAATGAGCATGATAGCCGGCACGGCAAGATCCATGGGTGTCGAGGTCGAAGAATAGGAGGGGTCGATAAATGAAACACGGAAAGAAGTATGTTGAGGCCGCAAAAGCGATTGACCGCACAAAGCTCTACGAGCCCGAGGAGGCTATGGGAGTTGTAAAAAAAGCTGCTGTGGCAAAATTTGACGAAACAATAGAAGTACACATCAGAACTGGCTGCGACGGCAGACATGCTGAGCAGCAGATCAGAGGAGCGGTAGTGCTTCCTCACGGAACCGGAAGAACGGTCAGGGTTCTGGTATTTGCAAAAGGAGCCAAGCTGGATGAAGCGCAGGCTGCAGGAGCAGATCATGTAGGAGGAGAGGAACTCATACCGAAGATCCAGAATGACGGATGGCTTGATTTTGATGTTGTTGTGGCAACTCCTGACATGATGGGTGTTGTGGGACGTCTCGGAAAGGTTCTGGGTCCCAAGGGTCTGATGCCCAATCCCAAGGCAGGAACGGTTACCATGGATGTTACAAAGGCTATCCAGGATATCAAGGCAGGTAAGGTGGAATATCGTCTTGACAAGGCGAATATAATCCATGTGCCTGTAGGAAAAGCTTCATTCTCCGAAGAGCAGCTGCTTGATAATTTCAATGCCCTGCTTTCCGCTATCCAGAAGGCAAAGCCCGCTGCGCTTAAGGGTCAGTATCTTAAAAGCATCTCCGTAGCACCTACAATGGGACCGGGCGTTAAGGTGAATAATACTAAGTATTGATATTAAAATGATAACAACCCGCCGGAATGTTTCCGGCGGGTTGTTTTATATTATGAACATATATTCGTGGTCAAGGTGTTTCCGGGTTCTGCTCGGGTTGTTCTATAAATGTGGGATCGACAACAGGAACTTCGGGCTTGGGCGCAGGTCTTGAAGAAGCGGATGCCGGAAGAGTCTCTCTTCCTTTTGATGTTTCGGTATAGGTGACAAAACCCTGATCATCGATGTCGGCATGCTCTGTACTGAAAGTCCTCATCTGTTTTATTATCCTGTTGTATTCGTCGCTGCCTTCGTCAAACATGGTTGTTCTGCAGTCGCGCTGCTGGCAGGGATGAAAGCGCAGGGATTTAAGACCGTCGCGCGTGATAACGGCCGACACGGCACAGTTGTCAAGGGTTTTTGAATTGAACCAGAAATTGCCCAGGCTGTACATTACCGGAACATTTCCGACATAATCAAATCCCTGAAGGACATGAGGGTGCATGCCGATAATAAGATCAGCTCCGGCAGCCTCGTATTTTTCCGCGAGATCTCTCTGCGATGCCTCATATTCGTTTTTATTTTCGCTTCCCCAGTGTACAAATACGATCACGAAATCGGAATTTGCCTTTGTATTTTCGATAACGGAGACAAATCTTGAAGGATCCAGTGTTCTTAAGACTCCTGGTTCGGTTTCCGTTGCTTCTTTTGTATCCGGAGGAGAAGTCCTTTCTATCTGTGTTGCGGCGACTATCCCTATTTTCATGCCGCCCGCTATGAAATAAACCGGTTTTGAGGCTTCTTCAATATTGTGTCCTGCACCGACATAGGGGATGCCTTCCCCGTCGAGAGTGTCAAAGGTGTCGAGAAGGGCATCCTTTCCGTGATCGTAAGCATGATTGTTTGCCAGTCCGACGATGTCGACGCCCATGTCAGTCAGATAATGAACAGTTGAAGGAGGAGCCCGGAATGTGAATTTTTTTCCGGCTGTAGGAGTCCCGCGGTCGCTGTAGGGGAATTCATTATTCAACATGCATATATCGGAATCGCGAAGCAGTGAGAGGAGATCCGGCGATAATGCCGAGGAGATATCTCCGCCGCGGGATCTTAAAGCATTCATGTTTGCGTATCCCGTGTCAAAATCTATATCGCCCCCGAATACTATGGTTACTTCCCCGGGATTTTTTACGCTTTTGAGATAAACACCGTTTTCGGGGACATCATCCTCGCCCAGGATATATCCTTCAAATGAATTCTCCTCGATCACATCTTCCGATATGACGTCAGGTTCGGGAATTTCCGCTGTTTCGGGAACAAAAGTCATAACAGGCTCTGCCTTCTGCTCCTCTGCCGCCTCTTCTACGGGTATTTCCTCCTCATGTTCCGGTTCAAAACCGGGGATCAGTTCCTTTACCGGCCCGGGCACTGAACAGGCAGTCAGGACAAGGGATATGATCAGAAGTGTAATAAACAGAAAGTTTGGTTTTTTCATAACCTCTCCTTAATATATATTAAAAAACACAACTAATAGTAGCATATTTTGTACTTCTTTACTATATATATACACAACACTGTTTTTTGCTGCGGCGGATGCATCGGATGGGCGCAAAGATTGTCTGTTATTTGGCTTGACATTACGGCGCGGCGTGTGGTAATGTAGTTTCTGCTTGTAAAAGCAAAAGCCGAAGACAGCAGGTGCGGTTTTCCGCGTAAGCATGAAACGCCTGCCGAGGATCAAAAAGAACAGTTTGTCTTTTGTTGTCCCTGCCTTTGGTGCGGGGATTTTTTTTTCGGCTTATCATTCTGAAGAAAAGGAGGAAAAGCAATGCCAAAGGTAGAACTTAAGGCCCCGGTTGTCGAAGAGATATCCGGAAGACTCAAGGATGCGAAAGCTGCCGTTCTGGTGGATGCCATAGGACTTACGGTCGAGCAGGATACAAAACTGCGCAGACAGCTCCGTGAGGCCGGTGTTTCATACAAGGTGTATAAAAACACAATGTTGAAGCGTGCATTTGAAGGAACGGATTTTGAGAAACTCGATCAGCTTCTTGAAGGTCCCTCAGCACTTGCAGTGGCTACAGAAGATGTTACTGCACCTGCAAGGGTGATCGTGAAGTTTGCAAAGGAAGCGGAGAAGCTCGAAGTAAAGGGCGGAGTCATCGAGGGCGAGTATTATGATGCTGACAGCATCAAGCAGCTTGCGAGCATTCTTTCAAGGGAAGAGCTTCTTTCGAAATTCCTCGGAAGCATTCAGTCACCCATCACCAATTTTGCGCGTGTCATAAACCAGATAGCGCAGAAGAAGGAGGAAGGCGGCGAAGGTGCTGCTGAAGAAGCAAAGACAGAGGCACCTGCTGAGGAAGCAAAGGCTGAAGCACCCGCTGAAGAAGCAAAGCCCGAAGAAACACCTGCAGAGTAAGAAGCAGGAGATGAACAAATATAGGAGGAAATAAAAATGGCAAAGTTAACAAAAGAAGAAATAATTGACGCTATAAAAGAGCTTTCAGTGCTTGAACTCAATGATCTTGTAAAGGCATGTGAGGAAGAGTTTGGCGTATCAGCTGCAGCAGGAGTAGTTGTGGCAGCAGGCGGAGCAGCAGGCGGAGATGCAGCTGCCGAGGAGAAGACCGAATTTGATGTTGAGCTTACAAGCGCAGGCCCCAACAAGATCAAGGTCATCAAGGTTGTTCGTGATGTAACCGGACTCGGACTGAAGGAAGCAAAGGAACTCGTAGAGGGCGCACCCAAGATCGTAAAGGAAGCAGCAGACAAGGCTACAGCTGAGGAGATCAAGGGCAAGTTCGAGGCAGAGGGAGCAACAATCACACTCAAGTAATCAGAGTAAAAAATAATTCTTGACTATTAATACAGGCTTGTGCTACCATGTAGATTGCGCTATTGTGGTGGCACAGGCTTTTTTGTGCCCGAAAATGTCGAAAAACCGCGATAGACGGTGTTCTTAACAACTTTATAGAACGGGGTGAAATGCGAATGGAAAAAAACAGAATACGTCCGGTTTATAGTGGGAAGAACCTTAGAATGAGTTATCAGCGCCAGAATGAGGTCCTTGGAATGCCCGATCTCATAGAGGTGCAGAGGGATTCATACAACTGGTTCATAAACGAGGGCTTAAGGGAAGCTTTCGAGGATATCTCCCCAATTACCGACTACAGCGGCAACCTCAGTATGGACTTTGTAGATTATCATCTTTGCAGGGACAAGACGAAATACTCTATCGAAGAATGCAAGGCAAGAGATGCAACATATGCGGCACCGCTGAAGGTGACCGTGCGTCTTCGCAATGCCGCCAAGCCTGAACAGGACATGGTGGATCAGGAGATCTTTATGGGTGATCTTCCGATCATGACCGATACGGGAACATTTGTCATTAACGGCGCGGAAAGAGTCATAGTAAGCCAGCTTGTCCGCTCCCCGGGTATTTATTATGGAATAGATCATGACAAGATAGGAAAGAAGCTTTATTCATGTACCGTGATCCCGAACAGGGGTGCATGGCTTGAATATGAGACTGATTCAAATGATGTCTTTTATGTCAGGGTGGATCGTACGAGGAAGGTTCCGGTAACGGTCCTTATCCGTGCACTCGGACTGGGAACAAATGAGGAAATAGTTGATTATTTTGGAGAAGAGCCCAAGATAACAGCTTCTTTTTCAAAGGATCCTTCCGATAATGAAAAGGACGGACTTCTGGAACTGTATAAAAAGATACGTCCGGGCGAGCCTCTGGCTGAGGAAAGCGCGAGATCCCTTATAGAGGGAATGTTCTTTGATTCAAGAAGATATGACCTGGCCAAGGTCGGCAGATACAAGTTCAACAAGAAGCTGATGTTCAAAAACCGTATAGCCGGACATGTTCTTGCAGAGGATGTGAAGGATCCGGCAACCGGAGAGATCGTAAAGCTTCCCGGAAGGAACGGGATCAAGGCAAAAGCAGGAACAGTTGTTACAAGAGAACTGGCTGATGAAATTCAGGACTGCGCAGTTCCTTATGTAATGATCCAGACTGAGGAAAGGAATGTCAAGGTCATTTCCTCAATGATGGTGAACATAGAGCATTACATTGAATTCCCCAAGGGCGAGACGGCAAAGGATTTCGGGGTTACCGAGCTTGTTTATTATCCTGTGCTTGACCAGCTCATGGAGCAAAATGACACTCCGGAAGGTCTGAAGGATGCCATAAAGAGAAATATCTCCGAGCTGATACCCAAGCATATCACGAGGGATGATATCTTTGCTTCCATAAATTACAATATGCATCTTGAATACGGTCTGGGAAACAAGGATGATATAGATCACCTTGGAAACAGAAGGATCAGGGCGGTAGGAGAGCTTCTGCAGAACCAGTACAGAATAGGTCTTTCCAGGCTTGAGCGTGTGGTAAGAGAGAGAATGACCACTCAGGATCTTTCAAATATCACCGCCCAGCAGCTTATCAACATAAAGCCCGTGACTGCCGCAGTCAAGGAATTCTTTGGATCCTCCCAGCTGTCGCAGTTCATGGATCAGAATAACCCTTTAGGTGAGCTGACTCACAAGAGGAGACTTTCGGCGCTCGGACCAGGAGGTCTTTCGAGAGACCGTGCCGGATTTGAGGTCCGCGATGTCCACTATTCGCATTACGGAAGAATGTGTCCCATAGAGACACCCGAAGGTCCCAACATCGGACTGATCAATTCTCTTGCCTGCTACGCGAGGATCAATGAGTATGGTTTTGTTGAGGCACCCTACAGAAAGATAGACCACAGTGATCCCGACAACCCCAGGGTCACGGACGAAGTTGTTTATATGACTGCAGACGAAGAAGATAATTATCATGTCGCGCAGGCAAACGAAAAGCTTGACAAGGAAGGACACTTTGTAAGAAATACTGTCTCGGGCCGGTTTAAGGATGAGACTCAGGAATATGAAAAGAACCTGTTTGAATACATGGACGTATCACCGAAGATGGTGTTCTCCGTGGCGACCGCGCTGGTGCCTTTCCTTCAGAATGATGACGCCAACCGCGCGCTGATGGGTTCGAACATGCAGCGTCAGGCTGTTCCGCTGCTTGTGACAGAGGCTCCGGTAGTGGGTACAGGCATGGAAAACAAAGCGGCAGTTGACTCCGGTGTCTGCGTTGTCGCCAGAAAGAGCGGCACGGTTACGCGTTCGGAATCTGACATGATATATGTGGATAATGACGACGGAACCCAGGAAGAGTATAAACTTACAAAGTTCATGCGTTCCAACCAGTCGAACTGCTATAATCAGAGACCAATAGTCGTAAAGGGAGACCATATAGAAGAAGGCGATGTCATAGCAGATGGACCGTCCACCTGCAACGGAGAGCTGGCACTCGGAAAGAATCCTCTCATAGGTTTCATGACATGGGAAGGATATAACTACGAGGACGCGGTTCTCTTAAGCGAGCGTCTGGTCGAGGATGATGTATTTACTTCAATACATATAGAGGAATATGAAGCCGAAGCAAGGGAAACGAAGCTCGGACCTGAGGAGATCACCAGAGATGTTCCCGGAGTCGGTGATGAGGCATTAAAGGATCTCGATGAAAACGGTATCATCCGTATAGGCGCAGAAGTAAGGGCAGGGGACATCCTTGTCGGAAAGGTCACTCCAAAAGGAGAAACCGAACTTACCGCCGAGGAGAGACTGCTTCGCGCGATATTCGGTGAAAAAGCCAGGGAAGTAAGGGATACATCCCTCAAGGTGCCTCATGGTGAATACGGTATCGTGGTTGATGCAAAGGTGTTTACAAGAGAGGCAGGCGATGAGCTTTCACCCGGCGTAAACAAGGCTGTAAGGATATACATAGCGCAGAAGAGAAAGATTTCTGTCGGAGACAAGATGGCGGGCCGTCACGGAAACAAGGGTGTTGTTTCCAGGGTTCTTCCCATAGAGGATATGCCTTATCTTCCTAACGGCAGGCCTTTGGATATAGTGCTCAATCCTTTGGGTGTGCCTTCCCGTATGAACATAGGACAGGTTTTGGAGATACACCTTTCTCTTGCAGCCATGGCGCTTGGATTTAATATTTCGACACCGGTATTTGACGGCGCAAATGAGATCGATATCCAGGATACGCTGGAACTGGCAAATGACTATGTAAACACGGAATGGGATGAGTTTGAAAAGAAATACAAGGACATACTCCTTCCGGAGGTCTTAAAATATCTTTCGGATAACAGGGATCACAGGGAGTTATGGAAGGGAGTTGAGATAAGACGCGACGGTAAGGTAAGGCTCCGTGACGGAAGGACCGGCGAGTACTTTGACAATCCGGTCACAATAGGCCACATGCATTATCTCAAACTTCACCATCTGGTGGATGACAAGATCCATGCACGTTCAACGGGCCCTTATTCTCTCGTAACACAGCAGCCTCTGGGAGGAAAAGCTCAGTTTGGAGGCCAGCGATTCGGAGAGATGGAGGTCTGGGCTCTGGAGGCATATGGCGCGTCATATACTCTTCAGGAGATCCTGACGGTCAAATCGGATGATGTGATCGGCCGTGTGAAAACATATGAGGCTATCATCAAGGGTGAGAACATCCCTGAGCCGGGCGTGCCCGAATCCTTCAAGGTGCTCTTAAAAGAGCTTCAGTCTCTCGGACTTGATGTCCGCGTATTAAAGGAAGACGGAACCGAGATAGAGATTGCCGAGACAGTGGATTACGGTGATACGGATATGAGAGCCATCATAGAGGGCGACAGCAGAAATTACAGGGATGAGGATTCCTTCGCCGCAAACGGATATCAGACCAAGGAATTTAATTCCGATGAGGAACTGGTAGATGTGGAAGATGAAGGGGACGACTACGATGACGAGGAAAGTTATGTGGATGATATCCCCGAAGAGGATCCGGTACTGTAAGAGCGCAAAGCGCGGAACAATCTGTATAATAATCCATATGCAAAGGAGATTATGATGCCAAATATGATAAGCGGTAAAGATAAATATGAGCCTTTGGCTTTTGATGCGATCAGGATCGGTCTTGCTTCACCCGACAAGATAAGGGACTGGTCGCATGGAGAGGTCAAAAAGCCCGAGACCATAAACTACAGAACGCTGAAGCCTGAAAAGGACGGGCTTTTCTGTGAAAAGATATTCGGACCGAGCAAGGATTGGGAGTGCCATTGCGGAAAATATAAAAAGATCAGATATAAGGGAGTTATCTGTGACAGATGCGGGGTAGAGGTGACCAAGGCAACTGTAAGGCGTGAAAGGATGGGTCACATAGAGCTTGCTGCTCCCGTATCGCATATATGGTATTTCAAGGGCATACCCAGCAGAATGGGTCTGATTCTCGATCTTTCACCGAGAGTCCTTGAAAAGGTTCTGTATTTTGCGTCCTATATAGTTTTGGATCCTGCGGACAGTGATCTTGAATACAAACAGGTCCTTTCGGAGAAGGAATATCAGGACGCAAGGGAAACATATGGCAGCAAGTTCAGGGTCGGCATGGGAGCAGAAGCCATAAAGGAGCTTCTTCTTGCCATAGATCTTGATAAGGAATCAGAGGAATTAAAAGAGGAGTTTGAAAGCTCCACCGGACAGAAGAGAGCAAGGATAATCAAAAGGCTTGAGGTTGTGGAAGCCTTCAGGGAATCCGGAAATCAGCCCTCATGGATGATACTTGACTGCATACCGGTCATCCCTCCGGATCTGCGCCCCATGGTGCAGCTGGACGGCGGACGTTTTGCCACTTCTGACCTGAATGACCTTTACAGGAGGATTATAAACAGAAATAACCGTCTCCAGAGACTTTTGGAACTCGGAGCGCCCGATATCATTGTCAGAAACGAAAAGAGAATGCTCCAGGAAGCGGTAGACGCGCTGATCGATAACGGCAGAAGAGGAAGACCGGTTACCGGCCCCGGAAACAGGGCTTTAAAATCCCTGTCGGATATGCTTAAGGGTAAGGGCGGACGTTTCAGACAGAACCTGCTCGGAAAGAGAGTTGACTATTCAGGCCGTTCCGTTATCGTCGTAGGTCCGGAACTGAAGATCTGGCAGTGCGGACTTCCCAAGGAGATGGCCATAGAGCTTTTCAAGCCCTTTGTTATGAAGGAGCTTGTGCAGAGCGGCATGAGCCACAATATCAAAAACGCGAAGAAGATGGTAGAGCATCTTGAGCCGGTCGTATGGGATGTGCTCGAGGATGTTATAAAAGAGCACCCTGTTATGCTCAATCGTGCCCCTACGCTTCACAGGCTCGGTATCCAGGCATTTGAGCCCATTCTGGTAGAGGGTAAGGCTATTAAGCTTCATCCTTTGGCATGTACCGCTTTCAATGCGGACTTCGACGGAGACCAGATGGCGGTTCACCTGCCTCTTTCAGTGGAAGCGCAGGCAGAGTGCAGATTCCTGTTATTATCTCCGAATAACCTGCTCAAGCCTTCAGACGGAGGTCCCGTGACCGTTCCTACGCAGGATATGGTACTGGGTGTTTATTATCTGACTCAGGAAAGGGATGGAGAGCCCGGAGAAGGAAAGATATTCAAGAGTATAAACGAAGCCATTATGGCTTATGAAAACGGTGTCATTACCCTTCATTCAAAGATCGGAGTGCAGATAACGAGAACTCTGAACGGAAAGAAGGTAAGCGGTATCGTGCATTCGATCCTCGGAAGATTCCTTTTCAATGAGATCCTCCCCCAGGATCTGGGATTTGTTGACAGGAGCAAAAAGGAAAATGCAGTAGCTCTTGAAGTGGATTTCCTCGTAGGAAAGAAGGAATTAAAGAGGATAATCGAAAAGGTCATAAACAATCACGGTGCGATCAAAACAGCCGAGGTGCTCGATCATATCAAGGCGATGGGATATCACTATTCGACAATTGCCGCGATGAGCGTTTCGATCTCGGATATGACGGTTCCCGCCAGGAAACAGGAACTTATCGATGAAGCACAGAAGAACGTTGACCAGATAACGAGAAATTACAAGAGAGGCTTTGTGACCGATACGGAAAGATACAAGGCAGTTATCGATACATGGAAGGAAATGGATGAGGTCCTTACAAAGGATCTGCTTGAGGGACTTGATAAGTATAACAACATCTTTATGATGGCTGACTCCGGAGCGAGAGGATCTGACAAGCAGATCAAGCAGCTCGCCGGAATGCGCGGACTTATGGCGGATACGACCGGACATACCATAGAGCTTCCCATCAAATCCAATTTCCGTGAGGGACTTAACGTTCTGGAATACTTCATGTCGGCTCACGGAGCAAGAAAAGGTCTGTCGGACACCGCTCTGCGTACCGCGGACTCGGGATATCTTACCAGACGTCTTGTGGATGTGTCTCAGGATCTCATCATCAGAGAGACCGACTGCTGTGAAGGCACGGGACGCGAGATCCCCGGCATGACCGTAAAGGCCTTCATGGACGGAAAGGAAGAGATAGAAAATCTCCGGGACAGGATCGTCGGCAGATATACTGTCGAAGATATATATGATAATGAAGGAAACCTTATAGTCGGATGCAACCACATGATCACTCCGAACAGGGCTGACAGGATCATTGAGGCAAAGAATGCCGAGGTAGATGAAAAAGTAAAAGAAGCCAGAGCAAAGTGGGAGGCAGACGCTTCAAAGAAGTCGAAGAAAAAGGCTTCAAAGGGTGAGGCTGAAAAGGAGATCGATCTTGACAAGAAAGAAGCGGATTACAGAAAAGAACTTCTTGGAAAGATAGAAATAAAGATCAGAACAGTCCTGACCTGCCGTTCACATCTGGGAGTATGCGCAAAGTGTTACGGTGCGAATATGGCTACCGGAGAAGCAGTTCAGGTCGGTGAGGCTGTAGGTATCATAGCAGCGCAGTCAATAGGAGAGCCCGGAACCCAGCTGACCATGAGAACCTTCCATACAGGAGGAGTTGCCGGAAGCGATATCACACAGGGTCTTCCCAGAGTAGAGGAGCTTTTTGAGGCCAGGAAGCCTAAGGGACTTGCGATCATATCCGAGATATCCGGAACTGCAAGCATAAATGACCAGAAAAATAAAAGAGATGTGATAGTGACAAACAATGAGACGGGTGAATCAAAATCCTATCTGATTCCTTTCGGATCAAGGATAAAGGTTCAGGACGGACAGGAGATATCGGCAGGTGATGAGATCACGGAAGGATCCGTAAATCCTCATGATCTTTTAAAGATCAAAGGATTGAGGGCTGTCCAGGACTACATGCTCAGGGAAGTTCAGAGAGTGTACCGCCTGCAGGGTGTTGAGATCAATGACAAGCATATTGAGATCATTGTCAGACAGATGCTTAAAAAGATCAGGGTTGAAGAAAGCGGAGACGCAAACGATCTGCTTCCCGGAACGCTGATGGATGTCCTTGATTTTGATGATATGAATGAGAGACTTGAATCCGAAGGAAAAGCTGTTGCTGAAGGCAAGCAGGTACTGCTCGGTATCACAAAGGCTTCTCTTGCAACGGATTCCTTCCTTTCGGCGGCATCCTTCCAGGAAACGACAAAGGTTCTGACAGAAGCTGCGATAAAGGGAAAGATAGACAGGCTGATAGGCTTAAAAGAGAATGTATGTATAGGAAAGCTTATTCCTGCCGGAACGGGAATGAAGCATTATCGTACGGTACAGCTTTCAACGGACGGAACAGTCATAGGAGACGAAATAGATCTTGAAGAGGAAATAGAACTCTATGATGATGTCGACGATACAGAGGAGTTTGTCGATGAGGAAGAGCTTGCAGCTGTCGGCGATGAAACGGATGAAGAGGAATAAAAAATTTTATTGACAGTGTAATAGCAGATGCGTATAATAGTGTAGCGTGCCTTTGGCACGCTACACTTTGCGTGTGCCTCTTTTTAAGGCAGACGCAGGGAATGTAAAAGAAATACTATAATAAAAGAAAGTGAGGTGAAACGAGAAATGCCAACATTCAACCAGCTGGTAAGGAAGGGAAGACAGTCTTCTGTAAAGAAGTCTACGGCACCCGCTCTGCTTCGTGGATTCAATTCACTGCAGAAAAAGGCGATCGATACGAAATCTCCCCAGAAGAGGGGCGTATGCACTGCCGTAAAGACAGCCACCCCTAAAAAACCTAATTCGGCTCTGAGAAAGATCGCAAGAGTACGTCTTTCGAACGGAATAGAGGTCACATCCTATATTCCCGGAGAAGGCCATAATCTTCAGGAGCACAGCGTTGTCATGATCCGTGGCGGCAGGGTAAAGGACCTTCCGGGTACCAGGTACCACATCATCCGCGGTACTTTGGATACGGCCGGCGTTGCAAACCGTATGCAGGCCCGTTCAAAGTATGGTGCAAAAAGGCCTAAAGCGCCGAAGAACTAATTAAACAAAAGTAAACAGGTTGTGTTGGATTTAAGTTTCATCAAAGTGATTTAAATACAGCACGAACACAAGTTACAGTTGTGAGTACCTATGGGTGTATGCCCATGAAGGAGGGAAGAAACGTGCCACGTAAAGGACATATCGTAAAAAGAGACGTTCTGGCTGACCCCAAGTATAACGATAAGGTAGTTACCAAACTGATAAACAGCATAATGCTCGACGGAAAGAAGGGAGTAGCTCAAAAGATCGTATACGGGGCTTTTGACAGAGTCGAAGAAAAAACAGGAAAACCCGCAGTAGAGGTTTTTGAAACAGCAATGAACAATGTTATGCCTGCACTTGAAGTAAAGGCAAGACGAATAGGAGGAGCAACCTATCAGGTTCCCATCGAAGTCCGTCCCGACAGGAGACAGGCGCTGGGCCTTCGCTGGCTTACCATGTATTCCCGCGCAAGATCGGAGAAGACCATGGAGGAGCGTCTTGCAAATGAGATCATGGATGCAGCAAACAATACCGGATCGGCAGTGAAGAGAAAAGAAGACGTCCACAAGATGGCGGATGCCAACAAGGCGTTTTCACATTATCGCTTCTGATCAAGGCAACTTAAAAATGGAGGAATAATTCCTTGAGTAACGCTAAAGACAGAGAATATCCCCTGGAAAGGACCAGGAACATAGGGATCATGGCTCATATCGATGCCGGAAAGACTACCCTTACAGAGCGTATTCTTTATTATACGGGCGTCAACTACAAGATAGGCGACACACATGACGGAACAGCGACCATGGACTGGATGGCGCAGGAACAGGAGAGAGGTATTACCATTACTTCTGCGGCGACCACATGCCACTGGACGCTTGAAAAGGATAATAAACCCGCACCCGGAGCCGAGGAGCATCGTATAAACATCATAGATACTCCTGGACACGTAGATTTTACGGTTGAGGTTGAAAGATCGCTTCGAGTACTTGACGGCGCAGTGGGAGTCTTTTGTGCAAAGGGCGGAGTTGAGCCCCAGTCCGAGAATGTCTGGCGTCAGGCTGATACTTATAATGTTCCGCGTATGGCTTTCATCAACAAGATGGATATACTGGGTGCCAATTTTTATGGCGCGGTTGACCAGATCAGAAACAGACTCGGTAAGAATGCCATCGTCTGCACCATCCCGATAGGGAAGGAAGATGAGTTTAAGGGCATCATCGACCTGTTTGAGATGAAGGCTTATATCTATACGAATGATAAGGGTACGGACATAGAGATCACAGATATACCTGACGACATGAAGGACACTGCCGAAGAATATCATCTGGAACTCGTAGAAAAGATCTGTGAGCTGGATGATGATCTTATGGAGAAATATCTGGAAGAGACGGTCCCGACAGTTGAAGAACTGAAAAAAGTATTGAGAAAAGCAACCTGCGAATGCAATGCAGTGCCTGTATTCTGCGGGTCGGCTTACAGAAACAAGGGCGTGCAGAAGCTTCTTGACGGAGTCATTGAGTATATGCCCGCTCCCACGGATATACCCGATATTCAGGGTACGGATCTTGAAGGTAATCCGGATTCGAGAAAATCATCCGACGAAGAGCCTTTTTCTGCTCTGGCATTCAAGATCATGACGGATCCTTTTGTAGGAAAACTCGCTTATTTCAGAGTGTATTCCGGAATGATGAACTCGGGTTCATATGTATTGAACGCCACAAAGAACAAGAAGGAAAGAGTCGGACGTATCCTTCAGATGCACGCAAACAAGAGACAGGAGCTGGAAAAGGTTTATTCCGGTGATATAGCGGCAGCGGTAGGATTCAAGTTTACCACGACGGGTGATACGATCTGTGATGAGCAGCATCCCATCATCCTTGAATCCATGGTATTCCCCGAGCCCGTTATAGAGCTTGCCATCGAGCCGAAGACAAAGGCAGGGCAGGACAAACTGGGAGAGGCTCTCGCAAAACTTGCGGAAGAGGATCCGACGTTCAAACAGCATACGGATTCCGAGACAGGGCAGACTATCATAGCCGGAATGGGAGAGCTGCATCTTGAGATCATAGTTGACAGACTCTTAAGGGAATTCAATGTTGAGGCCAATGTCGGCGCTCCTCAGGTTGCATACAAGGAGACCATCACAAATACCGTTGACATTGAGAGCAAGTATATCAAGCAGTCCGGAGGACGCGGTCAGTACGGACACTGCAAGGTTAAGTTTGAGCCCATGGACGCAAACGGAGAGGAACTGTACAAGTTTGAATCTTCGGTTGTCGGAGGAGCCATTCCTAAGGAATATATACCGGCTATCGGCGAGGGTATAGAAGAAGCCATGAAGTCCGGAACTTTAGGCGGATTCCCGGTAGTAGGCATTTCGGCAAATGTTTATGACGGTTCATACCATGAGGTCGACTCTTCGGAAATGGCATTCCATATAGCCGGTTCGATGGCCTTGAAAGATGCCATGGCCAAGGGTGCACCGATTTTGCTTGAGCCCATCATGAAGGTTGAGGTAACGATGCCTGAGGATTATATGGGTGATGTCATAGGAGACCTGAATTCAAGACGCGGACGCATAGAGGGAATGGAAGATATCGGCGGTGGAAAGATGGTTCGCGCATTTGTGCCGCTTGCCGAGATGTTTGGTTATTCCACGGATCTGCGTTCACGTACTCAGGGCAGAGGCAACTATTCCATGTTCTTTGAAAGATATGAACAGGTACCAAAGAATGTGGCTGACAAGGTGCTTACCACTAAGAGTTGAGGTCGGTGCCTGACAGAAAAGAAAACTTGAAAATGGGCCGCGTTTGAACTATAATGTTATCTAATGCGGCAACGTATGCGCATATGCGCAGTATTATAAGGAGGATTTTTGAAATGGGAAAGGCTAAATTTGAAAGAACCAAGCCACATGTAAACATCGGAACCATCGGACATGTTGACCACGGTAAGACAACCCTTACGGCGGCTATTACATCGGTTCTGGCTGAGAGAGCAGGCGGTACAGCTGTTGCTTTTGATCAGATCGACAAGGCTCCCGAAGAGAGAGAGCGTGGAATCACCATATCAACGGCTCACGTAGAGTATGAGACAGCCAATCGTCACTATGCTCACGTTGACTGCCCCGGGCATGCTGACTATGTAAAGAACATGATCACGGGTGCTGCACAGATGGACGGAGCTATCCTTGTTGTTGCTGCAACTGACGGTGTTATGGCACAGACAAAGGAGCACGTTCTCCTTGCTCGTCAGGTAGGTGTTCCTTTTATCGTTGTTTTCCTTAACAAGTGCGACATGGTTGATGATCCCGAGCTTATCGAACTCGTTGAGATGGAGGTTCGCGACCTCTTAAATGAATATGAATTCCCCGGAGATGATATTCCGATCATCCGCGGTTCAGCTCTTAAGGCTCTTGAGGATCCCAAGGGTGAGTGGGGTGACAAGGTTATCGAACTTATGGATGCTGTTGACAGCTACATTCCTACACCTGTTCGTCCTACAGACAAGCCGTTCCTTATGCCTGTTGAGGATGTCTTCACGATCACAGGACGTGGAACCGTTGCTACGGGCCGTGTAGAGAGAGGAACAATTCATCTTAATGATGAAGTTGAGATCGTAGGTATCAGGGAAGATGTTAAGAAGACTGTTGTAACCGGTATCGAGATGTTCCGTAAGCTTCTTGATCAGGGTGAGGCCGGAGATAATATCGGAGCACTCCTTCGTGGTGTTGACCGTAAGGAAATCGAAAGAGGACAGGTTCTTGCAAAGCCCGGTTCAGTTACCTGCCACACAAATTTCACTGCTCAGGTTTATGTACTGACCAAGGATGAAGGTGGACGTCATACTCCGTTCTTCAACAACTATCGTCCTCAGTTCTATTTCAGAACAACCGACGTTACAGGCGTTTGCAACCTGCCTGCAGGCACTGAGATGTGCATGCCCGGCGATAATGTTGAGATGACGATCGAGCTCATCCATCCCATCGCTATGGAGCAGGGTCTTACATTCGCTATCCGTGAAGGTGGACGTACAGTAGGATCAGGAAGAGTTGCTTCCATCATAAAGTAATCAGATCTGAATAAAGTAATAAAAAGGCTCCCGGAGATTTCTCCGGTAGCCTTTTATCATGTCAAAAATCATGTACCATAAAAAAATCCCCTTTCATGCTCTTGACTTTACCATATATGGTAATGATTGAATAATACTAGGTTTTTGAGATAAAGTCAGTCACATAAATGCATTATGCTGGAGATTTGATATGAGATTTAATAAGAGATTAATTCCGCTAATACTGATAATGACCATATGAACCCAGCTGTTCGTCGGATGCGGCAAAAAAGAGGAACCTGTTGCCGAATTACCGGAGGAAGCGGAAGAGTATTACGATGATGAGGGGTTCGAGGAGTATGAAGATTACGAAGACATTGAAGAAGAACCCGAGGAGATAACGGAAGAAGAATCCGAGCCTGAGGAGGATGCGAAGGATTCCGGCACAATGAGCAACGATGAGATAGTTGAACTGGCAAAAAAACACAGCGGTGCTCCGGTTGCTGAACTTGATCAGGTAATGAGAACGGTGGAACTCCTGAGTTCTTTTATAATAAGTATGGTTCATGGGAAACTGTTATAGAGAAGGCACTTTCTGTAAACGCAGGTGCTGATGCCTGCCTTGGCTTATATGACGAGTACTATGATACATATTTTATATCAACGTCGGAA
>JAILOK010000022.1 GCA_024690825.1 Lachnospiraceae bacterium | reverse complement strand
AGGTCATAAAACTTCTATTTTCAAATGATTTTACCTGTGTTATATTTACAATGGACAAAGCGAACGGGAAAACAAAAGCCCCAGCCGCCAAGTCCATTTTCTTTTGCAAAAGAATACCGGCAAATATGAGCGTCAGATCATGACTTCGAAAGATGTTGTGAGCATGGCGCTTTTTTGATGCCACTAACCATGGTAGAGGGTGACGATCCGAAGCCTACATTAAATAAGCGAAAGGATAACACAAAAATGGATTATGAAAATTTCAAAGAGCAGTTCGTCGCAGATGTGAAGGACAGACTTGCAGAACAGGGCGCAGATGTGAAGGTCAGCATCAATGAGGTAAACAAGCTCAATGAGAGCTACGAGGCGATCACCGTTACTCCGGAAGGAAGTAACATCGGAGTAAATATGTCGCTTGAGAAGTTCTGCGATGCGGTGCAGGACGGCACTCCTTACGACAGCGTGGTCGATAAGGCAGTGGATGTCATCAATAACGGGATCGATAAGAGACCTGAAATCGATGTGGCAGCCCTTACCGATTACAGCCAGATGAAGGAAAAGCTGGCGATGGAAGTTGTTTCCGCTGAGACCAATAAGGATATGCTTCAGAACGTACCTCATCAGAACATGGAGGACATGGCGGTCGTTTACCGTTTTGTACTGAACTCTGACGAAGACGGCCGCGCATCCATCCTGGTAACCAATCAGATCCTGGATCATATGGGAGTGACTCCCGAGCAGCTTCACGCTGATGCGCTGGAGAATGCGCCGCAAATCAAGCCTGCCGAGATCAAGGGTATGAGCGAGGTTATGGCTGAGATGATGGGTTATGATCAGGCTGCGATGATGGGCATTGTTCCGGTGGCTCCTGAGGATGAGCAGATGTTTGTTGCAACTGTTCCCGATAAGGTCCACGGTGCCGGAGTGCTTGCCTACCAGGACTTCATGGATCAGGCAGCTGAGAGAGTCGGCGGAGACTTCTTTATCTTACCCAGTTCGATTCACGAGGTTCTGATCGTTCCGGACAACGGAAAGATGGATCTTAAGGATCTTGAGAACATGGTAAAGGAAGTCAATGAAACCCAGGTGGCTCCTGCGGATAAGCTGACCGACAGCGTTTACCACTACGATTCACAGGCCAAGATCTTTGAGCTTGGAGAGAAGTTCGTGGAGCGCCAGAACGAGCGTGAGGAAGCTGCCGAGAAGGAGGAAAAAGGATCCGTCCTCGGTGAGCTGAAGGCAAAGAAAGAGGAGGTCGCAAAGACTCCTAAGAAGGAAACCATCGATAAAGGTGCGAAGACCAAGGGCGGCGAGGCGCTCTGATCTTCCTGTAACAGACAGTGGCGTAAAGGCGTTCGGCTGATACATTTCGGCCGGGCGCTTTTTTCTTGCCAGGAAAGGAGAAATAAATGTCAGATATAAACACACAGCTTATCAAGGAAACAGCTTTTGAAAAACCTTATAGCTCAGCGATCGGAAAAGAGGAGCCAGTTGCAGATCCGAAGAACTGCCGGAATAAATGTCCATATGGACGTGGAAGGTCATTCTGTTTTCCGTGCTATGCAAAGATCATGGCTGAGCACAGAAAGGCAAAGGCACAAATCGAAAAGAAAGCGTGACAGCCATGCTGTTTGACTACTTTTATGAGGAGCAGTCAGAAAGCTATTCGTTCTACCGAATCCCGAAACCATTATTTACCGAAGAGGTGTTTGGAACACTTTCGGTTGAATCGAGGGTTCTTTACGGATTGTTACTGGATAGGATCGGATTGTCAAGGGAACACGGCTGGATGGACGAAGTGGGGCGCGTATATGTTTACTATTCGATGGAAAGCATCGAGAAACAACTACGATGCGGTAAGAATAAAGCCTGCCGACTTCTCAGGGAGCTGGAAAGATTTGGTCTCATTGAGAGAAAAAGGCAAGGGTTCTGTAAGCCAGCACGTATTTTTGTGAAGAACTTTATACAGTCTCCAAAACAGGGAACACGTAATAACCAAAACGGGGATTATGGTGTACCCGAAACAGGGACTATGGAGTCACCAAAACAGGGAACTAATAATACTGAGTATATAAATACTGAGTTTATTAAGACTGATCCTATCCTATCAGAGACAAATGTGGATAACTCTGAAAAAATGGATAAGGATGAGGATATGGATGAGAGATATGCATACCGTGATTATCTTCATGATCAGCTGGAAGTGGACATCCTATATGAGAGGTATCCGTTTGAAAGGGAGACCATAGATGCAATCCTTGGCCTGATGCTTGACGTGATCTGTTCGAAGAGGAAGACCATCCGTATTGCGGGAGATGACAAACCAGTTGCTGTCGTAAAGTCTCAGTTTTTGAAACTCACATTTATGCACATCGAATATGTCATGGGATGCATGAGAAAGAACGGAAGCAAGGTACGTAATATCAAACAGTATCTGCTGGCTGCACTGTATAACGCTCCGCTTACCATGCAGAGCTATTACCAGGCCTGGGTAAATAACGACATGGCCGAAGGAAGAATATAAGAAGGAGATGTAAGAAATGAAAACGATAGAAGTATATATCAGCTTAAATCCTGTCGATGACGGAGTGATCATAACGGAGTCAGAGCAGGAAGAAAATACACAGGGAGCACTGATCATATCTACTGACGGGAATGAGAGAATCGCTTCGCCTGATGAGGCATTAGAGGTATTACAGAGGCTCTCCGGAGCCCTGGCAATGGGGCGCTATGTTGTTTTCTATAATGAGGATCGTTTGATCGGCAGTGGTCCCGATAAGTGCCTTATCGGGTCGGTAATGATAGTGAAGAGACATGGTGGAAGTTATTATTTGCTGGAGCCAGGGGAGTACAAGGACGCTGAGAGGGCATTTCTGGCAAGATTGATAACAATCAACTTTTGCGGACAAAAGTATACGGCACTGGAGGTTTAATGAGGGGGTGGAGAAATGAGCAGAACAATACCGAGAGCATATGTAACGGCTGCCTGGAGCAGGAACCGCGTGGATGCGGAGGATCAGGCAAGAAAATACTGCAGTGAACTGGTAATGGCAGGATATCTACCGTTATGTCCCGTGCTGGCATTTTCCGGCATCATTGCCGAGGATGATCCTGACGGAGAGAAGAAACGCCGGGAGATGTCAGAAGATCTGCTTAAGCGTGCCAGGTTTCTTGTTGTGTGCGGAAAGAAGATCAATGATGATGTCCGTGCGGATATCTCGATAGCAAAGCGCTCGAAGGTGATACCTACGACTTTGGAAGGCGTGCTGGAGTGCGGGGAATAACCATTAGGGCCGGAAAGGAAGTGATAGATTGCAGGAGGAAGTAGAAAACAAATCGGTACAGTTGGCGATACAGACCGGAAAGGTTACTGTGAAAACGTTGATTAAAGGATTGCAGGCATGGTATCGCCATCATCAGAGAAAAAAGGATGTTGCCCGGATGGCGAAGGATACCGTCAAGGGAAAGCAGTCGGTAAAGGAACTGATCGGTCAGGGGCAGGGCGTATCCAGCATGGATATCGGTGATTCCGGCATAAAGGATTTTAAGAAAATCGCGAATAAATACGGAGTGGATTTTGCAATCGTTAAAGATAAGGATGTGGAGCCACCAAGATACACCGTATTTTTCAAAGCAAAGGATGCTGACGCAATCACGCAGATCCTGAAGGAGTATGCAGCAAAGCAGACAAAGAAAAAAGAGAAAGCTGCGGAAAAGAAACCGAGCATCCTTCAGAAACTGAAGAAGTTCAAAGAGCAGGTGGCAGCTATGCCCCGGAAGGATAAGGAAAAGAGGAAGGAGCAGGAGCGATGAAAAAGAAGAACCTGAAGAAACTGATCATCCTCAATATCCCTTATGTGATCGTTGGGCTGTTTGCAACCAATATCGGTGAAGCATTTCGGATAGCATCAGGAACCAACG
>JAILOK010000129.1 GCA_024690825.1 Lachnospiraceae bacterium | reverse complement strand
CGAACCACTCGATGAACTGCTTGACGAACTTCCCGATGAACTGCTTGACGAACTGCTCGATGAAGATCCGGAAGATTTCTTCTTAATAGCAAATCTCGAAGAGGTATAGGTATCAAAATAGTAATCACCCATACCTGTAATAGTCGCTATAGCCTGCTTTTTCTTGCTTATCTTAGTACAGGTAACAGCATAATCAACGCCTTCCTGCAAGGTCTTTCCCGTGGTACGGTCCACAAGAACAATGTTTGCGGACACATTATTGGAACTGTCATAAACCCCGCCCGAGATCGTAAGATCAATGGTCTTTCCGGGAGGTGTGGGATTTCCTGTTATGTTTTCGGATACACTCTTCTTTATCGAGAAGTAGCTGGTACCTGACTTGCCGGCATAATTACCCAGGCCGTTGATCGTAATGAGTCCTATGTTAACACCCATGCTCTTGTTGTCATGTGAGCCGTCACCATAGGTAAGAGTATAATCAATTCCCTCATCAAGGATGATGTCATAATTCTCTGAACTTCTGACTACAGGGTGGGGAGTTATCCTGTTTCCGGTCCACTTAAAGAAACCGGGGCCCGTATAATTGTAATCCACAACGAAATCACCGTATCCTGGAGTGGGGGTAGGGGTTGGACCGGGACTTGATCCGTCATCTATAATAAATTCACCTGTAAGTGTACCCTCATATTCTCCGGTTCCCGTTAATGTAAACTGATATGTTCCTGCTTTAACAGGATTGCTGGGAGCAGTTATGGTGTAATCTTTTCCGTATGTCAATATGGTAGTACCATTATACACAACATAAAAATCACCACTTGTAGGAGATCCTGCTTCCCATGGAATAGTCTGACCTGTATATTTACGTGTGTTTCCACCATTATATACTATAGAACATACAGAAAGGGGTATCTTAGTTTCAACCTCTTCAGAAACAAGACCTACCCAATAAAGATTGTCTTTAGTATCTGAAGGGTCTTCCTGTAATCCACACAAAACAGTTGTTGTATCTTTTTTTGCAGGACTCTTAAAATAATAAGGAATATCTGAATTCTTTATTGCCTCATAATCAAAACAACCTGATTTACTTTCATATGTAAGCATATTATTATTAATAATGAACAAAGGTTGTTCACTGCCTGCATTATTGCTCTTTAAATTCTGAAAAGCGCCTGTTTTAACCTCTCCAACTTCTTCTGCAAGAGTGATTCTTGAAAGTGAATATGCTCCGTTAAAACAATCCTTTGGTATAATAGTTACCCCTGATCCCGTAGTAGAAAATCTCGTAAGGTTTCTGTTGTTGGAAAAGGCACCATCACTGATTTCGTCGATAATTTTTCCTTTTATGGATGCAGGAATCGTATATGCAGTAGTATCGCTATATTCCAACATTTCTACAATTCTGAAATTTTTATCAGGCCCAGGATCATCAGCAATAGATGTAACGGATGAAGTCTGAGGATCTTTTGTTGAGGGAGCATATAAGACACCGCTTTCACTTGCACAATATGGGCTATTTTGGTCAACATCTATTGTTGTCAGGTTTTGGCAATTCTTAAAGGGAAGAGCTCCAACATCATAAAGCGTAGAAGGAAGAGAAACATTCTTAAGTTCACTGCATCCTTCAAATTGCTTGTCGGTCAATTTTTTTAAGCCATGAGTCTTTCCGTCAACTCCTTCATCAGAATCTGCAGCGAATGATGTTAATACCTTGTCATTCCAAAACAACTTATCAGATATCTCTTCTATTCCCGATGGAATTCTGACAGCAGGAATTTTTGGAAATTCATATATGGCATTTCCGTTCATTTCCCCATTTTCAGCAATAGCAGAAAGCTTTCTATTATCTCCTTTTTCTACGATAAGAATTACTTCATCACTGCCACCATCATACTTTCCAGAAGCTCTGAATTCGATGTTGTTATTCATGGCATAATCATAGGCATTTGGACCGTCTGAAGTGGTGGCAGTCTTCATTACTCCGAATATAAAGAAATCAGGTCTTGTAGGGAAAGCTCCATCCTTAACTATTGTTGTCTCATTATCTGTCATTACAACACTTTGTAGATCCTTCATGTTGGCAAATGCGCCAGAGTATATTTCGGAGATTTTTGATGTGAGAATGACAGAAGTAATGACTTCTCCACTTCCATTTACACCATCAAAGGCCTTTGATCCGATAGCAGTTATTTCCTGTCCATCTATTACATCAGGAACAACAATAGTATTCGGACTACCGCCCTGCTTATTATTGATATATTCTTTTGCATCACAATTGACCAGGACGCCGTAATTATTCACATCAAAATAATCACTTGCAACACCACCGTCATAATCGATACAAACATATTTTATACCTTTTGACAGACAATATTTATATGCCAAAGTATAATCCTCACCACCGGGCTGATCTATGATACGGTACCCTTCTACAAAGAAAGAACTGTTCGGATTTGAGGGAAGTGCATCTGCAATATCTGTATCATAAGTTTCACCGGCTTTGAATTCCGGTCCGTTTTTTAATGTGATTTTTTGCAATCCGTCACAAGAAGAAAACAGATTTGGCTGAAGTGCCGCCACCCCAGATGGAATGTTGATAAACATGAGTTTTTTACATCTGTCAAAAGAATTAGGTCCTATAGATGTCAATGTGTCAGGAAAAACAACATTCGTGAGATCAGAACAGCCATCAAATGTATAAGCACCGATAGAATCGTATGCTCCTGTAATAGTAACATAATCTATATTGCTACAATCTTGAAAAACTCCATCTCCAAGCGCCACGGTAGTCCATGCGGATACATCGGCAGGACCGGCAACATTAATATTTCCATCGATTTCGGAATTTTTAAAAGCATAATTACCTATGTATGAGATGGACGGCGTTACAGGCATAGATTTAAGTCCAGAGTTTTCAAATGCGGAGTCAGAAATAACATTAACTCCCTCAGCGCCTTGATTTAATGTACATGTATCTAACTTGGCACAATTTCTGAAAGCATTTCCCTGAACTTCTTTTACACTGGTACCCTTAAACATAGATAATTTTGGACATCCCTCAAACGCTCCTGATTGAATTGTTACAACATCATTGGCAGTAAAGTTTGTCACATCTTCAAATACTAGTTGACTTTTGGGCGAAGAGAAAATTCCGCTCTGAATTACCGTTATTTTATATTCCAATCCATTTTCTGCCGGTAAAGGTCCGGAAATATCAATAGTATCAGTAACAGCAGCCTCATTTATCTTTTTAATTGAACTCAACTCTACACAATCTGAAGTAGATGTTTCAACGCAGCTAAGTTCTAAGTTACCTGTTTTTATAGTGACTGGGTCACCTGCATTTCCGGATGATTCCTCGTTTTCTCCTTCCGCTGCTCTTGAAGGCGTTGCCGGTATGGCGGCAACTATGAGTGCAGATACCATAAGAAGTGCTGCTATTGTTCTCCTTGCAGCACGGCTTAAATATCTCCTGCTCTTTTTCTTTTTTGTGGTATTCTTTTTTGCTGCCATCCTGTCATTCCTCCAAACCCTAAAGGTTTAATAATCTTATTGTGTCACAAACACTTTTATCTTTACATTCGTTCCGTTTATTTTTGCGGAAACATATGTCTTGCCCGTTTTCCTGCCTTCTATTATACCGTTTTCATCCACAAAGGCAATTTTTTTATCTTTGCTCTTCCATGTAATGTGCTGTGAAACATCCGGAAGATCGATCACAAACCGGGTGCCTGTTTTGAGAGTCAGTAGATACTCATTATTGCCGGTCCTTCCAAGCCTCGAATCTTCCGTGGAAATATCCGGGTCTTCCACATGTACTTTTGTGCTGTACTCCATTCCGTTATAGGAACATGAAACAACAGATGATCCCACATTGAGACCATATACGGTTCCCATTGTCTTAGCGGTGGACCCTAAAAGAACAATGGTTCCTTCATTTGTGGCACTCCATTGAGCCTTTTTGTTATTAACCTTAAAATAATTCAGTTTTTCATTTTTTCCGACATTTATATAGGTTTCTGTTTTTGACGGTATGGTATCTACAGTTACCTTTATCGTCTTTACCCGGGTATCTCCTCTCTTGCCTATGAGAGTAGAGGTACCGCAGCTTTTTGCTTTGAGTTTTCCGTTAACATTAACCCTGACTACGCCGTCATCCCATGCAAGCCACCCTGACTTGTCCATATCTTTTGTTCCGCTTTCATCACTTAAGCGCCAGTCGAGTTTATTGGGCTTGATGCCTTCAACTGCTATTTTTTTGAGATCAAGCGTCTGGGCAGGCCTCAAAGTGAATGCAAACACATCATCAAATGATGAGGGGGCCGTATATTTATCGGAAACCGTCACTTTGCAGGTATACTTCATTCCGTTAAGATATGCATTGATATTTGTCTTTCCTTTGGCTATCGTTGTGATCCTGCCTTCCTCAACCGAAGCAACTTTGGGATTTGATGAAGTCCAGGCGATGTTAAGTCCTCCGGAATAAAGTACGCTGATCTTTGTGGTGCTGCCAACACCCATTGTCAGTTTCTTAGCAGAAAGTTCGGGAGCAACAACCTTTATCTTATACTGGACATTCGGATTAACAGCTGTATTGGTAAGAGTCACTGGGACATTTGAAGGACTCTTTGCCTTGGCAACTCCTGTCGATTTTTTTACGGTTATTACCTGCTTGTTTGAAGAACTCCAGGTTCCCTTTCCGAAATCATAGGATTGACCCTTTACCATGGTGATATTATCCGGATCGGACAGATCCATGAGTTTATCCATGCCGGAATGCACATCATCTTTGGATACGGTCTGTGATATAAATCTGGCAACAAGCGTCAGATCCTTTTCAACAGGATCTGAAAAGTTCCATTTCCAGTTTCCGTCATACCAGCCCATGAAAATAAGGCCGCTCTTTTCGGGATCCGCAGGTCTTTTAACGATCTGTCCAAGACTGACTATCTCTTTTTGGATCTCTTCACCGTCTACTATAAATTTTACTTTTGCATAACCAATAGGAGCCGGAGGGTCATATTTCTTAAAATAAGCAGTTATTGTATGGTGTTTTTGTACATTTTCAAAAGTATATGTGTTTCCTGAAATGCTTGTTTTTATTCCATCCACATAAATGTAGTCAATCACATAATCTTTTATCGGAATAAACTTAAAGGTCTGATCTTTGCCCTCTGTTACAAGTACTTCGCCTCTTGGTTCAATCTCACCAAATGAATCGTCACAATTAGCCGAAATAATATACCTGATCACCGGAATCTTTTTGAAAGATATTGTCACTGTGTGATCAGACTGAACATTATCCAATACAAACCGATTATTAGTATATTCTGTAGATACTCCGTCCACTTTGAGAATATCTGACATATAACCTGCTGCTGGAGAAAATGTAAATGCCTGTGAGCCTCCTTTTTGCACCTCTACAGTTCCGCTGGGAGTTATCTTGCCGTTTGATCCATCAACGGATGCTTTTACTTTGAAAGGCTTTACGGTAATCCAGCCTGCATATATTGTTGTATCGTCTTTAATAAGAGTCGTTTTGAAATTAAAAGAAACCGTACATGCAGCATTAGTATACCATCCATTAAAACTACATCCTGTCTTTGAAGGATCTTTTGGCTGCGCAACCTTACTGTTATAGTTTACTGATGCATCAGGCACAGTACTTCCACCATTTGTATCAAATCTCACAGTGCATTTTTTTACCATCCAGTATGCGTAGAGCGTCATGTTTTCTGTAACTGCATCGGAAGTAAAGTCCCATTTTTCATTGAAGGAAGAATCTTTATACCAACCTTTAAGAACAAATCCATTACGAGAAACCGAAGGCTGACTGAGTTTTGTATTGTAAGGAACTGTCAGCGATAAAGGACTGACAGTTGCATCGGGATATATGACATTATAAGATACACTATAATTGATTACCGTCCATCCGGAATATAAGGTCAAATCTGAATCACTTACTGTATCTGTGATAAAATTCCAGGATGTACTGCATGCCTCATCCTTGTACCATCCAGTGAAAATGTGACCATCCTTCTCAAGTTCGATATCAGGTTTTGCTACCCGTTCCCCATAATTAATGGTTTGAGAATAGGCTCTTAGTAATTTACCATCATTTACAAAATTAACATCATATTTGTTGACTTTCCATTTTGCATATAATGTAACATCCTCGTTTATCTTGTTTCTGGTATCAAAATCCCATAGAATATCTGATGAAAGGTCCTCATACCAATTTATAAAGGTATGACCCTTCTTTATCGTGGCAGGAATACTGTCTCTTAATATATTGGTACCTGATACCACTTTTGTGGGTTTAATCTCACTGCCTCCGTCTGTGTCGAAGGAAACTTTTTTTGAATCAGTCCATTTTGCAAAAAGGTTGTAATTCTTTACGATTTCTGTATCGAAATTAAATAGGTTTCTAAATTCAGCTTCTTCGAACCATTCAACTATATGAGAATAATCATTTTTATCTATTTCTGGATTGACAGCTTTTTCGGCATATTCAACAGTTTGTGATGAAACTGTTTTTCCAGGCATATTCGTATTGAAATCTATATTAAATTTCTTGATTTCCCAATCGGCATAAAGCGTTATTGTTTCTCCGTCAGGCACATCTTCTTTTTTTACAGGTTTATCAAAATCCCAGATGTGAGTACATTCAGGATCGGAGTACCAATTTACAAATTTATATTTATCATGTTGAGGTATTTTATTCTGGCTGACTATTGTTGAATCCAATGCTACTGTGCCGTTATTGGGCATATTTGTAACTCCGCCTGAAAGTCTGCCGGGATTAAATACCAGATTATATGTTACGGGTCTGAATCGGGCATAAAGATACATATCATTCATTATTCCGCGATCAAATTCCCATTTATAACCGCTGGTAGGATCTGTATACCATCCAACAAATTCGCATCCAGACTTGCTGGGATCATCAGGTTTTGTAATTTTTTCACCGTAATTCAAAACTTGAACCTTTATACTCGGTGAAGATACATATTCATCAAAAGAAACCGTCCTTTTTTGAGGCTTCCAATGAGCATAAAGAGTCATATCACTGCTTACACCATTACTGAAATTCCACTTATCTCCGGAACTTTCATCAGTATACCATCCGATCAGGTCATTTCCGGGCTTTGTTGCGCCGGGATCCACAACAGTGTTTCCTACATCAACGGTCTGTACCCTCTTATCAGGATTTTTTATAGTGTCTCCGGTATTCAAATTAAAAGTTACCGTATACTGTTTTATCCAACCTGCGTAAATAGTTAAATCTTCAGTGACGGGATTGCTGTTGCTGAAAGTATAACCTGATGATAGTGATGAGTCAGAAAACCATCCGCCAAAACGATAACCTCCGTTTTTTGAAATGGCACCAGGCTGAACAGCACCTTTTCCTTTTTCAATCAACTGTGTTTCAACTGTATCTTCACAGTTAGTTTCAAATCTTACACTGAAAAGAGGAATCCAATATTGATAAAAATCTCTATTTGAATTAATCTTTTCATTAATGAAGTTAACTATAGTGTTGTCGTTTGGATTGCTTGTCTTCACCCACCCTTTAAAACGAGACTTATGATCTGAAGCATCTTCATCTACTACGGGAGATGACGGAACCTTATTAACGCTGGCAAGAGTTGATCCGTCGGGAATATCTGTTAAAGTTTCTTGCACAGATCCGTCTTTTTCGTGAAAAGTAACTGTATGTACAATAGGATCTCCAGCATTTTCTTCAGTTAAATCTTCGAATACTTCCGTTGAAATGCCAAATAAACTGTCGGTAGTTTCTTCTCTTGCCGATTCTTTTTCTACCGTCTCTCCCGCACTCTCTTCTGTCTCATCTTTCAGGTCACTGACGGCCTCCTCGGTGTCCTCATCCGCATATATATAAACATCAGAAAAAGGCTGTGTCGTCATCAGAAAGATGAGGACAAAAGCCATGATCCGCGCTATTCTTCTTTTTATCAAACTCTGTCTCATACTGCACCTCGCAACATACAGTCATAAGGGCATAATCCACCCACTCTTATTGTATATCGGCATATGTTGTATGATTCTTTATATCATGATCAGATATTTTGTATCCGTCAAATATATTATTTATATCTTTGTATACAGATTATTTTAACTGATCGCACAGGTAAATTGATTCCAGTAATCAGTAATATACTGAGGAGGATATTCTCCATTAAGATATTTTATTATTTCTGATATTTCATCTATCAATTCCTTTTCAGCAACTTTTTTTGAAGCATTCTTGGGATCATCAAATGTCAGTTCTACAAGATGCATGATATTTCTGATGTAGTCCATGGCATGATCATCTGTTGAAACACCTGCCAACATTCTTTCGTGCGAATCAACCAGTCTTTTCACTTCACCGTCAATATTTGATAACTGTTCAAATAAAGACATGCTAAACCATATCTGCGCGTTCATAAAAATCTCCTTTAGTAGATCCATTCAGTCAATATATCCGTAAGTTCACCTATCAGGGCATTATCTGTAATGGGACGTCCCCGTCCTATTCCTAAAAGTCTGTTTTGCTCAATATTAGGATGTGCTTCCCATACCAGATGATTTTTTAAGCTTTCAGGATCATCGATAACAATATCACCGCCAAAAATATCTGTTGGTTCCGAACCATCATCGTATAATTCATATTCCATCTCAATATGAAAAGAACTGTCGATGGCAACAACTCTTCTTTTTCTGTCAATACAGAATTTTATGCGGTCATTATAGTATTTATTCCCTTTTTCAATAATATCTTTAAGTGAAGTACATTCTTTTATGATCATATAAGCTCCTTCAGTTTATTCCTGTCGATCTTGCCGTTTTTGTTTAAAGGCAGGGTGTCAAGGCGTTCAGTCTTTCCCGGGATCATATATGGTGGCAGTTTGATATGCATTTCCTCTGAAAGCGTCTCTTTTTCGGCGCTTCCGGAATAAAAGAGGCAGATCCTCTGCTTTTTTTCATCATAGAGACAGCAGGCCATCTCAACTCCGTCGGAGGATATGGCGGCGTTTTCAATCTCTCCCAGTTCGATCCTCTGTCCCATATGCTTGATCTGGAAATCCTTCCTGGAAATATAATAAAGGAGTCCCTGTTCATCATATTTTCCCAGATCGCCGGTCCTGTAGATCCGTTCATAATAGTTCTTATTAAGCGGATTCTGAACAAAGACTTCCGCAGTCTTCTCTTCATTCTTCAGATATCCTATGGCAAGACAGGTTCCCGAGACACAGATCTCTCCTTCTCTTCCGGGTTCCGTCACGGGATTGTCATCTTCATCAAGGAGAAATACCTTCTCATTTTCAAACGGTACACCTATGGGGACCGTCTCGCCCTTTTCATATTCCCTGTCAAGAACATGATATGTGCAGTTGCAGGTGATCTCCGTAGGTCCGTAGAGATTGATATATTTTGCATCCGGCAGGTATTTTTTCCATCTGTTGAGGTGCTTTACCGGCATCTGTTCACCGCTGAACATGATCTTTTTGAGTTTGTCCGGCAGCCTGTAGTCCAGGCCGTTCATGATGGATACAAAGCACATGGCGGATACTGCCCATATGATGACCGTTGCCTCATTGTCGCAGAGATAATCCATCAGCGTGGAGGGATTCGAAAAGTATTCTCTCGGTATCAGAGCCACCTTTGCGCCCGTCAAAAGGCCGCTGTAAACATCCTTTACGGATACATCAAAGTCAAAGGGCGCCTGGTTTGCCAGGACATCCGTATCCGATATGTCAAAATCCCTTGCAAATACCTCAATGAAGTCTATGACCGACCGGTGGGATACCAGTACTCCTTTGGGATCGCCGGTGCTTCCGCTTGTAAAATTTACATAGAGCGGCATCAGATCATAAAACCCGTTTTTTCTTTCATTTAACAATTCGTCCGAAATATCGCTTTTTTCGGTGCTTTCAAGGAGTTTGGAAATATTAAAAACAGGTATTTTTGCTGACCCTGACAGGATCTCTTCAAGCTTCTGCCCGTTTTCGTCATCGGTGATTATGACGGCGGGATCAAGTATCGATATGGTCCTTTTTGCCCGTTCTGCCGGCTGTCTGACATCAACAAAGGAATAATAAGCGCCTGAATATACACCCGCAAACATCACGACAACGGCATCGACGCATTTTTCCATGTAAAAAGCAACAGGCTTACCCGGTTTTATCTTGCAGTTTAAGCTTTCCGAAAGAAATGCGCATGCCGTCTGCTTTGATCTTTTCTGAAGTTCTCTGAATGTGATGCTTTTATGAGGATCGGAAAATGCCGTATTATCCGGAAGCGCCGCTGCGGACGCATCGAGCATCTCTGTGATATTTATCATTATATGTTTCCCTTTACCAGTTCTTCTTTTTCTTTTCTGGTTAATTGTTTGATATGCCACTCACGGCTCATGGCTTCGTTTCTGGTCTCAAATTCCTCGCTGTAGACGAGCCTTACCGGAAGTCTGGTCCTGGTATATTTACCGCCCTTTCCTGCGTTATGAGTCTGAAGCCTCTTTTCGGGATCGTTGGTATATCCCGTATAATAAGTACCGTCTGCGCATTCAAGGATATATGCATAGTATTTTCCGGCCATATCAGTAACCTGTCAGCTTGCAGACCACTACAAATCTGCCGTTATCCTGTTCGTAATCGCAGGTTGAAAGCAAAAGCAGTCTGTCACCCCACTGAGCCGTCACACCGGTCTCATACATTGAAAGCGCCTTGATATTGTCGACTCCTGTCATGAATTCAAGTTCATCTGCCGGATCGATGAAGTCATAATAGCGGAAACCTATGTCATTGTCCCTGTATACTCTTGATTCAAAGGCTGCCATCACGGTATAGGTGCCGTAATCGTAGATGGTATTAAAGGTTACGGTGGGATGGCTCCTGAAATAGGACTCCTTTTTGTATTCATCGAGGTTTCCGAACATGGCTCCGCTCTTCATGTTGTGTCCGTAGATGATGTAATTGACCGTGGGTTTGATCACATCGCAGCGGTCGTCCATGAACAAAGACCCGTTTTTGTCCTCCTGCTGGTCAAAGTTGTGATTGAGATAATAAGAGCCGTTACCGTTTATCGATTTCATCACGGGATAATTGATATCGGTACCGTTGATCGTGATCCAGCCTATAATGTTCTGGTTCTTATAAAGCAGGGACTCAAATTCCGGCAGGACCTCGGGCTCCCAGTCAACCTCTTCGGCTTCCTTTTTTGGCTCCTGCTCCTCGATCGGTTTGACCACATGATCCGTTATCGGAGCCTCTACCCTCTTTGAAAGTTTGGCTACATCATCTTCGGTCCTCTTCATCTGGTAATAATACCAGATCACATAACCGAAGCTTATGAGCGCAATCGCAATGCATACTATTCTTATGATCTTATTTCGCATGTTGTTTGTGTGTTAATATAAACATTAACTGTTTAAAAAAGATATCTTAAAAGGCTGCGGAAGCTGTTTTTTGAAGTTCTTTTTCACGCCGTAATGATACAAGAAAGTGTCACATAAACAGGAACGCTGGTACATGGATGTACCAGCGAGGTCACAACTGAGCTTGGAGCGAATTGTGACCGGTTCCGTGACTTATGCATGTTTAAATGCACTTTCTTAGTATCATAGGCGTTAAAAACCAACGAAAAAAACAGCTCTGCAACGTTTTTGTATATTTATTTCACTGTAAGCAGGTCTGCAACTTCCTTCCTCTTCGGTGCCTGCGGTTCTTCCGCCGGATGCCCCAGGGCAATAAGCGATGAAACCGACTGTCCTTCGGGAACTCCCAGGATATCTATAACCTTCTTTTCATCATAGATTCCCATGATCACGGTGCCAAGGCCGGCTTCATGCGCTGCCAGACAGAAGGTTGCGGCGCATATGCCGGCATCAAAGGACTGCCAGTGAGTCTCCTTTGACGTGGAGAACGATCCGTCCCTCTCATAGCCTGCTCTTTTGTCAACCGTTGTCTCAACGATCAGCACAGGTGCGCCGTTAATGATATTTTTGTTTCCTTCAAATCCCATCACGGCTTCATCCGCGATCTTTGCCTTTAATGCTTCATCGGTCACTGCTATATACCGGACTGACTGTGAGTTTTTCCAGGTCGGTGAAAAACGCGAAAGATCGATGAGTTTTTCGATATCAGCCTGACTCACCTTTTCGTCGGTAAACTTCCTGACACTTCTTCTTCCTTTGATACACTCCAATACATCCATAGTGATACCTCCTTCTCTCTTGTGAACCACTTATACGGCTCTATTTACAGACCAGATTGATTATCTTTCCGGGTACATATATTTCCTTGATGATATTTCCGGTGACCTTTACTTCCACGGCTTTCTTTCCGGCTTCTATAGCCTCCTCCTTGGAAGCGTTGACCGAAATATTTACTGTAGCCTTGAGCTTGCCGTTTATCTGTACGGCTATCTCTCTCGTATCCTCCTTCATGGCCTCTTTGTCCGCCACTGGCCATTTCTGTGCAAATACAGAGTCCTCATGGCCGAGATCCCTCCAGAGTTCCTCTGCGATGTGGGGAGCAAAAGGAGCAAGGAGGACCGTATAGGTCTCGATCGTCTCCTTATCTATGCCGCCGTTTCTTGAAAGCTCTCCGAGTTTGTTGTTGAACTCCATGAAGCCTGATACAACAGTATTTAATGAGAACGCATCAAGCCTCGTTGTTATGGTGTGTATGAGCTGATTGCGAAGCCTTATGAGTTCCTGCGTAGGCTCAATGAATTTATCCAGATTTCCCTGTACCAGATTCCAGTATTTTGAAAGGAATCTGTAAACTCCGTCGATACCCCTGTCATCCCATTCGGAATCAAGCTCCGGCGGTCCGACAAAAAGCTCATATAGTCTCAAGGAGTCGCAGCCGTAGTCACGTACGAGATCATCCGGAGAGATGACATTTCCCATGGATTTGCTCATTTTTACGCCGTTTTTACCGGTGACCATGCCCTGATTAAAGAGCTTGATGAAGGGCTCGTCAAAGTCAACCACTCCTATGTCGCACAGGAATTTTGTATAAAATCTCGAATAGAGGAGGTGCAGCACAGCGTGCTCCACTCCGCCGATATACATGTCAACGGGAAGATATTTGTCAGCCTTTTCCCTGTTTACAAGCTCATTGTCGTTCTTATTGTCCACATAGCGCAGGAAATACCATGAAGATCCTGCCCACTGGGGCATGGTATTTGTCTCACGCTTCGCATCTTTTCCGCACTTGGGGCATTTGCAGTTCACCCACGAATCGATCGCTGCAAGTGGCGATTCTCCGGTTCCCGTGGGCTCGTATTTTTCTACATCAGGCAGGGTCAGCGGAAGTTCTTCTTCAGGCACAGGCACATTTCCGCACTCGGGACAGTGAACGATGGGTATCGGCTCTCCCCAGTAACGCTGTCTGGAGAACACCCAGTCACGGAGTTTGAAGTTCTTCTTTGCCCGTCCTATACCCATCTTTTCAACAATATGGGGGGCTTCTTTTTTGAGGACTGCGCTTTCCATGCCGTTCCAGTCGCCTGAATTGATCATTGTGCCGGCAGCTTCCGTGTAGGCTTCCTCCATGTTTTCTATTTCTTTTCCGTCTTTGGCGATGACCTGAATGATAGGAATATCGAATTTCTTTGCAAATTCGAAGTCTCTGTCGTCATGTGCCGGAACGCACATGATCGCGCCCGTTCCGTAATCGGCGAGAACATAGTCGGAAAGCCAGATCGGGATCTTTGCGTTATTTAAGGGGTTTATGGCATAGGTTCCCGTGAACACGCCGGTCTTTTCCTTGTTCTGAAGTCTGTCAACATTTGATTTGTTGGCGGCATCGGAAATGTATTTTTCCACAGCATCTTTGGTTGATGCGGTTGCAAGGGATGCAGCCAGCGGATGTTCGGGCGCAAGCACCATGAAGGTTGCGCCATGGAGCGTATCGGGTCTTGTGGTATAAACCGTGATCTTCTCATCTTTGCCGTCAATGGGGAAATCGACCTCGGCGCCGTAGGAGCGGCCTATCCACTCGGTCTGCATCTTTTTGACCTTTTCGGGCCAGTCAAGCCTGTCAAGATCATCCAAAAGCCTGTCGCCGTATTCCGTGATCTTTAACATCCACTGTTTCAGATTCTTTTTGGTGACTTCCGAATGGCATCTTTCGCATTTTCCGTCCACGACTTCTTCATTTGCAAGACCGGTCTTGCAGGAAGGACACCAGTTGATAGGCATCTCCTTTTCATAAGCAAGGCCTTTTTTGAACATCTGTACAAAGATCCACTGGGTCCACTTGTAAAAATTCGGATCAGTGGTATTGACTTCCATATCCCAGTCATAGATCGCGGCGATCTGATTTATCTGTCTTTTTATATTCTTAACATTTTCCGCAGTGGAAATTGAAGGGTGAATGCCCATCTTGATCGCATAGTTCTCTGCGGGCAGTCCGAACGCATCCCAGCCCATGGGATGTATCAGATAGTATCCGTTCATCAGCTTGTAACGGCTCCACACATCTGAAATGACATATCCTCTCCAGTGTCCTACATGCAGACCGTTGCCTGAAGGATAGGGGAACATGTCCAGACAGTAGTATTTGGGTTTCTTGCCGTCATTGACATTTATGGGATCTTCTTCCCACTTTTTGGTCCATTTCTGCTCGATCTCCTGATGATTGTACGACTTCGCCATTTTTTCAATCTCCTCAATTAAATGTATTTGAAATTTATATCGTATCCCTCTATTTTACCCAAACAGACCATCATCTGCAACCATGATATTATCGACAGGGCATTTATTCTGCGATTACTGATTAGGGCTATGTGCTCTTAATCGTTTCGGGCACCGAAGGAATATATGTGTTTACAAACAATCAGCCGGCGATTCTTAACGAAGCGTGCGCCCTGTGGCGGCGCCCGCACCTATAGCGCCGCCTGTCACAGGACGTGCGGTGAGTTTAGAATTCGTCCGAGCCGTTTGTAAACACATATATTCCTTCGGTGCATAAAAATAACTAAAATACATGTTATTCAGTACTCCACCCTCCGGTAAATCTCAAGCGCGCTTGTAGTACGGTAGAGTTCATAGTGTCCGAATACATATTCCCGGGTGTTGAGATTGTCAAAATCCCCCAGCTTTTCGGAAATTATCCATTTCGGCTTTTTAGTGTCAAGATACGAAAGCACATCCGACTCAATCTTCGGATCAAGAGCCATAAAATATGGAAGGTTCACGGAGTATTTATTAGTCGGCAGCTGACGCGTGATCTCATAGTAGATCATACCGGATTCAAGATTATAGACATCATCTCTTTCGTAAAACGGGATATCCTCATAAGCATCGATGCATCCGTCATAATAAGTGTTTTCGGGATACTTAAAGAAGACCCAGTTCTCCGAAAGCTTGTCATAGGCGGGATTTATATATATGAAGGATATCAGAAGATCAAGGCTGAATATGAAAAGGAACATGCAGAAGGCTTTTTTGTCTGCTGACTGTACCGTCTTTTCAAAAAGACATCCGGTTTCGACAAGTAATAATACCCAAAGAGGCAGCTCCGTGATGAAGTAATATGTATATGGAGTACCCAGGTGGAGTAAGAGGTAAGTCACAACTGATGCTGTGATCAGCAAAAGTCTCCTGTATCCAAAATCCCTATCCTTTTTTATGAGCAAAAGGCCCGTGATGAATCCCGCATAGCAGAAACACAGATTTTTCTCCCATTCCAGAGAAAAGCTTTCATAATAATCAGTCGATCTCCTGAAAGCGAACACGAATGCGCTGTAGATGAAATCGTTAAAGGCACCGTTAAAGATATAATATGCGCATACAGGCACTATGATGAAGACTGCTCCGGCAAAGAATAATAAGATCATCTTTATCAGCAGATCTTTTCTTTTTGCCTTTATAAGCTCAATAAGGATCAGAATGCCGCAGGATACGATAAAAGCGGCAAGCGTGGGCTTTGAAAGGACCATAGCCCCGAAGGCAATGCCCGAAAAAAAGGCAAGGGTTTCGATACCCCTAACCGTTTCCTCCTCCTTTAATGTCTTAATAAACTTAAGCGTGAGATAAATGCATGCAAAGCTTAAGGGCAGCATTATTTCCTCGCAGGTATTTCCGCCCCAAAGGAGTGATGTATATGCCAGATAATAAAGAAAAAGCGTTAAAAATGTACCCTTCCATGAAAGATACAGCCGGCATATTTTTGCAACGAAAAAAGATGACAGGGCGGCTGCTATGCATTCAATGATAAAGACCCCGGTGCGTCCCGGTCTTATTATCTGTCCAAAGGCTTCTATAAAAAAGAAAACGGGGCCTTTTAAGTCAAAATAATCCCTGTAAGGGATAAATCCTTTGGTGACAGCCCTTCCCATGAGGGTATACCAGGCACTGTCATATCCGTATTCGTAAGGGAAAAGCGGACTTGTCCAGCTGGCTGAAATCAATACGAATATGCAGCCGCTTATACAAGCGGCTGCATACCCCCACAAATACTCATATTTTGAAAGGTGTTTAATCATCTTCACTGATATCTACAAGCTTATCCTTTCTTGCTTCTATCTCTTTTTGCTGTACATCAAACGGAGCCTGTTCGTATCTGTTGAATTCATACATATAATCACCTGTTCCTCCGGTCATCGAACGAAGGTCGGTATTATATCCGAAAAGACTTGCCTCGGGAATCTCGGCTTCTATGGTCTGCTTGCCGTTTCCTGTGGGATTCATGCCCATAACCCTTGCTCTTCTCTTGTTCAGGTCACCCATGACATCTCCGGTATACTTATCGGGCACGGTAACCTTGAGTGTCTCTATGGGCTCAAGGAGAACGGGGGTCGCCTTGAGGAATCCGTCCTTAAAGGCCATCCTGGTCGCCATCTTGAAGCTCTGTTCCGAGGAATCGACCGGATGATAGGATCCGTCATAAAGCGTGGCCTTTACGCCTACAACAGGGTAAGCTGCCAAAGGTCCCCTGACGACTGAATCCGTCAGACCCTTCTCTACTGCCGGGAAGAAGTTCTTGGGAACAGCTCCTCCGACAACTTCCTCTGCGAATTCATAAGCCTTTGACATATCACCTAAAGGCGAGAATCTCATCTTTACATGACCGTACTGTCCGTGTCCTCCGGTCTGCTTCTTGTATTTGCCCTCAACATCGCTTGTTCCGATAATGGTTTCTCTGTAAGCTACCTTCGGCTCGGAAAGAGTTATCTCAACCTTGTAATCAGCCAGAAGCTTGCTCTTAACTATCTCAAGATGCTGGTCTCCCATTCCGACGAGGAGAGTCTGCCTGTTCTCACTGTCGTTTATATTCTTTAATGTAAGATCTTCTGCTGTCATCTTTGCGAGAGCCTGTGAGATCTTGTCGATATCTCCCTTGTTTACGGGCCTGTACCTCATTGAAGTATACGGTACGGGTATCTGGAGCATCGGGAAATGCACCGTCGTTGCCTTGGTTGAAAGAGTATCTCCTGTCCTGGTCTTTTCAAGCTTTGAAAGCGCTCCTATATCTCCGGCGTGAAGCTCGGCGATCTCGGAAGCTTTTGAACCGCACATGGTATAAAGCTTTGATATCTTGACTTCGGCATCAGCCGTATCATTATAGAGAACATCACCGGCCTTTATAACACCGGAAGCAACCTTGATGAGCGAATATTTTCCGATGAAAGGATCTATGATGGTCTTGAATACGAAGGCGCTCTTTGCCTTTGAAAAATCATAATCGGCTTCAAAGACTTCCGAGGTCTTTGTGTTGATCCCGGCAAATTTACGGCCCTGAGGAGAAGGAAGATACTTGACGATGTCATCAAGCAGCGTATAAACACCCTTTTCCTGCACGCTTGAGCCTACGGATATGGGAACAATGGTTCCGTCACATACCGAAATCTTTAATGCGGCCCTGATCTCGGCATCCGAGAAGGTGTCGCCGCCGAAATACCTGTCCATGAATTCGTCGGAGGTTTCAGCAACTGCCTCCATAAGAGAATCTCTGTAAAGTTCAAGGTTTTCTTTTGAATAATCGGGAATATCGCATTCTACGGCTTCACCCTTGTCATTCCAGCGGTAACCCTTTTCAGCCACAACATTCACATAGCCTACAAACTTCTCATCTTCCCTGATGGGGAAATGGAAGGGAGCTATCTTTTTTCCGTAAAGCTCGGTCAGTTCCTCAAGCACATTCTTGAAGGAAGCATTATCTATATCCATGTTTGAAACAAAGAATGCTCTGGGTATATTGTATTTTTCACAGAGCTCCCATGCTCTTTTTGTTCCGGGTTCAACACCGGCCTTGCCGTTTATTACAATGACAGCGGAAGCTGCCGCACTTAAGGCTTCCTCAACTTCTCCCACAAAATCGAAATATCCGGGAGCATCAAGGATGTTTATCTTGCAGTCATCCCATTCGATCGGTATAACCGATGTGCTTATCGAGAACTTCCTCTTCTGCTCTTCCTTTGAATAATCGCTGATGGTCGATCCGTCATCGATCTTTCCCATTCTCGTGGTGAGACCCGATACTTTTGCCATAGCCTCCGCAAGTGTTGTCTTGCCGGCTCCTCCGTGTCCCAGAAGCGCAACATTTCTGATCTTGTCTGTGGTGTAAATCTTCATACCTTCCTCCGTAAATAGAGTTATTTTGCGGGACTCATACCCCTGCAGCCCGCAATAATGTAATTTTACTAAAATAAAGCTCATTTTACAAGATTTTATGGTCGATATGCTCAAAAAAACTTGTTAGAGCATGGATTGTTTTGTATAATAAGAACATAAATCCACAAAACTCAAGGGGGATTACTATGGCTGAAACAGAAAGAAGAAAAGAAAAAAGGAACGATCTTTCCATCAGAATAAACATCAACAGGCTCGATCAGAAGGAAAAAACTCCGATAACCGTCGATGTACTTGATGTGTCAAAGGCAGGAATCGGGTTTATAAGTGATGTCGAGCTTGAAAGCGGAGCCATCTATGAGGCCGATATCACCATCTGGACCGGCGATACCATCCACGCTTTTATTGAGATAGTGCGTGTCAGCGCCCAGGAAGGCGGCGGCATTTACGGCGGTATCTTCGTGGGAATGCCCGAATCCGACTGGTCAAGGATAAGGGTATATGAAACCTATCAGGAATTCGGTGAGAAGAACAGCTGATCAGACTTTTAGTTTTTCCAGATCGGCATAGAACTCCGGATAAGAGATATTCACACAATCGGTATCATCCAAAACAACGGGACCGTCGGATATGAGCCCGGCCACACTGAAGCTCATCGCTATCCGGTGGTCTTTTTGCGTTCTGATCTCACTGCCGTGAAGTTTCGAAGGGCCCTGTATCACAAAGCCGTCTTCTGTGGGGGTTATGGAAGCACCCATCTTTTTCAAGCCCCCGCTTACAAGTTCTATCCTGTCGGATTCCTTTACGCGAAGCTCGGCTGCATTCCGTATCACGGTCTCTCCCTCGGCCTGCGTTGCCGCAACGGCAATCAGCGGGATCTCATCGATCAGGGCAGGTATTATATCTCCTTCTATGACAGTGCCGGAAAGTTTTGAATATCTGACCCTTATATCAGCGGACCTCTCTCCTGCCTGGATCTTTTCATTTGAAAGGGTGATATCTGCGCCCATTGACAGAAATGCTCTTATTATACCGTCACGTGTGGGATTTATGCCGACATTTCTGATGGTTATATCGGAGCCTTCCGTAATAAGGGCAGCACCGATAAAGAAAGCAGCTGATGATATATCTCCGGGAACAGTAAGTTCCATGCCCTTAAGGGGCTTTCCCGGACGAAGCACCGTCCTTTGTCCGTCTGTTTCTATATCCGCGCCGAAGCCTTTTAGCATCAGTTCGGTATGATTTCTTGAAGGAACATCCTCGATTATGACGGTATCTCCCTTTGCATAAAGACCGGCAAGAAGGATCGCCGATTTGACCTGGGCTGACGCGATCTTCATCTTATAAGTCATGCCGTTAAGCTGATGCCCCTTTATCGCAAGCGGAGTGCAGCCGTTATTCCGTATGGATGTGATCTCGGCGCCCATCATTGACAAGGGCTCCATGACCCTTTTCATAGGACGTTTCTGTATGGACTCATCACCGTTGAGCACGGTATCAAAATCCTGCCCTGCAAGAATACCCGATATTATCCTGGTTGTTGTGCCGGAATTGCCTGTATAAAGATCTTTTGAAGGCTTTAAAAGGCCGTTTAAGCCCACGCCATGTATCACCACATCCTTGTCCGTGATATCTATCCCGACACCCATATCCCGGAAACATGCGACTGTGGACAGGCAGTCTTCGCTCATGAGGAAATTATCTGCCCTCGTAACCCCGTCCGAGATGCTTCCGAGCATTACAGCTCTGTGAGATATTGATTTATCGCCCGGCACTGTGATGCTGCCGCGGAGCGTATTTTTACCGGCTTTACTCATCCTATTATCGAATCCCTGTATTTTTTTGATATGTCAAAATAATCAAAGAGAGCCTTGCTGTCACTTTTTTCAATAAGATCCGTAATGATTTCAAGCTCTTCGATATACTTTTTCATTAAGGTCACTATGTTTTCCCTGTTTTCAAGACATATCTGCTGCCACATGGTTGGATCGGAGGATGCGACTCTGGTGATATCCTTGAATCCCCCGGCGGCTGAAATGCGCATGTATTCTTCATCGGTATCTGAATCCTTTACAAGCCTTACCAGAGTATAGGCTGCCATGTGAGGCACATGGGAAATTGCCGCAACTATGAGATCGTGAAGAGATGGCTCCACTATAACGGGTATCGCTCCGATCTTTTCAACGATATTCTTCATTTTTGCAATATGCTCTTCACATGCATTTTTTGAGGGTGTCAGATAATAATATGCGTCTTTGATGAGTTCGCCCGATGCATTTTCAAAGCGCACCTTTTCCTTTCCTGCCATGGGATGTCCGCCGATGAAAACAGCATCCGGGAGGATCCGGTCAACCGCCTCGTGGATTCCCGATTTGACAGAACCCACATCGGTCAGGATGGTATCAGGGCCGATAAGACTTTTAAGCTGTTCAAGAAAGGAAATATTGGTCTCAACAGGCGTGCAGAGGAATATCATGTCACAGTCCTTAAAGTCATCTCCGACAGTTCGTACCCCTTTGTCTATCGCACCCTTTTCAAGAGCCAATTTCAGGGAATCCTCAGATCTGTTCATGGCAACAATGTATGATCCGGGAAATGCGTTTTTTATTGATATGGCCAAAGATCCTCCGATCAGGCCGAGTCCGATAAAACCTATCTTCATGTCTTTTTCCTCTTAAATTAAAGTCAGGATTAAAAAAGGTCTTCTTAACGCTAAAGTATCAGCATGGCATCACCGAAGGAAAAGAAACGGTATCTTTCGGCAATGGCCTCTCTGTAAGCGTTTAATATGTTTTCTCTGCCGGCAAGAGCTGATACCAGCATGAGCAGCGTGCTTTCCGGAAGGTGAAAATTAGTGATGAGACCGTCGGTGATCTTAAACTTATATCCGGGATAGATGAAGATATCGGTACTTCCGGATGAAGGCATTATATGACCCTTTTCATCTGCGGCGGATTCAACCGTACGGCAGCTTGTGGTTCCCACACATATGATCCGGCCGCCTTCCCGCTTTGTGTCATTTATTATCCCGGCAGCTTTTTCGCTGATGATATATTCTTCGGAATGCATGTGATGATCCAGGATGTTTTCGGCTTTCACGGGTCGGAATGTCCCAAGGCCGACATGCAGCGTCACATATGCAGTCCTGATCCCGGCTTTTTCAATTTCCCTTAACAGTTCGTCCGTGAAGTGAAGTCCGGCTGTGGGAGCAGCCGCGGAACCTTCATATTTCGCATATACAGTCTGATATCTGTTTTTATCCTTAAGTTTGTGCGTGATATAGGGAGGCAGGGGCATCTGCCCAAGTTCATCAAGGATTTCCTCCCATATTCCCGTATAATAAAAACGCACCAGCCTGTTTCCGTCCGGAAGAACGGTATCTATCTCTGCTTTTAAAAGTCCCCCGCCAAAGCTTACCCTTGTGCCCTTCTTTAATTTCTTTCCGGGCTTTACTATAGCTTCCCAGAGATCGCTTCCCTTGTTTGACAGAAGAAGGATCTCGACCGAAGCGCCCGTATCCTCTTTGCTGCCAAGAAGTCTTGCGGGTATGACTTTGGTGTCATTAAGAACAAGACAGTCACCTTTTTTGAGATAATCGGTTACAGCGGTAAATTTCCTGTGCTCTGTCTTCCCGTTTTGCCTGTCAAGCACAAGGAGTCTTGAATCATCTCTTTTTTCAAGAGGATCCTGCGCTATAAGTTCCGGCGGCAGATCATAATAGAAATCACTTTTAAGCAAATGTCTCTCCATTATGAACGAAGCTCTATACCCATGGAGGAAAGGCCGTTGAGTATCTTCTTCATCGCGGCATTGACTTCGTCATCCGAAAGAGTTTTTTCCTTGTTTCTGAAGACCAGTGTAAATGCCATTGATTTGAAGTCCGGATGGATCTGATTACCCTCATAAATATCAAAGAGGGTGCAGCTTTCAAGGATCTTTCCGCCTCTCTGTATGATCATATCTTCTATCGAACCTTCAAGTACAGCCTTTGGAACGAGCATTGAGATGTCTCTTGTTACGGCAGGGAATTTTGCGATGCCTGAATATTTCCTGTCAAATACAGCTTTCTCGATTATTTTAGGCATATCAAGAACAGCTGCGTAAACATCAGCCTTGCCCATATCGTAAGCCTTGCAGGTAAGGGGATGTATCTGGCCCATATATCCTATGATCTCACCGTCATAACTGATATCTGCCTGACGTCCGGGGTGGAAGTAGGGTCTGTTGGAATCGGGATCATAGTGGGGCCTTTTATTCATGCCTGCCTTTATAAGAAACTCTTCTATCACACCTTTTAAGGAAAAGAAATCACCCTCTCCGAAAAAGCCCAAAGTAAACTGCATTCTTTCATCAGGGAGCTTTTCAAGAGGCAGGCTTTCGGGAACATAGATATTACCAAGCTCATAAAGCTTTACATCTTTGTTTTTCCTGTTGAAATTCGTCGAAAGCGAAGTCAGCAGCCCGTTTAACGGAAGCGTCCTCATTATTGAAAAATCAATGCCCAGAGGATTTGATATTGTTATCGCCTTTCTTTCGGGAGCATCGGACGGAAGTCTTAACTTGTCAAATACGGCAGGACTTTCAAACGAGTAGCAGAAGCCCTGGGAAAATCCGAAGCTTTCCGCCACATCCTTTGCAAGGTTTTCGATCCTGATCTTGAACGGAAGTCTGCCCATTGATTCGGTGTCTGAAGGCAGGGTAACGGGTATCCTGTCATATCCGAAAAATCTTGCCACTTCTTCCGAAGTGTCGGCAAATCCCAAAAGATCCTGTCTGAAGGTGGGACATACAAGATCACCTGAAGCGGGATCATATTCCACTTCTACCCTTTTAAGGTATGCGATCATATCTTCCTTCGAAATATCGGTCCCGAGGAACCTGTTTATCCTCTCAGGTTCAAATTTGATCCTCTTAGGCCTGGGAAGATCGCTGTGCACGTCAACACTTCCTCCGACAACCGTGCCGCACCCCAGTTCCTCAACAAGGGAGCAGGCCCTTTCCATCGCGAAATAAGCATTATTTGGATCAAGTCCTTTTTCAAAGATTCCGGAAGCATCCGTGCGAAGACCGACTCTTCTTGCAGACTTTCTGACATTTGTGCCGTTAAAGGTCGCCGCCTCAAAAAGAACGGTTTTTACATCCCCGGTGATCATGGAGTTTTCTCCTCCCATGATACCCGCTATGGCAACTTCCTTCTGCCCGTCGCAGATCATTAGAACTTCGCTGTCAAGCTTTCTTTCAACTCCGTCAAGCGTTGTGAATATATCACCGTCTTTTGCTCTTTTTACGATGATCTTTTTATCAGCTATGGTGGAATAATCAAAGGCGTGCATGGGCTGTCCGTATTCAAGCATCACATAATTTGTGATATCCACAAAATTGTTGATGGGCCTGATACCGCAGGCGCGGAGTCTTTTTTTCATCCAGTCGGGAGACTCCCCTATTTTGATATCCTTTACAACTCTTGCGATATATCGGCTGCAAAGATCCGGGTCTTTTACTTCCACGCTGATATAATCGCTGCATTTTTCATCGTTTCCAGTCTCTTTTACTTCCGGATATCTGAAAGCAAGGTTAAATGTCGCTGCAGCTTCACGGGCGATACCCATGACACTGTAACAGTCAACCCTGTTTGATGTGATCTCATATTCAAATACGGTGTCGTCAAGTCCCATGTATTTTACGGCGTCTGTACCGGGTTCTACATCATCAGGCAGGATATAGATACCGTATTCGGGTGCCTCGGGATAGATATCTCTGGATGAACCGAGTTCCTCTATCGAACACATCATGCCGTTTGATTCGATTCCGCGAAGCTTTCCGGCTTTTATCTTTACGCCGTTTTCGGGGCTTCCTCCGTCGTGGTCTCCGGCAACTCTTCCGCCGTCAAGTACGACCGGAACACAGTCACCCTCCTTTACATTGGGAGCTCCGGTCACGATCTGCGTTGTAAAGTCTCCGACATCAACCTGGCAGACAATGAGTTTATCCGCGTCAGGATGTTTCTCTATCTTCAGTATCTTTCCCGCGACTATCTTTTCGAGATTTTTATCAAGTCTTCTGTATCCCTCTACCTTTGTTCCCGAAAGAGTCATCGCATCGGCAAATTCCCTGTCCGTGCATTCAAGATCCGGAACAAATGCCTTTATCCATGATAACGGTGTATCCATAAATGTATCTCCTTTACATATAGCGCTTATTATATGATCTTTAAGTCACTTTCAGAACTGATTCAAAAATCTGATGTCGTTTTCATAGAGAAGCCTCATGTCGTCTATCTCATATTTGAGAAGGGCTATACGCTCGAGACCCACTCCAAAGGCAAATCCCGTATATTCATCAGGATCTATGCCGCTCATCTCCAGAACATGAGGATGTACCATTCCGCATCCGAGGATCTCAATCCAGCCTTCCCCCTTGCAGAAACGGCAGCCCTTGCCGTGACACTTAAAGCAGCTGACATCCATTTCAGCCGAGGGCTCCGTGAATGGAAAATGATGCGGCCTGAACTTGACCTTTGTATCCTCGCCGAAAAGTTCGCGCGCAAACAGCGCCAGTGTACCCTTCAGATCCGAAAAAGATATGTTTTTGTCTATCACAAGTCCTTCAACCTGATGGAATGAAGGAGAATGAGTGGCATCAACCTCGTCTGCCCTGAAGACTCTTCCGGGACTTATCATCTTGATAGGGAGTCTTCCTTTTTCCATCTCATGTACCTGTGTGCCTGAGGTCTGTGTACGCAGAAGAATGTCACCGTTTATATAGAAGGTATCCTGCTCATCCTTAGCCGGGTGTCCTTCGGGTATATTGAGGGCTTCAAAATTGTAATAATCCTTTTCTATCTCGGGACCTTCCACAACCTCATAACCCATGCCTATAAAGATCCGCTCCAGCTCTTCAAGCGCTATGGTATTGGGATGACGGTGGCCTAAAGCCTTTTTGTCGGCAGGAAGAGTGACATCTATCTTTTCCCGTTTAAGTCTTTCATCCATAGCCGCGCTCTCAAGTCTTTCCTTTGCATCCTCTAAGGCTGCTTCGATCTTGTCTCTGCATTCATTTACAAGCGTCCCGATCTTCGGACGCTCTTCGGCGGCGACATCCTTCATGCCCTTAAGGACACTTGTCAGTTCGCCCTTTTTACCGAGGATCGCAACCCTGACATCATTCAGCGCATCAAGAGCCCCTGCTTCTTCTATCTGTTTTAAGGCTTTTTCCTGTATGCTCTGCAGGTTATCCATTATCATAATACTTCCTCCTCTATAAACTTTCGTTTATATCTGACTTATTATGGTCTTTTTTTACAAGCACAACCTGTAATATATCACATTTTTGCATATAATCAAAGAAACAATTAAAAAAAGAGCCGTACGGAAAACCGTACGGCTCTTCTGTTATGTGTTTCTTTTAGAATATCTTAGAAAATGCGGGGCCATGCTGCCGGATTAGAGATAAGGAAGAAGTATGCGCGAGCCCTTGCGTCTTCATATCTTGCAACTGCGATAGCATTTGCAATTGATGTGGAATTCAGAGTGTTTGCAAGCTTTAATGCTGCTGCACCCTTTGCATTCTCAAATGCTGCATGTGCAGCTACTGCTGAATTTGCTGCAGCTGCTGCTGCGGCTGCCTTTGCTGCTGCGTTGGCTGCTGCTGCATTGGCATCTGCTGCCCTTAATGCAGCGCCCTTGTTTGCATATCCGCAGATCTCTGTCTGCTTTCCGATGATGATACCGTTTGTCTTTGCGCATGATGAACTCATCATTTTTGCTACATTTACTGCACTGTCACGAGCGATCTTTGCAACATTTGCATCTGAAGCTGCCTTTGATGCAGCCCTGTTGGCTTTGTCAAACTTTATCATTCCGTTTCCGAATGCGCCTGCGGCTCCCTGAGCCGCTGCTGCGGCAGAATTGAACTGGGCAGCTGCAGCTGCTTTTGCTGCATTGTCAGCTGCTACAACTCCGTCGAAAGTGCTCTTAGCATTTTTCTTTGCATCAGCAAGCGCCTTCTCTGCTGCTGCGGCTGCTGCGGCTGCTGCGGCTGCATCCTCTTTAGCACATGCAACTGCACTGTCTGCGATCGCGATAGCTGCAGTTGCCTTTGCTGCTTCAAATGCGGCTTCGCCTGCTATCCTTTTCTGTGCTTCGATGCTTGCATCAACAGCACCTGACTTTGATAAGTATTTTTCAACCTGTGCATGGCTTGCTTCAAGGAAAGCCTTCTCTTTTTTAGCATTGTCAACATAGATGTTTGCGGTATTCTTTGCCTTTGTTGCATAAACCTGTGCATTTGCAGCGGTTGCCTGTGCGTAGTAGTTTGCCTGAACAACCTTTGTTGTATCGGCGATCTGCTTCTGAAGAGCTGCGTTTACTGCATTTGCTGCTGCCACTTCATTGTCTGCAGAAGCCTTGATAGTAGCAAGCTGTGTGCCGAAAGCTGCCTCGCGTGCATTCTTCTTTGCAATATAATCAGCTCCCAGAGCTTTAAGCTCGGCATCTGCAGCAGCCTTGAAGCTTGCTGCTTCAGCTGCTTTAGCGCTTGCTGCTGCAAGAAGTGCGTCCCTCTGAGCAATATTTGCGGCGCCTTTGGCGTCAACTGCTGCCTGCGCTGCTGCGCAGTCATTTATCTTCTTTGCGAGTACTGCCTGCTCTGCTGCTGCCCTTCCGGCTGCTGCGGCTGCTGCATCCGCCTTGCATTTTGCAACTGCCAGAGCTCCGTCAGCTGCTGCCTTTGCCTGAGCGGCATTGGATGCTGCATTTACTGCATTCAGCGCAGCTCCTTCAACAGCAACGGAATTGCTTACTCTTGTGTTATAAACAGCTGATATTCCGCTGTTTACTGTGCCCTCCAATGCAAGTCTTGCCGCAACAGCATCATCTACGGGATTGGCAAAAGCCTGAACACCGAAGAGGATGCACATCGCAGTAACTGTGATCGCTCCAAATAAACCCTTTTTTCTCATGATGGATTCTCTCCTCCTTTTGTATTTTTTAATTTCTTTGGATACAGTTTTTTAGAAACTAATCGACATTATAATTACATGTGTTTCAGAAAAAAAGATTACATAATCAAGCATTTTGCACTTTATGTCAACAATCCGATCAGGCTGTTATTTTATAAAATTAAAAAACACACGATATTGTATCAGAAAAATTTTTCCGGATACAAAATCATGTGTTTTTTCTTCAAGTCAAAAATTCCTGCGCAGCGGACTTGTTTACATAAAAATCAAAAAAATATTTACATAATTTTTTTCAGAGATCAGATCAGGCTCTCTTCAATCTTCAGAAGTTCTTTTAAAACCCCCCTTTTTTCATATCCTTCACAGATCCTGTCGGCCCTGTTCTTTATTTCTTCGGGCGCATTCGATACCGCATAACCGATTCCCGCGGTTTCAAGCATGCTCAAGTCATTATCATTGTCCCCAAAGGCAATCGTCTCTTCTTTTTTTATGTGAAAGGAATCCATTACGGTCTTTAATGCCCTGCCTTTGTCTACGGCAAAATCCACCAGATCCACCCATTCTTCTCCGGCCATGAAGCAGTGGCACAGCTTCTCAAACTTCGGTATGATCCTGCTCTCTCCCAGGTCCCTTATGCTTCCCTTCCTGTAAACGGCGATCTTTATTATATCCGAATCAGACTCAAGGACATCTTTTACGACTTCCACATTATTGTTATATCCGTATCTGATGAGATCTATGAAATCCCGGTTCTTTGATTCTATACGCGTTATGCCGGGATAGGAAACGATTATGTCTGTATTATCAAATTCCCTTAAATATCTTACGATATCCTCGGCATCGTTTCTGTTCATCTTTACGATACCTATATCCCGATCGCCGTATCTTAAATGGGCGCCGTTTTCGGCTATGAAAATAAGATCGTTCTTTACAGGCGCAAACATCGACGCAATACTGTGATACTGCCGGCCGCTTGCTATGGCGGTGATCACACCCTTCGTTTTAAGTCTCTTTATGACCGGAAATATCTCGGGATAAATCTCTTTTGATGAATCCCTTACCAGAGTTCCGTCTACATCGCTGGCAACAAGCTTTATCATTTATCCTCCTGACTGTGCATCTCGGGTTCAAAAACCCTGTCATTGAGGATACCTGTTTTCTTTTTTGCTTCATTTAAGGCAATGTCGCAGAATACATTCTGAGCCTGTACGCTTTCCTGGCCCGATCTTCTTCTTACCTTCACATAGTCGCCGTCAGGTAAGAGGATTGATGCTTTCACATTGTCATCAAGCTGTATCTGAAGAATTTCCTTGAGTTCCTGACGCAGATCTTCATTCTCCACGGGGAAAAGGATCTCTACTCTTCTTTCAAGGTTTCTGGGCATCCAGTCGGCTGAACCGCAATATATCTCCTCGTTGCCTGAATTATAGAAATAAAAGATCCTCGCATGTTCAAGATATGTTCCCACGATCGAGCGGACCGTGATATTTTCGGATATCTTTTCAACCCCGGCGCGGAGCGAGCATATTCCTCTTACGATCAGATCTATCCTGACACCCGCCATGGAAGCGCGGTAAAGCGCTTTTATTATATCGCTGTCGCAGACGGAATTCATTTTTGCTATGATCCTTCCTTCAGAGCCTGCCAAAGCATGTTCGGTCTCCCTGCGGATAAGATAAAGGAAGCGGTCCTTTAACCACAGAGGCGCTACGGCAAGTTTATTCCAGGCTACCGGTTCCGAATAACCGGAAAGCATATTGAATACCGCAGTGGCATCCTCTCCGAAGGGCTCCGAACATGTGAAGAAGCCTACATCGGAATAGAGTTTGGCAGTAGTATCGTTATAGTTGCCGGTGCCAAGGTGCACATATCTTCTGATGCCTTCCTCTTCCCTTCTGACAACAAGAGTGATCTTTGAGTGGACTTTAAGCCTTTTAAGGCCGTATATTACATGGCACCCGGCCTGTTCAAGCTTTCTTGCCCATATTATATTGTTGGTTTCATCAAATCTGGCCTTAAGTTCGACCAGAACCGTAACCTGCTTGCCGTTTTCGGCAGCCTCGGCAAGCGCAGCGATTATCGGCGAATTACCGCTCACTCTGTACAGCGTCTGCTTTATTGCAAGCGTCTGTTCATCACGGGCGGCAGTTCTTATGAAGTTCACGACCGGCTCAAAACTCTCATAGGGATGATGAAGGAGTACATCATGATCCCTGATAGTGGTAAATATATCGGTATCCGTATCGATAAGTCTGGGTGACTGCGGCTTGAAGGGCGTATTTTTGAATTCATCATAGCCTTCCATGCCGTACATCTTCATCAGAAAGGTCAGATCGAGAGGACCGTTTATAAAATACAGGTCGCTCTTTTCGATCCCGAGTTCATTTGTAAGCAGATTCAACAGTCTCTCATCCATTCCGGCCTTTGCCTCAAGTCTGATGACCTGGCCCCACTGACGCTTCTTGATCTGTTTTTCGATTTCTGTCAGAAGATCCGCCGCTTCATCTTCGTCTATGGTAAAGTCGGCATTACGCATTATCCTGAAAGGATCTGCGGTAATGACCCTGTAATTTAAGAACAGACGGTCAATATTTCTTTCTATGATCTCTTCAAGCATAATAAAGCTTGTGAGATCCTCGTTTGTGTCAGGGACCTTTACCAGACGCGGGAGAACGGAAGGGACCTGGACCATGGCAAATTCGGTATCACCATCCTCTCCTTTAAGAAGAGCTCCTATGTTTAGAGTCTTATTCCTTATCAGAGGGAACGGTCTTGAAGAATCGACAGCCATGGGAGTAAGGACCGGATAAATGCTCTGCACAAAGTATTCGTCAACATATTCCTTTTGTTTTTCGTTCAGATCTTCGTGCGACCTGATTATATTGACCCCGTTTTTCAATAATAAGGGAATCAGGGATCTGTTGTATGTGCTGTACTGTGACGCGACAAAGTCATGCGTGACTATGGAAAGCTCTTTTAACTGCATGAGCGGTGTAAGTCCCGCGATATCGGGCTTTTTATATCCGGCGCTGACCATATCCTTAAGTGACGCAACCCTGACCATGAAAAATTCGTCAAGATTTGATGCCGTGATCGCAAGAAACTTAAGCCTTTCAAATAAAGGCTGGCTTTTGTCTTTTGCCTCCGAAAGGATCCTTTCGTTAAATTTCATCCAGGAAAGTTCCCTGTTGATAAAATATTTCGGATCCGAAAGATCAAGTTCTTTCACCCTGTTTTTTTTCATATTCCGCTCCTGAAATCTGTAAGGATTTTATATCTGTATGGTTTAATGTCTGCTAAAAGAATTTCATCGACGGCAGTCTCTGACCTTCAGTATCGGTCTGAGTCCGAACACCTCTTCAAAGGTGTCGGCTCTTTCAAAGAAAAGTCCCTTTTCAAGCATCATGTTATCGGAGGAAGAAACGGTGATCACGAGTTTTCCGTCATCGATAACGCTTTTTACGGCTTCATAGCTTTTTCTGGTACTTCTTGAAAGCCCGGTTGCAAGACGCAGGATCGCGGTAAGTTTAACAGCGGTCCTGTATGATGATTCATCAAAATCCATTTCATCAAATACCGAATAGGAAATATCATTCGGATAGGAATTCTTGACTGCCGTGGCTATTATCTTTCTCTCCATATGTGAGATTCCCATGATCTCAGAGCCCATTATAATGGCAAACGAAGCTTCGGCAGGCGAGCTCATGGTGACATATCTGCCGACATCTCTCATTCTTGCTGCCAGTGTCAGTAGAAGCTTCTCTCTCTTTCCCAGACCATGAACCTTCTTTGTTCCGTCAAATATGTTCAGCGCAGCATTCATAAGTTCATCCGACAGGGTCTGGGAGGAATTGTATCTCTGGGCAATATACTGTGCTGATGAAAGTATATCCTTTTCAAAATCATGAGTTGAAGATATGTATTTATTCGTCTGCGCATAGTCATATGCTATACCGTCGGAAAGAGATACTCCGGGTATCCAGAGCTTGCGGGCATTTGTCGCATCAAGGATATGACTTATGATAAGCGCGGACGGAAGGAGCAATGACGCGTTTTCTTCCAGAATTCCGTCAAATTCGGAAGCTTCATAGGGAGACAGGACCATCAGTTTTGCCAGTTTTTCCCTGTAAGCCTCCGCAGGGATCATGTCTGCATCCTTTTTGGGAAGATATCTCTTCATCAGTACTGATATATAATCATCCACAACGATGATATTTCTGATCTCATGATCGGTAAGATAGAGCTTCTTAAAGATATGAAGCTCATTCAGTATGATCTCGGAAATATAGCCTGCATAATGCGACATATCAGGTTGCAGTTTTGTGAGCTTGTCCCTGATGCGCAGTATGCCCAGGTGAAGATTCACCGAGGTCACAAGCTGTCCCTTTTTGAAAAGAGAGACCTGTGTGGAGCCGCCGCCTATATCGACTATGGCCGCACCTTGTTCTATGAGTTTTTCAAACCGCTCTCCTCTTGACGCAACGGATTTGTACTCTAGAAATCTCTGTTCGGAATTGCTTAAGATGTTGATATCAAGACCTGTCCTGAGCTTGATCTGGTCAAGGACAACATTTGAATTAACGGTTTCCCTGATGGCTGATGTACCGTACGCCCTGTATTTTTCAACCTTATAGGTGTTCATGACATCAACGAAGCCTTTAAGTATATCGCAGAGTTCATCCATCTTCGCATAACTTATGAGCCCTGTATGGAAGGTATCATCGCCCAGGTCGATACGGCGTCTGACATGATCTATCTCTCTGATGCCGCTCTTTGCGCCCATTTCGAAGATCTTCATTTCAAATTCATAGGATCCGGCATCGATCGCCGCGAATAATCTTTTCATTTTTCCACCGTTCCCGATATATAATCAATGAACTGTCTTGCAGTCCGCCCGGAAAGTCCGCCTGCCCGAAGTTCCCATTTGTTGGCTTCATAAAGCAGTTCCTCATCGCTCATCTTAAGCTCTGCGCGTTTTGCAAGAGCAAGTACGATCTCCTTAAACTGCATCGGACTTGGTCTTCCGAAATAGATAGTAACACCGAACCTGTTATAAAGAGAAAGTTTTTCTTCAACTGTGTCGCTTTCGTGTATATCATCCGTTTCTCTCCTGTCAAGCTTGTCGGCAAAATTTTCGTGTATAAGGTGTCTTCTGTTTGATGTTGCGTAAATAAGTATGTTGTCAGGCTTTCTTTCCAGGCCTCCTTCGATCAGCGCTTTCAGATATTTGTATTCCGTTTCGTTATCCTCAAACGAAAGATCATCCATGTAAATGATGAATCTGTAATTTCTGTCCTTTATCGCAGCTACAACATCATTGAGATATTTAAACTGGTGTCTGTATACTTCTATAAGACGCAGCCCTTTATCATAGTACTCATTCATTATGCCTTTTACAGCGCTGCTCTTGCCTGTACCGGCATCTCCGTAGATCAGACAGTTATTGGCGCATCTTCCGGAAACGAAGGCTTCCGTATTATCTCTTAAACGCTGTTTTGCTTCTTCATAACCTACAAGATCCGAAAGACTTACATGGGCTATCTTTTTGATCGGAAGGATATCCATGCCGTTGCTGTCGTTCTCATATATGCGGAATGCCTTGTTAAGTCCGAATTTACCGACCCCGTATCTTCCGTAGAAATCGCAGACGCGTGAAAGCATCTCCTTTGCATCGGCAGCATCTGCAAGTTTTACGGCCAGGTCACAGATACTGTCTCTTATTCTTCTGTTGAATGTCTTTCCGTTTTCGTCACAGGGCCTATAGTCCTTGAGCATCGAAAAACAGTCTGTACCGTATTTTTCATCAAGGACAGCGATATCCTTACTGATAAGCTCCCTGAATATCTCCATGTCATGCAGGGCAATTTCGGGAAGAGTGCCTGAAACATCCTTCCTCATCTCACAGGCAGTGGAAAAACTGTTTTCATTGTTTGCTATATACCATGCAAGATGATCGTGCCACAGATTTCCTTCAAATCCCAGATCATCGGACAGCGTCAAAAGGCGGTTTGCCGTCCGGAAGGCATCTTCTTTTTTTCCATCCTTAAACAGGGAACAGATCTCCTTTAACAGAGATCTGTTTTCATCATCCCTGTACAGGATAAGATTGTCACATTTCATCTTTTTATTCCTCTTCGTCAGAAACGGTTATTCCTCTTTCCCTCATCAGGGCTATCTGTTTTTTTCTTGAGAGCGCCATGATATGAACATAGAGTTCCTCTATACTTTCTTCATTGAAGGAATTTCCCGTCATTGCCCTGACACTTTTTATCTTTTCGGCCTCCCTGTTTCTGTCTAAAACCTTAAGGCCGTGTTCTATCTTGTATGAAGCGATCTGCGCGGACAGATCCATCCTTTGTTCATAAAGTGCTACTATCTGTCTGTCAGTCTCATCTATCTTTTCACGAAGTTCTTTCAGATCCATCACTGTTCTCCGTATTTTGTTTCACAATATTTACAGCGGTATACTTCCTTTTCCGCATCAGTCAGAACAAATATATGATCAAGACCCTGCTCTATGGAAGTGATGCATCTGGGATTTTTGCATTTTATTATATTTTTTACGGTCTTTGGAAGCGAAATTTTGGGCTTGTCTATGATCTCCCCGTCTTTTATTACATCAACCGTTGCCGTGTGATCCATGAAGCCTATAGTCTCGAGGTCAAATCTGTCGATCGGGCATTCAACCTTGATGATATCTTTCTTTCCCATTTTCCGGGAGGAAGCATTGGTGATTATCGCAACGGAACAGTCAAGCTTCTCAAGCCCCAGATCCTTGTACAGCTTCATTCCGCGGCCGGCATGTATGTGATCTATCACAAAGCCTTCATAGATCTTGCCGACATTCAGTTTGTATTTTTCCCTGTTTTCATTACCGGACATATCTCACCTCATCTATATTTCTATCTCTAACAACATACATATGAGTGCCATTCTGATATACATGCCGTACTGGACCTGTTCAAAATATCTGGCGCGAGGATCCGAATCAACCTCAACCGCGATCTCATTAACTCTCGGAAGCGGATGAAGGACGATCATATCATCCTTTGCAAGTTCCATTTTCGGCATATCAAGTATGTAAAAATCCTTCAGTCTGACATAATCCTCTTCATTGAAGAATCTTTCCCTCTGGACTCTGGTCATATAAAGTATATCAAGCCTGGGCATCGCATCTTCAAGCTTTGTGATCTCTTCATATTCCGCGCCCGTCTTTTTTATCTCGTCTATCATGTAATCCGGCAGTTTCAGTTCATCGGGAGAAATAAGAATGAATCTGACATCCTTATAACGAAGAAGCGCTCTTATCAGTGAATGAACGGTTCGTCCGAATTTCAGGTCTCCGCAAAGTCCGATTGTCATGCCGTTAAAAGTCCCTTTAAGCGACCTTATTGTCATAAGATCCGTCAACGTCTGCGTGGGATGCTGATGTCCGCCGTCACCTGCGTTTATGACCGGAATGAGCGCATGGCTTGCCGCAACAGTGGTCGAGCCCTCTTTGGGATGTCTCATCGCGGCAATGTCCGCAAAACAGGATATGATCCTTATCGTGTCCGCAACACTTTCTCCCTTCGCGGCGGATGAGGAATCGGCAGTGGCAAATCCCATCGTTTTGCCCCCAAGTCTCAGCATGGCCGCTTCAAAACTCAGTCTCGTGCGGGTACTCGGTTCATAAAAAAGAGTCGCGATGATCTTTCCGTCACAGACATGAGCATATTTTTCGGGATCCGCTTTGATCTTTGCGGCATCATCCATGAGTTTTTCAAGTTCATCGACTGACAGATCAAGCGGTGTTAAAAGGTGTCTCATAAATCCTCCTTAGAAAAAAGGGCTTTGAAATGCAAAGCCCTTACGCGGCAGCCATTATGGTTTTTATTTCCTTACCTGCCCATTTCCATATATTTCATACTTATAAGATGTGATCGCTTCAAGACCCATCGGACCGCGCGCATGAAATTTCTGCGTGCTTATCCCGATCTCGGCCCCCAGTCCGAACTCTCCGCCGTCGGTAAATCTTGTGGACGCATTTACATATACACAGGCGGCATCGATCTCTTTCAGAAATCTTTCGGCATTATTCCTGTTCTTTGTGATTATCGCTTCCGAATGGTGGGTGGTATTGGCGTTAACATGCTCAATAGCCTGATCGATATTATCGACAACCTTTAATGAAATGACAGGCCCCAGATATTCCTGCGCAAAATCTTCATCGGTAGCGGTTTTTATGCCCGGAGCTATCTCTACGGCTTCCCTGTTTCCACGGATTTCAATATTTTTTTCATTTAAGCGGGAATAAATTCTTGGAATGAATTCTTCGGCAACAGCCTTGTGCACAACAAGTGATTCGCAGGCATTGCACACACCCATTCTCGAGGTCTTTGCATTGTCGATGATGTCAAGTGCCATATCAAGATCTGCCTCATCATCAACATATATATGACAATTGCCTGTCCCTGTCTCAATGACCGGAACAGTTGCATTTGACACTACAGAATGTATCAGTCCCGCTCCACCCCTGGGGATCAGCAGATCCATGTAATCGTTCATTTTCATGAATTCCGTAGCTGTCTGCCTTGAAGTGTCCTCGACGAGAAGAAGGGCATCAGCCGGAAGTTTTTCATTCTCGAGAGCTTTTCTCATGACATTTACGATCGCTTTTATGGAATTGATCGCATCCGACCCGCCTCTTAAGATCACTGCGTTTCCTGTCTTGAAACACAGTCCGAAGGCATCAGCCGTTACATTTGGCCTGGATTCGTATATTATTCCGATAACGCCCATAGGTACTCTGACCTTCATTATCTTTAAGCCATTGGGGCGTATATTGTTCTCTATCACCTCGCCGATGGGATCCCTCATTGCGCTTATGGCCTCAAGACCTGCTGCCATCGCCCTGATCCTGTCTTCATTAAGCTCCAGTCTGTCCTGAAGAGCTTCGCTCATGCCGTTTGCTACTGCCTCTTCCATATCGAGACGGTTTGCTTCTATGATGGACTCGCTCTCTTTTATCAGAGCCTGGGCTGCCGCTCTGAGTCCGAGATTCTTTGACGCAGCATCAAGCACATTCATTTTTATCGAAGCTTCTTTCGCTCTCTTTCCCAGAGAATCCAAGTATTCCATCAATAATCTCCCTTATTAAATGACAATTATCAATCTATATTGTATACACACCTATAATATATGTCAAAGTATAGCCTTCATCGAAGACATATATGTCTTCGATGATGCAGATACTATATAAGAATAAGCGGACCTGTAAGCCGGGTTTTGTCTTGGATGATGATCTGTCTAAGGCTGCCGTTACCGACAGTCTTCAGCGAACTACCACGAAAGCAGACCGGGCAGGCCTATGGCTTTCAAATTTGTTCTTGCTTCGGATGGGGCTTGCAATGCCGGCTGTGTTACCACAACCGCGGTAGTCTCTTACACTGCCATTTCAACCTTACCATGAACACCTTGCGGCGCATTCGGCGGTATATTTTCTGTTGCGCTTTCCCGCGGGTCACCCCGGGCGGACGTTATCCGTCATCCTGCCCTGTGAAGCCCGGACTTTCCTCGTTGCCGTAAATCTTACGGCCCCGCCATCATCCGGTCCGCTTATTTTATACGTTAAAACATGAACCTCCGATAAATTCCCTTACTATCGAATTGTTAGGTATGGATGCCGTATCGATCGCCAGAAAATATTCCAGGAATTTCAGAAGCCTTTTGGCCTCCTGATATGCCGGATCTTCCTTTGTTATCCCAAAGAGCAGAGGTTCCACAAAAGGCTTTAATACAGCAAGTTCATATATCAGATGAGAGTTGAACATTGCATCTGCGCTCTCCTGGAAGGGGAAAATGTATTTTTCCTCTCCGCGCCTGACCGACCCCCACATATTAAGCGTCTTGGATGCTGACGCTCCGCGCGTCCGGAAATCACGCACTATCCTTCGTATCAGTCTTCCGTCTGTAGTCGGAACCCTGTTATGGTCATCCACATTCAGCGTAGTCAGTGCGCTTATATATATCTTGTATTTGCTTTCGGGCGGAAGTGAATACGAAAGCTTGTCGTTAAGTCCGTGAATGCCCTCGATAACAAGAACATCATCTTCATTCAGTTTAAGAAAATTGCCTTTGTACTCCCTTTTTCCGGTCTTGAAATTAAAGGTCGGCAGTTCAACCTCATCACCGCCCAGAAGCTTTGTCATGTCCTTATTAAAGCCTTCCACATCTATGGCTTCAAGACATTCAAAGTCATAATTTCCGTCCTCGTCAACAGGAGTATCCTCCCTGTTCTTAAAATAATTATCAAGCGCTATGGGATGCGGTTTCATTCCGTGAGCTATCAGTTCTATGGACAGCCTGTGTGAGAAAGTGGTCTTTCCCGAGGAAGAAGGACCGGCTATCATTACGAACCTTCTGTTTCCCTTTGTCTTTATCCATTTGGCTATATCACCGATCCTGCTTTCCTGCAGCGCTTCCTGGACAAGAATCGTTTCCTGCATTCCGCCCGAACTGATCTTTTCGTTCAGATCGCCTACGGTTCCTATTCCAATCATCTCACCCCAGATGTTTGAGGTCCACATGGTGCGGAACAGTTTTTTGCTGCTTTTGTGTCTGGGCACCACAGTCGGTTCTTTTCTTTCGGGTAGCTGCAATATGAGACCGTCATCGTGAAGCAGCAGATCATAGTATTTAATATAACCTGCAGACGGCACCATATAGCCGTAATAATAATCCTCATATCCGTTAAGGGTATATATGTTTACGGTAGAATGTCTCCTGTATTTGAACAGCTTTTCCTTGTCAGTCCTGCCTTCCGCCTTGAACTGTTCAAGCATTTCGGAAAGATTCCTTGATTCTTTTTTTATTACGGCATCATTTTTTACTATATCGTCCATCCTGGCCCTGATCTTTTGGATGAGAGCCTCATCAAGTTTGAAATTTCCCTTGGCAAAGCAGTAGTACCCCGCTCCGATGGAAAACTCAACTCTGAAGAATTCGATATTCTCTTTTCCGATCACATCATAAAACGCCGATATCAACAGCAGACAGGCCGATCTTTTATAAGCCTTGTGTCCTGCCGTGCTCTTTGTCGTCTCGAAGCTTATCGTGCAGTCCTGTTCCAAAGTGTGAAACAGCTCCTGAAGTTTATCGTTTACCACTGCCAGGACGATGTCGGCATCAAAATCCTGCCTGAAGTCTTCTGCGATCTTCTGAAAAGATGTATGCTCTTTGTATCTGTATTCCTTATCTTTATATTTTACAATATACTCTCTGTCCATCTTAAACCATCCTTCTTATATTATCGTAAAGCCTCTTTCCTTTATGTCAGTATATACTTCCAGGCCTTCCGTATTTCTCTCTATATAGTCTTTCATATAGTCTATAAAGATCTTTTCCAGTCCGAAATGTCCCGCATCTATTATGATAAGGTTTTTTTCGACCGAATCAATACCCTCATGGTGATCTATGTCACCGGTAATAAGTACATCTGCTCCGTTTTCTATGGCATCATCTATGGCAGAAGCGCCGGATCCGGGCATGACGGCCGCTGTGCTGACAACAGTATCCAAATCCCCGAAAACCTTCACATATTCTATGTAAAATCTTTCCTTAACAAGATCGCAGAGCTCAGATACGCTCATGCTCTTCGGCAGATCGCCTATCCTTCCGAAACCCTCGTTTTCGGAAACTGCCTGGAGAATACGGGAATTTTTCAGGCCTATCCTGTCTGATGCTTCCCCGCCCATACATGCTATGTCAAAGTCGGTATGCATGGCAAAACAGGAAATATCATTTTTAATGAGACGCAGGATCCGTCTTCCCGTAAAATCGGAACCGTTCACCTTCTTTATTCCCTTGAATATGAGCGGATGATGTGTGAGAATAAGATCGACTTTAAGCTCCACAGCTTCATCTATGACCTCGTCAGTGGCGTCAAGGGCAACCAGGATCCTTTTTACGGCCATATTCTCATCACCGACTATAAGTCCCGGATTATCCCAGTCGGAACTTAAAGAGGGATCCGCTATATCATTAAAAAGATCTATCAGTTCAGCGCATATCATATATTTTTACCGCCTTTTTATACATGAGCCTCATTTTTTCTGTTTCCGCCTTTTTTTGGGGCGGTATTGCCTCATTACGGCAGAGATCTTCGTTCACTTTGAGATTTCGAACGAGAAAATCTCTCTTTTCTTCGTACTTTTCCTCAAAAAAACCGGGACCGAGTTCATATTCCATATCATTCCCGCACATATCATCCCCCGGCGTACAGAACATTATGAAATAGAACTTTCCCTCTTCTTTCGTCAGCTTCTCATGGCGGATGGAAAATCCGTTCTTCCCGAGAAATCTCCTGAAATCTCCGATCTTTGAATGCGGTGAAAAAACAAATTTTTCAAAAAGAGGCAGAACTTCCTGTCCTTGAAGGAGGATCTTTTCGATCAGTGGTCCGCCCATTCCCGAGATCAAAAGCGCGGTCTTTTTATTTGCAAACATCGGATCCGAAGTGTCTATTCCCGAAAGGCCGTCTGCTACGATAAAGTTCATCCTGTCTTCCACACCCGCAGCAAGGGCATTCCTTTTTGCAGCTTCAATAGGACCTTTGTTTATATCCGATGCGAAAGCAAAACTTATCCCGCCGCTTTCAAGGAGACTTATGGGAACAAGTGCATGATCGCATCCGATATCAACAAGTATATCGCTGTCTGTGCACTCATAAGCTATGTCTTTAAGCCGTCCCGAAAGATCTGTCATTCGAGATAATCCTTAAGTTTTCTTGATCTGGAAGGGTGTCTTAATTTTCTTAAGGCTTTTGCTTCTATCTGCCTGATCCTTTCTCTTGTTACGGAAAACTGTTTTCCGACTTCTTCAAGAGTCCTTGCCCTTCCGTCATCCAAACCGAAGCGGAGACGCAGCACCTTCTGTTCTCTTTCCGTCAGAGTGTCCAATACCTCGTTGAGCTGCTCTTTTAAGAGTTCAAATGCAGCCGCATCAGCCGGCACCGGAACCTGGTCATCCTGAATGAAATCTCCGAGATGACTGTCCTCTTCCTCTCCTATCGGAGTCTCCAAAGACACCGGTTCCTGCGATATCTTCAATATTTCCCTGACTCTCTCAACGGGCATATTCATTTTTTCGGCAATCTCTTCGGGGGTTGGTTCACGCCCGAGTTCCTGAAGCAGCTGCCTGGATACCCTTATAAGCTTATTTATTGTCTCAACCATGTGAACAGGGATCCTGATGGTACGGGCCTGATCGGCGATTGCTCTGGTTATGGCCTGTCTGATCCACCATGTGGCATAGGTTGAAAATTTATATCCTTTGCGGTAATCAAATTTTTCAACTGCCTTGATAAGTCCCAGATTGCCTTCCTGTATCAGGTCAAGAAAGAGCATCCCTCTTCCAACATAGCGCTTTGCGATGCTGACCACGAGTCTTAAGTTTGCTTCAGCCAGTTTTTTCTTGGCTTCTTCGTCACCCAGCTCCATCCTTTTTGCAAGTTCGATCTCTTCACCTGCCGTCAGGAGCGAAACCTTTCCGATCTCTTTCAGATACATCCTTACCGGATCTTCTATTGAAACCGAATCAGGAACCGAAAGATCGATATTTTCAACATCGATCTCCTCCTCTTCTTCGAGAGTCTCGCTGTCAACATCATCATCGTCGTCAACTTCCTCGGCGATCTTCAGCACATCTATTCCGTTTGATTCAAGAGTTTCCCATATCCGGTCGTATTGCTCTTCGCCGAGATCAATGCCCTTAAAATGATCGATGATATCCTGATTTTCAAGCACATTCTTTCTTTTCTTGCCTTTTTCCACTATGCTTTTCAGTTTTTCTTCAAACTTTTCCTGCATTGCTTCGTCCATTTTTTCATCACCTCTATATTTTATAGTTTTATATTTGACTTACCGGTCGGATGCCGATACCGTAATTGACCACAAAACGGTCATTAACGGTATCTGACTTCTTGCTATACTTCTATTTTCAGATTTTTCAACGCATCCATTGCCTTTCTGATCCTGATCCTTTTCTGAAGAAGATTTTCGCCTCCTTCATCAGTCTCATCATCAGACTGTCTTTTAAGCGATGCCTCTTTGATCCTTACAACCAGATCTGTCAGCGCCCGGCTCTTTTCGGGACCGGATTCTACCGCATTCAGTTTTGTGCTGAAGATGGATGCTACTTTTTTGTGTTCATCTTCATCTTCAAATCTGTCTATTATCGATGCCGGTTCACAATGACCGTCAGCCATCTGTTCAAACAGGAGTTTTGCGCATTCCCTGGTTACGCCCTCCGTGAAGTCATCATAATTCAAATAGCCCGAGATCTCTTTGAACAGATAGTTTTCATCGGTAAGCCAGGTCAGCAGGTATTTTTCAGCGCTTGTCGTGCCGTCATCTTCCGGCTTCTTTTCGGGAGTCCGGTATGTTCTCAGCCGGATACTCTCGCTTTCTTTTTTTACCGCCTCGTTTACCACTGCCTTCCTTAAGGTATTTTCGTTGATCATATATTTTGCCGCGACCGAGCTTATGTAATTTTCTCTTTTCAGTTCATCCTCAATATCCGACAGCATTGCCGCGGCATGTGTCTGAAATGCCGTCCTGCCTTCGGGATCGTTAAGATCATATTCCCTTTCCGACATTCGCAGACTGTAGAAAAATGAGTTTTCAGCGCTGTCGAGCCTTTTCTGAAACTCTTCAGCCCCTTTGGCATTTATGAATTCATCCGGGTCTTTATGCGGCGTAAGGTCCACCATTCTGGCGACAAGCCCGGCTTCGTTACATAATGGTATTGCGCGAAGCGCTGCCTTTATTCCCGGTTCATCGCTGTCATATATAAGCCGTACCTCATTTGTGTATCTGTGAAGTATGCTGGCGTGTCCCGATGTAAAAGCGGTTCCCAACGACGCAACCGCCTCGGTAAATCCGGCCTGATGCATGGAGATCACATCAATATAACCCTCGCAGACTATCCGGTAATCCTTTCTGGAACGCTTTGCGACATTCAGGCCGTACATGTTTCTGCTCTTTTCAAAGACCTTTGTTTCGGATGTGTTCAGATATTTGGGTTCGGCATCTCCCAATACTCTCCCTCCAAAACCGATCACATGATTGTTTATATCCATTATCGGGAACATCACTCTGTTCCAGAATCTGTCGCTCATCCCGTATTTTTCGGAAATATTGCATAAACCTGCCTCTTTTATTATTTCATTATCAAAGCCTTTGCTCCTTAAGTAGCTTATTACTTCGCTTCCGCCCTTTCCGGCAAACCCCAGTCCGAAGTTTTTTATCGTTTCATCGGTCAGTTTCCTTTTTCCTTTGAAATACTTAAGTCCGATCTCACCGTTTTGAGAGTACAGCTTTTTGTAGTAGTAATAAGCGGCCGCCTTGTTTACTTCAAGTATCTTTGTCCGAAGCGATGCGGCTTTTTTTTCTTCCTCGGTCTCATCCGGCTCCGGAAGCGTGATGCCTGCTCTCTCGGCCAGATATCTGATAGCTTCCTGAAACGAATAATTTTCGTATTTCATGATGAAGGTTATGACATTTCCGCCTTCACCGCATCCGAAACAGTGAAACATCTGCTTTGACGGCGACACCGAAAATGATCCTGTCTTTTCATTATGAAAAGGGCAGAGACCGAAATAATTGGCACCGCTTCTTTTCAGCCTCACATATGAACCTATTACATCAACAATATCATTTGATGTTCTGACCTGTTCGATCGTATCTTCCCTGTATCTCACCTGATCACCCACGAAGTAGGAATAAAAAGATCCGAATACAGACTTATCGCGTATCTGTCTGTCATCGACGAAATGAAATCACAGCATATCTTTTCGAGCGGATCTCCTGTTTTTGACATTAACAGCCTGTATTCGGCAGGCAGTTTGTCCGGTCTGTTGAAATAGTACATATAAAGAGACTCGATCAGGCTTTCCGCCTTACTCTCCTGACTTTTGGCCTTGGGATTTCTGTATACGTTTTCAAACATCCATGCCCGAAGCTCCTTCATGGCTTTTTCAGCAGGAGGAGACATTTTTATATCATCCTTGTCCTTGCTTTCGATCACTATATCGTGAATGAAATAATCCAGACGCTCCGCAGTTTTGTAACCGGCCACCCTGCCTATGCTGTCAGGCACATCCTCGTCATTGAGTATTCCAGCTCTTATCGCATCATCCATATCATGATGCATGTATGCGATCTTATCTGATATCCGGACTATTCTTCCTTCGAGCGTAAAGGGCATCCCCTCTGTCTGGTGGTTTTGAATACCGTCCCGAACCTCTTTTGTCAGATTTAAGCCCTTCATATCCCTTTCAAGAACATCGACTACCCTTAAAGACTGCTCGGAATGGACAAATCCCAAAGAACAGACCCTGTTTAAAGCTCTTTCCCCGGCATGTCCGAAGGGTGTGTGGCCTATATCGTGTCCCAAAGCGATGGCTTCCACCAGATCTTCATTCAGCCTTAATGCCCTCGCGATAGTCCTCGCATTCTGAGAAACCTCGAGTGTATGTGTAAGCCTTGTGCGATAGTGATCGCCTTCCGGTGTCAGAAAGACCTGGGTCTTATCCTTAAGTCTCCTGAATGATTTTGAATGAAGGATCCTGTCCCTGTCGCGTTGAAAAACAGTGCGTATATCGCACTGCACTTCATCTCTTTCCCTTCCCATCGAATTAACCGACAGCGTGGCATAGGGGCTTAGCGTGTTCTTTTCAAGCTCTTCGAGATCCTGTCTGATGGACATGAATTAAAAACCGCCTTTTTTAAGGATTTTTTTTCACACTATAATCATTATTCGACGGAATAACGGCATTTCCTTTTATTTTATTAAATTTTTTGGCTTATTTTCGCTTAAAACGATGAGATGAGCTCGGAAATAGCCCTTATTTTCAATATCCATCCACAGGTGAGTACAAATCCCGAGACAGCCGGAAGTATGAAAAAAGGCCATAAAATGAGTTTTTCGAATCTGTCGTGCCTGCAAAAATACAGATCTGCGAGATCAACAATAAGAAGCGAAATATACGGATGAACAAAAAAATACCATACTGTTTCCGAGTTTCTGTAAAGGAAATAAACAGATGCTGTCAGGATGATAATGAAGAGCATCATGGAAAGAATGCGAAACCTGTGATATTTCACGGTAACGAATATAAACAGAGCCGAAAACAGCACGCCTTCAATTATGCAGATTAAAAAACAAAGCCAAAGATTGATCATATTTCTTATAGAAAAAGGCTGTCCGCTTAACAGACAGCCTTGTGTACCTTTTAAGTCAAAATAAAACTATCAGATCTCGTATATCCATCCTTCGGGAGCTTCTATCGTTCCCATCTGGATACCTGTGAGGGTATCATACAGTTTCTGAGTCACTTTGCCCATGCTTTCCATGCCCGCTTCAAAGGTAAACTCCTTACCGTGGTCATTTATCCTTCCGACCGGAGATATGACAGCAGCGGTTCCGCAAAGTCCGCACTCCTTAAACTGTCCGCTCATAACCTCGGACAGGGTTACTTCACGCTGATCGACCTTAAGTCCCAGATACTTTTCGGCAACTATTGCAAGGGATCTTCTGGTGATCGAAGGAAGGATCGAATCCGATTTCGGAATGACGATATTCCCGTCAGCATCGACAAAGATGATATTGGCTCCGCCTGTTTCCTCGATCTTGGTCCTTGTTGCGCTGTCAAGATATATATTCTCTGCAAATCCCTCATTATGGGCTGTTACTATCGCATGAAGGCTCATGGCGTAATTTAAGCCCGCTTTGATATTTCCTGTTCCTTTGGGAGCTGCACGGTCAAAATCACTGATCTTTACGGTGATGGGTTTTGCGCCTCCCTTAAAATAAGGTCCTACGGGAGTTGCAAATATCCTGAACTGATAATCATCCGCCGGCTTTACGCCTATGACCGGATTGATACCGAACATATAAGGCCTGATATACAGCGTTGCTCCGCTCCCGTACGGGGGAACATAGTCCCTGTTGGCATCTACCACCTGTTTTACCGCATCAATAAATCTGCCCTTGGGGAAAGGCGGCATTTCAAGTCTTTTCGCGGAATCGATCATTCTGTCTGCATTAAGATCCGGCCTGAAAGTAACTATCTTTCCATCTTTGGTCTCATAGGCCTTAAGACCCTCAAAAACGGTCTGCGCATACTGCAACACACCCGCGCATTCGCTCATGATGATCATATCGTCATCTGTCAATGTTCCGTCGTCCCATTTTCCGTCTTTGAAATTTGAAACATATCTTTTGTCGGTTTTGATATAACCAAAACCAAGATCAGACCAGGCTATATCTTTTTTAGACATTTACATCATCTCCATTCTTTTCTATGAAATGAATCGAACCTGAAATTCCTGTGTGTTTGCTTCCTGTCAGGCGTTCTTTGCAGCATCGATCTGCTTCTGAACCTCTGCGGCATAGTCTTCTTCTTTCTTTTCCATGCCTTCACCGACTTCAAAACGCACAAATCTGTCAATCTTTAATTCCTTGTTGACCGATTCAAGATACTTGCCTACGCTTTGCTTTCCGTCCTCGGCTTTGACATATACCTGATCCATGAGGCTGATATCCTTGACATGTTTTGAAACACGTCCCTCTACGAGACCGGAGAATATCTTGTCTGACATATATTCATCCTTATGTCCCAAAGCAAGGGCAGCTACAGCATTCTTTGCTTCATCAGAGAGGAAATTAAAGAGAAAGTTCATATTGCTCTTCTTCTCTTCATATATTGCGATATCCTCATCGCTCCACTTCTTTCCGGTTACAGCTTCATCTATAAGTTTCTGAAGAATGGGCTTCGGAAGTGTGGGCGGATCATTTAATGCGCTGTCGATCGTTATCTCCCTGATCTTGTCCATTTCATCGGAAGGTATGTCATTTCTGCTTACATACTGCGGACTCATGGCAGCCACCTGCATGGCGATATCCTTGAGAGCGTTCTTTTCGGCATCGCCGTCAGCTCCGCTCGCCGCAACAATAACACCGATCTTTCCGCCTCCGTGGATATAGGTTGCCGTGCATCCGGACTCAACTCTTTCAAAACGTCTTACGGAAAGCTTTTCTCCGATAGTGGAAGTCTTTTCAATCAGAACATCCTTTAATCCGTCTGTTCCGAGAAGAGCTTCTATGTCTTCTCCGTTCTTTCCGCCCTTAAGTCCGGATGAAAGCGCGGTGTCCGCGACCTTCTGAACGAATTCCTGGAACAGTTCGTTTTTAGCGACAAAGTCAGTCTCGGAATTTACCTCGGCAACTACCGCCGCCTTGCCATCGCATGCTATGCGGCAAAGTCCTTCTGCCGCGATCCTGCTTGCTTTCTTTTCCATCTTTGCGGCTCCGCTCTTCTTTAAGAACTCTACCGCCTTCTCCATATCTCCGTCAGTTTCATTCAGGGCCTTCTTGCAGTCCATCATACCTGCGCCGGTCATCTCCCTGAGTTCCTTAACACTTGCTGCTGTGATTGCTGCCATTTTTCATTCTCCTTCTATATTAAAACAAAAACCTTTTAATCTTACATTCCTGTATCAGGCATCCTGAACCTGTTCTTCTTCAGCTGCAGCGCCTTCTTCGACATCTGCGGCATCCTCGCCGGTCACTCCCTGATGTGCCTCTATGACTGCATCAGCCATCTTGGATACAATAAGTTTTACAGCTCTGATCGCATCATCATTTCCCGGTATAACATAATCCAGTTCGTCGGGATCGCAGTTTGTATCAGCTATTCCAATAAGGGTTATGCCCAATGCATGAGCCTCCTGGATACAGATATGCTCTTTTTTGGGATCTACAACAAAGATCGCATCGGGGATCCTCTTCATCTCCTTGATGCCTCCGAGGTTTCTCTCAAGTTTCTCCCATTCCTTCTTGATTATAAGGACTTCCTTCTTGGGAAGCTTCTCAAAGGTTCCGTCAACGGACATCTGCTCGATCTCTTTAAGTCTTCTGATCCTTGACTGGATCGTCTTGAAGTTTGTGAGCATGCCTCCAAGCCATCTTTCATTGACATAGAACATGCCGCAGCGCTCCGCCTCGGCCTTTACGGCATCCTGAGCCTGCTTTTTGGTTCCTACAAAAAGGATCGTGCCGCCGTTTGCTGCGATATCTCCCACAGCATTGTAAGCCTCGTCAACCTTGCCTACAGACTTCTGAAGATCGATGATGTAGATACCGTTTCTCTCGGTATAAATATAAGGAGCCATCTTCGGATTCCATCTTCTTGTCTGATGTCCGAAATGTACTCCTGCCTCCAGAAGCTGCTTCATTGAAATGATACTCATGTTTTTTACCTCCATTGGTTTGTGTTTTAGATATCCTTTTGAAGTTCCCGACCCATACAGGGCACCGGGGGAATCCTCTGATCAAAAGATATCTGTTGATGGGTTATTACAGGTCCGGATTTACCGAACGAACAATTATATTAGCATAATAAAAGTCTTTATGCAAGCGGATCGCACTTTTACCTTCCGGTTATTATCTCAGCGACATCCCTGGCGGAAGCTCCCGCGGGTATCGTATGTGACCCCGTGACCAGTTTTCTGTCAAATCCGTTCAGGCACAGATATGAATCAAACTGGGCTGCATCCGTGATAACACCGGCATTTTGGAGCTTTTTTGCAACTGCAGTGGATGACTCGCCTTTTACAATGGTAACTGATACCGGAGCCTGTGTTTTCTGCGTATTTTCAGCTGCTCTTCCCGCATCGGAATTCCTGCTTTCAAGCTCTGCAACCGTAACGACCTGCTGTTCTTCTTTTATTTCCGGTTCGGATACATCTGTCTTTGGGTTTTCTTCTCTTTGCGGGCTTACCTCTACAGTCTTTTCCTTTTGGGGTTCTTCTTTTTTGACCTCAGTCTGGTCTGTCGTATTTCGGGCTTTTATGTAAGTATCGGTTGATCCTGCACCGGCTCCCAGAAAGCTTCCGGCCATCATTGTGTCATTTTCGGCCTGACCCTTCTTTGCAGAACCTGCAGAGACCATCATATTATTCCCGGATACTGCGCTGTCTGAGCTTTGCGACTGTCTTTTTTCCGGATTTTCATCATTTTTATCTTCTACAGACGCTTCTTTTTGCTTTTCTTTTTCGGCATCATCAGCTTTCGCCGCCTTTTCGGCTAAAGATTTTGCTTCTGACAGGAGCATTTCATCTTCTTCCACCATTCCAAGTTCTCTTGCCCTTGTCTTTATCTCTTCATTTGAAAGTTCGGCTGCTCTTCCGTTTTTTCCTGCGGAGACTATCAGCGTGCTGACGATGATCCCCAAGCCCAGTCCGCGGAGATAGTGCTTTAATCTCATTCCTGTTTTGCCTCCATCAGACCTATCTTCAATCTGACTTCACCCACACCGATCCCGAATTTTCTGGCGATATCGGTATCGGACACGCCTTCCGCATGAAGTTCCATTATCTGCTCATCTAAGTTTGCGGTATTCAGATCACTCTTTTCGGAAAATGATCCTTCTTCATCTTTAGCTCCTCCGGGAGCAAACATCTTTGGTATTTTATATCCGCGGTCTTTATTTTCGGCGTCTGTATCCTTGGGTTTTGAATTGTTGCTTATAACTCCGTACGCAGCTCTTCTTTCATCCCTTAAGGCATTTTCGTGCCTCGTTATGGCTGCGGTTGAATTTCTTCCGACTCCGGTCGCAATCGCAGCCTTTAAGGCCGGTCTGTCTTTAGCTGCCGGAAGCGGAACGGCATTAAAATCGCGTCTGTCATAAGTGCCCGGAGCATCTTCTTTGGTTTCTTTCTGAATGCTGTTAACCTTTCTTACGGTATTCTTGATATCTGCAGATTTTTCATTCAGCATATCATAAAGAAACACAACCTCTTTGTGGTTGTTTTCGATCTCATCAACTACTGTTTTCCCATATTCATTTATGGCCATTATCTTTTCGTTAGAAAGCTTTTCCATATTTCTTTCGGTATCATCTTTTGCTATGGCACATTCACTTTCAACGATTTCATTGATCCTTTTCCTGGCATTGTCGACACATTCATCGACGGCTTTTTCAAGATCCTCCCTGATCTTATTTAAGTCCGGAGTATCTTCTTTTTTAGAACCGATCTCAGGAACAATGAACCCGGCCGCAAAAATAACTGCTCCAATGATGAGGAGCAGTATCTCAGCTAAACTCATATAGAAATATCAAAGCCTCCCTTTTTTTTGACAACGACTTTTCCGTCACTGTCTCCCTGTTTTTTTCTTCTGCGCGCTCCGCCGTCGCCTCCGTAAAGATTTCCGCCCTGTCCGTTGTCTTCCGTTGAAGTATCCACATTCTGCTGTTCCTGAACGGAATGATCCTTTACATCAGTCTGTTCATCTACAGTGATCTCTGCGGCATTCTGCGCGATGGCAGCCTTATTATCATCATTATGCTTAAATACAGATATATCCTGTGATACGGAAACCGTACCGTTAAGTAGAATGGGTGATATAGCCATAATAAAACCTCTTATAGTCCAAGCATCTTGACATCTCCGCTTTCTTTTCTGAAGCGGCAGTAATGATAATCTGTTTTCAGAACCAGTGTTGCTTCAGATATAACAAGCCTTGTTCCTGCATGTGCCTGTCCGTTTACAACTATCTGGGCCTCTGTATCGGAATCAAAATTTACCGATAATTCGGCAAGTTCTTTTGTATTATCTTCGATAAGCTGTTTTTCCCTCTTTACCTCATTGGAAAGTTCAATGATCTTCTGGATCTGATCGGGCGGAAGCTTTTCGCCTTTTTTCATACGCATGGATGCTGCCACTACAACAGGTTCCATTATGGCGATCTTTTTCCGGTATTCATCATTGTCTTTCTGAAGCTTGGCAAATCTTGCCTTGAGAGCAGGATCGACACCGACTTCGATGATCGTATCCACGCCCATATCCGAACCGATGATCTTTGCCTCGATCTCTTTGCCGGATTTTACATGCCCGCCGGTTATAAATCCCTTTTTACCCTGAACAACTATCTTTTCACTTGCGGAAACTTCGCTGTTGAGTATCAGTTCGCTTCTTATATTGGCTCCTGCTTCCACAGTGGCCGAATTGATATATTTTGTGGCAATATCTCCGCCTGCCTTGACAACGCCTTTGGACATTCCGTTAATGCCTTTGGCTACGGTTATGCTGCCTCCCGCAGTAACTTCAGCGGCCTCGATTATGCCTCTTATCTCAATATCTCCGGTAGCCGACACCTTGTATCCTGTTGCAACATTTCCTGCTATTGAGATATTTCCTTCAAAATTAACATCGCCTGTGGCAACATCAACATTTTCAAGTTCGAGCACTCCCGAGACGAAAACCGTATCATCAATGAGATTTACATGACCGTCCAACCCCGAATGAAGCTCGGTTCCGTTTTCCGATACATATATATCCCGGCCGTGCTTGAAAGCTGCTCTCTTGACATCTCTCGGTTTTATTACTTCGCCAAAAACATTTACTCCGGGATCGCCCGGGTCTTCTTTTGTCAGCTTTGCAAGCAGCTGATCCTTTGCACACGCATGAACAAGGCTCAGCGCATGAAAATCCACCGAACCGTCTTCATTTAATTTGGGTTTTGCCAAAGGGTCAGTATCGAAACAGTATTCTATGTTTCCGTCGTGTCCTTCTCTTGCAGGTTTTCCGACGGCAACAACATAGTCAGTACAGTATATCTTGTTTTTCAGAAAATCATTTATTACATCAAGATTGGCATTTGCCTTAATATGCTTTGCCCTGAAGTCTCCCTGTATCTCATCTGCCGTCACCAGACCGCCGTGCTGGGTAGGCGGATAAAAACGCGCCGTAACAGTCATTTTGTCTTCGGATACGATGAGCTTGATGCCCTCGTTGACGGGATGTATCGTTTCCCTGTTGAGCCTGACTGTCGTATCCTTGTTTTCTTTTACCACGGGAGCAAGCGCTATCTTGTCAAAATTTATGCGGCGTGTAAGCAGATACTCCTCGAGTTCATTCATATCGAGCGGCTTTCCGCCTTCTTTTGCGCCAAAAAGCTTTATAAAAGTTTCTCCGTCACCTTCTTCAAGCCTGAAATAGCCGTTAATCTGTGTACCCATACATTTCTCCCCTGTTAAACACCGCGAGTTTTCATGCTGTTTATTCAGGTCGTTTTATTCATTCTGGCTGGTAAGATAACCCATGTATTTCCCGAGTTTTTTCTTCATCTTGGCAAGAGCCTTTATATGAAGCTGGGAAACTCTTGATTCGGATACTTCCAAAACATTACTTACTTCTTTTAATGTCAGTTCTTCATAGTAATAAAGCAGAATGACTTTTCTCTCTTTTTCTGTCAGAAGTTCAAGGGAATCAGCCAGCATTTTTCGCAGTTCATCCTGCTCGATTATATCCTCGGGACCCGGGTCGTTTGACGCGATCGTTTCTCTTTCCGAACTTCCCTCATCACTGCTGTTTTCGTTAAATTCATTTAATGATACGACATTCGTGACGGCCATCTGTGACTGCCACTCAGCAAATTCCTCATCGGAAAGTCCGAGTTTCTTTGCTATATCAGCATCCGACGCTCCCTGTCCGGTCTCAGCTTCGATAGCTTTAACCGCATCATCGATCTGCTTCTGCTTCTGTCTGATGGTTCGCGGTATCCAGTCCATCTTCCTTATCTGGTCAAGGATGGAACCTCTGATGCGAAGAGAAGCATAGGTTTCAAATTTTACATCCTTTGAAGCATCATATTTGTCGATGGCATCTATCAGACCGAAAACACCGTATCCGCAAAGATCGTCATATTCCACATTGTAACCGAGATACATGCTTAAACGTCCCGCAACGATCTTTACCAACGGCGCGTATTCAATTATAATCTTTTCGCGAAGCTGGGGAGTTTTATTTTTAGCATACTCATCCCACAGTTTTGCTCTTGCGTTTTCATTCATTTACTGTCAAATATTCTCCCGTATCATCCCTGATATACAAGTTCCTAATATGAACCCGAAGCATCGGCATTTTCTTCATCGGCCGCTTCTCCGTTTTCTTCGAGCAGTGTCTCATCATCGCCGGTCGAACCTTTTTCTATCATCTCTCCTTCACTGTCAACCTGATTACTGTCTTCTTCAACAGGCGGAGGAAGCTGTACCTTATCCAATAAGATCTTGACTATATCCCCCAGAATGAGAAAAATGCACAGACATATCAATGTAAAGATCAGAGCTGTATGCAGTTCAAAATGTTTAATGAAAGCTACCGTTGCCGCAACCGCTCCTCCGATCAGTGTAACGACCGGCGGCACCGGTTTGGTCTTTAAGTTTATCGGAGCTTTCTTTTTCTCTTCTTCCAGCTCCCGCGCCCGTTCGATCAGTTTCTCACGTTCGTGCCTTGAAGCCTCCTGCTGTTTTTTTAGCTTTTCCTGCTCTTTGGAGATATCATCAAAGCTTTTGTTATCATCTGCGCTCATATCTTACTAACGGGCTTTCCTACGGCTTTGATCACAAAATCACCTGTCTCCGGATAAAATTCCACTGTGCGTCCGTAATTTAATCCGGTATCCTCTGCCTTGACAGGTATCTTTAATTCCTGAAGCTTTTTCTTGACTGCCGCAACATTCCTGTCTCCGACACGCACTAACGGGGACGACGAGTTCTGAAAACTGAACATCTGTGCTCCGCCGGCGATCTTGGCAACCATCATGTTTCGTCTGGCACCGGCCTTTTCCATCTGCCTGACGAGTTCCTCTACCCCTGTATCGGCAAATTTGGCAATATTTGAGTTGTTTTTAATTTCGGTACTGTCGGGAAGCATCACATGAGCTAACCCGCCGACTTTGTTTCCTGTGTCCCTTATAGCCACACCGACACAGGATCCCAGTCCCAGCGTGGTAATGCTGTCAGGGCTGATACATAATTTAAGATCGGCCATGCCGACTTTTATCATTTCAGCCATTTGAATTCCTCTTCTATAATCAGTTCATTATCAATCCGTTATAACACCTAAAGCCCTGAGCAGTTTGCTGTATGAGGGCAGATCGGGAACAAGTATGAAAAAGCCGTTGATCTCTTCATCATCAGTAAACGCAGTCTGGATCAAAAGCATCTTATCTCCGACCATTCCGAATTCGATCGCGGGAACCGAAAGGATGGCTCCTGCCATATCTACAGCCAGATCAGGCACGGATTCCGAGATCGTCAGATTAGTAAGGGTGGAAAGTGAATTCAGGTATGAACCTGTTATGATATTTCCAATCTCCTTCAGTGCAGACTGTGCCATTTCATCAAGCTCGGTAACCTGTGTGCACATAAGCTTGCCGACAAGCGTATAAGCCGATTTTTCTTCAAGCAGAAACATGATCGAGCCCTGCAGGTCACCTTCTATGCGAAGGTAAATGCCGGCCATGATCTGTTCTTCTCCGCCCATAGCTTCGCCAAGTTCCTTGAAATCGAGCAGCTCAACTCTGGGAACCTTCATGTCGACCTTTTGGGAAAGCATTGATGCGAGAGCCGTTGCGGCATTTCCTGCACCGATGTTGCCGATTTCCTTCAGCACATCATAATAAACGCCTTCTACATTATTAAGATCAAGATCAGCCATTAATTCCTCCTGTTATCGGGAAAACCATCAAAACATTTCCCACATCATCCGATTTCTTTCTCACCTATCACTGTGGCAAGATCAAGAATAGATACAAGTCCCTTGTCAGTTTTTCCTACACCGGTGATATAGAACTGTCCGGGATCATTTTTATCCGGTGTTTTCTTTTCAACCATTGACTCCGGAAGATCGCGGACTTCTTCCACCTCGTCAACGATTATGCCGATCGCTGCAGAAGGATCGATCTTTATTATGATTATCCTGGTTTTGCCGGTATATTCGATCTCGGGCATATCAAACTTCAGTCTGAGGCTCATTACCGGAATAACTTCACCTCTTAAGTTGATCACTCCCTTAAAATATGACTGAACATTGGGCACTCTGGTTATCTGAGGCACTCTTACGATATTATCCACATATCGGATATCAATGCCGTAATGCTCGATACCCAGATTAACAACTATATATTGAATAACCTTATCTTCTTCGTATACTTCAAGTTCCTGCATAAGAATAATCCCTCCTTATTTTCATCAGATAAGAGCATTCGCATCTATGATAAGTGCGACCTCACCGTCTCCGAGTATCGTTGCGCCGCTGATTATCCTGTCATTATTGATATATTTTCCAAGCGACTTGATAACTATCTCCTGCTGTCCCATAAGTTCGTCAACCACAAGACCGGCAAGAGTATCGCCCTTCTTGACGATAACAGCCACAAGATTTTCGCTGTCGTCCTTTGTCGATTCCACGCCAAGCACATTTGAAAGCCTGATGATCGGTATTACCGTGCCTCGAAGCTGGATAACTTCCTTCTGCTGGACAAGTTTGATGTCGGATACCGGTACATCCTCAATAGTCGTAATGGAATCAAGAGAAATCGCATATTTCTCTCCTCCGACAATGACCATGAGAGCCTGGATGATGGCAAGCGTAAGAGGAAGACGTACTATGAAGGTGCTTCCTTCTCCAAGCTTTGTCTTGACTTCGACATCTCCACCCAATGATTCAATGTTAGACTTGACAACATCAAGACCGACACCTCTTCCGGAGATATCCGTAACCTGTTTTGCCATGGAGAATCCGGGGTCAAACAGCACATTTATGATATCCTTGTCAGACATCTGGTTGGCTGTCTCTTCGGATGCGTAACCTCTTTCTATTATCTTACTTCTTACGGCCTCAACATCAATACCGTTACCGTCATCACCGACTTCGATGACAACATTGTTGCCGTCCTGATATGCGTTGAGGAAAATCGTACCTGTCTCGGGTTTACCTCTTTCAATACGTGTTGCCGTATTTTCAAGACCATGGTCGGCGCTGTTTCTGATAAGGTGCATCAGAGGATCACCGATCTCATCGACCACGGTACGGTCAAGTTCTGTATCTTCACCGGTAATGGTAAGATTCATCTTCTTGTCGAGTTTCTTTTCAAGATCACGCACCATACGCGGGAATTTCTGAACGGCGCTCTCGATAGGCACCATTCTGACCTTCATTACCGCTTCGTGAAGATTCGTGGTCACGCTCTCAAGATATTCAACATTCTCAACCAGAGGATTTCTACCGCCGCCTCCCGTCTGCGTATCGGAATTTGCGGCTGATACGATGGTATTCTTTGCTATGATGAGCTCGGATACGAGATTCATCAGTGTATCGAGTTTCTCGATATCCACCCTGATCGTTCTGCTGACAACAGGCTTAACGGCAGGCTTCTTTGCTCCGCCGCTTCCCTTTGCTTCTTTTGCAGCGGGAACATTTCCTCCTACAGGAGCCGGAGCATTTTCAAGCATTCTTTCTTCGGGAGTGCTTTCGGAAGCCGTTTCGGCATCGCCCGAAGGAGAATCGATCATATCCTCTGTGTATTCCTCGCCTACGGCATCTTCTATTTCGGAAACACTCATGATAGCCGCTTTAACCTTTTCGATATCGGCATCACATATGGCAAAAAGACTGAATCTGAACTCAAACTTTTCATCCTCGATATCCTGTGATGAAGGAGAAGACACCACAACATCGCCCGACTCCTCGATAGCCTTGAATACAAGGAAGGCTCTCGCAGCTTTCAACAGACATGTTTCCTGGATGAAAACCGTAAATCCGTAAACATGCTTTCCTGAAACTATTGCATCCTTCAGCGTGTTTTTCTGTGATTCGTCAAGCTCGATATTTCTGTATTCGGCCTTTTCGCTGTCCGGAGCGGATGCAGCCTTTGCAGGTGCCTCAGCCTTTGCTTCTTCAGCGGGCTTTTCGGCAGCCTTCTTCTGGCCGCCATTCTCGCCTGTTCCGCTCTTTAAAAGTCTGTTGAGCTCGTTAACGATACTGTCATTATCGTTGTCGCCCTCGTCGGAGGTGTTCTGGATCGTCTCCACATAACCCTCTATGGCATCGAGAGCCTGAAAAAGGACATCCATGAGTTCGCTTGTGACACTCATCTGCCCGGAGCGGACTGCAGAGAAACAGTCCTCCATATCATGGGTCAGACGCTGAAGTCTTTTATATCCCATGGTTCCCGCCATACCCTTTAAGGAATGAGCGGCGCGGAATATCTCATTGATAGCGTCCTGATTATCAGGCTCCTGCTCCAGGATCAGCATTTGATCCGAGAGGACCTGAATATGTTCCTTTGCTTCATCAAGAAAGATTCCCAAGTATTGGCTTACATCCATTTTGCACCCTCCAATCGATAAAAATAATTTGCCTTGACCTTCAGCCAGTCAAACCTACTTCTTTTACAATTGCATTTGCTATCTTTTCAAGAGGAAGAACCTCGTTTACAAGACCTGTGTTAGCTATGGCTCTGGGCATACCGTAAACTGCGCAGGTAGCCTCGTTCTGCGCGATTATGTGCAACGGTTTGCTCCTGACAAGTTCCTTTATGCCGGCAGTGCCGTCGGCGCCCATCCCTGTCAGGACGACACAGCATATCTCGCTGTAAGCTGTGGCGGCGATCGTTTCATACATATAGTTTGCGCAGGGTCTTACGCCTTCTCTTTTAGGTTCATTTGAAAAATAGATCCTTGTGTGGTTACCGCTTTTGGCAACTTTCAGATGTTTGTCACCGGGCGCGATATATACACATCCCTTTTCAAGCACATCCCCCTCTTCCGCTTCCTTTACATTAAGCGGACTGAGCTCATTGAGCCTGTCGGCAAGCGACTTGGTAAAACCCATCGGCATATGCTGTACGATCACAACCGGAGCATTTAACGCGGCGGGCAGCATCGGAATAAGACTGTGTAGAGCTTTTGGACCTCCTGTTGAACTTGCTATTGCAACAAGTTTTTCACCGTTAACCCTGACTGCCGGTCTTAATACGATCTTTTCCGGAGCCGCAGGCTTTGCGGATTCGAAATGGTCCCGTTTCACCGATGGAGAAAGAGCCGATCCCGCGCCCGATACTACAGCCAGAAGATCCAGGAACTGCGCCGCAAAATCTTCAGTGGAAAAATCAGCGAGATTATCGGGCTTTTTGATAAATTCCATCGCGCCCAGTTCCAGCGCTTCTATGGTCTGCTTAGTTCCTTCTCCGGTAGTGGTGGAGAACATCATAACATGCTCTTTGCGGTCTTCGTTCTTAAGGCGTCTTAAAAACGATAATCCGTCAAGTTTGGGCATGTTGACATCCAGAACTATCGCGTCATATTTATTTTTGGTAACGAGGGCCCAGGCTTCTTCCCCGTCACGACACCGCTCCGGCTCATCATATCTGCCGTCGCTTTTTATTATATCACAGGCAACCTTTCTCATGAGTGCAGAGTCGTCAACTACAAGTATTTTTTTACCCATTTTCAGACTATTCGCCCCTTTCTCTTCTTCTTTTCCGTCTTTCTTCCTCAAAGATGTACTTTATGATACTTTCTCTCTGATCTGTGTCAATTTTTATGAATTGGACATGATTCTGATAAACGCCCTTCATTTTTTCCGTTTCCTCGCAGGCCAGGATCCTTCCCACGACCTCATATTCCACAGGCTCTTTTGCGCCGGGAAGGGCAAATTTGAACAGCAGCTTTGAATCCGGCGGAAAATACACCTTGGAAATGAATCTTGCGCCGCCACCGCTTATATCCACTATCGTACCGTTCTGAAGAGTCAGATCCGTATTGACAAACTGTACCGAATTAAGCTCATTCACCATTGCATATTCGTCATCCTCCATCATCCTGCATTTCATGTTAAGTATGCAGTTCAGACGGTAATATTCGCGTCTCTGGAACTTTTTTAACGGCGTCGTAAGTTCAAGTACCAGAACATAGATATTTTTTGACTTATATCTGTCGGTCACTCTTCCATAGCACTGATAAAGTCCGTTCTGCGTATAAAAACAGAGATCAAATTCACTGTCGATCGGCAGGAGGATAAGCTTATCCTTATCCATGGGCATATTGACTTTTATCTCATCCTCAGATGTGATGTCATAGACTCTGGTTCGGTATACTTTTCTTGCGATGATGCCGTCTTTATTAGGTCTTTCAGCGCTTCTTTTGTCCGTTAATTCTATTTTGTCACCCGGTACTATGTAATCCGTGATCATACTTTACCTCATATATCTTTATCGTTTAACTGAAATGCTTTCCTCTTACCATATTGGCAAAGAATCCTGCCATTCCTCTTCTGTATACCTGAGCCTCATGCGGTATGTCCATGAGTGTCATCGCTATATCCTTGAAGGCCTTTGAAGATTTCGCATTTTCATTTGATATGCAGATGGGACTCTGCTGCATTACCGCATCCGAAAGTTCCTTATCCTGAGGTATGCATCCGATGTATTCAATATTCAGATGCAGATATCTCTGGACTACCGTGTTGAGTTTGCTGAAGAGCAGTTTTCCCTCTTCGCTGGTTGAAACCTTGTTGGATATTACCTTTATCAAAGATGACTCTTCGTTAAACTTTGAATTTCTCTTTAAAGCCTTCAGCAGCGAATAAGAGTCCGTTATCGAAGTCGGTTCCGGTGTGGTCACAAGGATAACTTCTCCCGATGCGACTAAAAATTCCATTACCGAATCCGAGATGCCGGCGCCGGTATCGATGATGATGACATCGGCTATGCTGTCAAGTTCTGCCAGCTGCTGAACAAGATAATTGATGTATTCCCTCCCGAGATTTGTAAGTCCGGCGATACCCGAACCTCCCGAGATAAAGCCTATATCCATCGGACCCCAGGTAATGACATCTTTGATGCCCTTTCCCTGGTATATCAGGTCCGCCAGATTGTTCTTTGGTATGGTGCCGAACATAACCTCGATATTTGCCAGTCCGAAATCAGCATCAAAAATTATCACCCGTTTCCCCATTTTCTTGAATTCAACCGCAAGATTGATGGAAACATTGCTTTTTCCGACTCCGCCCTTTCCCGAAGTTACCGTTATGACTCTTGCCGCTTTTGCGGGAGCAACCTGATTCTGTTTTATTATATTTCTTAATCTTTCAGCCTGATCCATTGCCTACCTTTTCCTTCAGGACTGTTTCTCTCCGCCCAGAAGGGATCTTACTATGCTCTGGGGATTGAAAACCTCTATATCTTTGGGAACATCCTGTCCGTTAGTAACATAAGCTATCTCCACGCCCGTATGAAGCTTGATATTCAGCATATTTCCAAAGCATTCGGTTTCGTCAAGCTTTGTGAAAATAAGCTTATAATCGGTAATCTGCTTGTATAGATCGGAGATCGCTATGAGATCCCTGTACTTCGTGGTTATTGACATTACAAGATACGTATCGATCTCGGAGACTTTTTTTGCGCTGTCAAGGAGCTGTTTCATCTCCATTCTCCTCTCCTCGTCCTTTGGAGAATAACCGGCCGTATCAACAAGGATATAATCATATTCCGAAAACTCTTCCAGTCCGTCCTTGACATCATCTTCGTTATAAGCGACCCTGAACGGAAGTTTCATCATTTCCGCAAAACTCCTCAGCTGTTCCTTGGCCTGGATGCGGTATGTATCCGTTGTGATGAGAGCAACCTTCTTCTTTTCTATTACGGCAAGTTCCGCGGCTATCTTGGCGATGGTAGTGGTCTTTCCGACTCCCGTAGGTCCGATAAAGAAGATTATCTTTGGTCCGTCCTCCCTCGGAGTGATCTTTGCGGGTTCGCCGAATTTCAAGATCAGTTTCTGATATATATTGGATATCAGATAATCTATCGTAACACCGGGTTTTTTGAGCTTTTCTATTTCGTCAACCAGTTCGTTTGCATATTTTTCATCAACCTCATTATTGATGAGCGTATTGTAAATAAGCTTTACAAAGCCTATGAATTCACGGTCTGTTTCGTCACTCTTCTTTCCGGAATCTTCATCTGCATCATCATTGTTTTCCATCACATTCTTGAGCTGCTGCTCGATAAGAGTATGCAGATTGTCTATTTTTTCTTCGATGCCCTTGTCATCATTCTTTGATTCATTCTTTCTTTCCGGCGCGGGAGCAGGCTGTTTTTCTTCTTCATCCGGGATCACATCCTTAAACTGCGGCTTCTCGTCCTTAGGCTTTTCTTTGAAGGGAACCTTTGTAACGGTCCTTATATTAGGCTCCATCGGCCTGCGGACATGAGCCACCAGAGAATCGGTATCCTCCTCTACTGCCGCAGTGACCTCGATCAGGGGTTTTTTCAGGAAACTGAAAAACCCCTTGGTCTTGACCTTTCTTACATTCATTATGACTGAACGGGCACCAAGTTCTTCCTTAGCAGCCTTTGTAGCCTCTTCTTCAGTTTTTGCCGTAAATTTCTTGATTATCATGTTTTGATTATCCCAACACTCTGAAGTTCAACATCATTTTCGATTTCGTTGTACGAAATAACTATGATCTCTTCAAAATAATCCTCTACAAGTTTCTTGAAGTAAATTCTCACTATCGGTGAGGTAATGACGATCTGGCTCTTTCCGATATCGTCAAGCTTTTTCAGTTCCGTCTCGGTGGCGGCAATGATAGCCTTTGTCCTCTCGGGCGGCAGAGTCAGATAAGCTCCCTGTTCAGTCTGTTTGACGGATGCCATTATCTCCTGTTCTATGACAGGATCGAGCGTGACAACGCTTGTTGTATCTCCCGGCTCAAAAAATCTGGCAGAGATCGCCCTCTTTAATGCCTGACGGCAGTATTCCGTAAGAACATCGGTATCCCTTGTCGTTGCGGCATAATCAGCCATCGTTTCAAAGATCGTCAGCAGATCCCTTATTGATATACCCTCTTTAAGCAGATTCTGCAAAACCTTCTGTATCTCTCCGAGTCCCAGAAGCTTCGGCGTAAGTTCTTCGACGACCGAAGGATTTGATTCCTTGAGGTTGTTGATAAGGTTCTGCGTATCCTGACGGGTCAGAAGCTCGCTTATGTGCGTTCTTATTATCTCGGTCAGATGAGTGGCGATGATGGAAGGAGGATCCACCACGGTATATCCCATGGATTCAGCCCGTTCTCTCTGTCCTTCCGTTATCCACAATGCCGGCAGGTGGAATGAAGGCTCGAAGGTTTCTATACCCGTTATCTCCTCCTCCACATATCCGGGATTCATGGCCATATAGTGATCAAACATGATCTCGCCTTCGGCAACCTGCACACCCTTGATCTTTATGATGTACTGGTTCGGATTAAGCTGGATATTGTCTCTCAGTCTTATGATGGGCACTACGGTACCAAGCTCCAGCGCTATCTGTCTTCTTATCATGACAACTCTGTCAAGAAGGTCGCCGCCCTGGTTAACATCTGCCAGGGGAATGATACCATAACCGAATTCGAGTTCTATAGGATCTACCGACAGCAGTGAAACAACATTTTCGGGTTTTCTGATCTCCTCGGCTCCGACTTCCTCTTCTGCCGCCTCACTCTGAACAGTCTCAACCTCAAGCTGGGTTCTCATAACCCTTCCGCCTATGATGAACAGCGCTCCCAAAGAGACAAAAATGATAGGATTTAAGGGTGTGACAACACCGAGCAGTGCGATAACGGCGCCGCTTAAGTACATTACCTTCGGCGTACCGAAAAGCTGGTTGACAAGCGTCGGTCCGAAATCCGCCTGCTTTGCTCCCTTTGTTACAAGGATACCGGTCGAAAGCGAAATGAGAAGCGAGGGTATTGCCGAGACCAGTCCGTCTCCTATGGTCAGGACAACATAGTGATTTAATGCATCATTGAAGGTTTCCCCGCGTCTGAGCATTCCCATCGCCAGTCCGCCCACGATGTTGATGCCGGTAATCAGAAGACCCGCTGTGGCATCTCCTTTGACATATTTTACGGCACCGTCCATGGAACCGAAAAAGGACGCCTCTTCCTGTATCTTGTCTCTTCTTTTCTTTGCTTCCTTGTCATCTATTGCACCGGTATTAAGGTCGGCGTCTATAGCCATCTGTTTACCGGGCATGGCATCAAGCGTGAATCTTGCCGTAACCTCCGAAACACGCTCGGAACCTTTGTTTATTACTACAAACTGTACTATCAGCAGAATGACAAAAACGATACCTCCGACGATCAGGTCATTCCTGCCGACGAACTGCCCGAATGTCACGACGACATTTCCCGGGTTTCCGGTCGTAAGTATCAGCTTTGTTGACGAAACATTCAAAGAAATACGGAATATAGTCGTAAAAAGCAGAATTGTCGGATAAAACGACATATCCAGCACTTCCTTGACAAAGAGCGAATTAAAAAGTATCGCAAACGCCACTGCCATATTGATGGCCAGCATAACATCGAGCAATGTACTCGGCAGCGTTATGATCATAAAGAGAAACGCTGCGAGCAGATAGATCGCTACGCCGACATCCTGTATTGAAAAAGGTCTTTTTTTAGCAGTATCCATTTATCATCTGTAATCTTAAAAAATATCATGCGGGATTTCTTTCCTCGCGCATCCTGTAGACCATGGCAAGTACTTCGGCCACCGACTGGTACAGTTCCGGAGGGATCATTGCTCCCACATCCACATTATGATAAAGCATCCTTGCAAGCGGCTTGTTTTCTATTACATCGACACCCGCATCCTTTGCGGCATTCCTTATCCTCTGAGCCAGAAAATCCTGTCCCTTGGCAACTACTATCGGAGCATCGGCAACCTGACTGTCATATTTGAGCGCAACCGCAAAATGAGTCGGGTTCGTGATGACTACATCAGCTTCGGGAACTGCCTGCATCATCCTTCGCCTTGATGCTTCCATCATCCTCTGCCGTATCTTCCCTTTGATCTGGGGATCTCCTTCAGCGTCCTTGTATTCATCCTTGACTTCCTGCTTGGTCATTTTCATGTCTTCCATGAATTTATGACGCTGATACAGATAATCCGCTATTCCCACAATCAGATAAAATATGCTGATACGCAGTCCCACATCTATGACTGTCTGGCAGGTGAAGGCTATAGCGCTCTTCACAGACAGATCATACATCAAAAGCAATGCGCCTATCCTGTCTTTCATATAATTATAGACAACATAGGTTATAACCCCAACCTTCAGGATCGATTTTAAAAGTTCAAAGATCTTTTCCTTGGAAAACAGCTTTTTCATGCCGTTTACGGGGTTGAGTTTTGATAATTTCGGCATTAACGGTTTTGCCGTCGGCGCCCACTTTACCTGTATGACATTGACTATCACACCAACCACGACTCCCGTCGCAAAAACCGGGAGCAGGATGATCAGCATCTTTATCATCACGGTATTGATAAGGGAAGTGAAATCCTTTCTCTGTATCATACCGTCGGGAAGTCTTATATAATCAGGAATTATCGCATAAATATAATTAAATATCTCAAGGAAATTCTTTCCCATGAACTGGCCGAAGATCCTGATGATCAAAAAGACCATTATCAGGCCTACGGCATTTCCGAGTTCCTGGCTCCTTGCTACCTGTCCTTCTTTTCGCGCATCCCTCAGTTTTTTGCTGGTAGGCGCCTCTGTCTTTTCTCCGCCGGGCCCCTCTTTGGCAAAAAACTGAAGATCATATCTTAGGATCATTGGCTGCTCATACCTTTCGCAAATGCGGTCATAAGCTGCTTCATTTCGCTAAAAACAAAATCCGAAAGTCCGGGGAGCATGCCTACAGTCACAAACATGATTCCGAGTCCGACGATTATCTTTATCTGGATACCCACGGAAAACATGTTCATCTGCGGAGCGACCTTTGCCAGGATTCCCAGCACCGCGTTCAATATCAGCATCCCCGCAAAAACAGGCAGGAAAATTCTGAAACCGATCACAAAATAATCACCAAGGAACTTTACGGCGGATCCAACCAGGTCTTCAAGATCAAACGCAATCCTGCCGGTCGGTATGGTGTTGTATGAATCGACGAATGCTCTTAAGATCCAGTGATGCATATCCGAAAGTATAAGTATCAGCATCAGCGAATAATTATAAAGCGCACCCGAAAAACCAACCTGCTGTCTGGTGGCAGGATCAAAGAGAGAGACCATGGAAAGACCTATGTCCATATCAATGAGCGATCCTGCAAGATTTATGATATAAAGACAGATGTTTCCGGAAAAACCAAGAAGTATGCCGGCCATACTCTCTTTCAGCACAAGTATCGCATAACCGAGAACGGTATCATACTGCAGCGCAAAATGCGGTACCACATACTGATATAAAAGGAGTGACACAAGAAGAGAAAAACCTATCTTTGCTCTTCTTGGCACATTGTTCATCCCGAAAAAGGGTGCTGCATGAACAAATGCCGTCACTCTGGTAACTATCAAAAGAAAAAACTCCAGGTCCTGGATGGAAAAAGAGTAATCAATCAACTAAAGAGACCTACCTATCTCACATACAGACTGAAATCAGCCCATAATTCCGTCATGAAACCCACCATATTGTTTAACATCCAGTGTCCCAGGATCATTATCCCTACAAAGATCCCAAGAACCTTGGGGACAAATGTCAGAGTTTGCTCCTGGATCGAGGTGACCGTCTGAAATATGGATATGGCAAGTCCTATGATCAGCGAGATCAGCAGAAGCGGAGCAGATGTTTTTATTATCACATATAAAGTTTCCGAAGTCAGATCCGTGACAGTATCAATATTCATATCACAACTCCCGTACTATCCCGATATCAGTAGAAGGTTTTTACCAGACCTCCTATCACCAGATTCCATCCGTCCGCAAGTACAAAGAGCAGTATTTTGAACGGCATCGATATGGTGGTCGGTGGAAGCATCATCATGCCCATGCTCATAAGCGTTGACGCAACAACCATGTCTATCACTATAAAAGGTATGTATATCATAAAACCGATGATAAATGCCGTACGGAGTTCGGAGATAACAAAAGCAGATGTGAGCACCGTATTCGGTATGTCATCGAGTTCTTCTACCTCTTCTATTCCGGCGATATCCAGAAACAGCCTTACATCCTTTGTCTGTGTCTGGCGGTACATGAATTCCCTTAAAGGCTCCATCGCCGTCTCAAAAAATTCCTGCTGAGTCATTTCCCCGGCTTCAAACGGCTTTACCGCATTGTTGTTTATATCATTTATGATCGGGGACATGATAAAAAATGTTAAAAGCAGCGTAAGTCCGATCAGAACCTGGTTTGGAGGTGCCGTCTGCGTACCTACAGCCGCTCTTGTAAAATGCATAACGACCAATATCCTTGTAAAGGATGTCAGCATTAAAAGCAGGAGCGGAGCCATCGCAACCAAAGTGAGGATGATCAGTATCCTCAAGGCTCCCGAAAGATTTCCGTTCCTGTCTGTATAGGTAATGTTCAGGTTGTTTCCTACATTCAGTTCCTGAAGATCACTTCTGTCATCGGCTGTACCCGGTTCATTTATGACCGTACTTGAATTATAATCATTATCATATATTCCGATGGCGTTGTAATCGTCAGTTCTCGTACCCTCGACATCCTGGGTGGAACCGCTTGCTATACCGCCGCTTCTTCCGGTGGCTGATTCATTCGCATAAGCGATCCTCTCATACCCGAAAAAGACTGCCGTAAACAAGAGCAGGATCAATGCGAAAGAAACATATAACCTTTTCATAACGCTCCTTAAATGCGGCCGTCTTTATTATTTCCCAGCCGTTCTTTTGCTTTTTCGATGATGCCTGCAAAATCAAAGCCCTTCATTGAGGCGTCAGTGTTAAAGTCAATACTCTCCTCTTCAAGTTCGGCAAGTTTCGATATCTCATCCTTGCCGACTCCTATAACAAGATATCTGGATCCCGTCCTTACTATGGCAATAAATTTGGACGGCGCTATCCTGTATGACTCAATAACCTCGATGTTTCTGCTGTATGATGCCTTCTTTGCAAATCCTGCCACCCATCTCGTTGTGAAAAAGGTGATGAAGAGCACGAAAATAAATATCAGCAGAACGGTAACAAGCTGGATGACTCTTTCCAATCAGCCCACGACCTTCTTTACAGCCTCGAGAACTCTCTCTGCCTGGAACGGTTTAACAATAAAGTCCTTGGCGCCGGCCTGAATGGCTTCGATAACCATTGCCTGCTGACCCATGGCTGAGCACATGATGACAAGAGCTGCCGGATCATTCTCCTTGATCTTTTTCAATGCCTGGATTCCGTCCATCTCGGGCATTGTGATATCCATGAGAACAAGGTCAGGCTTAACTTCGCCGTACTTTTCAACGGCCTTGGCGCCGTTTTCGGCTTCGCCCGCAACATTGTAGCCATTCTTTGAGAGAATGTCCTTGATCATCATTCTCATGAACGCTGCGTCATCACAAATCAGAATGTTCTTTGCCATAATTTTTCACTCCTATTTTATTATTTCTGTTACTCTGACTCCAAAACTTTCTTCTATAACAACAACTTCGCCTTTGGCGACATTTTTGCCGTTTACCAGCACATCTACCGGTTCACCTGCTATCTTCTCAAGTTCTATGATGGTACCCGGCGAAAAATCAAGGATATCATTTATCGACTTATGCGTTCTTCCCAGTTCCACCGTAACTTCAAGAGGAACATCTCTGATAAGTTCGATATTCTCCTGTGCCTGCATCGGATTGAAATCGCTCGTAAATGCCGTAAACTGCGCAGGCTGAACATTTACATTTGCCATCTGCGGCATCATCTGAGGCATTCCCATCTGAGGCATTCCCATTTGGGGCATTCCCATCTGAGGCATTCCCATCTGGGGCATTCCCATCTGAGGCATTCCCATCTGGGGCTGCATTCCCGGTGCCTGGCCGCCTGACATATCCATTGGCGGAGGAGCCGCAGCCTGAGGTGCCGATTCGGGCGCCGCACTCGGTGCTTCCGGTGCCGGTGCCGCTTCCTCTTCGCTCTGTCCGGATACGAAATGGTTGTACAGCTCCCTGGCGAAATCTATGGGATACAGCTGCATTATGGTCGAATCAACGAGATCGCCTATCTGCATGCTGAAGGATACTTTTACGAATGATCCTCCAAGGAACTCTGCTATGTCACCCGGATTGCCGAACTCCCCAAGATCGATCAGTGAAGCCTCCGGCGGACTGATGTCTATCATCCTTCCAAGCATCGATGACAGAGATGTTGCCGATGATCCCATCATCTGGTTCATCGCTTCAGAGATCGCCGACAGATGCAGCTCTCCGAGTTCGCCGTCTGTATTGGTTCCGTCTCCACCCATCATCAGGTCGGTAATGACCTTTACGTCATTTTCCTTCAATACCAGAATGTTGGTACCGTCAAGACCTACTTTATAGTGGATCTGTATGAAAACGCAGGGCCTCTCGTAATCTCTTGCTATCGAATCCCATGTTGCCATTTCAACAGTCGGAGTAGTTATATTAACTTTTCTGTTTACAAGGGAATACAGCGTAGTCGCCGATGTTCCCATGCTTATGTTGGCTACCTCGCCGACGGCGTCCTTTTCGGCGTCTGTCAGTGAATCTCCTCCGCCTTCCGGGGCCGCTGCTTCAGTCTCCTGAGGCTCTCCGCCACCCCCGTCGTCGGTTGCCATCCCGGATAGCAGGGCGTTTATCTCGTCCTGTGACAGCATTCCGTCCATCCGGTCAATCCTCCTCTCTGATTACTTCAGTCACTCTCACGGCATATGATTCTTTTGTTGAACCCGGAAGAGCCTTGAATTTCCTGATGTTTCCAACATAGATATCCATATCCTGTGCCACCTTGCTGTCAAGCCGTATGATATCGCCAACCTGAAGATTGACAAAATCCGTGACAGTGATGGAGCTTTCTCCCAATACAGCCATGATGGGTATCTGAACATGCTTGATGAGGTCTTCCATGTGTTCCATGTAACTCTCATCAGAATTATCCTGCATGGTCGAAAACCAGAATTTCGTATTCAGCTTATCCATGATACTCTCTAACGTGAAGTAAGGCAAACAGACATTCATAAGTCCTTCCACCTCTCCTATCTTTATATTGAGAGTGACAATAGCTATCATTTCGGTGGGGGCTATGATCTGCGCAAACTGCGGATTCGTCTCAACCCTTTCAAGCACGGGATTCAACTCTTCCACAACATTCTTCCACGGTTCTCGAAGAAGCGATACGGAAACCGCCACCATCTTTTCCACGAGCGAAAGCTCGATCTCGGAAAATTCCCTGTTCTTTTCCAGGGGATCTCCCTGTCCGCCAAGCAGCCTGTCGATCATGGCAAATCCAAGTGTTGCGGACAACTCTATCATGATATTGCCGTTTAACGGCAGGAAATTAACAACTCCGAGTATAACAGGGTTTGACAATGAATTCGTAAACTCCGAAAAAGTCAGCGCTTCCGAATTCACTACGCTTACCTGCACATTCTTTCGCAGATAAACCGGATAATTGGTCGAGAGAAGTCTCCCGTAATGTTCAAATATTATCTCAAGCGTACGAAGATGCTCTTTTGAGAATTTAGCCGGCCTCTTGAAGTCGTATTCCTTGACATTTTTGCCGGCATCCTCTTTGATGTCATCCGCATCTATTTCTCCGCTGCTGATAGCCTGCAGGAGATTGTCGATTTCCGCCTGGGAAAGTACGTCTCCCATAGTCTAAACCCCTGTGATTTTGTGGTTTTACTGTACTATATATCCGCTTAAGGCCACCTGATATATGAAATCAGAATCAAACATGGTCTGTATCCTGTCAAGAGCCGCTTCCTGAAGTCCTGTCTGGCCGAGAGCCTCTATATCTTCATATGTGTAACCTCCGACAACCTCGCTCATGGCATTTAGTATCAGAGGATCTCTTACTCCCGATTCCACATCGGCTCCGTAGGAAGCATAATCATCGGAAGTCTTATTCATGAGAACTGCAACCTTGCATACTACATAGTGAGCTTCACCATCCTCACCCTTCTTCAGCTGGAATGTCTGCTGATCTTCTATGCTGTAAGTCGCCGAATCTGCCAAAGAGACATTCTGGGCGGAACTTCCGGCTGCCTCTCCCTCCGGAGTGTCTGCCGCAAGATCGAGTTTGATCGCCCCCGATATCTCATCGATGAGTCCTATGGTTTTTTTGTTTGCCGGAATAACAGAAAACATCATAATCGCAGTCATTGCGATGTTGACCACAAGAAGAGCGAGTATGATGATTGAGATCATGTTCTTTTTCATATAATGTCTATATATTCCTTCCCCTTATATTTAGCTGCCGGACTGTTTCTTTAAGATCAGGGATCATGAAACATCGGATAACTGATTATAGATCCTGATCTCGACTCTCCTGTTCAGCTGCCTTCCCTCGGGCGTGCCGTTGTCGGCAACCGGTATGTATGCGCCCCTGCCTGTATGTTTGATATACGCCGGATCCAGATCGCTGTTGTCTCTTAAATATTCAAATACCGAAAGAGCTCTGGCTCCCGAAAGTTCATCATTGTTTGCAAAACGCGCATTGCTGATCGGTATGTTATCCGTGTGTCCTTCTATCTCAATAGTGGAGCCTGCATATGTCTCCAGGATCTTGCCGACTTTATCAAGCAATAATTCAGCGTCACTCTTTATTGTAGCACTTCCCGAGTCAAATAACAATGAGCCGTTCATCGTAAGAGTAACATACTGTGATGTAAAATCTATATCTATCTGCTTGTCAAGATCTTCCTCGTTTAAAGTTTCCTCTATCTTTTCGGCCAGTGCCTCAGATTCTTTCAAGCCCGATTTTTCAAGCTGTTCCTTGGCCTCGGCATCGGACATCGCCTTGTCATCATCCTGCTTTCCGCTGTCTTTCAAATCCTCCTGTCCTTTGGAATCCTGGGCGCTGTCCACATTTTCAGCAGCCTCGGAAAGATCTTCGGAAGCCTCATCGTAATCGGTATTGTCCTGATTACCGGTACTGTTTTTTCCCATCGAGGAGAAGTATTCGGATATCTGGTTCAACTGGCTGACTCCGTTTCCCACCAGGTTGCCTTCGCCTATGGAGTCATTTCCTCCCTGAAATACCGAAAATGTCCTTTGCAGGGAAGCAGCTATTGCTTCAAATTTGTTAACATCTGTCGAAGACATCGAAAACAGCAGCACGAAGAAGCACAGCAGCAGATTCATCAGGTCTCCGAAGGTGGCCATCCATGCCGGCGAACCCTTAGGAGGCTCTTCTTCTCTCTTCTTGGCCATTATTCACCTCCGGCTCCTCCGCCTTCTTCTTCACCGCCGCCTCCTCTTTCTTTAGGCGCAATAAATGATTTCAGCTTTTCCTCTATAACACGGGGATTTTCTCCGGCCTGTATCGAAAGGAGTCCCTCGACTTCTATACCCTTGATCGCGAATTCCTGTCCGTCCTTCATTTTAAGCTTTCCCGCAACCGGCGCACATATCCAGTTGGCCAGCAGCGACCCGTAGAATGTTGTAACAAGCGCCACAGCCATAGCCGGTCCGAGCGATGAAGGATCCGACAGATTCTTAAGCATGTTTATAAGTCCGATCAAAGTTCCGATCATTCCCCAGGCAGGTCCCATGGAGCCTAAATTGTCCCAGAATCCGATACCTTCTTTATGCCTGCCGGCTATTCCGTCCATCTCCGTTTCCATGATCGCACGAACAAGTTCCGGATCCGTACCGTCTACAACAAGCATTATGCCTTTTTTGAGGAAATCATCGTCTATGTTTCCTGCAGCCTCTTCCAAAGAAAGAAGTCCTTCCTTTCTGGCCACATTGGAAAGATCTATTATCTGTTTTATTACTTCGGCCGCATTTCCCTTCTCAAGCTTGAAGATCAGAGGAAAGGTCTTCAGACCCGCCACAAATGATTGCAGCGTGTTCATCGCCAGAATACACATGATCGCACCACCAAAGGTGATCAGGATCGAGTCTCTGTCGATGAAGGAGAAAAGGGCGGTCATTCCGTTAGAGCCTACAATACCGTAGAACATGAGGGCAAAACAGCCGACGAGTCCTACTATACTTGCTATATCCAAAATATTCTCACTTCCTAAATTGTTTTATGCACGACAAAAAGAGCGCAATACCGCTAACCAGACAATTTTACTAAATTTCCGATTTGTTGTCTACTTTCTTTTACTATTATTTTTCTGTCGTTTGTCATGGTTATGACAGTATCGGGCGTCGCTTCGATGACTTCGATGTAATCAGAATTGATCGTTATCTTTTCGTCATTCAGTTTTGTGACCTCGATAAGCATGGAAACATGATACCATAAAAGTCTGTTTATGCCAAATTTTGATAGTATATGTCTGACAGGATATATTCTGCATCTGCAATAAAAAAGTCATCAGGCCGGGCTTTACAGCTTAACCTGATGACTTTTGTATTATGATCCTATTATCTCTTCAGATTGACGAGTTCCTCAAGCATGGTGTCGGAAACGGTGATGATACGGCTGTTTGCCTGGAATCCTCTCTGTGTTGTGATCATATCCGTGAATTCTGCGGAAAGATCAACATTACTCATTTCAAGCTCGCCGGTGGTCATCGATCCGCCGTTTGCGGTGATATCGTTGATAACAGCTTCACCGGAGTTGAGGGTTGCGGCATAGAGGTTGTCTCCCTCTTTTTCAAGACCCGAAGCATTTGCGAAGGTCGCTGTTGCGATCTGTCCCAAAAGCTTTGTCTGGCCGTTTGTATAGGTGGCTACGATCTTTCCGTCCTGTCCTATGGAAATGGAGCTCATATCACCGACCTTGCAGCCTGCGCCTGCGTCGGATGTAAGGCTTCCTCTCTTGCCGTTTACGGTAGAGGTTCCCTTGTTGTCGATGTTTTTCATAGTTGAAAGATCTATTGATACTGCATTATCATGATTGGCATCATCCATCATTCCTGCCATACCGGTAGCAAATGTTCTGAGTGCATCCAGATCAAGTCCCACACCGGTGACATCCTGACCGTTTATCTCTGTCTTTACCGGCGGATCCGGTACATTGGCTCCTCCCGATGTGCCGCTGACCTTCATCAGGGTACCCTTGGGTTTTGCACCCGAAGGCGTCTTATATGTATCAAATGTAAGGTATGCTGTATTTCCGTCGGGGGTTGTTCCGGTTCCAAAATTAAATACTTTTGCAGCCTTAAGTGTTTTCAGCTTGTCAGCTGACGACATTTCTTCTCCTGCCACTCCGCTTACACCGCCCAGAGTATCGTCAATCCCGTAATAAAAGATTGATTTTCCCTTGGAATCAAGTATATCGGTCAGTGACATCTGATACTGTCCGTCAAGCTTTGTCGGAGGATCTGTTGAAGTATCATAATTAAATTCGATTTTGAACTGTGCCGAATAGCTGTAACCAAGATTATCTATGAAGGGAACCGATACAACCTGTCCGGCATCCGTTTTCAAGGCATCCGAATTCTCATCAAGTATTCCGGTGATATATGCATTTGTTGTAGCCACCGGATCAGAAATCAGATTCTCGTCACTCATGATATCAAGCGCTTTAAGGTTTGAAGTATCAATAACGATCTCACCTGTGGTGGCGTCCTTTGTTGTGCCGTATCCCTGTACCGTATATCCGTTTGTTGCCATGCAGAGCGTTCCGTTTGCATCGACATTAAAAGCGCCTGCCCTGGTAAAGTACTGGTTGCTGCCGTCGCTTACAACAAAGAAGCTGTCGCCGGTGATACGGATATCAAAGGGACTTCCCGTTGTCTGGGCTGAACCTGAGGTTGATATGTTTGTGGAGATGGAACCGGTGGAAACACCGAGACCGATCTGCTTTGCGTTGATACCGGCGCGTCCGGTCTTTTCATTTGCGCCTGTAGCGTTCTGCGTCGTCTGATAGAGCAGATCCTGGAAGGTTACTGAACTTGACTTGTATGCTACGGTGTTTACGTTTGCTATATTGTTACCTATTACATCCATCCTGGTCTGGTGGGTACGAAGACCTGCCACACCGGAGAAAAGTGATCTCATCATAAGCGTTTACCTTCTTTCATTAGAAATTAAACCATTGAGTTATTTTTACGGGTTTTCGAGCACCTGCGGAATGTGCTCGAAAATCCTGCTTCGCAGGACAGGCGGCTAAAGCCCCCTGCCAAATACGCTCGCCAAATTTCGTGAAGAAATTTGACTCGCTATGCAATCACCGCTCCATCGATGTTTGTGAAAACGTTTTTATCATTTGATGCCGGGTCCATCGCTGTCACCACTGTATTGGACTTTGTGTTTACTATGAATGCCAAATCGTCCACCATGACAAGCGATGAATTAATTCCCTTATTTCCGGCTTCCTGCGTTCCGTTAAAAAGTCTTGTAAGCTGGGCCTCGGAAAGTTCTATGTTCCTGTCGTTGAGTCTCTGCGCTGCATGTTTTGTAAAGTTTACGCCGGGAACTTCTTTTGCCTTTCCTGACTTTTCAGAGAGGATCTCGGCAAAGGATCTGCCGTTTTCCGGGATCTCAACCGTTAAGGTTGTTTCCTTCGTCCCTGAAAGGTAGGCCGCCGCAGCCTGTTCAATTGAGGAATAGCCGTTTTGATTTATCTTCATAAATCATCACTCCTTTTCCTTAAGTCTGTATTTCAACACCAAGTTCCTTCATCTTTGCAACATAGGCCGCAAGTCCGTTCTTTTCATCATCTGTCAGGAATGACTGCTGGTAGGTGGACATGCTGTTAAATACCGTAACGAGATTCTGAATGGCATCTTTATACTGTCCGACATTCTGTTCATCTATCGAATCCACCTTCGGAAGCAGTTCGTAGGTTGATCTCCAGGCTGTTGCCACCGTGTCGGCTTCGATATAGGTGTCATCCCAGACCTGTTTCACATCATCCACATTGTACTGGTTTCCGTCGATCGTTAAGAATGTCTTGGATCCTGAATGTGTTACATAATCTACCGTTCCCGTAACTTCTGTGGTAACACCGGTCGTTTCATTCGTGCTGCTTACGGTTACCGTCTTGCCCACAAGAGCCGTTGCTCTCTGAAGATCCATTGATTCGCTCACATTGTTCATTGCTTCAAGTGAGGAGAACTGTGCAAGCTGGGCAACATATTCCGTATTGTCGGTAGGCTCTAAAGGATCCTGATATTTCATCTGCGCAACCAAAAGCTGGAGGAAGGCCTGTTTGTCAAGTGTCGAGCTCTCCTTTGCAGTCTTGGTCTCTTTGGCCGTATTCGATGTGTTATTTGTTACCTTTCCGTCCAAAATTGAAGCATCTACGCTCATTTTTTCACCTGTCCTTTCTTCCTATGCCTGGAAATCGACTGAGGTTCCGTTTGCTGCCATCATGCTTCTTGCTATCCTCTCTGCATCTTTTGCAGGTCCTTCGATCTCTTCATCGTCTTCCGCATTCAGGTTTATCCTTCTAAGTCCGGATCTTTTGCCTTCGTTTGTATCCTGTGCGTTCTGCTGTCCGCCCTGCATGAGGTTCTGCTCGAATTCATGCGATGCAACCGTTACTTCGACACTTTCGATCTTTACTCCCTGCTGTTCGAGGGTTGTTTTCAGCTGTGCCACATGTCCTTCCAAAGCTGCCTTTACTGATGCATTCTGCGCTTCAAACTGTGCCGTAACCTCGCCGTTTGCAGATACGATCTTCACATTGATCTTTCCGAGGGATGCAGGATGAAGCTGAAGCTCCATCGATGTCGTATCCTCATGAAATCCCAGTCTGATGCTGCTTTCGATCTGGTCGAGGATCTGCTCTGCCCTTACATAGGGTTCGGCCACATTGCTTACGGTCTCATTTCCTATGACTGCATCTTTTACTGTCTGCGTAAGGTTTTGAACAAAGGTATTTGTGTTTTCGTTTTTGGGATCTGTATCGTGATGTTCACCCTTTGTGTCCCTTCGGGTTTCTTTCCCTTCAGTGACATTTTGGGCAACTGTTTCAGACTGTCCCCTGTTTTCAGGCTCATCCGATACGGATTTCCTTTCGGTCACATCCGTCTCGGCTTTTTCCTTCGGATTGGCTTCCGCTGGGGTCCTTACCACATCCTTTAGTGAGCTTTCAACTTCGATCTTTACTTTTTCAAAACCTTCTTCATTTTTTTCGACCGGTACCTGTTCTTTGATGTTTACATTTTCCGTCTGTTCTTCCGGTACTGTTATCTGTGGCTCTTTTCTGATGGTTTCAAGTGTCCCGGCAAATTCTTCTGCTGTCTGGTCAAATGTCTGCATCAGTTCCGATACTTCTTCACGGATCATTCCGGTTATATCTGCCACTTTGGTGTAGATATCTTCGTCTGTGAGCACCGCCGAAATGTCTTCCCCGGTGACTTCTGCCACAAGTTCAGGTACGATCTGCGGATTCAGGAGATCCAATGCCGAAATGTTTAAGACTTCCATCGCATTTTCAAGATCTTCCACATCGATCTCAAGTTTCAGGACTATATTTGCCTTTACTTCTTCCGCTTTTGAGACTACCGTCTCTTTTACCTCATCTTTTACTTCGCTTTCCGAGGTATCTTCAGTTGTCTTTTTTGCTTCCCTGCTTTCAACCTTCGCATCCCTGCTCTCGCGCCCGGTACTGCTGTCCGTATTTTCGGTCTTTTTTTCAGGTGTTTTATTTTCGGTCTTCGTGTCGGCTGTATTTGTCCGGTTATCTGTCTTTACTGGAGCACTTACTCCTTCTTCGACCTTCGGCATCTGGTTCTTTACCGTCCTGTCCATCACCGACATGAAATCGGTTCCGGTTTCCGGTAACATTTCATTTCCCTGACTGCCGGCACCTGCAACAATAGTACCCCAAGCGTCGTTTACCGCAATGTTCGGGGTTGTCAAATCATCATCCTCCTTTCGTTTTTGTGGTGCACGTACTCTGCTAAAGTATTTATCGGCAAAAGAATAACAAAACTTAACATAATTTTTTATAAAAAAACAGGTTTTTTCTCAGGGATCACTGACCGTCTTCTTCAGGTTCCATTATCCTTGTGATATTACCGGCAAGATCGGCATCAAGATCTCCTATCTGCGCCAGTATGGCTCCTCTTGCATCAGCGCTCATTGTTCCGAGGATCTTGGCCGCAAGCTCCAGGTCGCTGCGCAGCGGGTCGCTTGCAAAAATGGCCGCCGCTTTTGCGGGTTTCATTGATGAATACGCTTTAGCATAGTCCTTAACTTCTTTGTCAACCTCCTGTTTTCTGATCACTTCCTTATACAGGATCTCGGCATTCGTAGGATCTATCTTCTCATAGTACTTCTGATATTCGGATATGTCCGGCGCCTTGCTGTTGAAAACCACCTCATTATCGAACTCATCCTTGATCTTTTCAAACTCTATCTGATTGTCTTCATAGGTCTTGAGCCTTGCAAGCTCTGCGGTAAGCTCATCTATCGTATCTTCCGCTTTTTCATTTACCTGTCTTTCATGATCCAGCTCCTGCTCAAGTTCCTTGATGCGGTCTACCGCCTCTTCCAGATTCTCGTATCCCGCAGCGATAGAACCGGCCTCATTATCGGATACAGTTTTTACAGCGCCTTCAGGAAGGACCTTGTTTATCACCGGAACATCCTTCAATACAGGCGCGAGTACATTGGACCCGAATCCGCCGATGTCAAGCTTGATAAGAAGGGCAAGAATGGCAAGCCATATGATCACTATGACCACAGTGACCAGTATGACCGATAAAGCCCCTCCCTCTTCCTCGTCTTCGGCTGCGGCTTCGTCTATGGCTTTCTGCTGTTTTTTCAGTTCCTTTGCCTGAGCGCGTAAAGCCTTTTTTTCTTCTTTTATTTTTTTGGCTGCCTCTTTTCTCTCTTCCTTGCTCTGTACAGGCAGTTCCTTATCATCAGCCATATCTTTTGTTCCTTTACTTCTTTGAACCGTAGGTATAACTTGTCAGCTGGTCTATTTCCTTGGCCTCTTCCCTGTTCAGATCAGCCTTGAACTCATCAAAGGCATGCTCCTTGAGTTTATCCTGTATCTTTCTCTCTTTGATCGCATCTTCCAGTTCGGCCCTTCTTTCTTCGAGTTTCTTTTCTTCCTTCAGGACTGCCTTGTGCTGTTCCCTGATAAAACCCTCCAAAATGGCTATGGAATTGGCGTTTTCTTCTATGTCACGCAAATTAAGTTTTGAGTTTCTTATCCTCCGGCCTTCCTCTTCATAGCGGCTTTTTTCCTGTTTCAGTCTTTCCTCTTCCTCCTCAGCCTCGTTTAAGGCCGCTCTCTGAGCCGCATATTCGTTTCTTGCCTGTTCCTCCAGTTTTTCCTTGATATTCAGGATATTCTGCATCCGGTATATGAACTTAGCCATCGAGAGGTTCCTCTTCAAATATTCCCTTGAGCATCATTACCTCATCCTCAAATTCAAATTTGGAATCGGTTTCCTGCAGAAGGTATTCATTTACCGCATCTATCTTGCTGATGGCAAAATCGATCCTCGGATTGGATCCCGCCTTGTAAGCACCGATATTTATAAGGTCCTCTGCTTCGTTATAGGTTGCCATCACATTCTTTAGCTGGCCTGCATATTTCTTGTGCTCTTTTGCCGTTATCTGGCTCATGCATCTGGATATGCTCTGCAGCACATCTATGGCAGGATAATGATTCTGCTGCGCCAGTCTCCTGTTCAGCATTATATGTCCGTCAAGGATCGAACGCGCCGTATCCGTAATGGGTTCGTTGAAATCGTCTCCGTCAACCAGGACCGTATAAAGTCCGGTAATGGATCCTTTTGCGGCATTTCCCGCCCTTTCGAGGAGTTTCGGCATCTCGGCATATACGGAAGGAGGATAGCCTCTCGTAACAGGGGGTTCCCCGGAGGCAAGTCCTATCTCTCTCTGCGCCATTGAAAAACGCGTAAGTGAATCCATCATCAACAGAACATCTTTGCCCTGATCTCTGAAGAATTCGGCCACAGCTGTTGCGGTCATCGCCGCTTTTTTTCTTTCAAGGGCAGGCTTATCGGAGGTTGCCACTACAACGACAGATCTTCTCATGCCTTCTTCACCGAGGTCTCTTTCTATGAATTCCCTTACCTCTCTGCCTCGTTCTCCGATCAGAGCGATAACATTTATGTCAGCCCTCGTATTTCTTGCAAACATACCCATGAGCGTGCTTTTCCCGACACCGCTTCCTGCAAATATGCCTATACGCTGGCCCTTGCCTACAGTGAGCAGACCGTCAACTGCCTTTACGCCCAAAGGCAGCACCTCATTTATTATGACCCTGTCCATCGGATCCGGCGGTGCGGCATCCACGGGGTATTCACGGCCGATTATGGTTGTTTTATCGATCGGATTGCCAAGTCCGTCAAGGCTCATCCCGAGCATTTCATTGCTGCAGCTGACCGTCAGCGGATGGCCGAGATTTTCAACTATGCATCCGTTTCCTATGCCGTCTGTAGATTCGTAGGGCATCAGAAGCGTTTTCTGGTTTTTAAAACCGACAACTTCCGCAAGTATCGGCTCCCTTGCGGGATCCGCCGGCATGATATGACACATGTCCGCAAGTCTGGCATCCGGTCCGTTCGACTCGATCGTAAGTCCGACAACATTTACAACCCTGCCGAGTTTTTTGATAAAGGACATTTCCTTAACAGCTGCATATTTTGCGAAATCAAAGACGGGTTCCATATTTTTATTCTCCGTCAGTATCTTCTTTTCCTTCGTAGGAAAGCAGGCACAGCATCTTTTTAAGGCCCTTTAACTGGGTTTCAAGCGAACAGTCAAAAATACCGCCTCCGGTTTCTATGAAAGCTTCATTGGGCTGCAGAGTGCCGTCTTCTACTATCTCGACATTCTCCGCGCCGGATATTCCGGCAAGCAGTTCCTTTTTCTGCATCGATACGAATCCGTAATCATCACTCGATACATGGATCATCATTCCGCCCGAAGTATCAATGCTTTTTAATGCTGTCTGTATCAGATAATAAATGATCTCCCTGTTCTCACTTAAGGAAACATTAAAAATATGTTCATAAATATCCGTAAGAGTATCTATGAACATCGGCTCAAGTTTTTCTATGTTTTCATTATACTGTGCTTCAAGAAGGGCAGCCTGGTTCTCCAGTTCTTCCTTCATGGCATCCACCTGTCTCAAGCCCTCCGAATAGCCTTTATCGTGTCCGGCATTTCGGGCTTTTTCATAGACAGCCTGTTTATTTGCTTCAGCTTCGGCAGCCGCCTCCTCAACTATCTCCTGTGCCTGCAGCCTTGCATCTTCTATTATCCTTTCAGCCTCTTCGTTTATTTCCTCAAGTGAAAGCTGTGGTTCCTGCTCAACAGTGCCCTCTTCTCCGTCAGACAGGAGAAGTTCAACATTTTCTGCATTAAGCCCCTCCGTGAAGCCGTCATCCTCACCGCCTTCCCCCAAAGGGGTAAATCCGGAAGCGGCAGAAAGCTGTGCCTCTCTTTGAAGCTGTATCTGATGTTCTACCCTCATCGCCACCAGATCATTTGAATCAATGATCTTCTTTTTTTCCGTATCCTCGGCGACAAAGGCTCTTTTAACCAAATTAGACAACTATCTCGTCTCCTCCGCCTCTTGAAATAACGATCTCTGCAGAATCCTCGAGCTTTCTGATGATGTTTACTATCTTCTGCTGCGCTTCCTCGACATCCTTCATTCTGACAGGACCCATAAATTCCATATCTTCCTTGATCATGGCGGCAAGACGCTTTGAAAGGTTCTTGAAAATGGCTGCCTGAACCTGCTCATTGGCACCCTTTAAAGCCATCGCAAGATCATTATTGTCAACATCCCTTAAGACTCTCTGGATTGCCCTGTCATCAAGCAGCAATACATCTTCGAACACGAACATCTTCTTTCTGATCTCGTCGGCAAGCTCCGGCTCGTCCACTTCCAGAGTTTCCATGATGTGTTTTTCCGTTCCACGGTCTACGGTATTGAGGATTTCCACTATGGAATCCACACCGCCGATGATCGTGTAATCCTGATTGACAAGCGAAGAGATCTTTGATTCCAGCACTCTTTCAACCTCCTTGATGACATCAGGCGATGTCCTGTCCATCATTGCTATCCTTTTTGCAACATCTGCCTGTTTGTCAGGCGGAAGAGCTCCTATTATCTGTGCCGCCTGTGAAGGTGACAGGTATGACAAAATAAGGGCGATAGTCTGAGGATGCTCGTCCTGGATAAAGTTAAGAAGCTGGGACGCATCTGTCTTTCTGACAAACTCGAAAGGCTTGACCTGTAAAGAAGCCGTAAGTCTTGATATGACATCCGTTGCCTTCTCTTCGCCCAAAGCCTGTTCCAAAAGTTCCTTGGCGTATCCGATACCGCCTTCAGCGATATACTGCTGTGCGAGACATATCTGGTAAAACTCATTCACCACCGCTTCTTTTATCTGCGGCGTAACGCTTCTGGTATTGGCTATCTCAAGAGTGAGTTCCTCAATTTCCTCCTCCTTGAGATGTTTGAATATCTTACTGGACTTTTCAGGTCCCAGTGCTATGAGCAGCACGGCTGCTTTTTGTAATCCGCTTAAGTTATCCGCTCCTGAGCTGGTTGCCGGTACCGGCATTTCTTACCCCCAATCCTCTTGAAGCCAGTTGCGAAGAAGATTTGCAACGGCATCAGGATTTTCATCCACAAATTTTTCTATAAGCATGCTTACCTCGGATTTACCCTCGGCATCAATCTCTTCAAGTTCCGTTTCCTGCGTACTCTGAAGCAGGCTGTCAAGCGACAGCTCCTCCTGTTCCTCGGTAGCGCGCTCCGCCCTCATGGATCTTATAACAACGAAGGCCAGAAGTCCGAGGATCAATATGATAAGGATTATGAGCATGTAATTTGAAGTAAGGAAGTTTGTCTGCTCACTCTCCACAAACACAGGCTCATCATAAGCGACGATGCTGATCCTTGCTTCCGGTATGCCTGTCGCATTGCTTACCATACTGTAAACATCCTGGTCCACATCCTGCTTGACCCGGTCACTGTTTGCCAGCCTGAACTCCTCAAAGGTCATGCCGTCGAGCGTTCCCTGTGTGCGCAGATCATCCTCATTATAGATCACATAATGAATGGCCGTGATACCGAGCGAAGAAGATTCACGGTTTATCACGCCGCCGGCAGTCTGAGTATCGGTTATCGTCTCATTGGGCAGATAATCATTGCTTTCCTCATCTGTCTGCGTGCTCGAATATGCGCTGTCCTGATATTCGTATGTCACTTCACCGTTCGTATCGGTACCCGGTATGTCTCCGTTGCTGTTTGTTGCAGTCTGCGAATAAGTATCCCTGTGTGAAAGGACACCCTGATCCTGTCCCTCTGCTGGAGTATAGGTATGTTCGGTCTTTTTTATTATATCCCAGTTAAGATCAAGGTTCGGCACGACCTGGACATTATCATAGATCTTTGCGCCGACCAGTGCTTCCCTTATCTCGCTTCTGACAAGCGCGTCATACTTGGCTTCATAGGAAAGTCTGCTGCTCGCATTTCCCGCAAGGCTTGCATTGTCCTCTCCGGAATAAAGCATGTTTCCGTTGGAATCCATAATAACGATGTTCTGTGTTGTATCGTTTCCTATTGATGTTGCAATGAATCTTGCAAGTCCGGCAGCCTGATCATCATCTATGGAATTTGCTTCCTTTAAGGTCAGCATTACGCTTGCATAGGATTCCTTTTCCTTTGCAAGCAGCGTCCCGTCGTTTTCCGGAATGCTCAAAGTGACCGTAGCCGATTTGATATTATCCTGTCCCTCCAGACTTTCAGCTATATACTGCTGCAGATAGACCTTGTATCTTTTCTGCTTGTCGGATTCCGTCGTTGAAAATCCGCCGGTAAAGACACTTTCCACATCAGCTCCTACCGTCGGTATGTCATTTGCGCCCAACAGTATGTTCGCATCGGAATACTGTTCCTTCAGGACGGATACGGTAAGGCCGTCATTTGATGTTCTGTAGGTGATATTATTCTCATCGAGAAGGTTCTGTACCTCCGATGTCTGCTTGGTACTGTCACTTACTATAAGGGTTTCATATTCCGGCTGGGAAATTATGGTTACGACAATAACAACGGCCACTATCACGGCCGCCGTCACGGAAATAATCAAAGTCTTCTGTTTTGCGTTAAATTTGCCCCACCATTCCAGGATCCTGTCCCAGAAAGTTCGGAGTCTTTCCAATATTCGTTCAAGCATTTAAAGCCTCCCTGATATCATCATATCTGCATCTGCATTATCTCACGGTAGGCTTCCAGGAATCTGTCACGAAGAGCCACCGTATACTGCAGCGATGTCTGCGCTTTAGCCTGTGCAACGGCAAGGTCGTGAGTGTTTTCCGTAAGACCCAGCGCAAATTTTATCTCTTCGTTTTCCTGATCCTGCAGATATCCGTTTGTCTCATTTATCTGGTTTTTTGCTGCATCAAGAAACACATTGAAGTTTTTTTCGTCAGATATCGTGGCAGTCGACGAATTGCGCGCCGCTCCCTTGACCGCATCAGATGTCAGATTATAAAAAGAAGTAATATCCATGATCTGCTCCTTTCATTAAGCCTGTCCGATATCAAGTCCCTTAAGCGCGATCTGTTTGCTCGTATTGAAAGCTGTCGCGTTTGCTTCATAGGCACGGCTGGCATCAATAAGGTTTGTCATCTCCGTGACTATGTCGACATTCGGATACCACACATAACCGTTCTCATCGGCATCGGGATGAGAAGGATCATATACCATCTTCATCTCGGTGGTGACATCGTGATATACGCCGCCGACTTTTACGCCGGAGCCCACCCATCTGTTGTACTTGCTCTGTGTGGAAGCAAGCATGCTCGAAAATGAAGCGACAGGATTCTGTCTTTCCCTGAAGGTGACGACTTTCCTGACATAAGGGGTACCGTCTTCGGTACGTGTGGTCTCGGAGTTTGCGACATTTTCGGCTATCACATCCATTCTGAAACGCTCTGCCGTAAGTCCCGATGCATTTATGCTGAAGCTGTTGAATATACCCATATCATATCACCCTTTCCCGATCATTACTTGAGTACAGATTTAATATTCTTGAATTCGGCATCCATACTCTGCGTCAGTCCGTTATATACGAGCTGGTTTGCCGCCATCTGTACATTTTCCGTGTCTATATCGACATTATTTCCGTCAAGTCTGTATGAATAGCCCTCGCTGTCGGTATAAACAGTACCCTTAAGCCTCGACATCTTAAGAGAATCCACTTTTTCATCAAGGGTCTTGAACTTTGAATTCTTTAATGCCCTCTGCAGATTTTCCGCAAAGGATACATCCTGTCTTTTGTAGTGCGGTGTATTAACATTTGCAATATTGTTTGCTATAGTCTTGTTCCGAAGTTCGGCCGCGTCCGCAGCCTTATCAAGCACATCGATATAATCATAAATACCGGAATTGACCATCCGTAAACACCTCCTTTACGCCGTTCCCAAAAAGAACATAATCATTATAATTCCTGAACCCGAAAAGTCAATAAAACACACTATACTTGTATCTGTTTCTTTTCACCCACTATATATTGTGGCTACATAAAAATAATATGTCAATATCTTATGAGTACAAAAAAGGGATTTTATCGAGTGGTAAAATCCCTTTTTTTCAAGTCCGATGTCCGTTTCGGAAATATGAAAGCCGCTTTACACGGTTTTATTTTTTAATCCTTCTATCTCATCGAATATCTGATTGTTCAGGACCCTGATATAAGTTCCTTTCATCCCTGAGGATTTGGCCTCGATTATGCCCGCGCTTTCAAATTTGCGGAGAGCATTCACGATAACTGACCTTGTTATATTGGACTGATCCGCTATCCTCGATGCGACGACGATGCCTTCACATCCTCCAAGCTCATCAAATACTCTTATGACAGCTTCCTTTTCCGAATATGAAAGCGCTGCAAACGCTCCCTCTATTGCAAGACTCATCCTGTTTTCAAGTTCGTCCTCTTCCCTCACCGAGCGGAGCATTTCGAGGCTGACAACTGTTGCACCGTATTCGCACAGGATTATATCTTCTATTGAAAAGTCCTCACTGCTCTTGTAAAAAAACAGTGTTCCGAGCCTGCGTCCTCCTATATCAATAGGTGTGATGAGAGCCTTGTACAATCCCGACTTTTCCTCATCAAATCCAAGTGTCTCGAGATTGACGTTTTCCTTTGTGGAAAGGATTCCCAGAAGCCTTTCGTTTTGTACCTCATCGATAAAGCTTCCTCTTGCCGTTCCGAAGATCGGCCTCTCCTTTTCTTCTCTGGTACCCAGCCCCAAGCCGAGCACTTTTCCTTTTTTTGAAAGACAGATGACATTTGATGAAAGAATGTCCCTCATCACCACACACATGTCATCAAATACGACCTTGCTTTTTTTGTTGTTGTGAAGAAGTTTGTTTATCTTTCGTGTCTTGTCTAAAAGCTCAATATTACCCAAAATCAATTCCTGCTTGTTTCTTTTTTATTATGTTCAATTTTAACACAATTTAAGTATATGAACAAGCAATTATATGAAAACCCTTAAATATTTTGACATTTCAGTTCTGCTGTGTCTGTGTTTCCTTTTTTACGGAATGCTTGCATTCCTCGTTCGAACACACCAGATGCGCACCTCTTTCGACCATCATGCTGCCGCACTTGGGGCACTTCTCATCTGTAGGTCTTGCCCAGCTTAAAAAATCACAATTCGGGAAGCCTGAACATCCGTAATACCTGCGTCCTTTTTTGGACATTTTCATTACAACATCGCCGCCGCATCTCGGGCAGGTAACTCCGATCGGCTCAAAATAGGGTTTGGTGTTCTGACATTCGGGAAATCCGGGACATGCCAGGAATTTGCCGTGAGGTCCGTATTTTATCACCATGTTACGACCGCACTTTTCACATATTATATCGGTTTCTTCGTCGGAAATCTTAACCTCTTCTATCTCTTTTTCAGCTTTTTTTATGGCTTCTTCAAGATCGGGATAGAAATTTTCGATCACACTCTTCCATTTCACTTTTCCCTCCTCGACTTCATCAAGCAGGGATTCCATGGTTGCGGTGAATTTTGCATCGACTATCTCCGGGAATGCATCCTTCATAATATTATTCACCGCATTTCCCATCTCGGTAACATATATATTCTTTGCTTCTTTTGTAATATACCTTCTTGCAAGCAGGGTTGTTATCGTGGGGGCATAGGTACTGGGTCTTCCGATACCCTGTTCTTCAAGCGCCCGGACAAGGGATGCTTCGGTATAGTGAGCCGGAGGCTGGGTGAAATGCTGGGCAGGCTTTACAGATAAAAGCTTAAGTCTGCTGTTTTCGCTGAGTCCGTTTGAAAGGACATTGGATTCCTTTTCTTCGTCATCCGAAGGTTTATATACGCTTAAGAATCCGTCAAACTTAAGTTTTGAAGCACTGACTGTAAACAGATATCTGTCTGAAGCGGAAATCCTGACATTTGTCGTATCATATACGGCATTTGACATCCTGCTTGATACAAATCTCTTCCATATAAGCTGATAAAGCTTGTACTGATCATTTGAAAAGGCTGATTTAAGCGAAGCCGGAGTATGAGTTATGTCAGTCGGCCTGATTGCTTCGTGCGCATCCTGCACATTTCTGCCCTCTTCCGTCTTTTGCGTTTTGTCCTCTCCGAGATACTTTTCTCCGTATTCGGAAGAAATATAATCCTTTGCAGCAGCCTTTGCTTCATCGGAAACCCTCGTCGAATCGGTACGAAGATATGATATATGGCCGTCCTCATAAAGCTGCTGTGCCACCCTCATGGTCTTCTGTGTCGAAAAATTCAGAACCTTGCTTGCTTCCTGCTGCATGGTGCTTGTGGTGAAAGGAAGCGGGCTTTTTCTTATCCGCTCTCCCTTTTTGATCTCTTTTACGGAAAATTCCGCGCTTTCACAGAATTTTTTTATCTCTTCGGCCTGTTCTCTGGTCTTTATATCTGTCTTTCCGTTTTCATCTCCGTAGAATCTGATCTGCAGAGGCTTTTTTTCGCCCTTTACATCCAGATCCACATCTATGGTCCAGTACTCATCGGGAATAAAGGCCTCTATCTCATCTTCCCTGTCACATATGATCCTTAAAGCAACCGACTGTACCCTTCCTGCCGAAAGGCCTCTCTTGATCTTTGCCCATAATAATGGAGAGATATTGTATCCGACCATCCTGTCAAGCACTCTTCTGGCCTGCTGGGCATCAACGAGATCCATATTTAATTCTTTGGGTTCCTTCAACGATTTCTTTATGGCAGATTTTGTGATCTCATTAAAGGTGATCCTCTTTACGCTTTTGTCTGTCTGTCCGGGCTCAAGTTTAAGGGCTGTCATCAGATGCCATGATATCGCTTCGCCTTCCCGATCAGGGTCGGTTGCCAGAAACACGGTATCGGCTTTTTTTACCTGCTTCCTTAAGGATGCCAGAAGATCGCCTTTTCCTCTGATCGTGATATATTTGGGTTCAAAATCATTTTCAATGTCTACTCCGAGCTGGGACTTGGGCAGATCCCTGACATGTCCCATCGATGCGCTGACCTCATAATTACTCCCGAGGAATTTTCTGATAGTCTTCACCTTTGCCGGAGACTCCACAATAACTAAGTTTTTTGCCATTTAACAAATACTTCCTTTCGAGCCTGTTATTAAACAATCATGTACTATACACTACTTTTTTTGTATCGACAAGTCTGTTTTTTATTCCGGCCTTTTAAAGATTGCTTCTAATATAATGGTTCTTGCCGCATTCCAAAACCAGTCCCTTAAGCCTTAATTCCAGTACCGCATCATGCACGCAGACAAGTGACAGACCCGACTGTGCCATGAGTTCATCAGTCTTTTTCGGGTACATGTCCATCAGGGAATAAATGATCTTTTCATTTCCCGAAAGCGGTATCCTAACAGCCGTGTTTTTATCGTTTTTTCCTTTCTTTATCATCACGGCATCCGGTCCGGTCTTAAACAGTTCCTGCAGTATGCAGTCAGGGCTTAATGCCACAAGCGCTCCGTCCGCGATCAGTTTGTTCGTGCCTGCTGACATCGGATCATTTATCCTCCCCGGAACAGCAAATATATCCTTCCCCTGTTCGAGCGCATGCCTTACGGTTATGCCTGTACCGGATCTCACCCTGGCTTCTATTACAAGCAGACAGTCACAGAGCGCCGAGATGATCCTGTTCCTTTCGGCAAAATAAGGTCCCAGAGGTTCTGTTCCCGGGGGCTGTTCCGATATTATCCCCCCTTCTTTCAGGATATCTTCATAGAGTTCAGTGTTGCTTTTAGGATATACCACATCCGCTCCCGATCCGAGAACCGCAAAGGTGGTCCCACCGGCACCTATCGCGGCTTTCTGAGATATCCCGTCTATTCCGCATGCCATCCCGCTTATTATCTGAACACCGTTTGCAGCCAGAGTTGAACTGAAATATTCAGCGGTCTTTGCCCCATACATCGAACACTGTCTCGAGCCGACGATCGCAACGCTTTTTTTGTTTTTGTCCGGAAGTTTTCCCCTGACATAGATTCCTGCAGGCGCATTTTTTATTTCCCTTAATTTTTCCGGATACTCCTTTTCGAAGGCCGTGATATATCTTATATCATCCATTCCAGTACCTCCTGTCAATGCTCTTGTAGGCTATGGCTTCACTGATATGTACGGTTTTTATATCTTCGCTTTTGTCAAGATCCGCAATTGTCCTTGCGCATCTGATGATACGATGACAGCTCCTTGCAGACAGACCAAGGGTCTCATAGGCTTTCTGCAGCAGTTTTTCTTCTTTGGCCCCCAGTCGGCAGTATCTGTCCATATCCGAAATCTTCAGTTCTCCGTTAAACCTGATCCCGGTGCCTTTATATCTTTCCTCCTGTATCTTTGCCGCTTCCTCAACTCTTTTTCGCGCCATAGTGCTCGTTTCGTTATTCCGGGACTTTTTTCGAAGATCTTCAAATCCGATCCTTGAAGCCTCAACGCATATATCTATCCGGTCAAGCAGCGGACCGGAGATCTTTGAGAGATATTTTCTGACATCATTTTCGGTGCAGGTACATCTGCTCCTGTCGGGATAATAACCGCATTTACACGGATTCATTGCCGCGCACAAAAGAAAATCTGCCGGAAATACATAGTTTCCGTGTGTTCTTGAAATACGGACCTTTCTGTCCTCAAGAGGCTGTCTTAATATTTCAAGAGAATTCTTCGCAAATTCGGGGAGTTCATCAAGAAAGAGCACTCCCTTATGCGCAAGCGAGCATTCGCCGGGTTTGGGTATTGAACCGCCGCCCGACAGAGCCTGCGGTGTTATGGTGTGGTGGGGATTTACAAAAGGTCTTTTGGTCACAAGACCTTCTTCTTTGGAAAGAAGACCGGATATGCTGTAGATCTTGGTAAGCTCCATGCATTCCGGAACCGAAAGTGCCGGAAGAATGCCCGGAAGTCTTTTAGCCATCATGGTTTTTCCGGCTCCCGGAGGACCTATGATGAGAATATTATGCATTCCTGCCGCCGCTATCTCCATGGCTCTTTTCACCTCTTCCTGACCGTTTACATCGGCCAGATCGGAATCCGGCGGCTTCTTCCCGTTAGCCAGGATCATTTTTAGGTCATTTTTTACCGGAGTGATCTTTGTCTTTCCTGTCAGGAGTGACAGTGTTTCATTTATGCTTTTTACTCCCAGGACATCTATTCCTTCTATTATGCTTCCTTCTTCCGTATTGTCAAAAGGAACAAGGCATTGCTTATATCCGAGTTTTCTTGCCTCTATGACCATCGGGAGTATACCGGGCACCGGTTTGACTTTACCCTCCAGACCGAGTTCGCCAAAGATCATCATATCTTTTATCGATTGCGGATCGATCATCTCCATGGCAGTCATCAGCGATACAGCAACAGGCAGATCAAATGATGTCCCGTTTTTTCTGATATCTCCGGGCGAGATATTTACAGTGATCCTTTTTGGCGGCAGATGGATACCGCTGTTTTTTAACGCTGTCCGCACTCTTTCTTTTGCCTCGCCAACCTCTTTTGCAAGGTATCCGACCATGTCAAAAACCGGCAGACCGTCGGAAATGTCCGCCTCGACGCAGACAGGTCTGGCGTCAAGACCCGTCATTGCCAGTGAGTCAACACTGCCAAACATAATAAAAACCTCCTTATATATTCATTTGTTTTTTGTGGAAATACACATAAACCCAAGAGAAACTTCAACTCCCGGATCAGGAGCTCAGGTTAATGGAGCTTTTAAGAATCTTAATAAATAAAAAAAGAAAAAATCAAAGAAACTCAGGATTGCGAAACAATATTTTTCATAACATCGGTATTTACAGAATAACGGACAGCCGTATCAGCATCAATGATCCCGCTTTTATAAAGACCAAAGACAGATTCGTCCATGGTGAACATTCCCCTGTCATGTCCGTTATGCAAAAGACTTCCCAAAAGAGAGATCTTGCCTGCTCTTATCGTGTTTCTTACATTATTATCTGCCAGCAGAACCTCATAGGCAGGTCTTCTGTATCCGTCCTTAGTCGGAATAAGCTGTCTGCATACTATCCCCTCCAATGCCGAAGAAAGCCTTGTCAGGACGGAGGATCTTTTGGCGGGTTCAAACATATCGATAAATCCCGCCACAACATCGCTCACACCTGTGAAGAAAGATGCAATGAATACGAGTTTGCCGTTTTCAACGGCTCTGAGAACCGACAGTAAAACTTCGCATGAATCTATCCTTGAAACAAATATGACATCCGGATCCTCTCTTAATGCGCAGTCGAGAGCATCTTCATACGAATCGGCATCTATGCCTATCTCTCTCTGGTTGACGATCGAAACCTTATGATCATGCAGATATTCGATAGGATCTTCCAAAGTTATGATATTTTTCTTTCTGGTGGAATTGATATGATCAAGAAATGCAGCCAGAACCGTGGATTTTCCCGAACCCGACGGACCGGAGACAACAACCAGTCCCTTTTCCTTTTCGCAAAGACCCATCACCTGTCCGGGGATGAATAATTCTTTCGGATCGGGGAGCTCGGTGTCAACTATCCTTATCACCAGTGTGATGGTTCCTCTTTGTTTATAAGCATTGACCCTGAATCTCCCTCCCTCAAAAGATACGGAAACATCGATCACGCCGTCTTTTTCAAAGGCGATACGCTGTTCCTCATCTGTCATATCAAGGAGTACGCCAAGACAGTCAGAAGGTGTCATCTTCTGAAGATTGGAATCCGTTAATTTACCGTGAATCCTGTACTGCGGTGATGCGCCACAGCATATGTGAAGATCGGAAGCGCCTCTCCTGACCGCTTCCGAAAGAAGTCCTTTGATATCGATCATAAACTGACGCCCATCCTGGAAAGTGAATCATGATCCATGATGCACCGGTTATCCAGAGTTTTCATCATATCCTTTATCTTGAGATCACCGTAGATCAGCTTCTGTCCGAGATCGATGATCTTGTTATCCGAAAAGCAGAGTATCATGGGTTCGAGAACATTTCCCGGATTTTCAGCAAGCACCAGACCTTTTTCACCGTTTGTAAGCTCAACACAGGTGCCCGGAGCAAGGAAATTAACACTCTGTATCAGGGCATTTACCACATCCTGGTCATATATTGAGTGGTTCTCAAGCAGAACTCTCAATGCCGACACTTCAGAACGCGGTTCACCGGAATCATCCATGGCAGTCATCCTGTCATAATCATTTGCTACAAGAAGCACCTTTGCCCCCGTTACTATCTTGGGGTTATCGCTTCCCACGCCCTGTCTGGCGCCTTCAAGCAGTTTGTTGAACTGTGATACGATCCTTTTTATGGAAGGGGTGGCAAGGAATGTAGCCTCTATATCCTGTTCTCCCCTTCTCTGACAGGTTAAGATGACCCGTTCATCCTCGTTTGATCTTTCCTTCTTTTCGAGGATCTGGGGCGGAACATCGAGTTTTCCTATATCATGTACTATGGCCGCCACAACACAGTCGTTCTGCTCGGAAAGCTTTACATTAAGCTTATGTGTGATCATGGCGGTAAGCATCGCAACATTCAATGAATGTTTGGCAAGCTTGTCTTCCTTGCTTCGAAGATTCTGTACAAAATTGATCTTCCGGTCAAGTCTCCCGTATCCTTTTATTACGGAAGCCGTCAAAGTCTGCAGCTGCGACTGTTTGTGATTTTCCTTTATAACCTTTAATTCATCCTGAATGATAAAGGAACTTACCATCTGGAAGCGTTCAAATTCGATATCATCCTCGGTCATGGGGGGCACGGGTTCTGCAGGTTCAAGAATATATAAACCGATGATCCCGAAATTTTTTACGCTCTCTATGCCCTGACTGGTAAGCTTCGAATCTCTTTCGTAGAGAAGTACCCCTTTTTTGTTGTAGATCGGCTTTGCAAGCCTCATTCCCACTTTCAGGTTTTCCTGCCTGATAAATAACATTTATACATCCTCCCTTATTCGGACGGCAGCTTAAGCTTATATCTGTTTTTTAAGCAGCTCCTCAAATTCTTCCTGCGGAACAGGCTTGGAATAATAATAGCCCTGTGCTATATCACAGTTTACTGATTTAAGGAATTCTACCTGCTCAAGATTTTCCACGCCCTCGGCTATAACCTTTAATCCAAGCTGTTTTGACATGGCTATGGAATTTGCCACTATCACCTTGCCTCTCTTTGTATCGATCACCTCATCTATGAAGAAGCGGTCTATCTTTATCACATCAACGGGAGCATCCTTCAGCATATTAAGCGAAGAATAACCAGAACCGAAATCATCCATTTCTATGATAAATCCGTTCTCCTTGAGTTTTCTCATGGTTTCATACAGATTGTCGGTATCTTCGACAAACATGGTCTCGGTTATCTCAAGCTCGAGCAGAGCCGGATCTATGTCATATTTTTTGACCAGTCCGACAAGCTCTCCAATGAGATCGGTGTTGTTTATATGAAGTCTTGAAATATTTACGGAGATCGGAATATGTATCCCTTTTTCCTTAAGTTTTGAAAGATAGATGGCGGTAGTCTCCCACATATACTCATCGATCTTTTTGATAAATCCGTTATTTTCAAAAAGCGGCAGGAAATCACCGGGCATACGGAGTCCCTTGACAGGATGCTGCCAGCGCACCAAAGCCTCGGCACCGCATATACGGTTCGTGTTAAGATCTACCTTTGGCTGGAGATACATTATGAATTCATGTCTGTCCAAAGCCACCTGCATTTCGCTTTCCATCTCCGCAAGCCTTATCTGCTGCAGTCTGATGCGGTCATCATAAACGGCAAAATTCGTAAGCGTGTTGCCCTTTATATCCTTCTTTGCAAGTCTTGCCCTGTCGCACATAAGCCGGACCGGTATATCCCTGTCTACTATCTTGTAAATACCGAAGGAAAGCGTTGATCCGCTTCTTGCCGCGGCATCAAAATGGAATGCCATACCGAGTTTTTCAATATAATCAAGGATATCCTGATCTTTTTCATATTCGATGAGAACCGAGAAATTATCTGCCTGATATCTTCCCGCTATGCCATCCCACGGAAGGGATTTTGTTATCTGTTTGCCGAGTTCCTTCAGACAGTTATTGCCGACTTCAACGCCGAATCTGTCATTTATCAGCCTGAACCTGTTGATATCAAGGGCGACCATGGCAAATTCCGACTTGTTCTTTAAGAATATCCTTTCCATGGTCTTTCTGTAGAACGCTTCGGAATTGTAAAGTCCCGTTATGGAATCGTAATCAGCCCTGAATTCCAGTTCGGCTTTGATCTCCATCTCCGTATTGACATCCTGAATACAGCCTGTAACCCTGGTTATCCGGTTGTTCAGGCCCTTAAGTGTCTGAATGGTGATCGTGAAATAAAGCGCAACATCATATTTATTAACAAGCCTGAGGGTTATCTCATGAGTATCGGGCTCTCTTTTTACCCGTCCCACAAAGTCATCAAACTTCTCCTTGTCATCCACATAGGGCACAAGACTCTCAAGCAGCGACCACTCATTTTTGAGGGCATTATCCTGTATCTTGAACATCTTGTCAAAAGTAGTCGACACATAGTATTTCGACTGCGGAACATCATATTCAAAAACAAAGATGCCTGTCAGTTCATTGACATGTTCGCTTCTTTCATAATTCTGGGCAAGCTCGTTCTGCGTTTCGTTCAGATCCTTCACCTGGTCATATTTGCGGCCCGTCACGAAATCCTTTACTATGTCCTGGCTTAAGTCATTGATATCCCTTGCGGTCAGAAAAACCCTGTCATCCTCAAAAACGGTATTAAATGAATACCAGTGATATGTTCCGTCCTGATACATGAGCCTGACTTTTGTCTCGACCGAATCCCTGCCTATCTTTGCGGCCTCCCTTAAGTATGCAGGCGAGGATGCATTTAAGAAGTCCTCTCTGTCATCGGGACAGACAACATTATCGTGGAAATATCTCCGCAGATTTTCGTAATTGTCCACTCTCCTCTCGGTCATGGCAAGGATGTTGACCTCGCGGATCCTCGTACACGAATTACGCACGAGATCTATATCCCAGACTATATCCTGAGTCTTCAGCATGGCTTTATTGAAGTTTTCCATGCTTTCCGAAAGCTGGTTCATATGTTTGGTTATATCCTCGCGGCTCTCCGCGATGATATAAACACGGATATTGTTCCTCATGATCAGCTTGGTGGTCCTGCAGTGAACGATCCTGCGAAGCCCGGGAGAATATACATCGGAATCAACAGATGAATTCTCCTTGTCAAATCTCTTTAACGGGCAATCCACACACTGCTGTTTTGCGCCTTTGATAAGATCATAGCAGTACCCTATGCATTCACCCGGTATCCTCTCATTGAGCGCCTCATTCTTGTATATGAGGTGAAGTCTTTCATCTACAGCATAAGCCCATGTATGTATAGGGTTGAGGATCGTCTTTACAAGTTCTATGTCATGAAGGGAAACGTTCCTTCCTACAAACTCCTCTTCTTTCTTGATCGTATTTGTGAAGAACATATAGGTGTTCTTCCGGCTGTCCTTTGCCGCAACCAGCGCTTTTGCGGCCTTGTCGTAGATCTCCGCGATATTAAGGCTTGAATCATGGGGGACGGTGCTCATTCCTATGGCGACTGTCTGCGGGAGAACATCTTCACTGTATACTCCCCATGTGATCTTTAATGTGGATATCATCAGAACAGCCTTGTCACAAAGAATCTTGTCATCCTTTATGCCGTTTAAGGATGCAAGATATATGCCGTTTCCGACATAAGCGATAAGATCGGAATCACGCAGAGTGCCTCTTATTATCTCTTCCGATTCCGCAAGCGCTTTTGCCGCTTTTTCTTTATTCATCAGTTCAAGCGTTTTGTAATATGTAAGTTCGATGATCATAAGATTTGCCACATCATAAAGCGGCATCTCATCGAGTCTTAAACGCAGAACCGAAAAGAATGTCATCCTGTCAGTCACTTCACCGAAAGGAAATTCAACATTATCCTCGATTTTTGTGAAGGTACCCGATATATAGTCTTCATTTTGGGAATTGTACGGGACAAAAACCTGAAACCACGGATACTCACCGTTTATATCCATCATACGGATAAAGCAGCATGCATCGTGGGCGAGATCCTCCAGATGAGAGAAAAAATCAATGGCCCGTTTGCAGTCATCGGAATACACCCTTGCTCCAAGCTCAATATTTCCGACAAAGGGTTTGATCGTGGAAAAACCCGGCAGTATATCCTTTATATCAGATGTAGCTACCAGCTTATCCTCTTGCGTATAATAACGGAAATCAAAACTTGTCATAACATCCCCCCGATGTTAGATATACATACCCCTCTATTCTACCAATAAAACCACAAAAAAACAATGAAAATCACACGAATTCCTTAAGAACAATATTGGACAGGTCAAGTCCTCTCGGGGTAAATTTAAGCCTGTCATCCGAAATGCTCAAAAGGCCCTCTTTTTCATACTTTGCAATGATATCCCCGTATACATCCTTAAGTTCCCTGCCAAACCGCTTCTTAAAGGATCTCATGCTTATCCCCCGTATCATCCGAAGGCCCATGATAAGATACTCGCTCATGCATTCTGTTTCATTAAGCTGCAGATCTTCCTCTAATCTCAATCCGTCTGAAGAGATATAACCCTTTACATCATGTATGTTGGAAAACCTGTGCATTCCCAGGCGTGACGCGGCGCCCGCCCCGAATCCGATATAGTCTCCCAGTTCCCAGTAAACAATGTTATGACGGCATTCATAACCTTTTTTTGCAAAATTTGAGATCTCATATCTTTCAAAACCGTGATCTTTTAAGATCCTGTGCGTTTCTTCGTAGATCATGAATCCGGTATCTTCATCGGGAAGATCAAGATCTTTTCTTTCCATACCGTAAAATACAGTGCCTTCTTCAAGGATAAGCGTATATACGGATATATGTTCGGGATCAAGACGGCACACACTCTCAAGAGATCTTACTGCGGAAGATACAGTTTCGTGAGGTATACCGGTCATAAGATCAACATTGATGTTTGAAACACCGTTCTTTCTCAGCAGATCATAAGCATAAAGAAAATCATCATAGGAATGAATCCTTCCCAATGCGGCAAGCTCATTATCATTCACGGACTGGAGTCCTATGCTGAACCTGTTTATCCCGCATTCAAGATAAGCCTTCACCTTTTCCTCGTTTACGGTTCCCGGGTTCATCTCTATCGAAATCTCGCATCCGTTCCCGAATCCGCTTATTCCGTTAAGTTTTTTAATAATGGTATTTATGAAGGATGGCGGGATAGCAGATGGCGTCCCGCCGCCAAAATAGACGGTCTTTATCTCCCTGTCAAAGATCAGTTTTTCATAAAAACCTATCTCGCCTAAGAGACGTTCAATATAAGACGCTACAAGATCATCATCGAAAACCCCCGACAGAAAATCGCAGTACCTGCATTTTTTTACGCAGAAAGGCAGATGAACATATACCGAAATCTCATTCTTCATCCAACTTCAGCACCGACAAAAAGGCCTTTTGCGGGATCTGGACATTTCCGATCTCACGCATCTTCTTTTTGCCCTCCTTCTGTTTTTCAAGAAGCTTTTTCTTTCTGGAAACATCTCCTCCGTAACACTTGGCAAGCACATCCTTCCGTACAGCCTTGACAGTTTCCCGGGCAATTATCCTTCCTCCCACCGCAGCCTGTATCGGTATCTCAAAGAGATGTCTGGGAATCTCTTCCTTGAGTTTGGCGCACATTTTGCTGCCCCTCTCATATGCGCTGTCCTTAAACACTATAAATGACAAGGCATCCACATATTCCCTGTTGATGAGGATATCAAGCTTCACAAGTTCGGAACGGACATATTCCTTCATCTCATAATCAAAACTTGCATAACCCTTTGATCTGCTTTTTAATGCATCAAAAAAGTCATAGATTATCTCATTTAACGGAAGATCGTATTTTAACATTACCCTTGTCTCTTCCATGTATTCCATGTCCTTCTGAACGCCTCTTCTTTCCTGGCACAGACTGATGATGGAACCCAAAAATTCCGTTGAGACCATTATCTGGGCGCTGACCAGCGGTTCTTCCATATAATCGATCTCGGAAACATCGGGCAGGTTTGACGGATTTGTGAGTTCTATCACTTCACCGTCTGTTTTATGGACCTTATAAACAACTCCCGGCGCCGTTGTTACAAGTTCGAGACCATATTCCCTCTCAAGTCTTTCGGTAATGATGTCAAGGTGAAGAAGACCCAGAAAACCGCACCTGAACCCAAATCCCAATGCCACGGATGTCTCCGGTTCATAGCTTAGCGAAGCATCATTAAGCTGCAGTTTTTCCAAAGCATCCCGAAGGTCGGGATATCTTTTGGTGTCCGCCGGATAAACACCGCAGTACACCATCGGATTGACTTTTTTATATCCGGGCAGAGCTTCTTTGCACGGACGGTCGGCGCTTGTAACTGTATCACCAACCCTTGTCTGGCGAAGATCCTTTATTGAGGCCGTGATATACCCGACCATCCCTGCCGACAGTTCATCACAGGGTATGAACCTTCCCGCCCCGAAATATCCGACTTCCACCACTTCATCGGTTTTTCCCGTAGCCATAAACCTGATGCTGTCTCCGGCTTTTACGCTGCCGTCAAATACGCGCAGGAAAACTATAACTCCCTTGTACGGATCGTAGACAGAATCAAATATCAGACACTTTAAGGGCTCGGATTCGGATCCAGCAGGTTCCGGGATCCTGTTTACGATCTCTTCGAGCACTTCATCTATGCCGGTCCCGGCTTTTGCCGAGATCCTGGGGGCATCCATGGCCTCTATCCCTATCACATCTTCTATCTCATTTGCAACCCGGTCGGGATCCGCGCTTGGAAGATCGATCTTGTTTAATACAGGAAACACATCCAGATCATGTTCCATTGCCAGATAAACATTGGCAAGCGTCTGTGCCTCTATCCCCTGAGCACTGTCAACGACGAGGATCGCCCCGTCACACGCAGCCAAAGACCTGCTGACTTCATAGTTAAAGTCGACATGGCCCGGTGTATCGATCAGGTTAAGGATATATTCCTCTCCGTTTTTCGCCCTGTATACCGTACGGACAGCCTGGGATTTAATCGTAATTCCCCGTTCTCGTTCAAGTTCCATATTATCAAGGACCTGATCCTGCATCTCTCTTTCTGTAAGAAGTCCCGTCTTTTCAAGTATCCTGTCGGCAAGAGTTGATTTTCCGTGATCTATATGGGCTATGATACAAAAATTTCTGATATGGTCTTTTTGAATATTCATGGGATCTTTAATCTCTTATGATCTGACAATGCACAAAAACGGGCCGCTTGATACGGCCCGCGCATTCCTAAAAAACTGTAGATATCAGACCATCCTGTTAACGGCCTTAGTAAGACGGGAAACTTTCCTGGAAGCATTGCTCTTGTGATATACTCCCTTGGAACCGGCTTTTTCAATGTCGGAAATCGCTGCCTTCAGAGCTTCCGATGCTGCTGCTTTGTCAGAAGACTCAATTGCTGAATATACCTTCTTTATCGATGTCTTCACGCCGCTCTTTACAGCTTTGTTTGCTTCGGCTCTCTTACGGCTTGTAAGTATCCTCTTCTTTGCCGATTTGATATTTGCCACGACTACACCTCCTATCATTATAACGATGCGGGTCTATTATATGTTCATTAAAAAACTGGGTATATTCCCTACACGGCGGGAAATTCATCCCAAAACACACACAGATGGTATTTTATACCACTTAATTCGACTGTGTCAACATCATTTTGATTTTTTCTGCTTTTTGGGCAGCTTCGTCAAAATCGAAGTTTGAAGCATCATTTACTATCCCGTTTATCAGTTCGTTTATCTCTTCATTATCATATTTAAGCCCCGCCATTTCTTCTGCTTTGCGGGATACCGCGTCCAGATCCATGTCTTCAATGAATCCCAGCAGATTCTCTGTAAGCTGAAGCACCTCATCTTTTCCTATCTCGGTCTTGTTTATCTCTTTACTGTCATCTGCCTGTCCGCCTAAGAATTCAACGATCGAATCCGCCACTTCCGTATACAGGGGCTTCAGTCCGGGATGGTCCCTGTCTATGGATTTGGAATCGCCGTCTTTTGCAAACATTTCAAGCATCTTTGCATAAGCCGAAAGTTTTGATGCTCCGATATAGTTCGCAGCGCTTTTCAAGCCATGTACCGTGATCTTGTAGTTTTCCAGATCGTTTTCCAGATAGAATTTATTCGCCTCGTTGTATGAATCGGAATCAATGAAGGTCTTCAAAAGTCCGCTGTAGGTATCCGAATCACCCAGGCAGTTCGAAAGTCCCAGGCTTGCATCGATGCCCTTCAGCACCGAAAACTCTCCTTCGTTTACTATGTCATCACCGACAGAAGCCGCAGCCTGACCCGCGGTATTTTCATAACCGCCCTCGGACTGACTTTCGTTTTCTTTTGTTTCCTGTCCCGCATCGAAATCTCTTATCTTCTTTTCCTCGGGAAGCCACCTGTCCATAACGGAAGCAAGAAGTCTTAAGTCAATGGGCTTTGAGATATAATCATTCATCCCGGCATCAAGGAAAAGCTTGTCGGCTCCTTTTATCGCATTGGCAGTCAGGGCGATTATCGGAACATTATTTCCTCCCATCTCTCTGTGTCGTATATGAGCTGTGGTCTCCACACCGTCCATCTTCGGCATCATGTGATCCATAAAGATGATATCAAACGGTTCTTCCCTGAATATGATATCAAGCGCTTCCTCGCCTGAAAGCGCGGCATATACATGAGACTTATACTGACCGAGCAGACCCTTGGCAACTTCAAGGTTCACCTTGTTGTCATCGACTATGAGAACTCTCGCTTCCGGAGCGATGAACGGAACGGTAAATGCTTTTCTTTCGATGCGTTTAAGATTGTTTGGATCAAAAATACAGTCGCTGTCATCATATATCTTCTGTTTGAACGAGAAGCTGAATGTCGTGCCCTGTCCATAGGTTGATACGGCATTTATCTTTCCGCCCATCAGGCCAACCAGATTCTTGCATATGGCAAGTCCAAGGCCGGTTCCCTTTATGGATTTGTTTCTTACGATATCAACCTGGCTGAAAGATTCAAATATCCTTTCGAGATCATCCTCCTTTATGCCTATGCCGGTATCCTTTACCGAAGCATGGAGAATGCCGCTGTCCTCAGTCTGTTTTTCCCATGAGATGGTCAGCGTGATGCTTCCCTTGTTAGTGAACTTTACCGCATTGTTCAGAATGTTTAAGAAGACCTGCTTGACTCTCGATTCGTCTCCCACAAGTCCGTCGGGAATCTTTCCTTCCGTTATCACATCAAGAGCAATGCCTTTTTCGCCTATTCTCACGCCGATGATGGAATAAACATCATTTAACATGGAGGACAGTCTGTAATTGCCCTCAACGATCTCAAACTTTCCGGCTTCGATCTTTGAAAAGTCAAGGATATCGTTTATTATGGAGATCAAGCTTTCGGAAGAAGCTTTGATATCATTGGCATATTTTCTGGTATTTTCGTTCAGATCCTTTTCGGCAAGGATCAGCTCCGAAAAACCGGAGATCGCATTCATCGGAGTCCTTATTTCATGCGACATTGATGAGAGAAAGTCCGACTTGGCGCGGCTTGCGTTATCCGATTTGTTTTTCAGGATGTATGTGGATATGACTCTCGTCACTTCATTTAAGGTGGCGCTGGTCTCTTCCGGCCACAGATATTCCGGATTCAGATGCTCGTAATCGATCACTCCGACACATTCTCCGCCCGAAAGCATGGCAACGAGAAGATGCGAAGTATGATTGCGCAGATACCTGCCCCTGGTCTTGTCCGTAAGACTTATGAGGGCATGTCTGTCCAAAATGACAAAATCGTGGTTCGCAAACATCTCGTAAATATGTTCCATGTCGATGGGATCGGTCTCTCTTCTTTCGCCAGGGTGCGCGCCGAAGCTCATCGGCCCCGATCTCCACTCAAAAAGACATGTCTCGACACCCGGTGTTTCTTCCTTTTCCATTACATGAATGGCGGTTACATTGAACTGCGATCCGATATACTCAAGGAGCATACCCATGGCACTGTTTATATCTCTGGTGTGCTCAAGGATGTTGAATGCAAAACTGACGGTATCGTATCTGATGCCCACGACCTTGTTAAGTCCCGGATCATCCGCCTGCAGCTCGGACGCGGCGGCATTTTCAAGATCGCTCTTTTTATCAAAGAACCTGATAATATAGTCGAGCCCTCCTGTATTATCAGCTCCGGTGTACATGTGCTCAAGCTGTCTTTCTATACCGGTATGCATCATCATCATTCCGTCGGAGGAGATATCAGGCAGTACAGCCGCAAAAGCCGACCTGTTTATCCTTATGAGGGTATCCTCTTCTCTGGTGCTGCTCTTCAGGACATTTGCGACATGCACGATCAGCGCGTCGGCAAAGATCGTTCCGTAATCTTCATCCATCATGCCCATGTTGAGTATCTTGAAGAACATGAACATCACGCTCTTTTTTGAGCCGTCAAGTTTTGATTCGATGATCTTTGCGCCGACATCCCATGTATAAAAACCGGTCGCATCATCCTTTTTGGAATTTTCCAGGAATTCTTTTTCCTGCTGTTTTTCCCTGTCTATGTCCCGTAGTTTTCCGACAAGCCTTACCGGTTTCTCATTGTCGGAAACCACTGAGCCTTCTACCATATACCATCTGTAAGGGCTCTCTGAACTGCGTCGAAGTCTTATCGCAAAGCTTTCGGAAGTCTTGCCGTTCTTAAAATCCACCACCTTCTGGATATCCTCATGATAAACATAGTCGCCGTTCAGTACCATGCTCTCAAGGGTACCCGTAAATCTTGTCATGTCACCTGCCTGACCGCTTTCATCCTCATAGTTTCCAAAGCAGGACAGGGCGCCGTTTGCAAAGTCGTACTCATAGATCAGATCCTTGGAATTTTCAAAAGCCAGCCTGTATCTTTCTTCCTCCGTGGCAAGTTCGACAAACAGCTCATATTCCTTTTCTGTCTGTTTTTTTGTGTACAGGATTATAAAAATGACTGCAGGCGAGAAGCTGATGAAAAAAGCAACCGCAAGGATCAGCAAAAGCGCCGTAAAAGATGCCTCTATGAATCCTGCGATATATAACATCGTAACCACGACACATGATGCCGAAAACCAAAGGAACATTATTACAAAAAGTTTCTTCGAAACATTCCCTATTTTGTTTTCATCCTTATATATCTTTAAATCATCACTCATATATGAAAGATCCTCATGTAATCCTAAACTTTTACCGTGATCCCGTTTACTTCAACCCTGTCATTAACCGCTATGACTATACACTGTCTCCCGTCTATGACCCGCGTGGTGATAAGATCTGTCCTTTCGGGATTCACCCTGATCACAACATCAGGCGTCTTTATATCAAATTTTTTCATCCCGTTTATATTGGCAGCTCTGATCCTTGTGTCCGAAACATCCGCATCCTCATCTTCAAGGGTCTCCTTTACGGTCTCCTCGTATTTATTGCCGAAGTCCCTCATGTCATCATCGCTGACTCCGCTTTTTTCAAACAGTTTCTTTACATCGTCCCTGCCGAAGGACAGGGGTTCTTCGGGATCGTCATACTGCCTTAGCATGACCGACACATTTTCATGTATATCCTTTACGGTCTCAAATGATACATCCTCTCCGACAGTCCTTGTGATCAGGTTGTTAAACACCTCTGCCTGTTCATCCGCGGAAACCGGTTCCTTCAAGCCAAAAACCCCATCGGTAAAGCTCTCCATAAGTTCTCCGCTTTTTTTGCTGTAATACAGAAGACCGTGGATATCGGCGGCTCTGTCTGAAAAAAGCGGAAACATGAATGCCTTGTCGGGATCCGCTACTATCCAGTCTCTCGCTTTTTCGCCCATTCTTTTTTCATCCGCAATATAGGTCAGCGCTGCTTTTGTCTGTCTTACAGGACATATGCTGCAGATTATATAATCAAATACCGTTTCCGAGGCATCATCCTGCATTATCCTGTCAGTCCCGATCTGCGGAACATCATATGAGGCATGGACAAGCACTATGTAATATTTCTCGACCGTATCATAGCTTTCGATGACCTGATCAAAAAAGGCATCTACAAGTTCAGGGTCTTTTAATTCGCTGTTTCTCAGTTTCAGTAAGAGATCCTGTTTACTGCCCTCGCCCTCATCGGATGTTTTATATTCCATCGTAAGAAGGTTTTTACCCTCGATACCGGAAAGTGATCTTTTCAGGATATCGAAATATTTGTGCATTTCCTCATCCGGAAGTGACTGGAAATTCTCCGCCGAAACGCACATCTTTTCCTTTTCGTTATTAACATAGCAGCCGCAGATGCGGTCTATGGTGCACCCGTCCATCGTAAACTGCTTCTTTATCTCGTTTATCTCGCTTTTAGTCATGTGTTTACACCGTTTTTATCATTTGATATACTTACAATAATGTTACGAATCGCTCCGTTGCTGAAGCAACTTTCGCGATTCATTTTTCTTCACGATTATACCACAAATATTCTTTGGAGGATAGGATGAATAAGACCGGTTTTGACAATGAAAAGTATGTCCGCATCCAGTCGGAGCATATCAGGGAAAGGATAGACAAATTCGAAAAACTCTATCTCGAATTCGGGGGAAAGCTTTTCGATGATTATCATGCTTCCAGGGTCCTTCCCGGATTTGAACCCGACAGCAAGCTCAAGATGCTTGAAAACTTAAAGGATGAGGCAGAGATAGTATTTGCGATCAGCGCAGATGCCATTGAACAGAACAAGACCAGAGAAGACCTCGGCATTACATACGATGTTGATGTCTTAAGGCTCATCGATTCATTCAGAAATCTCGGATTCTATGTTTCATCGGTAGTTATCACAAAATACACCGGTCAGGCAGCCGCTGACAGATTCCGCTTAAAACTTGAAACACATAATATCAATACCTATCTTCACTATGTGATACCCGGCTATCCCGGAGATATCACGAGGATCGTCAGCGAGGAAGGCTACGGCAAAAATGAATTTGTAAAGACTACCCGTCCTCTCGTGGTTGTCACGGCTCCGGGTCCCGGCTCCGGTAAAATGGCAACATGCCTGTCACAGCTTTATCATGAACATAAGCGCGGTGTCACAGCAGGATATGCAAAGTTTGAGACTTTTCCGATATGGAACCTCCCCTTAAAGCATCCCGTAAATATCGCCTACGAAGCCGCTACTGCCGACTTAAATGATGTCAATATGATCGACCCCTTCCATCTGGAGGCCTACGGACAGACGACTATAAATTACAACAGGGATATCGAGATCTTTCCTGTTCTGAATACGATGTTTGAGATGATCCTCGGAAAGTCTCCATATAAATCACCTACTGATATGGGTGTAAATATGGCCGGCAACTGCATCATAGATGACGATGTATGCTGTGAGGCCTCAAAACAGGAAATAATACGCAGATATTTTAAGGGAATCTGTGATGCAAAGATCGGTAATGCTCCAAAGGATATGGGCATGAAGCTCCAGCTTCTCATGAAACAGGCCGGAGTTACCGAGGATGACAGAAAGGTTGTTGTGGCAGCCAGGAAAAGAAAAGAAGATACCGTTAACCCCTGCGCGGCCATCCAGCTTGATGACGGGCGCATAATGACAGGCCGTACAAACGATCTTCTCGGAGCTGCTGCTTCATGTCTGCTCAATTCCATGAAGCTTATTGCAGGAATCGATCATGCCGTTCATCTGATATCGAGGGAAGCAATAGAACCCATCCAGGGGTTAAAGACAAATTATCTGGGAAGCCGCAATCCCAGACTTCATACCGACGAGATGCTGATCGCCCTTTCCGTATCCGCCGCCACCAATCCCGATGCGGCAAAGGCCTTAAAACAGCTTCCCTTCCTGCGCGGATGCGAAGCTCACTCAACTGTCATACTTTCAGAGGTTGACCAGCGGATGTTCAGAAAACTGGGACTTCGTCTCACATGTGATCCTTCATTTGGAAATTAAGCAACAGGTATGACTACTCCAAGATCTTTAAGTTCGTTGAGAGTGTTTTCGTAACTTTTATGAACAATACCGTTCATGCCCAGTTCCGTGGCAGTACGGATATTTTCTTCCCTGTCATCAATAAATACACATTCTGAAGGCACAAGATCATACCGTTTTATTAGGAGCTTATATATCTCCTGCCCCGGCTTAACCGTTCCGACCCTGTATGACAGTATTCCTCCGTCAACATGATCCAGAAACACAAGATCTTTGGCGCATTCTCTCACGGTCTTTTTTGAAAGATTTGAGAGGATCAGCCTCCTGTATCCCGCAGCCTTCAAAGCCTCAAGCAGAGGAATCGAGGTATCATACATTTCAATGGTTCTGCCTATATCCGAAAAGATCAGACGCAGTTCCTTTTCAATGCCCGGATCATTTGAGATAAATTCCTGAAGGACCAGATCTTCATCCAGTCCTGCGTCAAAATCAAACCAGGCCTGCGAAGCCATGGCGGCATTTCCGATCCTTTCGCATATTTCGTCATCAAAACCGAAATCCTTTATAAATTCACGCCACCTGAAAGCGGCAAGAACATTGCCTATATCAAATATCACATTTTTTATCATCGGCTGTATCCTATCTGTAAATGATATCTTCTCTCCCCGGTCCGTTAGAGACCATGCTTATCCTGTAACCGAGCTGCTTTTCAATGAATTCTATATAATTTCTGCAGTTTTCGGGAAGATCCTCATACTTTTTAATTCCCCCGATATCACATTTCCATCCGGGAAGGATCTCATATACAGGTTTTGCCTTTTCAAGAAGCCTCGTCGTGGGAAACTCCGTAACCTTTTTTCCGTCTATCTCATATGCGGTACATACAGGGATCTTATCAAGATATCCGAGTACATCCAGCACTGTTAATGCTACATCGGTAGTGCCCTGAAGCCTGCATCCGTACCTTGATGCCACACAGTCATACCATCCCATCCTTCTTGGTCTGCCTGTTGTAGCCCCATACTCTCCTCCGTCTCCGCCTCGTTTCCTGAGTTCCTCTGCTTCCTCTTCATCAAGGATCTCAGTAGTAAAGGCTCCTGCTCCGACTGCCGAAGAATACGCTTTCGTAACCGCAACTATCTGTTTGATCTCATAAGGCGGTATTCCTGCGCCAACTGCGCCGTAACCCGCAACCGTGGAACTTGATGTGACCATCGGATATATCCCGTGATCCGGATCCTTCATGGTGCCGAGCTGTCCCTCCAAAAGCACCGTCTTTCCGGCTTTCAGGGCCTCATCAAGAAACAGCGCCGTATCTGCAAGGAAAGGGCTTATCATCTCCCTGTATTCCATGCAGGTCTCAAAAAGCTCATCCTTATCGAGAGGTTCTTTTTCATAAAGATTTACAAGCAGAGCATTCTTTATGCTGCATATGTTTTCAAGCTTTTCCTTAAGGTATTCCTCATCAAAAAGCTCGTTTACCTGTATGCCTATCTTGGCATATTTATCCGAATAAAACGGTGCTATGCCGGACTTTGTGGATCCGAACGACCGCCCCTTAAGCCTCTCCTCCTCATAAGCATCGAACATCTTATGATAAGGCATCACTATCTGAACCCTGTCCGAGACCAGAAGCTTCGGCTTGGGAACTCCCTTATCCTTTCCGGTTTCCGCTATATATTCAAGTTCATCGATAAGCTTCGGGATATCCAAAGCCACTCCGTTTCCTATGATGTTTGTGACATTTTCATTGAACACGCCCGAAGGACAGGTGTGAAGCGCAAACTTTCCGTATTGATTCTTTATGGTATGACCGGCATTTGCGCCCCCCTGGAACCTCACGACAACATCAGCTGTCTTTGCGAGGACATCGGTCATCTTTCCCTTTCCTTCATCACCCCAGTTTGCTCCAACTATAGCCTTTACCATTTTACAACCTCCAAATAATCAGACTTTTATGTCAGCTTCTGCTCCAAGCAGTTCTTTGTTTTTTTCAAGGATCCCGTTAACTTTTTCTTTGAGGAATTTTTCAACCTGGTGGGGCGCGCATCCCACATATTTTTTTGGATCCATATTATTTACAAGTTCTTCATACGAAACACCGAAGTTTTCATCATCGGCGATCAGTTTCAACATATCATTTTCAAGACCGTCTCTTTTGACATGGAGCGCCGCTTCCATGCTGTGCTCTCTTATCAGCTCATGGAGTTCCTGTCTGTTTCCGCCCTTTTTAACACAATCCATCATTATGTTTTCGGTAGCCATGAAAGGCAGTTCCTGCATGAGTCTTTTATGTATCACCTTTTCATTGACTACAAGACCGTCGACAACATTCATGCAAAGATCAAGGATGCCGTCAGCTGCAAGAAAGCCCTCCGGTATGGATAGTCTCTTGTTTGCAGAATCATCAAGCGTGCGTTCAAACCACTGAACCGAAGCGGTTATGGCAGGATTGAGGGCATCGATCATCACATATCTTGCAAGAGACGCTATCCTTTCGCTTCTCATGGGATTTCTTTTATACGCCATGGCAGATGATCCGATCTGAGTTTTTTCAAAAGGTTCCTCAACCTCCTTTAAATGCTGCAGAAGCCTTATGTCATTCGACATCTTGTGAGCCGAGACCGCTATCCCCGAAAGGACATTCATCACCCGAAGATCAACTTTCCTTGAGTAAGTCTGTCCCGAAACTGCGTAGCACTCCTTAAAGCCCATCTTTTCGGCTATCATGCCGTCAAGGGCGTCAACTTTTTCTTGATCTCCTTCAAACAGTTCAAGAAAACTTGCCTGGGTTCCGGTTGTTCCTTTTGAACCGAGGAGTTTCAAGCTTCCCGATACATATTCGAGATCCTCAAGATCCATGAGAAAGTCCTGAATCCATAGCGTTGCCCTCTTTCCTACTGTAGTCGGCTGAGCCGGCTGGAAATGAGTAAACGCAAGTGTCGGAACATCCTTATATTTATCCGCAAAGGCAGATAACTTTTCTATCACATTCAGGATCTTTTTTCTGACAAGCTTTAAGGCATCCGCCATTATGATGATATCGGTATTGTCTCCCACATAGCAGGATGTGGCTCCCAGATGAATTATCCCTGCGGCTTTCGGGCACTGCACTCCATAAGCATAAACATGACTCATCACATCATGTCTAACAACCTTTTCCCTTTCACGCGCCGTTTCATAATTGATATCATCGCGGTGTTTTTTCAGCTCTTCTATCTGTTCATCTGTGATATCAAGCCCAAGTTCCTTTTCCGTTTCGGCAAGAGCTATCCATAATTTTCTCCATGTCGTGAACTTCCTGTCCTGGGAAAAGATATTCTGCATCTCATAACTTGCATATCTTTCCGAAAGCGGACTTATGTATTTATCCGTATCTGCCATTTTCCCTCCTTGTGTAAAACAAAGTTTCATATCTGACCTGCCCGGCCGGATGCGACAGACCGCACAAGATTATATTACACAAAAATGTTTATTACAACCTTAAAGCCGCTACCATGTTGCTGCCGGATCAGTCTGTATTTTATTTTTCATCTTTTTCATAGGCCGAGACGATAGCTATGATCTGGGAAGCATAGTTCGGATATTTCTTCACCAGTTCATTCACCTCATCCTTTGCCATGTTTCTGTTCTCGTTATTATATTCGATTCTTTTTCGAAGCGACTGTCTTCTTTCAACCAGATCGTGACGCAGCTCAACCATCTCTCTTCTGTCAACGACAGCATAAGCCTGACGGGACCATATTGTAGGATATTTTAATCTGATGGATTTAAGCAGGCTCATGAAGGTATCCATGGCGTGTTTAAGATCGCCTCCCGCTTCATCAAGCAGTTGTCTTTCGTTTTTTTCCTCCAGATACATATCCCAGAAATACTCAAGTTCGTCTGAAGAATTCACATGATACTTCCTGTACTGATACTGGAGAAGATTTTCGACATTCACATATCTTATTTTTACCGTATTCTGTTTTGCTATCACCTGGTTTAAGAAGTTCGACGCCTTTCTCATCTCCGATCCCGCGCCTATATATTCCACGAATATCAGAGTCATGGCAACAGCAGCGGCAAAGGAGGCTATCACGCAGCCCAAGATAACATCCATCTGATACATGTATTTGAGGACCAGAAGCATCAGAATGATAAAGCTTAACGAGCATATTGTGATCATCACAAAATTCCTGCAGCTTACCTGCTTTACCGACATCTCTTTCTTCTGGAAAGCGTACGCTCCTTTTTCGCCCTCAAGCTTCTGCAGATCTCCCCGGACAAGAAATTTATAATCCTCGTTTTTTTTCATTTCTTCAAGGGCACCGGGCATGTCGGAGGCAATGGCTTCCATATCTTCATATCTGTCATTGCTTATCCTGCCTATCTTTTCGGAATGCAGCCGGCTCTTGGTTTCAAGTCTCATCACTTCTTCGGCGGCATGCTTTAACGGACCGTATCTTTCCGGTGGAAGCTTGTCTATCGTTTCCATATCGTTTAAATAATCCGTTACCAGCCTGTATTCCCTCGTTGCCTCATCTATTTCACGCGTGGATTCGAGCATCTGGTCGCAGCAGTTTCTGACATATCTTTCACGCATCATGGGGTTTGAAATATCTATCTCATTTCTGTCGGGTGTTTCTATCTTCGCAATATCTTCACCGTCAAACAGATCTTCCTCTTCAAACCCGGCCTCTATACTGTATTTAGCAAAAAAATCGCCTATTTTTTTGAATATGCCCATTTTTCTATCCTGTATCGTTACGGTTTAAAATGCTTAATCCTTTCAGGATCTTAAACCGTAACCCTGTATTCGTTCTTCAGTTCCAGTATCATTTCTTCCGCCTTTCTGATAAAGCCCACCCTGTCCTGATACTGCAGATCCATCAGCGCGGAAACCTCATTTCCGGCTTCCGTTTCCGCCTTTTCAATCTCTTCCTTTGCCATTTCAAAAACTTCCGGATCAGGATCGGTTTTCAGCACTTCTTCTTCAAACTCGGATTTTGATACACCGATCTTCAGAACCTTCAGATATCTTTTCAGAGCATCCCTGTCTTCGGACAGTTCCCATTCCTTTCTGAAATAAGCAGAGCTTTCCCTGAACAGATATGAACCTGCATATATCATGCCCAGATTGTGATATACGGATATAAGTCTCCTGTCACTGCCGTCGCATTCACTGATCGCGGCCCTGTATTCTTCGGCAGCCGCAACATGGTTTTTGTTCTGAAAAAAGAAATCACCTCTGGCCTTCCTTCTGATGAAGGGTTTTACATCCGTATTTCCTTCGATTATACGGCGTATATTCTCAAGTTCCTCTTCATTGACATAGTGTCCGTACGCAAGGATCGTACATACATAATCAGAAAGTCCCTTGTTTTTTCTGTACAGTTCCTTAAGCTGGGCATGCAGATCCGGAAGTTCCAGTTCCTTTCCGATAAAATCAAACAGGACTTCGTTTATGACCGAATCGTCAAGGATATATGCATTCCCCTTAAGAAAATACAGCAGTTCCTCAAATGAATAAACATTAAGGCCGAGCTGTTCTATATAAAACGGTGTGCCCGTTTTTTTCCCTATACATTCATAGGTCATGAAGCCTCTCCCTTCACATCCTCGATACCCACGATCTGCGTGATCTCATTTCCGGAAGCAGGAAAGATCTCTCCGAATCCCATATCGGTAACCGTCACCTTCAGTTCCGATACGGAGATCATCTCAAATCTCAGCCTTACCCTCGAAGCTCTTTCCGGCCTTTCGGGTATGCCGTTTGTCCTTATCACGACTATCCTGTCGCCGTCTCCGCTTATGGGAGTTAAGGTTATCCTTATCTCTCTTTCCTTTCCCAGCATTACCTCTATCTCATTTGATGCTTCAAACCAGTTGATCCCTGCATCTATCAGGGATCTGTATTTTATCTGTCCCTCAATGCAAAGATCCATTCCTATATTTACTTTCAGTTTGTCTCTGTCCAAAAAGATCTCGCCCGTCTCAAGCTTTTTTATTCCCGATACATCCATTGCCGCATAGCAGGCACCCTTTGTATACAGGTTCATGCCCTGAAACACCCTGCGTCCGTCATCGCAAAGATATTTTACGGTCTCTTTGGCCCAGTCACCCTCAAACCCGGTACCGGCAAGATACACGCTTGAAATTATCTCGCTGTCCATGACCTGACGGCATATATTAAGCATTCCGATATCACTTTTTTCCGCAAGTTCAAACTGCCTCTCATCGATAAATGTGACATTGGGCTTCATATTGCGGTTGGTGGACAGCATCCCTGTCCTTACGGTCTTTCCGTCATAATCGACCAGACATACCTTGTTGATCTTTAATTCTTCGGACTGGCTTGCTGAATAATAAAAATAACTCTCGGCATGGCTTAAAAACCTGATATCCACATCATTTAATTCCAGCAGCTCCACCGCTCTTTTTACGGTCCTTAAGGATTTTGAATCCAACTGTCTTAATGTAATAAAAAGCATCGGCTTTGCCGGCCACTCGCTCTTAAAAGTCACCCCTTTAAGAGCATGCCTGATAAAACCGGAAAGGACCGGTATTTTTGATTCATCATCCGAGGCCAGTTCTATCAGATCCCGGTACATCGTGCCGAACCCTTCCGGGGCCCTGTCCGCTTCCTGTCCGAATATCCATTCTTCCTTATCATTGATCTTCATGGCTTTAGTGGGAATGCAGTATTTTTCAGTTCCCATAAGAACAGGCCTTGTCACGACCTCCATTTTCCCGGTTTCCCCCGATGTAAGCAGACTTATCTGCGTCACATCATCACAAAGATCCAATCCCGCAACAGTTCTCATTTATCCTCTTTCCTATCAAAGATCCTTCAACAGGGCGCGCTTCTTCAGATAATCCTTAAGCGCCCCTTCCATGCTTTCATAATCTTCCAGTATATTGCACAGTATGACTTCATTTAAAAGACAGTACCTTAAAGTATTGTCCGCGCTTTCGTCAGGTTCTATCTCGATAACCCCGCTCTGCGTCAGATTCTCGCTTCCGCCCGACTCCTCCGTGATATAATACTGCAGTCTTTCCCCTCGAAACATCACAAATCTCTTTGAGAAGATTCCGCCGTAGATATTTGTCATCTCCTCTTTGGAATAGCTCATGCGGTCGTCATTTCCGTCATTTAAAAGATAATGCAGCACTACCCTGTTTTTGGGATTTGATCTGTATTCGACAAAGGAAAGGTCGCCGTAAAGCTTTAATTCCTCAACATACTGTGAATACGCGGAAAAGAAATCAAAAATGATATTCTTTTCAAGCATCTTTCTGATACATTCACAAAGTATCGAAAGAGTTTTCTCATCCTTCTCCCTCTCCCTGTAGTATCTGATAAGCGCAAGGAGACATACATCATTTATCTCATCATCCTCATACAGCCTCAGAAGCTCGGGGAATATCCTTTTGTCCGGTATACGCTCCCTGACAAAATAGTCATAGGCATTGTAGGAAAGGTATGCCGAAACTATCGGACCCGAGGCGCCGCGTTTCACATAATCAAAGAATATATCATCCTTTTCCCCGATAAAGCTTCCCGTCTTGAGCATCTGCAGAATGATCTTTTCCTCGATATTCCTGACATCAAGTTCAAAATCCTCACCGGCCTTCCATATCCTTCTTAAGTTTCTTGTCGTACCGTCAAAGAAATCGATCAGATATGACAGTATCTGTTCATTATACTTTCCCTCATTAAAAACATAATATGCCATATATATCAGGTCTTTGGGACCTGAAGCACCGTTCTGTGAAAGAAACAGCGACAGCAGCCTTACCATGGTCTTGGCGTCGGTTCCGGAGATTCCGTAGTCACTTATTACCTGACAGGCCCTCTGTGTCATGTCTCTTATAACCATATATCTTACTATCTGGCTGCGGTCCTCCATGTCAAGGGCGCTTATATCGGTAATATCGATGAGACTGTCAAGTTCACGGAGCATGTCCTCATCAAAATAATATCTGAAAAGCTCCATGCGTATCTCATCCTTAAATTCATCATCGATCTCCCCGGACTCAAGACAGCGTCTTACAAAAACCACATTGAAGCTGTCTACCGCAAACGCGTTTCGTCCGCGAAGCGACAGATACACATTGAGGGATGTATCATCCTGCGAAAGAGAATCGATCTGTCTGACTGCGGTTGCGGTGTGAAGAAGCGGTATTTCCTCATAGCCGTTTTCAATCCGAAGCATCCTGTTGCCGTATGCATCCTCAAAAAAGATCTCATAATCATTCCCGCATATCTTGACATAAGCCTGCCCGTTTTTTAATGTATATACCTTTTCTTCGGCAAGCTGTCTCTCTATTACGACAACGGAACTCATCCTTCTGTCCCTGCATCTGATGAGCCTGATAAAGGCTACATCTGCAAGAGCGTTGTCTACCGCAAAACGCTGCTTCATCTGGCCGAATTCACTTCCTTTAAAGTAGTCAAGATAATCATAAATAACAGCCAGATTCTCATCTATATGTCCGTCATATATTTCCTTGACGGCAAAATCCGAAAGCCTCATCCTGCATTCTTCCAGGAGGTCGGGCACTTCCGATTCATGTACTATCATGTTTGCAAAAACATATTCAGTCAGTATCGGAGGAAGATTGTTCTGCAGCCCGAAATAAAGGAGTACATGTCTCGGTAACAGGGCTGTATGATTTTCCGGAAGCGTATAGAGATAATACTCATACAGATTGGTGATCCGCAGTTCTCTTTCGACCGCCTCCCTGAAATATTCGCCATACTCCTTATCTGTCTTTTCGTTCCTTATGAGATATGAACAGAGCGCCGTAAGAATGTCATCATCATCAAATTCCCTGAAATATTCGGAAAGGACCTTGAAAAGCAGCGAATTGAAATTTCTGCACCGTGATACCAGGGTTATCACTCTTTCTTCGAGGGATTTGTTGAAAAGCCCTTTCTTTATTGCATAATAAAGGATACGCACTTCTATGTTCTCGAGTTTCGTCAGAAGTGAGGGTTCCTTTGAAAACATCACATAAGCCTCTATCAGAAGAAGCGGACTTGATGAATTTCTTTCAAACTGTCTGATGAGCAGTTCCTTTTCTCTCTCCGGCGACCGCTTTACCGTCTCATCAAGATAGATCAGTATCCATAGGAGAAAATCCTTGTCTCTGTGGCCCTCATACAGGGCCCATACCGATTTGACGGCATCCTCGATATCCGCATCGTCTTTTGCGTTCATCGCCTTCAGGTATATGAGATAGCCTTTAAGATCCGGCGCAAACTTTGATGTATCAAATTCCGATCCTATCTTTTCCAGAAGTATTGAAGCTTCTCTGTCTCTTTTTGATACGATAAGGCTGTGAGCCTGATAAAGCCTTGTCAGAGGATCCTCCATATTTATATAAAGCATCCTGTCTATAAGCTCTTTTGATTCATTTATCCAGGCGTTTGCGGTAATATCCTTTATCCTGAAACGCACATAGCATTCCGTAAGCTCACTTCTCAGTTTTTTCTGCCTGTAATCGGCATCAAGTTCGGCCTTATCCGCAGTCCTGTATCTGATAAAGACCGGAAGCGTGATATCCGTATGTGACGAACGCAGCCTCACTGACGCGTAATTAATGCCCCTGTGAAGCTTTTCCGTTCTTACGGTATAATGTATATCTATGGAATTTCCTATGAAGTCATAAGAATTGATCTCATCTTTTGAAAGCGACAATATATCCGAATCCGATTCAAGTTTAAGACGCGTATAACCCCAGCCGGACTTCCTGATGGTAAAACTCCCCTCTCCTTCATTGTCCAGGTCCAGAACCGTGATATTCTCACGGTCAAAGCTGTAAACAACCGGAGTCTTCTTGTTTACGCATATCAGAAATTCCTCGACATTTTCATAGGACATCTCCCTGGCTGAAAAGGCCCGGTATTTTAACATGTGTGCCTTTTCCGCATTCTTAAAGATATCCCTGAATTCTTTTGTATAAAAGACCCGCACAGCCTCATCAAAATCAGAACGGGCCAGATTTGTAAAATGAAACAGATTTTTTATCGGACCTGCCGAAGACTCGATATGCTTTCTTACAACCTCTATGACAACGCTTATCTGGGCTTCTCCCGCATCGGATATAATGTAAATGTCGCCCTTGAACACAAATCCGCTGTCAAGGCCTTTTGTCGAAACACTGTACATCACTTCAAGGCCCTCATCAAGAGAGCCTTCATACTCTTCGACCGAGACCCTTATGCGCGGATCCGAAGTCATGACGGAAAGTTTTATTTTTTTATTGTCCCTGCAGCTGATGACGAAGCTTCCGTCCTTATCCTGTAAAGGAGTGACATCAGCCTCAATTTTTCTTGTCGATACCGTTATCTTTTCCGTCTCATATTCAAAATGACCTCTGATAAGGTTTTCGATATATTTCTCCATCAGTTACTCCAATAAATAATCTTTAATGGTCTTAATAAGCATGTCATTGTTTTTTTCATCCATGAAGCAGAATCTGAAAAAACTCCCGTCAAGCTTACCGTACCCCGTACAGTCCCTTATCATCAGTTTTCTTTCGATGCAGTAATCAAACAGTTCACCCGCGCTTTTTTCCTCCTTTAATATCCTGCACAGGATGAAATTAGCGCACGGACTGTAATATTTTAACCCTAACCCCTTTAATTCATCAAGTAAAGCGCATACCCTGTTTCGTTCTTTTGCGATGAACTCCCTGGACTCTTCCATGTGCTCCGTGTCGGAAAGAAGAACGATGGCTGCCTTTTCGGCATAAGAGCTTACACTCCAGGGATCCCTCATGGAATTGATCTTTTCGATCAGATACTCATCCTTTGTCATGGCATATCCAAGCCTCAGCCCCGGACACGAAAAAAATTTGGACATACTCCTTAATACAACGAGATTACCAAACTCCCGGACAAGCCCTTCCGAAGACACCTTTTTCATGTCACTGAATTCAACATAGGTCTCATCGACCAGCACAAAGGCATCGCATTCCTGCGCTTTTTTAAGAACGCTCCTCATGCCTTCATTTGACAGGGCAGTAGATGTCGGATTTACCGGATTGCAGATGATAATTATATCGGTGTTTTCCGTTATGGCATCTGTCAGTCTGTCAGCACAAAAACCGAAATCATCCTCTTCATTTAATTCATAACGTCTTATCTCTCCGCCCGAAAGCCTTACATCCCTTTCGTATTCGGCATACGCCGGTGATACGATAAGTGAATGCGGATGTTTGAAACATCTGATAAAGGCGCCTATCAGTTCCGTGGAACCGTTCCCCGGCAGAATATGCGAAGGATCCACACCTGTATAACATGAAAGAGCCTTTCTTAATGACGCATAATCTCTTTCGGGATATTCCGTGATACAGTCCACGGCATCAGCCATTTCATCTTTGAATTTTTCCGAAAGTCCAAGCGGATTTACATTTGATGAAAAAGATATGATATCCTTCTCATCGATTCCGTAGCGGGCAGCAACGGCCTCCTTATCACTTCCGTGGAATTCGTTCTTTATCATTTATCCCTCCATGTGGTCGGAGCAAAAAGAAGCAGCATCGGATACAGTTCAAGTCTTCCTGCCAGCATGTCAAACATCAGGACATATTTTGACGGTGCGCTGAAAAAAGAAAAGTTGCATGCGGGACCCACCTTTGCAAGTCCCGGTCCTATGTTATTCATCGTCGCGGCAACAGCAGTAAAATTTGTCACCGGATCATGTCCCTCTATGCTTATGAAAAGTACCGAGATCACAAAGATTATGAGATACGCACCCATATATACCTTTACTCCGTCAACAGTTTCGTCCTTTAGCACTCTTCCGTTCATATGGATGTTGCGGACAAGCCTCGGATGAATGAAGTGTGCCAGTTCTTTGTGGAATACCTTGAAAAGGATCGTTATCCTCGAGACCTTGATCCCGCCTCCGGTCGATCCGGCGCACGCCCCTATGAACATCAGACAGACGAGAATTGATTTTGAAAAAGAAGGCCAGAGGTCAAAATCCGTCGTACCGAAACCCGTAGTGGTAATGATACTCGATACCTGGAACAGGGATTTGACAAACCCGTCAAATACCGAAGTGAACATGCTCCCTGCATTGATCATTATAGCTGCAACCGAGCCTGCTATTATCAAAAGATATACCCTTATCTCCTCCATCCTGAAAGCTTCCATCAGACTTTTTCCGAAAGTCAGAAAATAAAAGAAGTTAAAGTTAATGCCGAAAAGGATCATAAATACGGAGATGATTATCTGCTGGCAAGCAGTGTATGAAGCTATGCTGGTGTTTTTAATTGCAAACCCTCCGGTTCCCGCCGTTCCGAAGGTTATCGTGACTGCGTCAAAACCGTCCATGCCCGTGGCCACAAGTATAATGAGCATTAAAACACTCAGCGCAAAATATAATCTGTACAGGATCTTGGCCGTATCCCGAAGTCTTGGTACGAGTTTTCCCACCTCGGGACCCGGGCTTTCGGATCTCATCAGATGCATATTTGAAGCTCCGGTCATCGGCATGATCGCAAGCATGAAGACAAACACGCCCATGCCTCCGATCCAGTGGGTCAGGCTTCTCCAGAAAAGTGAAGCGTGCGAAAGGTGCTCGACATCCGTAAGTATGCTCGATCCGGTAGTGGTAAATCCTGAAACCGTTTCAAAAAATGCATCCGTAAAATCAGGTATATCCCCGTTTATCACAAAGGGAAGCGCCCCCATTACAGACATCACAAGCCAGCCCAAAGCTACCATCACAAATCCTTCTCTTGCGTAAAAAGAAGATTTCGGCGGTTTTTTTAGGCTTATGACCGTACCTATGATCCCCGTCGCTGCTATGGTGATAAGAAAGGAAATAAAATCATCCTCCCTGTAAATGATGCTCACGATCAGCGGCAGCATCAAAAACAGCGCCTCTATCTGCAATATCTTTCCAAGTATGTATATAATGCTTTTGTGGTTCATTTTATCCTAAATAATCCTTATCTTTTCAATATATCATCAAGATTATCAAGTCCCTTATGAGTCGTCACAACTATAACCCTGTCTCCCGGATTTATCTCGTCCTGGCCTTTGGGGTAGGTAATATTTTTTCCCCTGCTTATTGCTGCGATCAGGAGATTATCTTTCAGATCCAGCTCGCTTAAGGGTTTTCCGGTCACTTCCGAAACACCCCTGACCTTGAACTCCAGCGCTTCTGCTTTGTCATCACTTATATGGACCAGAGTCTCAACATTACTGCCCATCGAATTCTGCATCGCCCTGGCAAATGATGTCACGCGGTCTGCAACTATGGACTTTGTATGCATGATCGTTCCGAGATCAATATCTTCCATCAGCTCATCAAATACAACCCTGTTGACCTTTGTGATGCACTTCACATTCGGATTCAGTTTTTTCGCGTAAAGAGCAAGCAGGATATTCTCTTCATCTATATTTGTCAGCGGAACGACAGATTCCGTGTGTTCTATGCCCTCCTCCAAAAGCAGTTCCTGGTCGGTGCCGTCACCGCAGATGATGGTAGCACCATTTAAGTTTTCATCAAGGATCTCACATCTTTTACGATCCATCTCAATGATCTTGGTATCGATCCCAAGAGAAAGAAGCTGCTGGGCCAGATAAAAAGCTATCTTTCCACCGCCTGCTATGATGGTGTCCTTTACCTGATGCGTCTCTTCCTTTATACTCCTGAAAAACTTCGCTGCCTCCTCGACCGAAGCCACAAAAGAGATGATATCATCCGAAAACAATATCGACGCACCGTTCGGTATGATCACCTCGCCGTCTCTTTCGATGGTACAGATAAGGACATCCGTCCCGAGTTTTCTGTTCACATCCATGACCCGAAGATCCGCAAGAGGTGATCCCTCCTTGATCCGGTGCCTCAATATTTCAATCCTGTCTCTTAGCAGTGTATCTATCTTCACCGCAAAAGGAAATCTTAAAAGTCTTGCGATCTCACGCGCGGCCAGAAGTTCCGGATTCAGTACCATTGAAAGCCCAAGTTCCTCCTGTATATATTTGATCTCATCCCTGTATACGGGATTTCTGACCCTGGCGATGGTACTGATGTTTTTATTGGCCTTCTTTGCGATCATGCAGCAAAGGATATTAACCTCGTCGGATCCGGCCGTTGCTATAAGCAGGTTTGCATTCGTGATCCCGGCTTCCCTCTGTGTCTGTATGGAAGCTCCGTTTCCTTCCACTCCGATAACATCGAGACTGTTTGCCACAGACTTAACCGTATCTCCGTCAATATCAATGACCGCGATATTATGATCTTCCTCGCTCAAAGCCTTTGTCAGTGCCGCCCCGATCTTTCCGCAGCCCGCAACGATAATGTTCATGCCATGCCTCCGATTTCATTTCCCGTATACAACTGGTAATATTTCTTTTTCAGGGCTATCAGTTCATCATGCGTTCCCTGTTCTATTATCCTTCCCCTTTCAAGCACCATGATACAGTCACTGTTTTTTACGGTCGAAAGTCTGTGCGCGATCACAAATGTAGTCCGGTCCTTCATGAGCGCATCCATTCCTTCCTGAACCTTCCGTTCCGTCCTGGTATCTATGGAGCTTGTCGCTTCATCCAAAATAAGCACCGGTGGATCGGCTGCCGCAGCACGCGCTATGGCAAGAAGCTGTCTTTGTCCCTGGCTTAAAGCCGCGCCGTTTCCGGTAAGAACCGTATCATATCCTTTTGCAAGTCTTTTGATGAAGCTGTGCGCGCCCGCAAGCTTTGCGGCTGATATGACTTCTTCATCCGAAGCATCGGGTTTCCCGTATCTGATGTTTTCCATGACAGTACCGGTAAAGAGTTTCGTATCCTGAAGCACCATCCCCAAGGACCTGCGCAGATCCGCCTTTTTAATCTTGTTGATGTTAATGCCGTCGTAGCGTATCTTCCCGTCCTGTATATCATAAAATCTGTTTATCAGATTTGTTATTGTCGTCTTTCCGGCGCCGGTAGAACCGACAAATGCGATCTTCTGTCCGGGTTTTGCGTTTATCTTTATATCGTGAAGGACCATCACGTCATCGGTATATCCGAAATCAACACCGTTAAATTCAACACTGCCCTCCAGCACCTTATAATCAGTCGTACCATCGGCCTTATGATAATGCTTCCACGCCCATCTGCCGGTTCTTTTTTCCGAGGGGCTTACATTGCCGTTTTCGTCAATGACCGCATTTACAAGCGTCACATATCCGTCGTCTGTTTCAGGCTCCTCATCGATCAGGGCAAAGATCCTGTCAGCACCTGCAAGCGCCATAATGACCGAATTGAACTGGTTGCTGATCTGACTGATAGGCATATTGATGCTTCTGTTAAATGTGAGGAACGATGCCAGCGCACCCAAAGTCAACCCTGCAAAATGATTGACCGCCATTATGCCTCCGAAAGAAGCGCACACCACATAACTCAGGTTTCCAAGCTGCGCATTTATGGGACCCATCATGTTTACGAATTTATTGGCATTATAAGCGCAGTTAAACAATTCCTCGTTTTTCTTTTCAAATTCTTCGACAGCTTTATTTTCGTGATTAAAGACTTTTATGACCTTCTGACCGCTTATCATTTCCTGCGTAAAGCCGTTCAGTGCGCCAAGAGATGCCTGCTGTGCCACAAAGTTCTTTCCGGAACGCTTTGCGACATTCATTGAGATGAACAGCATGACCATCACCATGAAAAGTGTGATAAGAGTCAGCGGCACGCTTAATGCGATCATGCTTATGAGGACGCTCACTATAGTGATAAGGCTGTTCAAAAACTGCGGCATCGCCTGACTTATCATCTGTCTTAAGGTATCCGTGTCATTTGTATATATCGACATGATATCCCCGTGAGAATGTGTATCAAAGTACCTGACAGGCAGTGATTCCATATGCGTGAAAAGATCTATACGGATGTTTCTCAGCGTTCCCTGAGCCACTATGACCATTATCCTCTGGTGAATATAGGACGAGACCACACCAATGATATAAATACCCGCCATCTTGAGCACCGCATTTCTTAAAGCGCTGAAATCCTTAGATCCGCTTTCAACCATCGGAACTATATAATCATCTATGAGATTCCTTAAGAAAAGCGTACCCTTAACCTGAGCGAATACTCCGATGAAAATACATATAATGACCACTGTCACATGGATGCCGTATCCCTTCAGGATATATCCGGCAAGTCTTTTGAAGAGCTTCCCCGGATCCTTGACCTTTTCCATGGGCCGTCCCGCATGTCTTCTTCCGGGACCCATTTTTATTTCTTTTACTTTTTCCTCTGCCATTTTTTTATCCGATAACCTGACCCGTCAGACGGGTTTGTCAAAATCTCCAAGGCCCGATATCTGGGATTCACAGATATCCCTGTAGATCTCATTGTTCTTTAGCAGTTCCTCATGCGTCCCGTATCCGGATATCCTGCCGTCGTCCATAACTATTATCCTGTCTGCATCCCTGATCGAAGATATCCTCTGGGAAATGATTATCTTTGTAGTATCCGGTATATATCTCCTCATCTCTTTTCTGATGGCCGCGTCAGTTGCGGTATCCACAGCCGAAGTGGAATCATCAAATATGACGATCTTCGGATTCTTTAAGAGAGCTCTGGCTATGCACAGTCTCTGTCTCTGTCCCCCGGAAACATTGGTCCCTCCCTGCTCGATCCGGGTATTATATCCGTCGGGAAAGTTCTCTATAAACTCATCTGCCGAAGCCATGCGGCAGACCCTTCTGCAGTCTTCCAGATCCGCATTTTCATTCCCCCATCTTAAGTTTTCAAGTATGGTGCCGGAAAAGATATTGTTTTGCTGGAGCACTATCGCAACCTTATCACGGAGTACTTCCATTGAATAGTCCCTGACATCAATCCCGCCCACCTTTACCGAACCGCTGTCCACATCATACAGACGGCAGATCAGATTGACGAGCGAAGTCTTTGCAGATCCGGTTCCGCCGATGATCCCTATTATCTGTCCGGATCCTATCTTAAGATCGATATTTTTCAGCACGGGTTCTTCGGCTGTTTTATTATATCCGAAGCTGACATTTTCAAAAATAATGCTGCCGTCCTTTACTTCTGTAACAGGATCTTTGGGATCCTTCAGGTCCGAATCCTCGATTATCACTTCCGTGATCCTTTTGGCGCTTGCTGCCGACATTGTCATCATCACAAAAATTATGGAAAGCATCATGAGATTCATAAGGATATTCATGCAGTAGGTGAGCATGCTCATGAGCTGTCCCGTGCTGAGCGATCCGTATACTATCATGTTGGCGCCAATCCAGCTGATTGATAAAATACAGGCATAGACCGTAAACTGCATCACGGGCATGTTTGCTATTATCATCTTCTCGGCCTTTACAAACATTCCGTACAGATTCGTTACGGCCTTCTTAAATTTTTCATTTTCGGTATCTTCCCTGACAAAAGCTTTTACCACCCTTATTGCGGAGACATTTTCCTCCACGGATTCATTCAGGTCGTCGTATTTTTCAAATACCCTTGCAAAATACTTTGTCACTTTCGGAACTATGGTGCACAGGAATACCGTCAGGAAAATAACTGCGACAAGATATACACAGGCCAGCCTGGCGCTGATGACAAAGGACATTATCATCGCGCATATGAGCGATACCGGTGCCCTCATGCACATGCGCAGCAGCATCTGATAGGCGTTCTGCACATTCGTGACATCTGTCGTAAGCCTGGTTATGAGTCCGGATGTGGAAAACCTGTCTATGTTTGAAAAAGAGAACTTTTGGATATTGCGATACATCGCATTCCTGAGATTCATGGCAAGACCCGCAGATGCCTTTGCGGCAAATACCGCGGCACACAATCCTGCAGTAAGAGAAACAAGGGCAAATGCCGTCATAAGAGCACCCACCCTGTATATATGACCCATATTGCCTGCCGCTACACCGTTATCTATGATATCTGCCATCAGATAAGGTATGATCGTTTCCATGAGTACTTCCACGACCATAAAAATCGGTGTCATCACGGAAGCAAACTTAAATTGCTTTATATATCCCGCTAAAGTTCTTAAAACCTGCCCTGCGGTAATATTCTCGTATGACTTTCTGACTTCTTCCATCTCAAAGGAGCCTTCTTGCTCCGTCGGCCGCGTCAGCTATATAAAACTGAGCTTCCAGTCCGGTCTTTTCCTTATATATCCTGCCGATCCTGTCCTTAAAATCATCTATCGCTTCATTCTTTACGATACTGACCGTGCAGCCGCCAAATCCTCCGCCGGTGATCCTTGATCCTATGACACCGTCGATCTTCCATGCTTCTTCCACAAGGATATCTATCTCGGAGCATGACACCTCATAATCATCACGAAGCGATACATGCGATTCGCTCATCAGTTTTCCGAAGGCTGCCATTTCTCCGTTTCTTAAGGCACTGACCGCTTTTATAGTGCGCGCATTCTCGGAAACGGCGTGTTTTGCTCTTTTTTTATTCACGGGATCCTTTATGGCATCCGCAAAATTTTCAAATTCGTTTTCGCTTAAGTCTCCCAGCGTCTTTATATCCGTTACAGCCTGAAGATCCCTTAAGGCCGCCTCGCTCTGCCGCCTTCTTTCATTATAGGCTGATCCCGCAAGAGTATGTTTAACCCCGCTGTTTGTTATAACGATCTTTTCGTGCTTTAAATTCAGAGGGACATATTCATAGTCCAGGGTCTCGGTATCAAGAAAGATCGCGTTATCTTTCTTGCCCATGGCCGAAGCGAACTGATCCATGATCCCGCAGTTCATCCCGTTGAAATTGTTTTCGGAATACTGTCCTATGAGCGCGCAGTCCGACATGGTCACATCAAGAGAGAACAGATCCCTTGCCATCACGGCGGCAAGTTCTTCGATCGAAGCTGATGCGCTCAATCCTGCACCGGCAGGCATATCGCTTACCATCACCATATCATAACCGCAGGGTATCTCATATCCCTTCTGCATGAAAGCCCAGAGCACTCCGAGCTGATAATCATACCACAGGCCGTTATCTTCGGGAGCCAGATTTGTGATATCCGCTGTGATCACACCGTCATCCGGATATGTCATATTATACCACCTGACTGTCTTGTCATTTCTCTTTCTTGCCACGCCGTAATTTCCCATCGACAGCGCGCAGGGAAAAACATGGCCTCCGTTATAATCGGTATGCTCTCCGATCAGATTCACCCTTCCGGGCGCGAAATAGACTCTTATATCGCCTTCCGATCCAAATCTTTCCTTAAAACAGGCCATTAATTCATCAGTCATCGGCATATATAACCTCCTTATATAAACCAAAGTTTATATCTGACTTAACGCAACTATTAATTTTACCATAACACGGGCTGTTTTTAAACCCTGTCTCAGATCTTCACAACCGTCGCTTCAGGCAGTTTTTTCTGCGAATAAACAACCAGAACATCTCCGCCTTTAAGCACCATATCGCCGTGAGGAACTATCATTTGATCATCTCTCCTTACCATGACGATAAAGGTCTTTTTTAATATGTTCAGATCACTGATCTTTCTGTCACACCATGGATGCTCGGCTGTCAGAACAATTTCCTTAAGCTCGACCTTCCATTCATCCTTATAGGTTCTGGCCGCCATTATGATCATGTCGCCGGACTCAAGGAGCATATCAGCTTCGGGCATCAGAAAGCTTTCCGTCCTTTCTATCCCGGCAACGATTATGTCTGAAGGAAAATCCAGGTCCTTTATCCTTTTTCCTGCCCAGGAACACTTCCCGTCAAGCCTCACCTTTATGAAATGTATGTCTGTATCTTCCGTAAGATCGTTGTACTGCTTCAGCATGGTATACTGTTCGACAAATCCTGCCGAGATGATACCGGTCGGCACAGCGACCACTCCGACACCTAAAAAGGCTATTATGGTTCCCAATACCCTTCCCGCATATGTCACCGGATATATATCTCCGTATCCTACAGTAAGCAGAGCCGAGGCAGCCCACCAGATCCCGGAGAAGGCATTCTCAAAAACATCCGGCTGGGCTTCATGCTCAACACTGTACATGCAAAGGCTTGATGCAAGCATCAGCACAAAAATGATGAACATTGAGGAAAGCAGCTGCTGTCCTTTGCTCTTCAGGATATTTGTTATGACATTCAGCGAATCGTAATATGCATTAAGCCTGAAAAGACGCAGGATCCTCACGATCCTGAACATCCGGAACGCAACCGCTCCTCCCGGGAAAAACACCGGAAGACAATAAGGCAGGAAGGAAAACAGATCTATCATGCCTTCCACGGAAATGACATATTTCAAAACAGCCTTTCCTTCAGTAACACCCTTAAATCTGTATCCCGAAGAAAGAATCCTTAAAAAATAATCTACAGCAAAAAACAAGACCGTAATATGCTCAATAAAGAGCAGTATCGCTCCGATGCTTCCCCTCAGGGCATCAAAGGTGTACATCACGCTCACGGTAAGATTTAAAATGATCGCAAACACTCCGACATAATCGTATGCCCTGCTTGCAAGATCCTTTGTATATCCCACTTCAACTATCTGGTAGAGTCTTTTTTTGAATCTTTCTTTTTTTGTCAGAGTTTCTCCCATTTGTTCTCTTCCTGAAAAATCCTTGCAGCATCGCGGGCCGCATCTGTTATTCCTTCATCGTACCCTAAAAGCTTCAACAGGAGAATGGCATTTTTTGACTGAGCCCTCCCCTCCGTCAGAACATATGAAAAATCAATATCATTTTCCTTGACTTCTTCCGAGAAATGATAATTTTCAAAATAATCCTCAAGCATATAGGTCAGTTCGTAATCATGGGTGGCCGCAAACAGAAGGACATTATCCCTTGAAAGGCTCTTCAGTATCTGTGAGGAAGCGGCTATCCTTTCTATCGTATTGGTACCTCTGAGCACCTCGTCAATAAAACAGATCATGGGTCTTTTCGTGTTCTCCGCCCTGTCAAGGATCCTTTTAAGAGCTTTTATCTCAACCATATAATAGCTTTCACCCGTCATTATATTGTCACGGATCGACATTGATGAATAGATATCAAACACCGGCGCAGCATATCTGTCTGCGGCTACGGTCGCAATGGTCTGTGACATAAGCGAGGCAAGCGCCATGGCTTTTAAGAATGTGGATTTGCCCGAAGCATTCGAGCCCGTCACTATTATACCTTTTTTTGTCTGTACATCGGAGGGCACAGGCTCCTGTAACAGGGGATGGATCAGCCTCTTCACATCAACCTTTATCTCATCGCAGTGTTCAGGCACGCAGAAATGATCGATGCTTTTTCTGTATGATGCCACGGAAACAGAGGCATCCAGAAATCCTGTCAGTTCAAAAAGTTCCCTTATATCATCATATTTGTCCCGCACGATCGCAAGCATGACATTGAACTTTATGAGATCGAGATGGAAAAAGATCCTCAGATAATCAAGGACCATTCCGAACATTCCTCCGGTCATTCCCCTGCCCGAAAACAGTATGAAGGTGTTGATGTTAAGTCCGCGAAGACCGTTTATCAGACGGCTGATCCTCTGGGTATACTCCGAGGTCGCGTCACATTTGATCCTTACGAGTTCTCTCGAAGATCTGATCACCCGTGTTATATATGCAAAGGAAACGATATAGGGTTCAATATCTCCCTTTCTCCTGAAATAAGTCGCTATGTTGTAGATGAGAACAATAAAGAAAACCGGAAATCCTATCGCCGGTCTTATCAGAACCGCGCAAAGAGCCAGGATCGCAAGTATTATACAGAATATGTGACGGAAATTATTGTCTCCCGATACCCCGTCAAGATCTTTTAAATAGTCCGAAACGGACACTTTTCCGAGTCTTCCCATCTTCGCAAAAAGAAGCTGGTAACTGAGTCTTTCCTCTTCATTTTCGGAAAACCAGGATATTATCCTGTTTCTTTCCTCTATCTTCGAAATATCCCTTACAGGACGCCTTAACATGTCATAAAGCACTTCTTCTCCGGTCTGGGAAAGAGTATTGTCCATGGAAAGAAACACTTCGTTCATATCCAGGTCATTCCATGTGATATCATCTATCACCTGGCCCTCTCCACGCTCATTTAAATGATTTTTGTGAAAATGGGTCAGACATTCAAATTCCTCCGGCGAAAGCGTCCTTTCAGACTTCTTTCCGAAGGAACTCTTAAGTTTTTCCTTTAATTTCTTCTTTCCGGCGATCTCATCATATATCCCGCGGATAAGCAGGAGGATCATGAGGAGAAAAGCCGCTCCGACAACGACATAACTCATATCTTCACCTTAATCTTTCCGCAAGATCATTAACATATTTATAAATCTCACGGGGATCCTGTCCGATATCATATATTCCGTCCTCATATCGTATATTTCCGTCTATCATGGTCATCTTCACATTCATCTTTGACCCCGAATATACGATATTTTTTGAAATATTGTTAAGAGGCTGCATGTTCGGTGTATCAAGATCTATCATGATGATATCAGCCTTCTTTCCTTCTTTGAGACAGTCACAGTCTTTAAGTCCCATAGCCTGCGCCCCGCCCTTTACAGCCATGGCAAGGACCTCATCCGCATCAACCACGGAGGCATCCTTTTCCTTAAGCTTGGAAAGACCGGTAACAAGGAACATTTCCCTGAACATATCAAGGCAGTTATTGCTTGCAGGTCCGTCAGTCCCTATTGCAAGCTTCAGACCGGCATCCATATATTTTCTGATGTCGGCTATCCCGCTTGCAAGTTTGGTGTTTGAACCGGGATTTAAAACGATGTAAAGACCTCTCTCTTTGAATATCCTGATGTCATCGTCCGAAAGATATACACAGTGATACCCTCCGCCGCCATGATCAAAAAGACCGAGACTGTCGGCAAACTGCGTGGGAGTCATGCCATGTCTTTCGATACAGCCCTTCACTTCCGATTCTGTCTCTGAATTGTGTGCATATACCGGGGCATTATATTTATGTGAAAGCTTTGAAAGGCCCTCAAGCAGTTCTTTGGAACAGGTATATTCCGCATGGTATCCGAGCATATATGAAGTGAGGGGATTCCCCGAATTAAATTTCAGATATCTTTCTTCCTGTTCATCAAGGGACTGGGAAAAGTTGTTCATGCCGCCTACCTGTACGCATCTCATGCCGCTTTCGATACAGGCTTCATCTATTGATTCGGGAGTCAGATACATGTCAAAGACCGCCGTGATCCCCGAGGAGAGATATTCCAGGATCGCCAGCTTCGTACACATCTTTATATCCTGTGACGAAAGTTTTGCCTCCCTCGGAAAAATCTGCTCGTTCAGCCATCTGTCCAAAGGAAGGTCATCAGCCATTGACCGCAGAAAAGTCATGCCGGAATGAGTATGAGCATCCTTAAATCCCGGCATCAGCAGATTCCCCTTCACATCGATCTGTCTGTCCCAGTCTGTTTTATCTTTGTTTTCCTCTTTTCCGATGTAGGATATGGTATTGCCGCATACGCAAAGTTCTCCCTCTTCCATGATGTCCATGCCGCCATCCATCGTAAGTATCCTTGCATTGTAAAATCTGGTATTCATTCAGACTGCCTTTCCTATCGAATCGTCAAAGGGCGGCCTCAATATTCCCTTATCCGTGATTATAGCTGTGATCATGCTGTGATCGGTCACATCAAAAGACGGATTGTAATATTTGGCTCCCTCAACCGTTAACGGAGTGTCGTACCACATTGTACTTATCTCCGAGCCTTCCCTTAATTCTATCTTTATATCCTTCCCTGTTCTGCAGTTTTTATCGATACTCGAATACGGTCCGAGTACATAGAACGGTATGCCGTGATGTTTTGCAAGAACAGCCAGACCGCTCGTACCGATCTTGTTTGCCGTATCACCGTTTGCAGCCACCCTGTCACATCCGACAAGTACAGCATTGATCTTTCCTTCGCTCATGCAGAGATTTGCCATATTATCGCAGATGACCGTTACATCTATGCCTGCTTTTGCAAGTTCATATGCGGTAAGTCTTGCGCCCTGCAGAAGGGGGCGCGTCTCGTCGGAATAAACCCTGAACTCAAAGCCTCTTTCTTTTCCCAAAAGAAGCGGTCCGAGTCCCGTGCCGTATCTTGTGGTCGCCAAAGCTCCCGCATTGCAGTGTGTTAATATCCCGTCCCCGTTCTTTAAAAGCGAAAGACCGTTTTCGGATATTTTAAGACACATTGAGATGTCTTCCTCATGTATCCTTTCAGCTTCATCAAAAAGAGCCGCGCTTATTATCCCGGCATCGGAATCCTTCATATCTTCTATGACGCGCATCTGCCTGTTCAGTGCCCAGCTTAGGTTGACTGCGGTAGGTCTTGATGAATTAAGCCTTTTTGCATGTTCCTTCATGATACCGGAAAAATCAGCGGTATTTCCGGTTTTTTCACCTTTTGAAAGAACAGCCATGCAGTAGCCCGCAAAAACTCCTATGCAGGGCGCCCCCCTGACAGCAAGTGTTTTGATAGCGTCATACATCTCTTCCGCAGTTTTAAGTTCAAGATGCACTGTTTCCTGCGGCAGCTTTCTCTGGTCTATGATCACAACAGCGTCTTTTGTCTCATTCAGTTTTACCGGATCATCTTTTAAATACTCCATGCTGTCTAAAAGCTTTCTATTGAAGAAGTCACCAGTTTTTCAAAAAGCGGAGCAGCAGCCTTTCCTGCTGCTATCACTTCTTCCCCGGTCAGTTCATGATCGGCTATCCCCGCCGCCAGATTACAGATACATGATATACAGCATATCCTGAATCCGCAGTGATTTGCGGCTATGGCCTCAACAACCGTGCTCATTCCGACCGCGTCTGCTCCAAGCATTTTAAACATCTGTATCTCTGCAGGCGATTCATATGAAGGGCCCGTAGTCTGAACATATACTCCCTCTTTCAGGTCTATATCGAGCTTCTTTGCGGATTCTCTTATCTTTGCGCAAAGTTCCGGATCGTATACATGACTCATATCGGGAAATCTGACGCCAAACTCCTCTATATTGCTCCCTATGAGGGGATTGGGGGCAAATGATGATATATGGTCCGTTACAAGCATGAAATCACCCGCTGAAAAAGATGAATTAATGCCGCCGGAGGCATTCGTCAGAAAAAGCACCTTTGCTCCCATGAGTTTCATAAGCCTGGCGGGAAGCACAACATCCTTTATGTCATATCCTTCATAATAGTGGACCCTTCCCTTCATGCAAACGACCTTTTTGGAACCCACCCTGCCGAATATGAATTTTCCGTCATGTCCGGGCGCAGTCGAGACCGGAAATCCGGTGATCTCACTGTAGGGGATCTCAGCCTCCACCTCCATGTTCCTTGCGTAATCACCAAGTCCGGATCCCAGAACAAGCGCGATCTCAGGTTCAAAATCCGTAACCTTTCTCACATCCTCAAGACATCTTTTCACCTTATCATATACTTCACTCATTTCCTTCGGCTCCTTCCTGATTTTCATTCTGTTCTTCATTTTCCCCCGCATAAGCCTCCGGCTCATCAGGCATCTGTTGAGGCTGAGGTTCGGGCCTGTATCCGCCGCTTCTTTCCTCTTTGTACATATCAAGTATGTCTACTGCCCTGTCATACTGGTTGGCATTCACATAGATAACACACAGTTCCTTTGCTCCGTTGTATTCCTTTCTTTTGAAAAAGGATATCCTTTCCCACTTTTCAAGATAGGATATGCCTCCGTTAACCAGACGGCTTACAACCTGCTCCTTAGTCCTGACATTCGTTGTGCAGAATAATTCTATATCGTTGTTTTCCATTTACTCTTACTTAACTCCTGTTCTCCATGGCTACCAGGCCTTCTGCGCCGTGCATCTTTCGAAGTTTCGGCTTCTCGATTTTTCCGGTGGCGTTTCTCGGGATCTCCTCGAAAAAGATCTCCTTGGGACGTTTGTAACGTGGAAGTCCCATACAGAACTCATCTATCTCCTCTTTGGAACTTTCCATTCCTTCCTTCAGTTCGATTATCGCCGCCGTGCGCTCTCCGAGCCTGTGATCAGGCATTCCTATGACAGCAACATCCTTTACCTTGTCAAATTTACGGATGAAGTTTTCTATCTGTACAGGATATATATTCTCACCGCCGCTGACTATTACATCCTTTTTCCTGTCAACGAGGAAAATGAAACCGTCAGGATCCTGCATGGCCATATCTCCCGTATATAGCCATCCGTCTTTTAATACTTCTGCCGTAGCCTCGGGATTGTTATAATAACAGGTCATGACTCCGGGGCCCTTTACGCAAAGCTCTCCGACTTCTCCCTGCTTTACATCCTTTCCGTCCTCGGATACTATCCTGCATTCCCACCTGTAACCGGGAACTCCGATAGCCCCGACCTTTTCGACATTCTCAATACCTAAATGCACGCAGCCCGGACCCGTGGATTCCGAAAGACCGTAATTTGTATCATAATCATGATCCGGGAAGTACTTCTTCCACCGTTTGATCAAAGAAGGCGGAACCGGCTGCGCTCCTATATGCATCAGTCTCCACTGTGACAGTTCGTAATCTGCGAGATTTACGCTTCCGTTTTCAATGGAATCAAGTATGTCCTGCGCCCAGGGTACCAGAAGCCATACTATAGTGCATTTTTCCGATGATATCGCAGAAAGGATGATATCCGGTTTTGCTCCTTTTAATAAAACAGCCCTGCTCCCTGCCACAAGCGATCCCATCCAGTGGAATTTCGCTCCGGTATGATAAAGCGGCGGAATGCACAGGAAATTGTCTTTCCTTCCCGTCATATGATGTTTCTGCTCCATCTCGGCAGCCTGGGTCAGGCTCTGATGTTTATGGAGTATCGCTTTCGGGAAACCGGTAGTTCCCGATGAAAAGTATATCGCGCCATAATCGTCTTCCGTGATCTTTATATCGGGAGCATTGCTCGGACAGTCTGCGACAAGATCGCGGTAGCTTTCAGAAAAGCTCGGACAGTTATCTCCCACAAACAAAAGCAGTCTTCCCTTGCTGAGTCTTTCGGCATTTGTTTCTATACGGCCTATGAATTCCGGCCCGAAAACTATCATGTCGACCTCTGCAAGCTCTGCGCAGTAAAGGATCTCCTCTGCATCGTACCGGAAATTGAACGGCACGGCTATGGCCCCTGCTTTCAACACTCCGAAGTAGATCGGGAGCCATTCCAGGCAGTTATACATTATTATCGCCACCTTGTCTCCCTTTTTTATCCCTCTCTGGATAAGGAGATTTGCGAAACGGTTGGCCTTTTCATTAAAGACCTTCCATGTGATCTCTCTCCTGTACGGCTCAAAGTGCGAAGGCTCTATCAGCTCATATTCCTTCCAGGTGATCCTCCTGTTGTCGGCCATTTCCGGATTCAGCTCAACCAAAGCCACCTCATCGGCATAAAGTTTCGCATTTCTTTCAAGATATTCTGTTACGGGCATTTTTAAGTCAATCCTCCTCTTTCTTTTTTTCCTTCTCTTGCGGCAAATCTGTCCGCCACTTCCACGACTTCCTTTTCAGACTTCAGGAAAGCATCCGCGACCAGAGGATCGAAATGAGTTCCGGCCTCCTCTTTTATAATGGACATAGCCTTTTCGTATGAGAAAGAATCCTTATAACAGCGCTTTGACACAAGCGCGTCAAAAACATCGGCGACAGCCATGATACGGGCCGAAAGCGGTATTTCCTCGCCCGCAAGTCCTTCGGGATATCCGGAGCCGTCCCATTTTTCATGGTGATAACCGGCTACATTCTTTGCCTCCTCCATGTAGTCCGCATCAGGCATGGTGGCGATAACCTTTTCTATCACCTCTTTGCCGGCTGTGGTATGTTCCTTCATCAGCTCGAACTCCATGTCATTAAGCCTTGCCGGTTTATTCAGTATGACATCGGAAACCGAGATCTTTCCTATGTCATGAAGCGGAGCCGAACGGATACAGTCTTTTATGAAACGGTCGGTCATCTTGTCCTTGTAATAACCGAGTTCTTTCATCTTTCTGGCAGTAATTCCGACATAAGCCGCAGTCTTTCTGACATGATCGCCGGTACCTTCATCACGGTTTTCAACCATATCCGCAAGAACAAGGATCAGACTGTTCTGCATGGTCTCGATCTTTTCCATCTTGTCCTTGTTCTCTTCAAAAAACCTGGTACTTTCTTCAGTTGTCTTCAGGAATGCCCTGTAGAGACGCTCAATTTCGTCATTTGTGCATATATCGAGTTTTGAGAGCATCTCAACATTGTTCTTCCTGGCATATTCATCTTCATATTCAAATCTGTCTGCCGCATACGACATTGCGTTTATGGGAAGAACCAGATGGAATCTGGCAAACCATGAAGCTACAGCGAAAAGCAGCATAAGAAAGGCTGCGAAGATCGTGACAGCTTTGAACACAAATTCTTTTTCATAAGTACGAAGTCCCGACATCGCTATATCGACACCTGCATAACAGACGCAGCTTCCGGTCGAATCATAAACCGGTTCATAATAAGTCAGAAGCCATCCATAGGTGTCCTTTGATACTATCGGATCTATCCTCTTTCCCGAAAGAAGGTCAGGCAGATATATCATGAACGAATCATCAAAAGGGACGACATCACCGGGTGCGGCGCCCTGAAGTCCGTCGGTGTCCACATCGAACACAACATGGCAGCCGTCTGACATTATCTTATAAACATAGACATATTCAACATCCCTGCTGTTCTTGTAAAGATTGACAAGACGTTTTTCGGTCTCTTCATATCCTTCCGCCGATTCTCCTCTGTCAATGAATTCATTGACACGGTCACCGTCCACTATCTCCACGGCCATCTTTGCGACACCCTCGGCAAGATATGAATGCTGCTCGGTGGAATAATTTCTGAAAAGTATCAGGCAGACAGTCATGCATATAGTGGCTACAGTAACGGAAAAGACGACAAGTACCGTCATCAGTTTAGTATTCAGATTCATCCCGGCTGCGGTATGTTCTTTACTCTTTTTTTCCTTGGGGATGATTATGGGCTCCTGTTTCCATCCGACAAACTCAAATCTGGGCCACAGACTTTTCGGGATCAGATAGAGAAGTATCCTTACAAAGACCACCGTCACGGTCTTGTCGATAAGATCAAAAAGGAAATTAACTATGAACCATGACCAGAATTTGTCAAATCCCATCCGATAAAGAGAACTTACCATTCCGGTACTGTAGACGCTCGAATCGATAAGATGCAGTTCCCAGGTTATGATACCGCCTATCCCGCCTCCCACAAAGGCAAGCACGATGATATAAAGGATATTGTACTTAAGTTTCCTGAGATATCCTTTTTTCGACGCATACACCGTAACAACTGCTATCAGTACACTCACCGGTGCATAAAAGATTGATACGCTGTCCGAAAAATTATTGATGATCGTCGAAAACAGAGCTACAGCTATTCCGGGAACATATCCTCCCAGAAAAGCAACAAGTACCGTTCCCATGCAGTCAAGATACAGCATGAGTCCTTTTGCCTGTACAACTACCGTCCCGCCGATATTCAGGATCAGTCCTATCAGTATCATCATCATGGGGAGAAAAAGCTGCCGTCTCCTGCTTCCCGTCATAACTTCATTTTTTTGAAGATCTGTCATGTCTGCTTCTCCTCAATCTCTTTTATTATCTCATTTGCCAGTTCTTCGTCCATATCCATAACGGCCGCATTCAGTTTCACGACAAGTTCATCTATCTCCTGTCCGAATGTATGCTCCCTCATGTCAAACATGACACCGTCCATCCTGTCGGTATCGAGCACCTCCAGAGCATCAGACAGAACCCTGAGCATATCCTTAAGCCATTCACTGTTTCCCGGTTTCTTTTTCGTATTCTCCAGACCCAGTCCGAAAACTCCTTTGAGCTTATCCCTGTAGGAGACCCATTCCTTTCTGAACGGCTCATGTACGGCATGGATCACCTTCATGTTCTTTTCCTTGGCAGCCGACTCAAGCATCTTTGCCATGCCTGCAAGAGGAACTATTCCGACAGTTGCCGCCGTACTCTTCATCGCATGAACCTGTATCCTGTAAAGATCCAGAGGTGAATCCTTTCCGTCATCCGGCTTTTCAGCCGGTTTCCTGTTTCCTGCCTTGGGCACAAGTGCTTCGTAGCATTTTTCAAGCCTTTCTGCCTGAAGCCCGATCACATCATAAAAACTCTCTATACCGTCACGGAGCATATCCCTGTCGGGCAGATGGAGCCAGGCGTAACTCCAGTCAAGTCCGTCAACAAAAGGCAGATCATCCGGCACGGGATTGGAGGATACCGAAAATGCTTCCTGCAGTTCCTTTCTTTCTTCTTCTGTCAGCGGTTTGATGAGATCAGCCGGAAGCGCATTTTTCAATGTTTTACTGAGCGTGTCATATGAAGTGGGTTTGCTGACAAAACCGTCAAATCCCTGCCGCATATATTCCTCTTTCGCGCCCGTTACGGCATTTGCGGTAAGGGCAAAGATCGGAAGATTCCTGCAGCTTTCCATTTCCCTCATTCGCTTCATCGTCTCAACACCGTCCATTCCGGGCATCATATGATCCATGAACACGATATCGATCTTTTCATGCTCCACCTTTGCCAGTGCCTCCGGACCCGATGCAGCCTCGCTTATCTGTATTCCGACAGGCTTTAAGAGACTTCTGATGACCTTTCTGTTCATGGGGTTATCATCAACAACCAGAACTCTGGCATCCTTTGCCGTAAAGGCATCATCCTGCGGTCCTGAAGAAAGATCTTCCTTCGTCGCCTTTATGTGGCTGTATTCTCCTATGGGAGCGGGATTGATGATCTTCTGATCGATGTCAAAGGATATCTTTGTTCCCCTGCCGTATATACTGTTAACCTCGAGCCTGCTCCCCATCATCCTTAAGAGCTGCTCGGTGATGCTCATGCCAAGACCTGTTCCTTCAACATTTCTGTTGAAGCCTTCATCAAATCTTTTGTATGCATCAAAGAGCTTTGGAAGATCCTCTTCCTTAATTCCGATGCCGGTATCTTCAACCTCGACATGCAGCTTCAGATTGTCGAGATCCTTTGTACCGCTTATCCTGAACCATATGGTTCCCGTAACCGTATATTTTACAGCGTTGGTCAGAAGGTTTGTTATCACCTGGCGGATCCTGACATCATCACCGAAAAGCACCTTCGGAAGATCCGGATCGACCGTTATCTCAAGCATCAGATCCTTTTCCTGCGCCCTGCCCGATATCATATTCTCAAGCTCGCGTATCATGGAAACAGGCTCGTATTCCACGGGAACTATCTCCATTCTTCCGGATTCGATCTTTGAAGAATCGAGGATGTCATTTATTATCGAAAGCAGCGTGTTTCCCGCTTTGTATATATCCTTCGCATATGCTCTCGTATCAGGCTCTCTGGTCTCTCTTAAGATCATCTCGTCCATTCCGAGCACGGCATTTATGGGTGTCCTTATCTCGTGGGACATCTGCGCAAGAAATCTGGATTTGGCCTGATTGGCAAACTCCGCATCTTCCTTTGCTTCCCTTATCTGCTCATACTGCCTGCTGATTATGGCCATATTGCCCATCTTAGAGAACATCCAGACCAGGATAACAAGCAACATAGTCAGATTGACGGCCAGATAAACCTTGAAATAGGTATGCTCATAAAGTCTGGAATCCTTGTATATAAGGAAGACCATTTCTTTAAGAACCTGTTTACCCGAATCATCAAGGACCTGTACCATCAGTCTGTGGCGTCCGTATGGAAGGGACGAATAATAAATGCTCTCAAGCTCCGACTGGCGCATTATCCTCGTAGTATCATCAATGCCCTCAAGTCTGATACCGACCAGCGGATCCGATATGGTATAGTTGAGTACTGCCGGAGTGATCACGATCTGTCCCGGACCCGATGGTATCTCGTAGACTCCGTTATGGAAGGGTACTTCCTCGTCACCCTTTTTTACGCTTCTGAGTACTATCTGGTAATGACTGTCAAAATCGGAATAATCATCCATGTTAAGGATGAAAACGCCCTCGGTGCAGCAAAGATAAAGTTTCTCATCCTCTACGGCGTAATATGCATTGGCAGTAAGTGTCGAGGTCAGGCCGCATTTACGGTTTAAGAGCGAATATGAATAATCCTCCTCATCCTTTATAAGGTCCTCCCCGTTTACTATATAAAGGCCCGCGGCAGAAAGCACAAATGCCCTGTTGTCATTCGACAGATATATATCATAATCGTTTGTAAACGGGAAATTCTCCAGTTTTCTGACATCCTTTCCGTCTTCATGATAATAAAGACCGTTGCTGGCAACATATATTCTGCCGCCGGCGCAGGACACTATCTTCATCACAACTTCGGAAGCAAGTCCCTCTTCCTTTCCCGTATGCGAAACAACCCTGTCATTCTGTATCTTATATACTCCGTCGCCGTCCGTGCCCAGATATATGGTTCCGTCATCCTCTTCAAGGCAGGAAAGGATCTTGGGAATATCCATGCCGTCCTTTGCTCCGAGAGTCTTTACAACCCTGCCGTCCTTGAGGAAGCTGACTCCTTCAGGCGAGGCAGCCATAAGTCTTTTGTCCTTAAGCTTTGTGACAAAGCGGAATCTGGATCCGAGAATTTCGGAATTGCTGTCATTGTATGTCGTAATGCTTCCGTTTGGAGAAACCTTTACAAGTCCGTCAGTGCCATAGGTAGAGTAATAGATATCTCCGTTATCATCCTTCATTATGTGCCTGATCCTTGCATCTTTAAGGATTGCCGGAACCTCGTCCTTTTTAACACTGTTTGTATTCAGGTCCGCTTTTATCAGTCCCTCATCGGTTCCTATATAGATATCATCGCCGTCAGGCATTACCGCATTTACGACCTTTCCCGTTTCCCCGAGCCTTTTGAAAAGATCCGAGAAGGGATTGAGCGATATTTTCAATATCCCGTGCTTGTCCGAAGAAAACCAGATATTTCCCTGCTTGTCGGTAAGAATATCCGATGCAGCCGAATCAAAATCATCGGTAGTCAGATCTTTCATGATCCCGTCATCGTCTATGAATCCGAAGCCGTTTGTGCAGGCAAACAGATATCCTCCGTGGAGCCTGTCATAGATTATCCTGTTAAAGCAGTTGAATTCATTCGTGCTGACGGCAGATACCTTTTCAAATCCGTCATCAGTCAGTTCAAGATGATAAAGAGTCCTGCCGTTTGTTCCCGCCAGGAAATTTTTGTTTCCGGAGCAGGCCGCGCTGTAAATAATCTCCCCATACACATCAGATTCGTATTTGTATGATATCTTGCCGCGCTTCATGATAAAGAGAACACCGTTTCCGGTAACCCCCATGATGGAACCGTCATCGATGGATGTCAGTGAACTTACGAAGGTTATGTCCTTGAAGCCTCCGTAAACCTTTATCCTCGGCTTGCGGATGCTCCTGTCAGTATCTTCATCCGCATCCGATGTATCAACACCTGTTATCGAGCACAGATAAGATGCCGTTCCCACATAGATCGTTCCTGTATCATCTTCACATATTCCTCTTATCGAATCGGAACACAAACCGTCTTCCGTTGAGAAAAATACGGTATTTCCGGTATTGGGGTCATAACATCCCACGCCGCTGTCGTTCGTACCGATCCACAATCTGCCCTTTCTGTCAGTATAAAGCGAAACAGCGTTGCTTATTCTCGGATCGATGTCCGCCTTTTCAAAACTGCTGCCGTTAAACCTGTAAAGTCCGGAATAGGCTCCGGCCCATATATATCCGTCTCCGGATTGGGCTATGGTATTAATCTCGGTGGAGCTTAGTCCCTCGTCAATCCCGAATATCGTATTGACGCTGTTTGCTTTTAGGTCGAAAAGCTTTGATGCCATTACGGGACGGACTGCAAGCGCGGATGCGAGCACGGCCGCAAGAAAGAATACCGGCAGCTTCATCCGTGCGCCGTTTCCTTTGTTCTCTCTGTCATCCTTCCCGGATGCTTCTTCCTCGGAGATGATCTCAATTCCTTCCCTGCGGAAGAATCTGATTATCAGCGTCAGCGCCATGAGTGTCAGGATCTTGTCCGGAATATTTACTATGAGTTCTCCTGCAATGCAGCATATGGTCTTAACGCCGATATACTGCATCAGCATTTCCGAAAGGGCATCGCCCCAGACATTTCCGGTCATGCCGGAATTGAAGATAACATTTATCGGCGTGGAAAGAACCGTCATCACAAGTCCGGTGATAACGCTTGCCGTAATGATCCTGAAGGAATCATAGTCTTCTTTTTTGTAAAAATAACGCCCGACCGTGAATGCCCCGCCAACGCTGACCAGAGCATAGAGCCACTGATAATTCGGCGCTCCACCCACCAGAACATTCATGACGATCCCGGTGAGTGCACCGGCAAAGGGCCCGAGAAGCATGGATACAACAAAGGTTCCAACACTGTCCATATATAAGGGCAGGTTGTAGTGAGCCGCTATGCACTCTCCGGAGACATTTAACACGATACCCGCGAATATAATCGCCAGGCTTCTTTTACTTAACGGAAAAAGATATTTTTTCATAAATCCCCCGTTTTTACGCAAACATACATAGTAATTTTACCCCATACAACGCTGTCATTCAATCTTTTTTTAAGTCAAAAAAAGTCAGCGGAGAATGTCCCCGCTGACTCTTTTTGACATGTTTTCTTACTTGTAATTAACGATCTTTCCGAAGTCAGGTTTTAATGATGCTCCTCCGACCAGTCCTCCGTCTATGTCGGGTTTCGCAAAAAGCTCTGCGGCATTGCCGGCATTCACCGATCCGCCGTACTGGATCGTTATTGCTTCGGCAACATCCGCATCATACAGTTCCCTGATGCATGCCCTTATAGCGCAGCATACTTCCTCAGCCTGATCGGAAGTTGCCGTCTTGCCGGTTCCGATAGCCCAGATCGGTTCATAAGCGATAACTGCCTTCTTTGCCTGATCTGCAGTCACATCGATGAAAGCGATCTTGATCTGCTGGCGTATCCAGTCGATCGTGATGCCCTGCTCCCTCTGCTTTAATGACTCTCCGCAGCAGATGATGGGTGTAAGTCCGTGTTCGAAAGCCTTCAGGACTTTTTTGTTCACGGTCTCATCTGTTTCCGCAAAGTATTCACGTCTCTCGGAGTGACCTATGATCACATAGGTTGCGCCCGAATCAACTATCATATCGGGAGAGATCTCGCCGGTAAAGGCTCCCTTCTCCTCGAAATACATGTTTTCTGCGCCGATCTTTATATTGCTTCCCTTTGCAGCTTCAACTGCTGCAGGAATATCGATGGCCGGAACGCAGAATACAACATCCACATCATCACTTGCCACAAGGGGCTTTAAGGTGTTTACAAGCTCGGTGGTCTGGGTGGGTGTCATGTTCATCTTCCAGTTTCCGGCTACAAGTTTACGTCTTGACATTTTTTTCCTCCTAAAGTTTTTAATTGTTATTTATTATCTGCTGCTACTACGCCGGGAAGTTCCTTGCCCTCAAGGAATTCAAGGGAAGCTCCGCCGCCTGTGGAGATATGCGTCATCTTGTCTCCAAAACCGAGGTTGTTTACTGCAGCAGCGCTGTCGCCGCCTCCGATGATCGTGGTGGCATCTGTATCGGCAAGTGACTGGGCAACAGCAATGGTTCCCTTGGCAAGTACGGGATTCTCCGATACTCCCATGGGTCCGTTCCATACAACCGTCTTTGCGCTCTTTACTGCGTCAGCGTAGATCTTTGCCGTCTCGGGACCTATGTCAAGACCCTCTTTGTCAGCGGGGATCTCGCTTGTTTTTACCACAACCGTGGAGATCTTAGGATCATCGATGGGATCGGGGAACGAATCCGCAGCCACTGTATCAACAGGGAGAAGAAGTTTCTTTCCGAGCTTCTCAGCCTTTGCCATCATCTCCTTGCAGTAATCTATCTTTTCATCATCAACCAGGGACTTTCCTACAGAACCGCCCTGTGCCTTTACGAAGGTATAAGCCATTCCGCCTCCGATGATGAGGGTATCAGCCTTTTCAAGAAGATTGTCAATAACCTTCAGTTTGTCTGCAACCTTTGCACCGCCAAGGATCGCTACAAACGGACGAACCGGATTCTCAACAGCATTTCCGAGGAAATCGATCTCCTTCTGCATAAGATATCCGACTGCACAGTTTCCGCCCTTTTCACGCACAAATTTTGTTACGACAGCTACAGAAGCATGTGCCCTGTGAGCCGAACCGAAAGCATCACATACATAATCATCACAGAGGTCAGCAAGTTCTTTTGCAAATGCCTCTCCTGCATCCTCCGGCTTTGTCTCTTCCTTGCCTCTGAAACGTGTATTCTGAAGAAGCACCACATCTCCGTCATTCATCGCGTTTACGGCAGCTGTTGCTTTCTCTCCGGTTACATTATCGTCAGCAACGAAATTTACATCTTTTCCGAGTTTTTCTGAAAGCCTCTTTGCTACGGGCGCGAGTGACTCGCCTTCATTGGGGCCGTTCTTTACCTTTCCGAGATGTGAGCAGAGAATAACCTTTCCTCCGTCCGCGATAAGCTTTTTGATGGTGGGCAGAGCCGCAACGATACGGGTCTCATCCGTGATGCTGCCATCCTTTAAGGGAACATTGAAATCACAGCGTACAAGGACTCTTCTGCCTTTGACATTGATGTCATCAACTGTCTTTTTGTTAAGTGCCATTTTTCTCCTCCTTAATTATCAAAAAGGGTCCGGTCCTTTTGGACCGGACCCCTAAAAATTCCTTTAAGATCCTGTTTCTTCAGCCAAGCTCTGCAAAGTACTTGATCGTACGAACCATCTGTGATGTGTAGGAATTCTCGTTGTCATACCATGAAACCACCTGAACCTCATAGAGGTCATCGCAGATAGGATTTACCATGGTCTGGGTTGCATCAAAGAGTGAACCGAATCTCATTCCGATGATATCGCTTGATACGATCTCTTCTGTATTGTATCCGAATGACTCTGTGGCAGCAGCCTTCATTGCTGCGTTGATGTCTTCCTTGGTTACATTAGCTTTCTTTACAACAGCTGTAAGGATCGTGGTTGAACCTGTGGGAGTAGGGATCCTCTGTGCAGCTCCGATGAGCTTGCCGTTGAGCTCGGGGATAACAAGTCCGATTGCCTTTGCAGCACCTGTTGAGTTGGGAACGATATTGATCGCGCCTGCTCTTGATCTCCTCTTATCGCCCTTTCTCTGAGGTCCGTCAAGGATCATCTGATCGCCTGTATATGCATGGATCGTGCACATGATACCTGACTGGATGGGAGCGTATTTATTAAGAGCGTCAGCCATGGGTGCAAGACAGTTTGTAGTACATGAAGCAGCTGAAATGATCTTGTCATCCTTTGTAAGAGTCTTGTGGTTAACATTATAAACTATGGTAGGAAGATCGTTTCCGGCAGGTGCTGAGATAACAACCTTCTTTGCTCCTGCATTGATATGAGCCTGAGCCTTATCCTTTGATGTATAGAAGCCTGAGCACTCAAGAACAACATCTACGCCGATCTGGCCCCAAGGACAATTATTTGCATCGGGCTCTTTGTAGATCTTGATGGTCTTGCCCTTAACAGTGATGGTTCCTGCTTCGTCATCAGCTGTAACCTGATCTTCCTGTCCGATCTCCACATAACGTCCCTGTGAAGAATCATACTTCAGAAGGTGAGCAAGCATTGAAGGAGTTGTCAGGTCGTTGATAGCAACTACCTCATATCCTTCAGCTCCGAACATCTGCCTGAAAGCAAGACGACCGATACGACCGAAACCATTGATTGCAACTTTTACTGCCATTTTCAAATCCTCCTATAATAAATTTAATTGATTGAACAAAAATACGCCTTAAATCAGCTTTTCTATAATACTTGATTTGATTTGAAAATTCAAGTAAAATTTATCGGCAGAATAATTTGGATATGATATCAGGAGATTTTGTATTATGGAAAAATTCAAGTCTTTCTTAAAGCGCAAGGATATAGAAATTTCAGCAAAGCGTTATCTCATTGATGCGATGGGCGCAATGGCCCAGGGACTCTTCTGTTCCCTGCTGATCGGTACCATCCTCGATTCTGTAGGGCGGCAGTTCCAGATACCGTTTCTGACAAAGACCGTCGCAGAGGTATCAGGCATCTCATACACGGTGGGCGGCATAGCTTCCGCAATGAGCGGTCCGGCCATGGCTCTGGCGATAGGCCACGCGCTGAAATGCCCGCCTCTGGTACTTTTTTCAATGGTGGCTGTAGGCTTTTCGGCTAATGCTTTAGGCGGCGCAGGCGGACCTTTGGCGGTTCTTTTCATCGCCATCATTGCATCCGAAGTAGGAAAGGCTGTCTCAAAGGAAACCAAGGTCGACATCCTCGTCACACCGCTTGTGACCATAGGAACCGGTATCTTCTTTTCATGGCTGATAGCACCGTTTCTCGGCAAGATCGCAAACCAGTTCGGTCAGGTCATCATGTGGGCTACCGTTCTCCATCCTTTTCTCATGGGCATCCTCGTTTCCGTGCTCGTGGGAGTTGCGCTCACTCTTCCGATCTCCAGCGCGGCGATATGCGCGGCTTTAGGTCTTACGGGACTTGCAGGCGGCGCCGCAGTGGCGGGATGCTGTGCTCAGATGATAGGCTTTGCCGTTATCTCGTTTAAGGACAACAAATGGGGAGGTTTCATTTCCCAGGGAATAGGAACTTCCATGCTCCAGATGGGAAATATCATTAAGAATCCGAAAATATGGATCCCTGCGACCCTTGCCTCTGCAGTGACAGGACCCATGTCTACCTGTCTTTTCCATTTTGAGATGAACGGCGCGCCGGTCTCTTCCGGAATGGGTACCTGCGGCCTTGTGGGTCCGATAGGTGTTTATACCGGCTGGGTAAATGATGTTGCATCAGGGGCCAAGGCTGCCGTCACCATGAGCGACTGGGTATCGATGCTCCTTATCTGTTTCATCCTTCCCGCCGTATTATCCTATGCGTTCTATTTTGTATTATCTCTTATCAAGTGGATCAAACCCGGAGATATGAAACTGAACTGAATTAAACAGGATCATTTTCATTCAGTTTTTTTACCGCCCTGCCGAGTGCAAAGTATACGACAGGGGCGCAGATCTGAATCTCAAGCACATTGGATCCGATAGACATGAGCAGCGCGCATATGATCACGCATATCTCAGGTATGACGATACGCGGCTTTCTGACAGCTTTTAAGAATACCAGAACAAGAAGAAAGATGATGAGCGATGTTCCTATTATGCCCATCTCCGTATACAGCTTTACAAGTCCTCCGTCCGCGACTATATAAGTCTGAAATTCGGCAGCCCTGTGTCCGCGGCTCCCAAGTCCGTCTCCAAGCCACATGTTCTTCATATCATTTACCGCCGCAACCCAGCTTTCCGATCTTTCTCCGAAGCCTTCCGGAATGGATATGAGTCTTAAGTAAAACTTTTCAAATACTCCTCTTGCAAAAACGAATATGCCGGCAACCACAGCAGCCGCCGCTCCGAGTTCCGCAAAGAGGATCTTCTTTGATCTGTTCCCGTCGGTAAGGTAATCCACAGTTCCAAAGAATATCAGCACAAGTATGATGGAAAACATTGACGAACGCTGGTTTGCCATAAACGCAAACACCAGAGACAGGCCCATAAATATGAATCCCGCGATACGTTTGTTTTTTTCTTTCTGTCTGAAAAAGTAAGATGAAAGACACAGTGCATAGGTCACATATACCGCCATCCCGCCGGATCCGATGAGTGAATTCATCCTGACCCTTGAAGTGGGCGCATCAGCAACCGAAATCAGCATATTATCGAAAGCAAAATCAAGATAAAACTTCGGCGGCCAGATATAAAAGACTGCCCCTATGAGGCCCATCCCCAACGCCGCAATGATATAGCCGCCATAGTATTTTTCCGTGTATTCTTCGTCAAAGGAACGACCGGCATAGTAAAATATCATTGGCAGGGCCGTAGTGGACACCTCTCCGGCATAGACCGAAAACGGGATCCCGTAATAAACACACCATATCCCCGACAGGATATTGTAGATAAGATATACTGCAAATACCCGGTCTTCGGCCGTCTTAAATGTGACAAGGCGTGCCAATACTATTGCAGCACCGCCCGCAAGCATAAGCACGGTCATGCATATTCCGGGTCTTATGAGACTGCAGAAAAGAAACCCGAAATATATAAGCGTCAGAAGCGGATATATGATACAGATAAATTTTTTCAAAAGATTTTCCGGCATTTGTCAGCCCTTCAGTCGATCGATAAGTTCCAGTATGGCACCGGCGCTGTTAAAATTTTTAGGAACGATTTCGACAGCAGGTATGGCAATATCATATTCGTCATCAAGCATTGCTATGATCTGTATGATATCAAAGGATGTCAGTATCTTGCCGTCGATCAGTTCAGTCTCATTTTCAAAATCAACATCGTCGCGTATCTCTTTCAAATGCTGCAAAAGTTCTTCCATTATTTTTCTTTCCTTTCCTTTAACACCCTGATGAGTTCTTTCGTGTATGTCTTTCTGCCTTTCGCCGACATGTGATTCATGTCTTCAAAAAAATCTGCGCACGCAGTGTCAAATTCCACATCATCCGCAAGTATGTACGGCACATCCTCTTTTTCAAGGAGCAGGATGTACCTTTCCCTGCACTCTTTATACTTTCCATCTTCCTGAAGCCTGTGATAGCACGGACTTTCCACAAATATGAAATCCTGACCGTCACTGCGGCATGCCTTTATTATATCATACACGGCATCTTCCTGCGGCTTTACAAATTCTTCTTTTGAAATATCAAACTCTTCGGTCTCGAGAACATCTTTTCCGGGAGATACGGTTTCGTCCGTTTTTGCTCCCTTGTAATATCTGGTTGAATAAAACGGTTCCGTTACGGGAAATGTGATAAGGTCATCCATTCCCGAGGTAACAAAATATTCATACATCACGGAAAGACCGGTTTTTCCGGAAGAACGCATGCTTTCCCACAGTTTCCTCTTGCCTCCCCAGGAAAGATCCCATATCACCCTTGAATCCGAAAGCGATACTTCCTGAGTTAGCATCATCGGTCCGAGTTCAAATACAAAGAGACCGTAATCGTGAGGCGATCTCTTCTTTATCTCCTCATACTGTATTGCCGTTGCGACAAGTTCATTTCCGCCGTATGAAATATCATAAACTCTTCCGTTATATGCCTCATCCATGAGCGGCATGTCCACATTCGCGCGGAAAGTCGAAGATCCGAGGAATACCACCTCCAGATCCCCTGAATTAATTGCGTCACGGATACCTCTGTTTTTTATCGGCATCTCACAGGAATATACATTTTTGAAGATCACAGCCGCACATATGACTGCCAAGGCCGTGATAACGGTTATTACGATCTTTTTCATTTCAGAATGCCTGATACATGAAGTTTGAAGCCCCCGATACACCAAACAGCGCGATCGTGATCATCATCAGAGCCGCATAAACATACCTGTGTCCGGTAAAGGCTTTTTCGTTTCGTTCCTTTGATATCTCAACTACGGCCTGCATTATTATGAGAATCGCTATGATAAGCATTGAAGCCGCCGCCTGATTGCCGTTTCCGAAAGGCGTCATCGCCGCCGCGATCGAAGATCCGCTTATCCTTGTGTCCGTAAAGATATTTTTAAATATGGTCATCGTATCCGAAAAGCTTTCGGATCTGAAGATCAGCTCTCCGACTGCCACAATGATCATCGTTCTTATTATCTGGAATATCTTTACGAATATGCTGTCCTTATTCCAGTGGATCTTTTCATTTATCTTTTTCACATAAGACTGGGTGCAGAAGGACATGAGCATAATGACCGCAAAATAAACACCCCAGGCAAGATACGAAAATTTCGCTCCGTGCCAGATGCCTGTTAATGTCCAGACAAGTATCGTCGGATAAATAAGACGAAGTGTCCCCTTTTTTGCCTTTTTGAATATCTTTCCCATGGTCTTTGACAGTTTTCTGTTCCATCCGGCCGTCACGGCGGGCATGTAAACATGAACCCTGTACCAGTCATTCAGGGAAATATGCCACCTTCTCCAGTACTCCGGTATGCTCTTTGCAAGATAGGGTCTCTGGAAGTTTTCCTTTAAGCTTATCCCCAGCATCTGTGATATGCCGCATACTATGTCCATATAACCCGAGAAGTCGGCATACAGCTGTATGAGATAAAAAAAGGTTGCGGTAATAAGCGTAAGTCCGCCGAAATTTTCAGGGGAGGAATATACTGTATCGATATAAAAAGCCACCCTTCCGGCTATCACCAGTTTTTTGAAAAGTCCGATGAGGATCCTGTAAGCTCCTTTTTTTATATTATCGGGATCAAAGCTGTGTGTGTTCAGAAACTGGGGCATCATCTCCTGATAAACACCTATGGGACCCTGTGTCATCTGCGGGAAATATGATACAAAAAGCGCATAATGAAACAGATTTTTCTGCGGCTCGATCTTTTTGTCATAGCAGTCATGGGCATAGCCTATGGTCATAAAGGTGTAATAAGAGATCCCCAGCGGAGCTGCCAGATCCTTAACTCCAAGATTTACGCTGTACTTGAAAAGTATGAGGATACCCAAGTTTATCACTATCACCCAGACGAAATGAGACTTTACCGGGTTGAGCATCAGCTTCCATGCGGCAAAGATCGAAATGAGCAAAAAAACGATAAGATATGGATTTGACCACGCATGAAAAAAGAGCCCGGCAAGCAGCAGTATCTTCCATTGATGTTTACTGTCCATCCTGTAATAAAGGATAAGGAGTACACATATGAAAATGAAGAACGGCAGCGAGACCAGGCTCATTTCTTATTTTTCCTCTTCCGGAAGAGCGTATTTCTGCTCTACCATATGCTTCTCGTCATAACATCTGAATGCGAAATCTATCTCCCCCTGTTCCATCTTCGGGGTGATGAGGCTTACTACAGGCACAACTATAAGTCCGGCTATCATGGCAGCGGCGCCGGCATTGATCGGGCTCTTGATGAACTGTGTTGCGGGGAACATGTTGAGTACTGTAATAAGAACGCCTGACACAAAACTTGCCCAGACCGCGCCTCTGGTGACTTTTTTCCAGTACAGTCCGTACAGGAAGGGAGCAAGGAATGCGCCTGCGAGAGCTCCCCATGATATACCCATGAGCTGCGCGATAAATGTCGGAGGCTTGAGTGCCATCACAACAGAGATCACTATGAAGAATACAAGAAATATCCTCATGACAACGACCTGTTTTTTCTCATCCATCTCTTTTATTATATTCCCCTTGATCAGGTCGATTGTAAGTGTCGAACTGGATGTAAGAACAAGGGAGGCAAGCGTCGACATGGACGCTGACAGAACCAGCATTATAACTACTCCGATAAGGAGATCGGGAAGTGTCGAAAGCATCGAAGGGATGATGGCATCATAGGATATCCTGCCCTCTGCGCTGTGTATTGCCGGAGAATCAAAAAGTCTTGCAAAACCTCCGAGGAAATAGCAGCCGCCTGCGATGATCACGGCAAAGACCGTGGATATTATCGTTCCGGTCTGTACCGCTTTCTCATCTCTTATCGCATAAAACTTCTGGACCATCTGGGGCAGTCCCATCGTGCCGAGCGATGTAAGTATCACGACTCCGAGAAGATTGATCGGATCCGGTCCGAAAAATGATGTGAAGGCTCCGACCTGTCCTTCAGTCAGAGGAACATCCGACGGGATCTTTGCAAGCTCCATTACAGCATTGTAGAATCCGCCCTGTCCGTTTAATATCGATACTATGACCGCGCATATGCCGATGACCATTATGATGCCCTGGATGAAATCATTTATGGCCGTAGCCATATATCCTCCCAAAATGACATATACGCAGGTAAGCGCAGCCATTACTACGACACATACCGCGTAAGGTACATTGAAGGCCATCTCAAAAAGTCTTGAAAGTCCGTTGTATACCGATGATGTATACGGAATAAGAAATACAAAGGATATGACAGCAGCTACTATTCTCAGTGACTTGCTGTGATAACGCTTTCCGAAAAAGTCCGGCATGGTCTTTGCCTCAAGGAATTTCGTCATTATCCTTGTTCTTCTGCCTAAGACAACCCATGCAAGAAGTGATCCTATGAAAGCATTTCCGATACCGATCCATGTGGATGCTATACCGTATTTATAACCGAACTGTCCGGCGTATCCGACGAATACCACGGCACTGAAGTAGGAAGTTCCGTATGCAAAAGCGGTCAGCCACGGTCCGACCTTTCTTCCGCCCAAAACGAAGTCATTTACATTTGTAGTGGTCTTTTTGGCGTAGAGTCCAACGCCGATCATTACTGCAAAGAAAGCAACAAGCAGCAGGATTTTGATAAACATTTTAGTTTCCTCCGAAAAAAATAATACTGTGCAAATATATCACATATTAAAGTTGGTAACAAGAGAATATGATAATGGCTTAAGTTTGTTCCACACATTCCGGAAAACTGCCTGATAGTGTTTTTCCGGGCGGGCCAATCTGATTTTCAAAACGACCCACGCTCCGCCGCCGTCGAATTAACTGCCAACTGCGACTAAAACTGCCGGAAGTTCGGCATCGCCTCTCTCCCGGCAGTTTAAGTCTTCGTAAGCAGTTATCTCTCGTTGCTTCGCTGATAGGTCTTTTTTGAAATATCAGTTTGTCCCGCCTATAGCGTTTCGTCGTTTGACACAAAACACATCTGAATTTTTATTGATCAGATATAATGATATCTTAATCCAAAATCCTCAATCGTAAGGGTGTATGGTCTCTATGGTGCCGTCTTGGGCAATGTTGAGCTTCGTGTATTTGACGCAGCGCTCGTGGGTTACTCCGGACAGTTCGATATCGTGGTAGAAAAGGTACCATTCTCCGTCGATGGCGACTATGGAATGGTGGGTTGTCCAGCCCTGCACCGGCTCCATTATCCTTCCCCTGTATGTAAAGGGTCCGTCAGGTCTGTCGGAGACTGAATAAACAAGATAATGTGTCGTGCCCGTGGAATAGGAAAGGTAGTACTTTCCGTTAAATTTGTGCATCCAGGGACCTTCAAAGTAGCGCCTGTCTTCATCCTTTGCCTTTAAGGGTTCCCCGTTTTCATCAAGGATCTCAAGATGCTTCGGCGTCGTGACAAATTTTGTCATATCATCGGAAAACTGCGCAAACATCGGTCCCAAAGCGTTTTCGTCACCTTCAGGTCTTTTCGCATCCGGATCAAAGCTTCCCGACTGCCACATCTCAAGCTGTCCTCCCCAGAGTCCTCCGTAATAGCAATAGGTTTTTCCGTCTTCATCGGTAAAGACAGCGGGATCTATGCTGTAGCTTCCCTCAATGTAGTTGTCCTGCGGTTTGAAAGGTCCGACAGGATTTTCGCTTTCGGCAACTCCGATCCTGAATATCCCCTCCTTATCCTTTGCAGGAAATACAAGATAATATTTTCCGTTCTTTTTAACCGCATCAGGAGCCCACATCTGCTTTGATACCCAGGGCACATCATCCTGATGAAGCGCGAGTCCGTTATCCACGCAGGGACTGTCAAGATCATCCATAGAAAGGATGTGGTAATCCTCCATCATGTACTGCTCCCCGTCATCATCATCGGGAACATCTCTTTCAAGATCGTGTGACGGATAGATATATATTTTTCCGTCAAAGACATGCGCAGACGGATCCGCGGTATAAATATGCTTTACGAGCGGTTTTCTCTCATTGGGTCTTCTCATCATACACCTCCTGATAATTACAACTTAGAAACATTATAATGAACCTGTCAATAAATGTCATTACCATGTAACCCTGACATCATGTGATGGTCCCGCCCGCAAAGATCACATCTGTGTCATAAAATACCGCAGCCTGGCCCGGAGTCACGGCTCTTACCGGTTCTTCAAATACGGCGGTGAGTTCGTCCGGTCCTGTCCTTTTGACCATGCAGTACTGTCCCTCATGCCTGTATCTGATCTTGCAGAAAAGTTTTTTTTCATTTCCTTCAGGCAGGTCTTCGACTGACATGAAATTAAGATCTTTGCAGGTGAGGCTTTCGGAAAAGACATCCCGGTCCTCTCCGATGACCACCTCATTTGTTTCGGGATTTATCTTCGTAACATAAACATATCTTCCCATCGGAAGTCCCAGGCCTCTTCTCTGACCGATAGTGTAGTGGGTTATACCCTTGTGCTGCCCGAGTATTTTCCCATCCGCAGTCACAAAATTTCCGGGACCGGGCACTGTTACCTTAGGATACCTGTCTATGAATCCTGCATAGTCATTATCCTCTATAAAGCATATCTCCTGGCTGTCCGGCTTATCCGATACTGCCAGTCCTTCCCCGGCAGCCATGTTCCTGACAGTTTTCTTGTCATATTCTCCTACCGGCATCAGCGTATGCGAAAGCTGTTCCTGAGTCAGGCTGTATAGTGCATAAGTCTGGTCTTTTTCGTCTGTCATACTGCGTGCGATCGCATATCTGCCGTTATCAAGTTTCTTTACTCTGGCATAATGTCCCGTTGCGATATATTCTGCCCCGTTTTCAAGCGCCCAGGAAAGCAGCGCTTCCCATTTTACATATCTGTTGCAGACTATGCAGGGATTCGGCGTTCTGCCTTCAAGATATTCATGGACAAAATTTTCGATGACCTTTTCTTTGAAGATATCCCTGAAGTTGAGCACCCTGTGTTCGATCCCTATCTTTTCACAGACAGCAGCTGCATCATCGACGGCACTTAAGGAACAGCATCCGTCGAGCCGCGCCATGTCATACAAAGCCTGTGACAGCCAGATCTGCATCGTGACACCGATCACATTATATCCCTGTTTCTTTAATAAAAGTGCGGCGACAGAGGAATCCACTCCTCCGGACATTCCTACTACCACTGTTTTCATATCCTGCATCCTTAATACAGCCGCCAAAAGATTCCTCCGGGCGATACGGCCGTTTAGTCCCACTATTGTTACTTGGTTGAAAAATCTCCGTCTATTATATAAAATAATGAATGTTTAATACAAGGAGCGTCATAAAAATGTTTCATATCATCATTAATCCGGAAACTGCATCAGGACACGGCATACAGGCCTGGAAGGAATTAAAGCCCATAGTCGAGGCCGAAGGCATGGACTACAAGCTCTATATTTCAAGCCAGAGAAATGAATTCGGAAAGATAATCTCAAAGCTCACCTCCCGCCTTAACGGATCCGACCATGCCGATATCATCATTATCGGCGGTGACGGTTCCATGAACGAGGCCGTAAATCATATAAAAGACTTCAGACACACAAGGATAGCCTTTCTCTCCTACGGAAGCGCAAATGACCTGACAAAGTCCCTTTGCAATGACAGGACAAAGGCCGAGATAATAAAGGATATCTCCGACGGAAAGATCAAAAGAAGCGTGGACATCGGCGTCATGCGTTCAGGTGAGGCCGAAACGCTATTTAATATCAGTTCCGGACTTGGATTTGACGCGGAAATCTGTGAAAAGGCAAACAGGGTTAAGCTGAAGCGTTTTCTCAACAGGCTGCATCTCGGAAAACTCATCTATGTCATCACTGCCATAGGTCTCATCTTAAAAAACAACAGATTCCTCTGCCGCATCACCTTTGACGGCGAAACGGAAAAGGTGTATGAAAAATGCCTCTTTGCCGTAGTAATGAACACCAATTACGAAGGCGGCGGCTTCATGTTCTGTCCGGATGCTGTAAACACCGACGGCAGTCTTGATCTGTGCATTCCCGACGGCATCGGTTCCTTCCGTTTCTTTACCCTTTTTCCCATGGCATATAAAGGCAGGCATGCCGGCAGACGCGGGATAAACATTGAAAAAGCAAAAAAAGTGCGGATACAGACGGATGAGCCGGTCTGGATCCACACTGACGGCGAAGTTTCCTTCAAAACGGATGATGTGACAATATCGCTTCATCCCGAAAAACTGAATCTTCTGATGTAAAAAATGTGACAGCAGAACCGTCCCTCTGTCACCTCTGTCACATTTTTATCTCCTCTCTCTTTCTTTTTCTGAAGATCGAATAAGAATCATATCCGACTTCCTTTAAAAGCTGTTCAACTGCTTCAAATTCATAGGCGATATACCCGGTCTCATGGGCGTCCGATCCTATCGTGGGAGGAAGTCCGCCAAGTTCATGATACCGTTTTATTATGGATTTTGCCGGATTCGGGCCGTTCATGCCCGCCTTGTAGCCCGATGAATTTATCTCGATGACTTTTCCGCTTTTTATTATGGTCGAAAGAAGGGGATCCAGAATGTCTGCAAATTTTTCATAGGTAAAACAGCTGTTTTTTCCCGGACCGTAGCGCAGAGCATAGTCAAGATGACCGTAAGAATCATAGCAGTCATAAACCCCGGCTCTCTTTAATTCGGATTCAAAGTAATATCTGTAAGCCGATTCCGTGTCTTCAAAACGGGTGTAGTATTCGGGGTAATAAGGGTCCCACAGTCCTGCAGTATGGCTTGAGCCTATCACGAAATCAAAGGGATAGTCTCTGACATATCTGTCAAAGAAATCCAGTTCCTTTTCCATGAGACCTATCTCAACTCCAAAGAGGACCTCAATCTTATCCCTGTATTTCTCGGAAAGGATACGGTACCCTTCAAAATACGCATCTGTATCGACAATAAAATCACCGTTCTCAAAAAATCCTGCGCCGTGATCATTGTGTTCCGTAAAACAGATCGTCTTCAGGCCTTTTTCAATGGAAACATTGATCATGCTTTCCATGTCTGATCTTCCGTCCGTTGAATAGGTTGTATGCATGTGACAGTCTGAAATGATCATTGTAACAGTTCCTTTGCCTCCCTTATGCTTATCCCTTTAAGCCTCGCGATCCGGGCAAGATCCTCAAATTCATATTTGCTCCGTTTAACGCCGTACCCCTCAGATTCCTTAACTCTCACCTTTCCCTCTTTCGTATCTGTATCCCTTACATGTCTTTTAAGGATATTCCTTTTGTATTCAAACTGCCTTATGCCTATGGTAGAGGTATGCTTAAACATCAGCTTTGTCATCTTTTCAGTATCGGCTTTTGCGCATATAACCTCTATCATGACTCCGGGTCTTGATTTCTTCATGGTCACGGGGACTGTAAAAGCATCATGCGCTCCTTCTTCAAGGAATCTTTCCACCGCAAAACCGATCTCCTCTCCGGTCATATCATCAACATTGCAGGAAAGGACAGTCACATATTCATCAGGAAGTGACGATCCCCCGTCAGAGTCCGATTCTCCGATGAATGCCCGAAGGCAGTTGGCTGTTTCAAAATCCTTTGTCCCCATGCCGTAACCTATGGCTGATACCTTCATTACAGGCATATGTGAAAAATCAGAAGCAAAATATTTAATAAGCGCTGCTCCCGTGGGAGTGCAAAGTTCCGAAGAAATATCTCCCTGATACATCGGAATATCTCTTAAGATAAATGCCGTGGCAGGAGCCGGCACGGGCAGGGTCCCGTGGGCGCACTTTACCGTCCCACTTCCGGTACAGACGGGTGAGACAATTATCCTTTCAGGCTTAATCTCATTTATAAGGAAACAGACAGAAAGGACATCAACGACTGCGTCCTTCGTTCCGACTTCGTGAAAATGGATCTCGCTGATATCGGTATTATGAACTGCGCTTTCGGCCCTTGCTATGATCTCATAAACCTTCAGAGCATCTTCCCTGACTTTGTCGGGCACATCAAGCGCTTCCGTGATTTCTCTGATACGGGACATGGAACTGCGGCTGTGATCATGATGCCCATGCTCTCCGTTATCGTGCATGTGATCATGATGTTCATGCTCTTTATCGTGACAATGCTCATGCTCCTCAAATCCGTCCACAAGCACATTCATATGTGTTCCGGTGATACCGCATTTCTTCACATTCACCGGACAGACACTGACTCCTTGCAAGCCTGTATTATTGATAAGATCAATGAAAGTCTTTTTCTTTTCATCCGAAAGCAGCTCGTAAAGCGCTGCAGTCAGCATATCCCCTGCAGCGCCCATGCCGCAGTCCAAATACAGAATTTTCATATATCATACCTTCATAAACACTATTTATGATGTTTCGCCGACAAATCAGATCCGAACTTATGACCCTCACATCATATGATTTATAAGTGAGGCCTGATAAGCCGCGCCGAAGCCGTTGTCGATATTTACCACGGAAGTGCCGCTGGCACAGGAATTCAGCATCGAAAGGAGCGCGGACAGGCCGTTGAATGATGCCCCGTAGCCGATGCTTGTGGGAACCGCGATGACCGGAGCGCTTGCAAGACCTCCCACAACACTTGCAAGAGCGCCTTCCATGCCTGCCACCGCTATAATGACTTTTGCCTCAATTATATCATCAAGCCTTGAAAGCAGCCTGTGCAGGCCGGCAACTCCGACATCATAGATCCTTACTGTTTCATTTCCGAAAAATTCCGCCGTAAGCGCCGCCTCTTCGGAAACCGCAAGATCACTTGTCCCGGCTGATACAACCGCTATCTTTCCCAGTCCGTCTGCCTTTCTCACACCCCCTATTACTGCAAGCTTTGCTTCGGGATAATAAGTAAAGCCTTCAATGCTTTCAAGTCTCCGTGATTTTGAGGAAGACAGTCTTGTAACAAGTATATTTTTCTGATCGTTATCGAGCATCGTTTTTATTATGCTGTCTATCTGACCGACGCTCTTTCCCTCGCCGTAGATGACCTCACCGTGTCCCTGAACAAGGCTTCTTTTCATGTCGACCTTTGCAAAATCAAGATCGATATAAGGTTCTTTCTTAAAAAAAGCAAGGGCTTCGTCGGTGCTGACGATGCCCTGTTTCACATCTTCAAGTATCTTTAATGCATCTGTCATCATATCTCCTCACTAAACCCTTATCACGGTACTGCGGCGGTTTTTCTTTGCTTCGTAGAGCAGACCGTCAACCTTTGCGATAAGCTGCGAGAAATCCATGCCGGAATCAGCCGACACCTCTACCCCGCCCACGGACATCTCAACATAATAGGGTCTCTTGGAATTACTGTTATATTTCTCGGCCTTCTTTCTGATCGCGCCTTCTATCCTTTCAATCCATTCCTGCTTGTCGTCGGATTCTCTGACAGCCATGATGGCAAGGAATTCGTCTCCTCCGTACCTTCCGACATATCCGCGGTTGCCTATGAGGTTCTTTAAGATGGTTGCCGTTACTTTGATGGCATTGTCTCCCTCGGCATGTCCGAAATTGTCATTTATCTCCTTTAAGTGATCGAGGTCGACCATAAAGATGATCATATGATCGCTTTCATGTCCGTTGAGACAGGAAACGGTCTTGTCATAGATACCGCGGCGGTTCAATACGCCCGTGAGAGCGTCCGTATAGGCATTGAAATTGAGCAGACTGTTCTGCTCCTCCAGTTTCTTTCTGAATTCGGCTCTTTCAAGGGATATCTCCAGAAAGTGCATGGCAGTACCCAGCTGCACCGATATCATATAGAAATCTGTCAGCTTTTCGGGAGAGATCTCACACTCAAGCACTCCGTAATTTCTCTTGCCGTCAAAGAGAAGGAAATTGAAAAATGATCTGTGCCTGTCCTCACTGAAAAAGTCGGACATCCATTCGCTGGACTGTCTGGTAAACTCTATGGGGACATCCAGCACATTTATATTGTTTCCTTCCTGGAAAGCGGTCAGATATAAAAGTTCCGGCATCTTCCAGTCTTCCGCATTATTTATCACGCAGACCTTCGGAAGCTCATAGATCTTTGAAGTGACAGCCCCGTGCGCGCACAGGATCTCACATACTCTTTCATAAAATCTGTGTTTATCCTCCGCAAGGGTAATTAGTTCCTTGATCAGATACGGTCCGGTAAGCGACCTGTGATAGGATTCTTTGACCGTATTATACTGATTCATGAAATCTTCATCGTCTTTCGGTGCTTCGGGAACTGCTTTTGACGGACATCCGCAGGAGCATCTGACGATAAAATCAACAGGTACCAGAACATCTTCGGCCTTCCTGCCCTCTATCATATTTTCAGCCTGCTGTACCGCAGTTTTCCCCATTTCAAAGGCATTCTGCCTGTTTGTGGTAAGCGGAGGCTCAACATAGGCAGACGCGAATATATTATCAAAACCGGTTACCGCAAGATCAACTCCGACAGCAAGACCTCTTTCTTCACATACGCGGTAGACAGCCGTAGTCATCTCATCATTTGCGGATACTACGGCTTCGGCATCCGGATTGTCATCGAGCAGTTTTCCGACTATCTCATCATCATATTCGGTGTAATCGCCCTTTGCTATCATTCTGTAGGAAAAGCCCAGTCCGTTATCCGCAAGAGCCGCCCTGTATCCCTCAAGTCTTTCCTTTGCATCGGTATTGATATCATAAGGCCCTGCCAGATGAAGAATCCTTTTTAATCCATGCTCCTTTATCAGATGTTCCGTACAGTCGTATATTCCTTTGTAATTATCGGTCCTGATGCTTACGCCCTTTTCGGGATCGACCTTGTCTGAAAGAACGACGCACGGGATCCCGTTAAGCTTTTCATAGAAGTCCTCCATGGCGATCCTGTGAAATGTTGTGATGGTACCGTAAGCAATGATGACTACATCCAGAGACGAAAAGAAAGCATAATCGTAAATGGTGCTGTACTGATAATCCATATCCGAGCTGCTGCTTACATCGTCACCCATGAACTGGGCATACTCGAGTCCCAGGTAGAAATGAAGATCGTAATCTTCTCTTTTTGAATTTTCATATATGGATTTCATAAGCTGTCTCGGAAAAAAGGTATGAGTATTCCCGATGAACACGCCTATTTTTTTCTTCCTCAAAAGAAGTCCCCCCTGTTGATTTCTGCCCCCTGATTTATGTAGTTTTTATTATACTTTTTTCTTTTGTGCTTGACAACAAAAATAAAAACGGTATAATACAAATGAACATATGATTGATTGTTCATGTATTCAATAAACATATTCTTATCTACCAAGGAGGCTTAACATGAAAAAAACCTATCCGATCGAAGTTGACTGCGCAAACTGTGCCGAAAAAATGGAAACCGCGGCAAAAAACACGGCAGGTATCAAGGATGCAACCGTGTCCTTCATGACTCTTAAAATGAAGGTCGAATTTGATGACGGCGCGGATCCCGATGCAGTAATGAAGGATGTACTTGCAAACTGCAAGAAAGTTGAGGAAGACTGCGAGATCTTTCTTTAGAAGACAGATATAAAACCGTGTTTTATGCAAGGAGACTGAAAAACCGATGAAAAAAAGCCAGAAAAAAATGCTTTTAAGGATCATATCCGCAGCTGTCATCACTCTGATATTGCTGATAACAGACAGATTTATACCCGCCTGGTATATAAAGCTTCTGCTCTATATGATCCCCTACCTCATCACTGGTTACGATGTATTAAAGAAGGCATTTCACGGCATAAGGAACAAACAGGTCTTTGACGAGAACTTCCTTATGACAGTGGCAACCTTGGGAGCCATCGCCGTAGGTATATCAAATGCCCTCAACGGAGGCGATGATGATTATCTTGAGGCAGTTGCAGTCATGCTGCTTTATCAGACCGGAGAACTCTTTCAGTCCGTGGCTGTCGGAAAATCCAGAAAAAACATCTCTTCTCTCATGGATATCCGTCCCGATTACGCTAATCTTGAAGGCGAAGACAAAACCGTGACAAAGGTTGATCCGGATGAAGTTGAGATCGGAAGCATTATCGTCGTAAACCCCGGAGAAAAGATCCCGCTCGACGGTATAATAAGGGAAGGCACTTCTACACTTAACACCTCCGCGCTCACCGGTGAAAGCATCCCCGTGGATGTCTTTGAAGGATACGAGGTCTTAAGCGGCACGATAAATCTTTCCGGAGTTTTAAGGATCGAAACAACGGCAGATTTTGACGGTTCCACTGCTTCAAAAATCCTGGAACTGGTCGAAAATGCGGCTTCAAGAAAGTCAAAATCAGAAGGCTTCATCTCTAAATTTGCCCGATATTATACACCCATCGTCTGTATATGCGCTCTGGCGCTTGCTCTCCTCCCCCCTGTTTTTCTCGCTCTTTCCGGGAAAGATCCAATGATATTTACATGGATCTACAGAGCCTGTACATTTCTCGTCATCAGCTGCCCCTGCGCTGTCGTGATAAGCATACCTTTAAGCTTTTTTGCCGGTCTCGGAGGCGCATCCGGCTGCGGAATACTGATAAAGGGTTCCAACTTCCTTGAAACCCTGTCAAAGGTAAAATATGTGGTATTTGACAAGACCGGCACCCTTACCCATGGTACATTTGAGGTTACAGCCCTTCATCACTCCCCCCTTGCGGCTGAAGAGCTCTTTAAATATGCGGCTCACATAGAGGGTCACAGTTCACACCCCATAGCGCTTAGCATAAAAAAAGCCTACAAAAAAGAGATCGACTTAAATCTGGTAAAGGACATTAAGGAGATCAGCGGAAAAGGCATTATGGGAACAGTCGACGGACATGCGGTTGCGGCAGGAAATGCTGCTTTAATGCAGGAACTTAAGATAGATTATAAAGACTGTCATCATACCGGTACTATCATCCATATGGCACTTGACGGAAGTTACGCAGGCCATATAGTGATAAGCGACACAATAAAGGCCGGATCAAAGGATGCCATAACCGCCCTCAAAAGAGCCGGTATCAAAAAGACCATAATGCTAACGGGTGATTCGGAAAAAGTTGCGGAAAATGTGGCAAAAACCGTTGGGATCGATGAATATCATGCCGCTCTCCTTCCGGATGAAAAAGTACAGAATGTCGAACAGATACTCAAAACAAAGGCCCCCGGAGAAGCTCTTGCATTTGCCGGTGACGGCATAAACGACGCTCCGGTGCTTTCGATCTCCGACATAGGCATAGCAATGGGCGCGCTGGGGTCTGATGCCGCAATAGAGGCAGCTGATGTTGTACTGATGGATGATGACCCGAAAAAGATCGTAAAAGCCATAAGGATCTCAAAAAAATGTCTCGGGATAGTGCACCAGAATCTGATATTCTCAATTTCCGTCAAGGTGATCTGCCTGATACTCGGCGCTGTCGGGATAGCCAATATGTGGATAGCCATCCTGGCCGATGTCGGCGTCATGATCCTTGCGGTCTTAAACGCGATAAGAGCGCTTTTTGTAAAGAATTTATAAGGAGGCATAAATATGGGATCAAATAAAAAGGAACTTCCCGATACGGAAAAAACCACTCTCCTTGCAGAGCTTTTTAAGAATTTCGGAGACGAGACCAGGATCCGCATCCTGTATGCCCTGTATGATGATGAAATCTGTGTAAATGACCTTGCGGATATCCTCGATATGACACAGTCGGCCATATCACACCAGCTGAGGGTCTTAAAACAGAGCAGCCTCATAAAAGGACGGCGCGAGGGCAAGCTCATCCTCTACAGTCTGGCAGATGAACATGTGCGCTCACTCCTTTCCGTCGGAATGGAACATGTCTGTGAGTAAACTGCAATATTAAAAGCAGATGTGTTTTGTGAACAAAATACATCTGTATTTAATATTGACTATTATAACAAGACTATATATAACAAATCAGGCAGGGAGAACCCTGCCTGATCACATTTATCAACTGTTCTTTTGTCAGATCTTGAAGAATTCCATCTCGTTATGAAGCTTTTCGGCAAGAGCGCGCAGATCCGACGCCGAGTGATTTATCACTTCGAAGGTCGTATTCAGTTCTCCCATGGAAGCATTGGTCTCTTCCGTGGAAGCGGCATTCTGCTCCGAAATGGCGGACAGATCGTTGATGACGCCCACGACAGCATTCTTCGCATTGTTCAGGTTGTCCACTCTTGCGGTTATATCGTTCGAGCTGTCGGACACTGCCTGAACACCGTTTGCCATATGTTCCATGTCGGTCCTTGTGGAATCAAGCTGTTCGCTCTGTGCTTCAAATTCCTTGTTGAGGTCCCCGAGCCTCTGAACGCTCTTCTGCGACTCAGTAACAAGATCTGCTACTATCTGCCCAATATTGACGGCTGCATCTCCGGATTGTGCCGCAAGCGATCCAATCTCGGTCGCAACGACCGCAAATCCTCTTCCTGCTTCACCGGCTCTTGCAGCCTCTATGGATGCATTGAGTGAAAGGAGGTTCGTCTGTTCCGAAATAGCCGTAATGACATTGGAGGCTTCCGCGATCTTCTCAACGGCCTCATTTGTAGCCCTGATCTGTCTGTCGATAACTCCCACCGATTCGACAACGCCGGAATTCTGAGCCATGAGTTTATTTAATGCCGTCATGGCATTTTCACAGGCTTCCTGCATATCCTTTGACTGTCTTGAAAGTTCATCAATGCTTGCTGTTATTCCGTCTATATCGCTGCCCATATCGGTCGTATTGGACACCGCTGTATGTATGCTCTCTGCCTGAGTGATCGCTCCTTTTGAAATCTCATCGATAGCCGCGCTGACCTGTTCGGACGCATCAGCTGCCTGGGATGCCGATCCGGAAAGCTCATCTCCGGAACCTGTAACCTGCTCGGACATATTCTTCGCATCCTTTATTATCTCTTTGAGCTTATCCCTCATGGATGCGGTACTCTCGGCTATGATACCGATCTCATCCTTCCTGTTATAGACCTTGTCCGGCACCATAACATTAAGGTCGCCGTCAGCAAGCCTGTGGATCGCTTCCACTATAGCCATCATCGCACCGCTGACTCTTCTTTCGGCAAAGATTGCCAGAGGTATGGCAACTATCAGAAAAAGTGCTGCTATCCCGCCCATGAGCGTTGCGGTATTCATTGTGTTCTGAGCAAGATCGGCGCTTTCCCTTCCGCTGAAGATCATGCCGTTTATCACACCGCTCGTACTGTAGAGAGGTACATAATAACCGTAATAAACCTTGCCTTCTATCATTATGTTCCTGGCAAGATATGGCTGTCCGCCCTCAAGACAGTGAGCAACGACCTCATCCGCTGCATCCGTGCCTACGATCTTTTCTGTCGTGCCGGCCTTTGTAAGAGTCGTAGCCCTTCTCGTTTTGCCGATAAAAATCGTATAGTCAACATCGGTGATCTGCCTTAACTTGTCCAGATCCTCCTCTATCTCTTCCTGCCTGTTATAGCCGTTGATGATGATCTGATCATTTACATCAATCGTCCAGCTCCCGTGATAGGCTCTCTCAAGAAAAACATCGAGATGATTGCATGTAGCCTTCAGTTCCTCCTCTATCCTCTGCTCGTAGGTATCCCTCATCTTCATCGTTCCGACGATAGTCAGGAGTATCGAAAGAGCCAGCATCGCCCCCATAGCGACCAGCACTATCTTACGTACCACCCTGCTTTTTCTTGCCATAGCTTTCCTTCTCCTTGCTATAAAATTTCATCTCCTTACCACAGAGATGACCCCGAAATACATACACAAAAATATTAACACATTCCCCAAAAATACTCAATATTAAAAGACCACAGCAAAAGCTGCGGTCTTAAGATCATTTTTTCACCCTATATCATAAGGAGTCAGCTGATATACGTAATAATTCAGCCAGTTTGTATACAGATTATTGGCATGTGATCTCCAATGTAAAAGCGGCTTGCGCTCCGGGTCATCATCCGGATAATAGTTTACCGGAAGTGCCGTATCAAGTCCCCTCTCCCTGTCACGCCTGTATTCTCTGTCAAGAGTCATCCTGTCATATTCGGGATGTCCCATCACAAAAACAAATCTCCCGTTTTCGGCTGTGCAGAGATATACTCCCGACTCGTCCCCCTCAGCCAGAACCTTTATGTTGGGGCATGCATGGATATCGTCGACCCGGTTTTCGGTATACCTTGAAGCAGGTGCCATAAATTCATCGTCAAACCCCCTGACCAGAGGATCTTTTCTGTGCAGCACCTTTTGCGAATAAATACCGAACAGTTTCCTGTCCAGCGGATATTTTCCGATACCGTAGTGATAATACAGACCAGCCTGGGCTCCCCAGCACAGATGAACCGTACTGGTCACATTGGTCTTGGTCCATTCAAATATCTGTGTTAATTCTTCCCAGTAATCCACCTCTTCAAATTCGAGATTTTCAACCGGCGCGCCGGTGATTATGAAGCCGTCAAACCGCCGGTGCGAAACATCTTCCCAGACCTGATAAAATCTGTTCAGATGATTGGCTGACACATTCTGAGATACATGGCTTTTCACTATGAGAAAGGTGATATCTATCTGAAGCGGTGTATTGGAAAGTTCCCTTAAAAGCTGAAGCTCGGTATCCTCCTTTAACGGCATGAGATTTAATATTCCGATCTTCAGCGGCCTGATATCCTGATGGATCGATCTGTCATCATCCATCACAAATATATTTTCATCCTCAAGGATGCTGCGCGCAGGCAGATCCTTCTGAACCTTTATAGGCATTTATACCGTTCCTCCGGTTTTTTTAAGTGATCATTCTTCCAAAACATATTCGGGTCTGCCCGGAGCACTTCTGACTATAAGACTCAGGGTTTCGATATTCTCCGTATCTGCCTCCGACATTTCACAGATAAGGACTGTGTCCGCACTGTCACCTGCCGGAATGACGGAAGAATATTTGGACAGATCATTTTCCAGGATAGTCTGCTGCAGGGTCTTTCTCTCACCGTTGACCCTTATACGGAACTGGGGTTTCACGGAAAGAACATCACACTCCATATCCTGTCCGGAATTGTTGGTAACAAGAAAATGTACAATAACAAGCTTGTCACCCTGCGCGGCAGTCATCCCCATGATGAGATTGTCCGACATCGAAATATCCGGATATGAAACAGCGACATCAAATCCGGTATACTTCACATCAAATTCCGGTATATCAAGCGCCTCGGCAATGGATATTTCAGGTTCCGGCAGGGCTTCTTCCGTATTTTCCCCTTCCGGTCCTCCTTCCTGCGAAGATGAAGTATCTTCCGCAGGCACTTCCCCGTTCGCACCTCTCTGCATTGCTATGAAATTTTTCTTTTTTGCATCCAGATCTATCTTTTTCTGGTATTCCTTACGGACTGTTTCCACATCGACCAGTCTTGAATTTGAGTACTGGTTATGTTTTGAGATTATATCAGTCGAATAATCAGCCACCTTTTTCGAATTTTCATCATCAAGCGCGACCGAATCTCCGAAAACGCAGCCTCCCGTAAAAAGGGATATCATCAGGATGATCGCAAAAACAGTTATTCTCTTCATCTGTCCTCCGGTTCAGGCTCTGTCCAGTTCAAAATAAAAAGCCACTCCGTTATCATAGTTTATCACACCACAGGAATTATTCAAAGACTCCATTACAGCCCTGACGATAGAAAGCCCTATGCCGGTTCCTCCAACCTCGCGGCTTCTGGCTTTATCGACTTTATAAAATTTTTCCCATATGTGGTCTATATCTTCCTCCGGGATGGGCTGTCCGGTGTTAAACACATTGACCCTGGCCTTATCCCCGCTTTCTTTTATCGAAACTTCGATCCTCTTTTCACCCCCGCAGTAACGGACAGCGTTTGAAAACAGATTCTGAAAAACCTCCTCGGCCATGAACTCATCCCCCCACACATAGAGAGGATCTTTGTTTTCAAAAGAAGCCGAAACCCCAAACTGTTTCAGCATTATATCGGAAGATGTCATGCAGCTTCTGATAAGCTCCGTCAGATCAAATCTTTCAAGTTTAACCTCTTCGTTTCCGAATTCCAGCCGGTTCAGCGTCAGCAGGTTCTTTACCATCCTGTTCATTTTATCGGCTTCATCCATGATGACATCACAGTAAAAATTCCTGCTTTCCTCATCGGAACTGATATTGTCCTTTAGCCCTTCGGCATATCCCTGAATAAGCGCTATGGGAGTCTTGAGTTCGTGCGAGACATTGGATACGAACTCCATCCTCATGTTCTCTATCTCTTCCTTTTTCTCGATATCCTTTTTCAGCTCATTGTTTGCCGTACGCAGATCCGACAGTGCTTCCTTTAATTTCACGGAAAGTTCGTTGATATGAAGCCCAAGTTCATCAATCTCGTTCCTGCCCTTTGCATCAAACCGCGCTTCAAAGTCTAAATGAGCCATCCTGTCCGCAACTTCCGTAAGCCTTAATACAGGATCAGTGATCTTTTTTGAAAGGATCCATATCACGAGTATGCCTATGGCCGCCGTTCCCGCCATGATATATAAAAGAAAAGTATTTGCAATGGATGCATTTTCCCTTATGCTCTCAAGCGGGGTCCTTAAGAACACGAGATCTCCGTTCTCAAGTATTCCCCACAATTCGATATACCGGGATGAAACCATGGGGTCATTTGCGATTGACATGGCATACACATCCGTCTGTCTTAATATCTTTTCATCCCTTCCCGTTTTTTTTTCCGGCTGTCCGGGGATCTTATCCGTCCCTCCTCCCATGGGAGCTTCCCTCGACGGAGCCTTTTGTTCATCATTTGAAAGGATATGCCATACCAGTCGGGATATCAGTATTTCTGACCTGTTCTCGGAACTGTATCTGATATCAAAGGATGAATTAACGACAACGGCGCTTATATTATTATCATTTACCAGATACGCACAGGCTTCCGAAAATTCCTCGGAACCGCTCTCGAAGGTATTTGCAAGAAGATCTATCTGCTGATAGATCCTCTCAAGCCGCTGGGATTTGTTTCTGACATAGAAATCCTGCAGAAAGAATCTGTTTATCACAAAACTTGAGATCACGACGAGAACAAGCGCCGCTATGAAGATGCACGCCAACTGAACTCTGATGGAATGCCTGAATTTGATCTTCTTTTTGTCTGACGACATGGATCCTACCTTTTGCCGGCTACGCTGATGCGGTTTCTTCCTTCTTCCTTTGATCTGTAAAGCGCTTCATCCGCATCCTTTAAGGCTTCCTGAAATGAAACCGGTTTGCTGCAGTATCTGATCCCTCCGCTTAAGGTTATCTTCTTGTCGGTAAAATCATATATCTGCCTGGAAAACTTTTCTCTGATATCCTCCATGATCATTACATGGGAATCAAAATCTCCGCCTTCAAATACGAGTACGAATTCTTCGCCTCCGAATCTTCCCGCGATCAGGAAGTCATTCATATATTCCGAAATGATCTTTCCGAAGGTCTCCAAAACCTTGTCTCCGTTTTCATGTCCGAATCTGTCATTGATTGTCTTGAACTTATCAAGATCTATCATGGCTATTGAACATGGATTATCCTCACTGCAGTAAGCCAGAGCTTCCTGGGCTTCTTTTTCGACATATTCCCTTGAAAAAAGTTTTGTTAAGAAATCCGTCTCCAGTTTTTCCTTGTATTCCATCTGCTTGTCATGGAAATTCCGCGTCAGTCCAACCATTTCCTGGTTGTATTTATTCATCACCGAAGCGATCATGTTAAAGAGAGTCGCAACCAGCAGAACTATGAGCGCGTTCTGTATGTAATACGATGTATCATAGGGATTTTCCCATGATACGACAGCGCATCCTACAAGGACAATGATGTAATCATAAATGAGAAGCCATCTCTGAAGCCTGTCACTGTGGAAGATGGTACAGAATATCATCACAAGAGAGGGTGTCAGCCACAACGGGACATAATAGCCGTGACAGATCGCTGCAGAACCCGCAATGGTGGTCAGTGCAAAGGCACAGACCACATTTTTATTCAGCATGCTGTGATCCTTGTTTTCGTTGTATTTCTTGAAAAATAAAAACGTCGACATATTGACCACAAACGGAACCAGGATCTTTAGGATAATATAAGACGGAACAGATCTGGTAAGACCGTCCGTGAAATAGAAATATACAAAAAACACTATATCCGCGGCCAGCTCTGACCAGACTATGATCCTGGTGATATTTATTACCGTTTTTCTAATCCCGTTATTTATTGTTCTCATCCAAAACTCCGTCTGTCGTTTTTATCCCGGAATTTTTTCCTCCGGTCTGCAGTTCAAAGGAATACTATATCACAGAAGCCGGCGATTATCAATGTTATGTTTACTCACCCGCCATGCTTTCCGGATGGAACACCTCATCAAACTTCTCACTGCTCAAAAATCCCAGCTCGACGCAGGCTTCCTTAAGTGAAATATCCTCATTAAAAGCCTTATGGGCAACCTTTGCCGCATTTTCATACCCGATGTAAGGATTCAGCGCTGTCGTCAGCATCAGGGATCTGTGAAGATTTTCATTCATCTTTTCCTTTACCGGAAGTATGCCTTTGACGCAGTTTTCGGTAAATGAGACCAACGACTCCGCCAAAAGCCTGCATGACTGTATGAAATTATATGCGATAACGGGCATGAATACGCCCAGTTCAAAATTGCCCTGAGAGGAGGCAAATCCGATCGCCGCGTCATTTCCCATGACCTGTACCGCGACCATGGTAACCTGCTCGCACTGGGTCGGGTTGACTTTGCCCGGCATTATGGAACTGCCCGGCTCGTTGGCAGGTATGGTTATCTCCCCCAGTCCGCATCTGGGACCCGAAGCAAGCCATCTGACATCATTTGCGATCTTCATGCAGTCACATGCCAGTGCCTTTACGGCACCATGCGCAAAAACGACCTCATCTCTCGAAGTCAGCGCATGAAATTTATTCGGAGCGCTGATAAATTTCTTTCCGGTAAGCTGTGCTGTTTTTTCTGCGACAAGCCCGGCAAATCCTTCGGGCGCATTTAATCCCGTACCCACAGCCGTGCCGCCAAGCGCCAGTTCCTTTAAGGGATGAGCTGCAGACTCAAGCATCCTGATGTCCGCCTCCACCGAAGTTCTCCAGCCGCTTATCTCCTGTGAAAAGGATATGGGGACCGCATCCTGAAGATGCGTCCTTCCGCTCTTTACTATCCCTTTGTTTTCATCCTCAAGCTTCTTTAACGCAGAAACCAGCATACGGGCTGCCGGAATGAGTTTGTCCTCCAGCAGAAGAACGGATGCGATATGAAGAGCAGTCGGAAAGGTATCATTTGATGACTGACTCATGTTCACATCATCGTTCGGATGGAGAAGTTTTTTGTTCAGGCGGGCATTCTCATATCCTGCTATCACCTCGTTGACATTCATGTTTGACTGTGTGCCGGATCCTGTCTGCCAGACTACAAGCGGAAACTCCTCCCACAGTTTTCCCTCTTCTATCCTGTCGCAGGCATCACATACTGCATCACATTTTTCCTTTGTCATCCTGTCCGGAAGCAGCTCGTGATTTGCGAGGGCCGCCGCTTTTTTTAAGATCGCAAAGGCGCTGATCACCTGACGAGGCATGGTTTCCTCATCCACGCCTATCCTGAAGTTCTCTCTGCTCCGTTCAGTCTGAGCGCCCCAATATCTTTCGGAGGGCACCTTCATCTCGCCCATCGAATCATGCTCTATCCTGAAAGATCCGGTATTGTCATCCATACTTTTCTCCTTATCCGCGCAGGCTCATATGTCCCGCCCTGTGTTTGATCAAAGACGCGCCACGCCCGATCTTCCGGCAGCCTCCGCCACTGCTTTTGCAACGGCAGGTCCCACTTTCGGATCAAAGGCATAGGGTATGATATAATCATTCTTAAGTTCATTTTCAGGTATCAGATCAGCCAGTGCCTTTGCCGCAGCCATTTTCATCTCTTCGTTGATATCGGAGGCCCTCACATCAAAAGCGCCCCTGAAGATCCCCGGAAATGCCAGAACATTGTTGATCTGATTCGGATAATCACTTCGTCCTGTTGCCACAACAGCTGCCCCGCCGCGTTTTGCATCATCGGGAAAGATCTCGGGAGTAGGATTTGCGCAGGCAAAAATAATGGCATCCTTATTCATGGTCTTTACCATTTCCGTCGTAACGGTACTCGGAGCCGAAACACCTATAAATACATCTGCACCGACAAGCATATCCGCAATGCTTCCGCTCTTTTTTTCCAGATTTGTGACCTTTGCCATCTCCTCCTTGATCCAGTTAAGGCCTTCACGCCCCTCGTATATCGCTCCCTTTCTGTCGCACATTGTCACATACTTAAAACCTGCCGAAAGGAGAAGCTTTACTATGGCTACGGCCGCTGCTCCCGCGCCGGAGGTGACTATCCTTACATCCTCCTTTTTCTTTCCGACGATCTTCAACGCATTTGTAAGTCCCGCCAGCGTGATGACTGCAGTTCCGTGCTGGTCATCATGAAAGATCGGGATATCCGTCTTTTCCTTAAGCTTTCTTTCTATCTCAAAGCATCTGGGGGCGGATATATCCTCAAGATTGATCCCGCCAAAGGATTTTGATATCAGCGCTACCGCGTCAACGAATTCATCCACATCCTTTGTATCCACGCACAGCGGGAAAGCATCAACATTTCCAAACGATTTAAAGAGCACGCATTTGCCTTCCATTACAGGCATGCCCGCCTCCGGACCTATATCTCCGAGTCCAAGGACAGCTGACCCGTCCGTTATCACCGCGCACATATTATGCCTGCGGGTAAGCTCATAGGATCTGTCCGGATCCTTTTGTATCGCAAGACATGGTTCGGCGACACCCGGAGTATAAGCCAGTGACAGATCCTCTTTGTCCTTTACCGGCACTCTTGATATGACCTCGATCTTGCCCTTCCACTGTTCATGAAGTTTCAATGATTCCTTTGCGTAATCCATCTTTTTCTCCTCATAATGTATTTTTTCATATATTTCTGTCACAGGAGCTGCCCGGCGCAGGTATATCTCATTCCTTTGCAAACAGTCTGTCGACATGGATATCAAGCTGATTAAACGGAATATGTATGTCGTTATCCGTAAAGATCCTCATGATCTCATCATGCATGAAACGCTGAACGCCAAGACGCTCCGCTTCCTCGCAGACAAACCTGACGCACATATCCACGGAGCTTTCCGAAAATTCTTCGATGCCCAGGCATGACGGTATTCCCTTTAAGAATCTGTGGTTCTCATAGAGTAGAATAAACTCTTCATTAAGGATCTTTCTGATCTTCAGGTAGTCCATATCATAGGGAACCGGTATATGGTAGTAAATGACCGAATATTTCATCGACATATTGGCGAAGGTCTTCATCTCGTTATTGCAGATGATCCTGATGTTCTGATTATCATCCTCATATCGGGTGGTCCGAAGCCCGATCTCGGTCACCCTGCCGCGGATCCCGTCGATCAGTACATAATCGCCTACATGTAAAGATCCCTCCATGATGATAAAGATACCGGCCAGCAGATCTCCGACCAGACTCTGCGCCCCGAGACCCACAACAACCGACATAATACCTGCAGATGCCAGAAGCCTCGTCCCGTTGATGCCCATCAGATACAGACAGTACAGCGCAACCACAGCTACTGCGGCGACCTTTATAAGTCCCGTAACAAGACGCATTATCGTGACACCCCTGTTTCCAAAGGCGGATGCAATAAGACATGCCACACGGCCAAACAGTCTTATCAATATGTATGAAAGTATGATAATGACAAAACATGCAGAAAGCGAAAAGATATGAACACCCCTGTCCCATTCCCCGCTCAGAATATACAGTATCGCTGAATTTTTTCCGAACCTGTATGCTTCAAAAAAGATCGTAATAAGAAAAATGCTTCCCAGCAATATCAGGCAGTTTCGGATTATCGTCTCAAATACATGAGTGGAAGACTCTATTTTTCTGTCACCGATAACTGCCCAGTGGCCGAAAATAGCAAGCGGATCGGTTTCTTCACGATACCGTTCCTCCTCATCCATATCGCCGATGATCACAGCATAGAAATATATGATAAGCATAACGATAAGAGAAAATAAGGCACAGAACAACGCGGTATCCACACAGTTTCTGTTTAACGAACTGATCGGCATGGCCGTTGCGATATAGTATCTGTCAGAAGGCCTGAAGCTCTGAAGATACTGTTCGGAATCCAGAGTCTGAAAACCATTGTAATTGCCGTTAAAAGCCTTTTTTGATATCCCGAGTTCCGTGGCGGTCTTATCTAACATCGACTGGACAGGAGAATAAAAGACCCTGTAATCATCTTCGTTTTCATCATAATCAAAGCCCATCAGAAATCCGTCATTGGCTATCTTTGTGTTTTCGAGTATGTACTCAGGCTTGGCACCGTCTATGAGGCTTTTATCATCCTCGGGAATGATCTCCACCTGCATCAGTCCCCTGTGGTGGGTGATCTCACTGCCTTTGTATTTTCCGTTTTCCTGCGCAATATAATCCGTAAGACTCATGTAGCGGGTGTTGCCGTCTTCATCAAGACAGGTGTAATAATACATGGCGCAGCCGATAAACTGGGACAGATCTCCTTCCTCATTTTCCTTAACATCCTTCACAACAGAATCTTTCTTTCCGGAAAGAACATCCCAGAATTCATACGATTCATCCGACTTGTCCCTGCTCAAGGAATAATTCCAGTAAGTTGAAGATGTCGCAAGTGTTACTCCTTTGTCAGAAATAAGATAGACATTATAAACCTGATTATCGGTACGAAGTTCATTGAGTTCCCCGGAATTGTTTATGACCGTTATGAGATTGTTATAATCATCCTTTACCGCATCGTGGCTGCCGTTTTCGCCAACATCGTCATAAAGTCCGAGTCCCCGGTTGTTTTTGGAATTCAGATATTTGTCTCCGTTAAGTTCAACGATATATGACATTAACTTTGCCCTGCTTAAGTATTGCTCATCATGATAATCAAAAAAGGTCTTCTCCAGGTTGTTGATCTCCTCCACATTTTTTGTAATATCCTCTTCCACTGCCACGGAGTCAGAAAATGCGTTGGAAAGCTGCATAAGTTCCTTGAAATAAAAAGCCAGGAAAAAAATGATCAAAGCGCTTGTGATGGCAACGGGCAGGATCTTTCCCGAAAGATTTCTCGAAAAGACAAGACCGCCGGGCAGTCTGATACCCCGCAGATCCTCTTTGTTTTTGAGTACCTCAGACCTCGTATATGAAGAATAGGCGATCATCAGCAGGGAGAAAATAAGCACCAGACACGCATTCCAGATAACAACGGTAACATTGATGCTGTACATATCCCTTTCGGGTATCGCTGCGATAATATACGTATCTTTGCCATAGAGCTTTGAAGAATAGGCTCTGACAGAAACAAAGTACCGTATCCCGCCTATAGTGGCGATACCATTTCGACGGTCTTTTAAAAGACCTATATCTATGCCGATATCGGAAGCGTGGCTTCCTGTCTTGTCTTCCCCCTTTACGGTTCCGTACAATATCCTGTCATTTGCAGCATTGATCATCAATACCGCGCCGTTTGTTCCGATAGTCGAACCGCTCATCCACGAAGAAAGATCCATCATACGGTCTGTAGCGCTGTCAATGATGTAGGAAGAAAATGCCAGCAAAATATATTTGTAACCGTCCTTATCGTAGGAGCCCGGTATAGGTTTGCAGTAGAGATACATCTTTGAACCGATGTCTTCGATGTCGTCATATGGAGAATCAACCTCAAGTTTTTTTATCCTTCCGTCACAAAGATCGCGAAATGTATCTATCGTTATGCCGATTTCACCGTCCTTTATAACATTCTGTCCGTTATTTTCCTCAATATGGGAAACCAGTACATCCGCATCCCTGTTAACGATCATAAGCCACAGGCAGTTTTCCATGGTATAGGTGGCATCAAGCAGCATGTTGCTCTGATCTGATGTCGACATTGATTTCAGATCACTGTAATTGTTCTGTGAATACGCATCGACAAGGTTGTTGAGCATGATCATGTTGTTTTCATCAAAGCTTTCGATAAGAGAGTTGATCTGCCTGTCATTGTTGTTCAGATTTGAAATGGTCGAAGAAAAGAATCTTTCATTGTCCATTTCCTGGTCATGCTTTGCCTCAGTGTTTAATATCGCCGCCATCAAAATAAAAAACACAAGAAAGACAGCAGCTCCTATCGCAAAGATCAAAATAGCTTTTCTTCTGTATTTTGCATGCCGCTTATCATTGTTTTCGGAATTATTCATATAACTGCTCCATTAATCTTTAATGTACCTCAAATGCCTGCTTTCACCCGATCCTCTGCATCTTTCTTTAATGCGATCATATCGACTTTTCCCGTAGCCAGTACCGGGAACCTGTCATAAAGTATAAAAAATGACGGGATCTTGAATTTTGCCAGAACCTTTTTAAGTTCCTCCCTTGCCCGGGCTTCATCGAAAGAAGCGCCTTCCTTAAGCCTTATACAGGCGCATACCTCTTCTCCGTAAAAGTCACTTTGCACTCGCACGATTTTAACATCATCAATACCCGAAAGCATACTGATAACGGAAGCCACTTCATTAGGATAGATATTCTCTCCGCCTCTTATTATAAGTTCCTTCAGTCTGCCTGTAAAACACAGATATCCGTCAGAGCGTATATATCCAAGATCACCTGTGTGAAGCCATCCGTCACCACCCAGAGACTGATCCTCTATCCTGACCCTGTAATATGCCGTCATCAGGTTTTCGCTCTTTACCACTATCTCTCCGATCTCTCCCTGTTGACACTTTTTATCCGTCCCGGGATGACGGATCTCAATTTCAATGTGAGGCATCGGTACCCCCACGGTACTGATACAGTTTTCAAGAGAATCATCATAGGGCAGCGATCTTTCGCGGCGTACGGCCTCTGAATATCTGCGTGGCGTTAAGCGACGGCAGATCACAGATACTTACAAGTTCCATGGCGGAGATCGAATTGCCGCCAAGTGTGTAAAAATCATCCTCTGCACCGACGCGGGGAAGAGACAAAACTTTTGCCATAGCACTGCACAATGCCTCTTCTTCACCCTTCGGGACAATATAAGTCCCCTCCTTCACACCTATATCAGCCTTTGGAAGAAGGCGGCGTGAGATCTTTCCGCTCTGGGTGCGCGGCAGGACATCCAGCTTTATAAAATGCGTCGGAATCATATAATAAGGGAGTGCCTTCATCAGAGAGTGTCTAGCATCTTCCTCATCCGGACATTTCTCATCCGTGTAATAAAGACAGATAAATGCATCCTTTCCCTCGACAAATCCCTTTGCGATCACTTCCTTGAGACCCAGCAGTCTTCTTGCCGCATTTTCGATCTCTCCGGGCTCCACCCGGTTGCCGTTTATCTTGATCATATCATCGACACGCCCGAGTATCACATGATCTCCGCTTTTCGTTCTTCTGGCAAGATCACCTGTATGAAATTCACCGTTTACAAAAACACGGGAAGTCTGCTCAGGGAGATTGATATAACCGCGCACATAAGGAGCCTGCACGCATATCTCACCTTCTCCGGTCTCACTGACATCTCTTCCCTCTTCATCCCGCAGAATGAACCGGATATCAACCGGCGGCTTCCCTATGGGTGCAGACTCGTTTGGTCTGTCAAGTACGGCCACTGCAGCGATATAACCTGTTTCACTGGAAACATAGAAGTTATATATACGCCGTCCCGGATCTTCAGACCAGATCCCAAAGGCGGGTTCGGATGACACGATGATATTCTTCAGGGAAGATATCTGTGCAAACAGCCGATAAACAGAGGGTGCGCAGAAAGTATCGGTTATGGCGTTCTCATTGAAAGATTGTATCAGCAGAGTGGGATTCTTTACGATAGAATAGGGAATAATGAAAAATGCAAATACCCGATCCATAGCTGTGATCAGCGCAATAACCGAAGCAACGAAATTAGTCGGTGCCACCAGTCCGAACCGGTGGATCTCCACGATCTGCGAACCGGCAATGAGATCAAGGTTTCCGTACTCATGCAGTACGCCCTTGGGGTTTCCGGTAGAACCGGAGGTGTATACGGCAAAGGCCGCATCATGATCCGAAACCGTCTCATATCCGGATAAAGGATCGAGCTGCTGTATCTGCTGCCACTTTTCAAGATCGATCGTGAGCCTGCAGCCGCAGTCCTTTTTTATATATTTCACACGCTCTTCAGGATACCCTTCCTCAAGTGCCACAAAGGCTGCACCGGCTCTCCATGCGCCGATCATCGCGGCAAATGCCTGCACGCCCCTCGGGAGCAGGATCATGACAAAATCCTCGCGTCCTATCCCCTTTTCCTTTAAGTAGCGGTAGACACGTCCGGATACAATGACCGTTTCCGAAAAAGTAAGGTTTGATGTACCGCAGTCACTTAAAAAAAGCTCATCGGCTTTCCGTTCTGCTTTTTCCAGAAAAGAACCTATCAGTTGAGACATTATCTCTCTCCTTAAAAAAAGAAATATCCCGGCATTATTTTTTGGTAATGTTCCCGTATGCGGTATCCGGAGAATCGGATCCGCCGTCCTGCATACGGGCTTCCAGCCAGTCTGACATGCCCTTGAAGTACAGCTGATCCGCCTGCTCCAGGGCTTTAGTGCCGACAGAATCAAAAATCCGGGCCGCGGCAGCATCGCTGCAGCTATTGGCAATATAATCTTTATCCCGAGCTTCCGTCTTGTCGATCAGATCCTTCTGTGTGTCTTTCCAGCTTTTGCGAACCGTTTTTCCGAATCCCCCGCGATCATCGGCAGCGAGAATTCCGGTCCTCAGGAAACGGTAGTAAGCCGTCTGCTCATCATAGGTTTTAGTCGGAAGCTGGCTGTAGGCCTCCGGGAACACCTTGGTATTCTTGTACATCGGAAGGAAGACACTCATCTCCGGATTGGCGAAACAGTTCCACATGATCTCCGGTTTATCGGGACGCAGCCAGAAGATGGAGGTCTGCCGGGTCCGATTGATACCAATGGCCCGAACCTCGGGATGCTCATTCACATCATATTCGGTACCTTCGTAGCGCCAGCGGCACAGCTCCATCACATCCTCCAGGCTGATCTTCTGATCCGGCTGCATGGCAAAGGGATAATATGTGTTGACATCGTAGGTTTCGGATGTCACGGAAGGACTGAATCTCCGCTGAGTCTCCCAGGCGCGGATCTGACTGTAATTCCTCAGTTCCGTACAGTAGGTGCGGGTGGTGTCGATCACATTCCCGTTTCCGACGAAGAATCCGCCTTTCTTTGCAAGCTCCACCAGATGTGTGGAAACGATCACATTTTCCGTGTCCGAAACATCGATTTTGCCGATCCGGCCATCATTTGGCGCGATAACATAACAATCGTCCGGAATTTTGACTGCTGCCCATTGGTGTCCGGCATAGATTTCCATATACCAGACCTCGTTGCGGTCACCGAAGATAACACCGTTGCCTTCATCAGCGTTACCGTACCGGTCGATCAGCTTTCCCAGGTATTCCACGCCCTCTCGAGCTGTATGGACATAGGGGGCGGTCACGGCATGAATGGACTGCTCCCCGATTCCGTCATTCACTAAGGGATCCGCTGTTTTTGCCTTCTCGTTGGTATATATGCTTTCCGTGGCGCTGATGCAGACGCCGTGGTCGTTGATGGTAGCCTCATCCCAGCTGCCGTTGGTTTCGATGTCGATACCGGGCATCGTCAGATAGCCGCAGGCGTTCCCCGGCAAAGGGCATGAAAACCCGTTGGAAGGATCCGTGAAGAATGCGCTGTCTTCCCGCGCTTCACGGTACTCGAAACGGACCGGATTTAGCCCGTGGGTATCTGCCGTGCGGCCGAAAATAATACTGCCATCGGCGGAGGCTTTCTTTCCCACAATGATCGTGGTGCACGCAAAAGCGGTGTCACCTCCAACCAGTAAAACACAGAGAGCCAGCAGAATAACACGCCCAAGGAAACCTGAAGCGAAACGGCCATACACCTTCTTGGATTTTTTTGCAAAAGTCTTCACGATTTTATTACCTTCTTCTTCCGATCATGTTATTAACTTGTTATTTCCCCATTCTCCTAGATCCATTTGTACCACATCGGCTTCGCAAAACCTTCCACTGATTGCCTCCTCATAATCATCATAGGTTCTGCCTTCTCTATGACATGAATGAGGTTCTACTATACTTCCTTTTTTCTTTCTTCGAGCCTTATAGCCAACCTTGCGTCTCAAGTCTATGTTAGCGATACCACGGAGTTTTTTCTGTTCTATGTAGTTATAAAAGTGTTCTTAGACCTACCGGTAGTTCGTCCTCATCCTCAATACAGAAGTCTTTTCAGGATCTTTTTGATCCTTTCTTTGTTTCGCGATCTCTGGTACTCTGTCCTGTCTGAAAAATAATTCATAAGTCCCCTGTTTTCCTCCTGGCCGACAAGGCAGTATCTGGCTGCATGACCCGGAGCCTCAAACTTCAGATTCCTTCTGTAGGGATTATACAGTTCCTCCGCAGTCTGAAGAGATGAAAACAGATCCTTTGAATAAAGATCCTCTCTTACAAAAAAGGCATTCACACCCGTAAGATTTGTTCCTGCAAGAATGTAGCCCTTTTCCGTGCCAAGCTCCTCCAAAGCTTTCAGTGAGGCTCCCTGCCAGTCCGTTCTGTCCCATATATGTCTTGCATCATATGCCTGCTTCCAGGACAGATCAGGAGGGAACTTGCCGTTATACTCTATGCATACGACCCGCGGTTTTATGGAACTTACCGCTTTCCAGACATACCAGTCGTTTCCATCGATATCTATACTGAGAAGATCCGGTTCTCTGTTTTTATCCTCGCAGTTTCTGTTCCGGGTTATCAGCTCTTCAATGTTTTCACGTGTGACAAACGCATTTTTCACCTTCAGGCGTCCGTCTTTTATCACGGGTCTGAACCTGTTGCCGATATCCCTGCAGGATGCCCCGCTTCCTTCTATCCATAATCCGTGCCA
>JAILOK010000105.1 GCA_024690825.1 Lachnospiraceae bacterium | reverse complement strand
TCTCCCCAGCCTTCCCGTTTGGTGCGTTTGGGGATGTAGATAGCCTTTCCTTCCGCGAACTTCTGCACTTCTTCAAGCAGGCTTGCAGGGAGAATGTCCTTGGCATTTTCGTATTGCATTTTAATCCGCCAGTTTATTCATCCGGTCTTCAAGTTCATTTATGGACCTTGTAATGGACTCACAGGATTCCAGATCGTCTATGGAAGCATGCCACATCAGAGTGTAGAGTCCCTTGAAAAACGCCATACACAGGAAACGCTCCTTGAAGTTCTTTATCTCGATGTTTTTCTTTTTGGAATAATCAAATAGTTTCTCAGGTACCAGCAGATAGGGCTTATTGAGATCAAGTATCGCAAAATCCATCAAAAAATCCATGATCCCGGCCCGTCCCCAGTCAGCGCAATATGTCTTTCCCGCATCATCTACCAGCATGTTGCAAAAGAATGTGTTGTTATTGGCCAGGAATCTCCGCCCTTCGCAGAAATCCGCATACTGCATGACTTTTGCATAGATCTTGTCGAAATAATCCTTCTTTAGGAAAGTTGTTTCAAACATCTGTGTCCAGTTATGCCAATAGCCTTCCTGGTTTTCATTAAAAGTTTCTTCTACGAACTCTTTAAAGGTCTTATAGGGAGCTTCGTTGTTTTCGTCAAATTCTCCGTATCCGGCAATACCTGTTATATCAGTAGCCGCTATCTCAAAGATCATCTCAAAAAACTTCTCATAGTTCTTTTCAAACTCTTCCACCGAAAGCTCGTTGGAGTTTCTTCCCTTGGGACTCAGTACAATCCTGTCCCCGGTCAGGTTTCTTATAAAAATATCTCTGTTCATAATAATATCCTTTCATGTGATTGGTTTTGTATTCTTCAGGCGCCCTACATGAAAAGCATAACAGAAGACTCTGACGCAACAAATAGACAGAACTTTTATAATCAAAGAATACCTATCTTATGTTCTCATCCCTTTTTACACTCTTCATCTTCTAATATCCGAAGCGCTTCTTTATAGTCCTGTCCAAGGATTTCCTGCACTTTTTCAAATTCATATTTCTCATGCAGTCTTGACTGGATTTTCAAAAATTCTTTCTTTCCGTACTTCCTGATATAAAGCGACTGGGCCTTTGCGGCATTTGCTCCGTCATTAGACGATACATAGAATCCCTTTTCACAGGTCTCAAGTTCATCGCATTCGTAACATCCGTCTATATTCTTTTCGTTGCAACACTTTACGTTGGGGCATATCCTGCCTTCGGAACATGTGGCAAAGGAACATGTATTATATTCTGTTCTGCAGCCCCCGCACCACTCTCCAAGGAAGCAATGATTGCAGGATAAACCGCAGATGGCGACGGGATCCACTCCCTTTCTCGCGATTTTACAAAGCCGGTTCTTTATCCGCTGCATTGCTTCGATATGCATGATCCAGTGACGTGAAAAAGGCATCTGAACAAGGCCTTTTATATCTTTACCGCACCAGTCGTCTATAAGCCAGAACGCATTTTCATTCTCACTGACACACTTGCTTTCTATCAGTTTTTGCTTTGTATCATCACCGAATTTTCTTTTTAAATCCTTGTATTGTAATCGAGAAATGATATCATCGCATGATTCCTTAACAGCTTTGGCATACAGATAGAGTTCCTGCACATTCAATTTCTTTGAAAAATCAGCTATATCCTGACCTTCAAGTTCATTACCCGTTGTGATGATGGGGGATGCGATCTTCTCAAAATATCCGTTCCTGAACAGGATCTGCTCATCCCCTGCGATCATCGCATGCGCCACTATATCCTCTATCCTGAATATGTGCCATATAGAATAGGCAAGGGTTTTGCTGTGATATCCCTTCGCCCCGGCGAACGGCAGTTGATAAAAAGCCTCCACGGGATAGCCTTCAATTATCCAGGTGATCTGCTGAAACAGCTCTCCCCTGAATTCGAGCAGTTTCATAATGCCTTCTTTATATGTTGCTTCTTTTGATAAAAGCTTCTGTATTTCTTTATTCTTTTCCGCCCAATCCTTATTCATACCTGATCCGGCTCCTTCCAAACCCGAAAAAACCTCACCGTCCGTTATCTTATGGTTTCCGTGTAAGATACAAGACATATGTATCGTTGAACACTATGCGATCTCCGGCCTCCAGTACTGCGCTTTTCAATTTCTCAAAGAACTCATTTCGAATGGGTTCAGGAATCACGATATGGTCACAGTGCGTACCGGAAAACTGGACATATTCATCCGCAGTAAAAACCCGTTGTCCTTTGAACTCAAATTTCTCTACATCCGAATATCCGTATTCCGGTGCGGCCATGTAGTTAAATTTTCCATGAGTGTACGGAATATCCGGTTTGTAA
>JAILOK010000032.1 GCA_024690825.1 Lachnospiraceae bacterium | reverse complement strand
CCCTTGATCGCTTCGTCAATGAAATATGACATCACGTCACTGTTATCGCCTTTTTTGAATTCCTCCTGCGAGGTAAAAGCCACCTGCCACCATTCGCCGCCATCCAGCTGCACTGTCCGAAAGAGCACGGCCTCTTCATCTTCATCATCCTTTTCAACAGGAATGATAAAATGACCGTCGTCATGCATTCTCTGGCGGATAGCATCCAGTATTCCTTTGAGATTCTCTTCGCTGTCATCAACAAAGAACCTGTCTATTGCTTCCTCTATGATCTCATTTCCCTCAAGAAACGGGTCAACCATTTCCTGATTGTCGGCATTGCATATATTTTCTTCTCTCATGTGCCACTCTCCTTTCCTTTGCTGTTTACCGATTCTGTGGTCAGTATAACAAAGGTGTCTTCCAAAACGGTCGCCTAGTAAGCGACTTTTTCAGATTTCTCCCATCATGCATTTCACAAGCTCTCTGCACAAAGACAAAGGAAATCCGGGGAAGTGTTCGTCGAATTCTTCCTTCTCAGTTTGTCATACCCCCATCCTAATGACCGAGCTGTCCGATAAACACGCCTTGAAAACGCCATTTTCTCGAACGCATGTGTGTTTTCCGGCTCTTTTAGGCAAAAAAGACGGGTAACTACGCCGAAACGCAGCTGCCCGCCAAGGAGGTCTCTTACAATATGTTCTCGGGCTTTGTCTTACGGCCTGTCCAGCCCATGCCTTTCGCCCATGTTTTCATTTGTTCCTTTTCATCCGCATCATCGGGATCCTTGCTGTTGATCGTCCGCAGGAACTCTTGATACCCATACAGACCGCCTACATCATCCATGACATTCAATCCATCCGCCAGAACACATATCGGCTGCATCTTCAGATAAACAGTCTGCAGCTTCTCTCGAAGTTCATCATCCACCTTATTTCCGTTTCTGTCAGTGTATTGCAGGCTGTGCCAGGGCACTCTCTGCGGCAGCGGAATGACACCGTTAACCGGCTCTAACGAATCCATGAAACTCGGATCATAGTTGGCATTCGCCGTATAAGCATCCTCGCAGGTGATCCTCACGCACCAGTCGTCGCCATAATCATAGATATAATACAGTTCATCGATAAATGGTAACACCTTGGCGTTACCCGAAGACAGATATGGTTCCAGCGACCATTCAAGTCCCCTCACAATCTCCCGCTGCTTACTGACAACCTCCGCGGGATCCGCTTTATAGAAATCACGCACCTGTTTCCCCTGCCCGTATCTGACCATTTTTTCAATGTTCAGTATGTTTTTGCGCAGATCCATCAGATCCTGCATATATCCAAGCACTGCCTTGTATTCCTTCGGATCCTGTTCCTCCAACTCTTCAAATTCCAGCTTGACACCCTGTATCATCACATCCTGGAATCCGCGCCACATTGCGTCCGTCATAACATATTCACCCGGAAGTGCGGACTTAAAGAGGTTTCTCACACTGATCCCCTCCAGAACCTCATTAAAAGAGTTTTCAAATGCCACCTTTTCGCTGATCTTCTGCAAAGTGATCCTTGGATTCGCAATTTCCTTCTTAAACCTCTTCCGAAATCTCCTGATATTCTCAAGGTTCCTCATGTAGGAATTCTCTACGGAATAGTCTCTGTATCCAAATACATACTTGCTTCTGAGCCATGACTTAAAGCTGATGCCTTCGACGTAGTCATCATCCCAGAACCTGTCGTCCAGCTCTGATCCGGGGAACAGGAACAGCGTACCGCAAAGTTTCAGATACTCCTCCAGATTCTGCCGGTTGGTCGCCATGTCAAAATCCTTATCGGAAAGGCTGTAATGATGCAGATGACCGTTCTGCCAGCCAAAGAGCTTCTGGATGATATAGTGGAGCGCATGAAGCTTTGTCTCACCATGCACCAGGACTTCGCGGATGATACCCTTTTCTGCCTTGGCAAATCTTAAGAACTCCGACTCCTCCTCTGGCTCCATATCAAGCCTGCCCCTGTGGGTATAATACGGAGCGACCAGTTCCAGTTTCAGCTTGAGTACACCCGGAAGCTGCTCCGGCATCTTGTCTTTTGCCTCCGATGATTCTCTATGAGGCTTATCCAGTTCCGGAAATCTTATGATATTGCCTTCTCCGGGAGCGATAATGGTCTGAGGCTCCTCTTTATCCTTTGTCTCTGTAATGAACGCCTGTCCCTCGGCGGCTGATTTCATGCGCTTTCGATACTCTTCACTGCGCTCGGCATCATTGCTTCTCTTTCCGCCGTATGCCCCTCTGGAGTAAGGAAGATACGACTGCACGTTCTTTTCAGACATGCAGAGTTCTTGGGCAATCTCCTTGGTTGTCTTACCCTCGTAATACAGCGCACCGACATTTCTGCTCGACTCACTCTCCCACAGACCCTCGGTAATAAGCACCCTGCGTACCTTGATGGTATTGGTGTTCAGATTCTTTACCACCTGCCTGACAGAGCCGGTCGCCATATATTCATCTACTATCTGCTCATACAGATCCGGTCTTTCATCCATTCTGCTACCTGCCTTTCTGTTCTTCCGGTCGTCACCGGGGTAGTAGCTACAGGTACAGTTTATGCATATTGTTTCGCTTGTGTCAACCCTACCTTTTTTGTTTTGCAAAAGATAGGGTTCGGCGGCATGTTGCAATAGGCACAAAAATAGCGGATAACCACGCCGAAACGCAGCTATCCGCCTGATCATTTTTTACTATAGGGCTGGTTTTTGCTTGCTTTTTACAAGCCACCGCTTTGGTTAACCTTCATACGCAGTGGTGAAATCTGCTCCACCATTGAGCCTATCAAGTAATTCCAATAAACCATGCTGTCCGTGTGCTGTCATCCATACATCGAGCTCATGCTTCGCGTTCAGATAACGGAAACGCCTGTCTTCCGCTTCCCCTGCATAAAATTCTGACGGCGTGTCCATATCCTCGAGGGCAACAGCATTTTCCCCATTGTTGGTCTGCTGGGTCCATTGTGCTTCACTATACCTCTCGCGGTAATCGTTTTGCATAGCAAGCCCCTCATCAAACCATGTCGGAATTGTCTTTTCTGCTTCAGCTGAAAGACGTGCATGAAGTTCTGCATGGGTAATCTCGTGTGCCAGAATATCAAGTTCAAGATACTCATCAGATACACAAATATAGCGTATCTCGGAAGGGAAACTAAAGATAATCGCCGCATGATCTTCGCC
>JAILOK010000020.1 GCA_024690825.1 Lachnospiraceae bacterium | reverse complement strand
TCTTCGGGAAGCACATACAATGCCTTTTCGAGCTCCTGGTATGTTAATTCCTTCATTATGAGTTGGAGCGCTCCATCAGCGTAGTTCGGGAGGGCAGCAGCTATTCTTTTTCCTGTTTCCACGGAATCCGGGTCTTTTTCGGGGAGCAGATCACATATTTTTACATCATCGAATCTGTGGTATATCTCATCTTTGAAATCACCGATAAATTCACGTCTGTGGCTATGCAGGATAGGAAACCAGTCCTTATCGTCTTTGTGGGCAGCATTCTCTTTTTCATCTTCTTCAACCCACCGCCACCCCTCCGGAAGCATATATTGCACAGTCTCATCGATGAAACTGTAAGAGCATAAATCTTTGAGTATGCATCTGACACCGAATACCGCGGCAAAGTATATGGCGGCATCGTATCCGGAAGGGTTTATTTTGAAGTATCTGTCAGCAGCATGATCGGATGCTTCATCAATGCCTGATCCGTTCAACCACAGTTGTATGCTTTCCTTAAAGATTTTTTCATAGGGGGTATCCTCGGGAAGACCATCTGCTTCAAGCTGTAAGCCTGAAGGTCCCTCATGATTGCATATTTCAGACAGCCTGTCTATTTCAGACAAAAGGGAGAACATCTCCTTTATCTGTGATTCCGGAGGTGTCAGATCTTTTATCTTGGATATACAATCACGCGCTGCTTCAATCATTTTTCGAGTCATATTCGCTTTCTCCTTTTTCGAACTTAGCCCTGTCTTCTTTTATCAGTTTTTCGATCCTTTCCCTGTATCTTCCGTCTGGGATCAGGTCAAATACCATCAGCATTGCCTCTTTTACATTATCCGGCTCATAGTCATGACACATATGCCACAGAGCTGTTATCGGGAGGATGCAGGCAAGAGCTTCCCATCCCTGAGGATCATAAAGATAGTAGTATACTGAGCAGCTATCAAGTAATGAGTCGGGCAGATCTCCCTGACCGAATTTATCCATGCAGCGCCATATATACCGGTCCCGCTTCGTCTTGGGTTTCCAACTGAACCAGATGAATCCCTGAAGCTGGAAAAGATAATTTTGTTTTCCGTAGTCGGCAAAAAAGACCATCCGTCTGATCACATCGGCAAATACGGTAAAATCGTCCTCGGTAAACTCAAGACCTTTTGCGCGCAGAATGGCATCATCCAGGAGAAATTCGAGGTTTTCCGAAGCCTCTTTGTCACGGTCATCCCATTCGATATGTTCAAACCGTCTGGGGTCGGGAGAATAATCCTTGAAATCATAAACGTTCAGAGTCTCTTTCTGTCTGAGCCATTTTCCCTCGTCAAGTTTGTTTAATATTTTATCGAGCATCGCCAGAGTTTTCTCGAAGGTGTCGCTTTCAGGGTCAAGAAACGCCTTTCTCTCTTCCTCGGAATGGTATTCTTCGCTCAAGAAAGACATGAGCGCATCACAATGGATGGAGAATTCATAGCGGTACTCTCTGTGTCCGTCTTTTAAAGAGACACTGCTAATCTGCGGAGCGTAGCTATAATATATCTTATATCCTTTGTAATCTATACTCCCGTGATCGCCTGAGGCAACAGCCAGTATAGCGTCAGTCAGAGCTTTGAAGTACTCATCGCTGCCGTCTCTTACCACATCAAGCTTATATGGTCCGAGGGAAATGTAGTTTTGGATCCCGTGATCGCCGGCTTCTGCTGCTTCTCTTGCATCGATCAGGATATCAAAAGCCTGTTTCATCTCTTCAGGGGAGGCCGGTTTAGATGTCTTTGCGCCCTCTTCTATCATTTGCGAAATATCATCGTAAGGATCGTTTTTTTCGTTGATCTTCATATATAAACCTCCTCGTCTTTATATCTCGGTTATATAATATCTGAGGCTCACTGACAATAAACCGGCAGTTCAGTCCCCCTTTGAAAATACAGGCCGTTAGAGTTATAATTTAGGAACTATCGGGGTGTGGCTCAGTTTGGCTAGAGCACCTGGTTTGGGACCAGGGGGTCGCAGGTTCGAATCCTGTCACCCCGATGTTGTTATGGAGGTGGAAATATGAGAGATATTAACAGAATTGACACATTGCTTAATGAACTGGGAGAGACCTGGAAAAAGTGCCCTGACATGAGATTCGGTCAGTTGGTATCTAATCTGGTTCCCAAGGATGGTTTAAGCGATGAAGCGTGGATCAGGCGCTTGTGGAATTGGGAAGAGGACAACTGGATGGAAGCCATCAAAGACTTTGGGGATAAAATCTGAAACTCCGCAT
>JAILOK010000013.1 GCA_024690825.1 Lachnospiraceae bacterium | reverse complement strand
GAAAAAATAACTGCCACAAATTACCAGGTCTACATGGAAGACCACGATGATCATGATGGAAGTACTACCGTTCTCATACTTCTTGATGAAAACGGAAATATCGAGACCAAGGCAAAGACAGATGATTTCAAGGTTTCGGGCGCTTCATCCGTAAACAGGGACACTATGTCACTTGGTACGGTTTTCCTGAAGGGCGCTCCGGGTACTACATACACGATTGAGTATAATAACAAGACATATACTATTTCTCAACCGCAATGCCGAAGAGTATATCCGATAACGCTATAATGATAAAATAACAATTTGATAAATGGAATAGGAAAGATAATAAGCATGATCGTAGAGATTTCAGATTCAAAAGAAAAACAGGCGATAGCAAGGAAAGTGCTGGAGGCGCTTACGGACTGGTTTGGGGTGGAAGAGAGCAGAGAAGAATATATTTCAGGATGTGCCGATTGGACATTCTTTGCGGCGAAAGAACATGATGAGGCTGTAGGATTTCTCTGTCTGAAAGAAACGGGAAAGGCTACTGTTGAACTGGCGGTTATGGGAGTTTTGCAGGATCATCACAGGAGCGGCCTTGGCAGGCAATTAGTAGAAAGAGCGAAAGAAACTGCCAAATCTCAGGGATATGAGTTCATGCAGGTCAAGACTGTAAAAATGGGGATGTATGAGGACTATGACAGAACCAATCTGTTCTACATGAGCTGTGGTTTCAAGGAACTGGAAGTATTTCCTCTCCTTTGGGATGAGGCAAATCCCTGCCAGATATATGTAATGTCTTTGAAGTGAAAATTTCAGCCTGATACAGTACGGAGGAGAACAAAATGAAGATCACAGTGATAAACGGAACTGAAAAGCACGGTGTCACATACAGAATGAAGGAAATTTTTTTAGAGCAGTTCAGAGACGATTCAGAGATCACGGAATACTATCTTCCAAAAGATGGTCCGGGTTTCTGTACCGGATGTACTGCGTGTTTCAGAAATAATCCGAACCTCTGCAAGGATGCTGAAAAAGTGCAGAAGATCGAGAAGGCCTTGCTTGAAGCAGATCTGCTTGTTTTTACATCACCGGCATATGTTTTCCATACAACCGGCGCAATGAAAGCTATGCTTGACCATTTCGGCTACAGATGGATGCCTCATCGCCCGTCAAAGGAAATGTTCGGAAAGCGGGCAGTGATAATCACACAGTGCCTGGGAGCGGGCGAAAAATCCACAGCAAAGGATATTAAGGACAGCCTGTCCTGGTGGGGCATTTCGACTGTCAAAGTCGTTAGTTTCAAACTGATGTCTGAAATTGACTGGGACAAGATTGAGGACAAAAGGAAAGCATCTTTCCAAAAGAAACTAAGCCGTGTCGCACGTGAAATGCACGCTATCAACTATGATAAACCGGGTCATACTAATGTCATAGTGAAAGCAAAGTTCTATATGGTAAGGATGCTGCAGACGAGCCTCGGTAAAAAGAATCCCGAATACACCGACTTTAAGTATTGGAATGAGAACGGCTGGATTGGTAAAACACGACCGTGGAAATCGATCAGGACAAAATAATACCTTTCAGTTTATCTTTCTATCCCAATATTTATCGGTGTGTATGTTCTTTTGTATTTGTTTATGAAATATATAGGTGATATCGCAGATAATAATGCATGATCTTATTTCATTATCCGGTGTGACGGGCTTGTGACATTACGAATAATATAATGGCCTTGCAAACAGGAAACACAAAGTTGCATGAAACACACGGTAAGAAAGAAGAAGACGACATGTCACAGGCATTGGAAGAAAAAGTTTTGAACTTGAATCTGATGGAGAAAGGTCCCCACGATCCGGAGATTGTCAGAAAGGTAGCACAGTATAAACGGCTGGCAGAGAAGTGGACATTGGATGCAGCATTCAGGGATGACTACGAACGTGATCCCGTAAAGGCCATCGCCGCAACAGGTTTTGATATCAGCCCGGAAGCTTTTGACCTGCTGATCGATACGGAAGCGCTCAAAAAAAGGGTTGATGACATTCGCGAGGGAAGACGCAGCCTGGACGACTTACCCGAGAGTTTCCTACTGTACAAGGGGTTTATCAGAGAGAAGCTGGAAGATCGTGAAAAGATGCGCATACCATTATCGGAGATGCGGCCGGATGCGCTACGTGTTATTATGCCAGTGAAGGACTGGACAATCCCGATTATGAGAAATTCCTTGCGGATTACTTTCATGAATTCGGCATCGTGCCGCAGACTACTACTGCCGTTTCCACCCGGGATATCGAGCGTACCCGCGCGCTGCTGTGCGAGCCTGTAGAGCAGGCGGCGCTGGATGAGTTGACCATCGCGCTGAAGGAGCGGAAATATACCGGAGAAGAGATCATGGAACGGCTGCCGGAGGATACGGACATTGCACGGATCATACTGCTGCTCAACCATAATCGGTCAGGGAGATGAAACGCATAAGTAAAAGATTCCGTGAACTACCCGCAACCGACATACGTCGGAAGGGATTTTCTCGCCGAGATATTATAAAAGCGTCGCAAACGTTGATTTTGCGGCGCTTTCACATGCTTGACGCGTAAGATTAGGTTTGCGTGATTTAAGGGCTGTTAATAATTCGTTCGTATATTCATTAGGAGATTTTTGATATAATTCGTTAGGATATTTTTATTCCAGGATAACATAATATGAGCAATGTGAAAAAAGGGAAGTTCGTATATAAAAATGAAGACAGCATGAAGAAGATGTATGAGTTCTACGATAAGACTCTTGCATCTCTTGACATTCCTTATTCGGAAGACTGTATTGATACATCTTTCGGTAAAACCCATTGCCTTCTCGTTGGAGATCCTAAAAAGCCAAGGATATGTACAATACATGGCGGAAACGGGATCGCAACATTAAATCTGAAACTGTTTCTTCCGCTGTTGGAAGAATACTGTATCATTGCACCGGATGTGATTGGGATGCCCGGGAAAAGCGATCCATATAGGAATATAAGCAGCAAAAAGGATGAGTACGGACTGTGGATCAAGGAAGTATTGGATTATTACAAGGAAGAACAAATATCCTTTGTTGTATCCTCCTACAGTTCCGCTATGTTT
>JAILOK010000007.1 GCA_024690825.1 Lachnospiraceae bacterium | reverse complement strand
TTTGAAAACGATGTTTCCGAACGGACTTTAATAAGATTATCTTCGCCCCACAGCCGATATGCTTCATACAGATCCCTTGTGGTACACTCGGCCTTCTCATCAAAAGAGATATATCCGTCAGACTCCAGAAAGTCCATTATGCTGTCTTCTTCTCGGCGCATCTCAGCCTGATTCTTTCTGGTCCGATCGCTGATCGTAAAGTGAAAGCCGTTATTGGCAAGTCTTTTCAACCCTTCCAGACACCATAGGACAATGCCTTCCGTTTCAAGAGCAATCTTATCGGACAGTTCTCTGTCATCTACCCTGTCTACTGGCTTTTCTTTTACCCGTAAAGCTATCTGTCTGCGGTAGAATCCATCTGATTTATCATAGAGCGAATTAAGGGCACCATTTCCAAATACCATGATTCTCACATGAAGGTATCCCTGATAACTCTGATGGCCTTTTCGTTCAAGATCCATCTTGTCATCCATAGTGACGATCGCTTTGAGCATACCGGTATCTGCCAAAGCCTCCATCTTCATGTCATCATCGATCATGAGAAGCTTTCCCTCCTGATCCGCCGGACTGAATCTGTCCGTTGACAGTTTATTCAGCGTGCAAACATTCATGTTGTCTCCCAGAAGGTTTCTGCATACTGTTCCGACCCTTGATTTGCCCTCGCCTCCGCTTCCTATGAGCATGATCATCGCCTGAGCTTTTGTCGTCGGGATAAATACATACCCCATGAACTCCTGAAGCGTTATGATATCCTCCGGATACAACAGTTCATCCAGAAATCGCAGCCACACTGTCGGCTCTGAAGCGTCCGCATTATAATCAACCGGCAAGCGGTTAGAGCAGAATTCTTTTTCCGGTATGAACCCGCCATTTATGAAATATGTGCCGTTTTTAAAATGAACTCTGTCCGTGTGCTTTGGCAGGCTGTCACATAAAGCCTCGTATTTCAGCGCCTCAATGATCTGGTTCGCTCTTCTTACGATCGCTGTCTTTACATAAGGCTTTAGCGTGTCCACGATCTCCTTGGCAAGTCTTTCGTTTTTCATGAATCCATCAATGTCATAGAATACACCGCCAACATATTTAAGCGGATGCCTGCTCATAAACCACGAACAGAACTCAACCTCATCAAGCCTGTTGGTTTTCTGATCGTACCATACCGGCTTATCATCAGCAGCACTGTCTTCTTCCATGAGTCTTGCCACCTCCAGTATTCTCTTTCTCATTTCAGGATCCAAGTTCTTTAAGTCTTCGTTCAATTGTTATCACTCTCCCTCCGTAATCTGATATCAAAAAAGCCCTGTCAGAAACACTCCCCGTCAAAAGAATATCGAGCAGATATTCAACATGGGGGATCTCTTTCAGAGCCTCGCAAAAGTAAGGATGCCATTCATCTTTTTCATCCTTTGGTGCATATTCAGTTTTCCATTTTTCCAGTTGATGCAGGTAATCACATAAAACCCTGAAACAATATTGCTCTGTTTCCGCAAATACCTGATCAATCGGTTTTTGATGCCGGCTTATTGGTGGCGGATCATGAGATCGCTTATCATATTGCAGACCGAAGTCATTGCATATCTTCCCGACTGCATCCATAAGATTTATACCAAAGTACCTCGATACAAAATCAACCGCATCACCATCTGCCTGGCACCCGAAACAATGAAACCGGCGATCCAGTTTCATACTCGGATGCCGGTCGTTATGAAACGGACAACAGGCCATTCCTTTCCGATCAACCTCGATTCCGTAGAACTCTGCTGCCTGTCTGGCCGTGACATTTTCACGGATCATTTCAAACACTCCCATCAGCGTGCTTCCTTATCCTTATCATTTTTGACCTTTTGCCCCGGGTGGCTCTGTTCGGCAGAGAGCTGTTTATTTCTGGCAAGCTTTTCCCTGATCGATTCCTTTGCAACCCCAGTAATCTGTTCCAAGTTTTTCTGTTTCACCTCCGGTTTTGCAAGAATCCTTTTCACCTTTGCAAGAAGGGATGCGGTATTGCGTGCAAGCTTTTCCATTACGATATCCAACGCCTTCTTTACCAGGTTTTTCTTATCATCCGGAGTCTTTCTCTCGGGAGCTGTGAACCACTCCTGATACTCACTGACTATGTCGATATCCTCTTTTATGGTCTCTTCTTTGACAGTCTCGGTGACGACTTCACATGCTTTCTCGTAAGCAGCCTCGGCAACTTCTTCCACCATTTCATCGATATCCGAAATCTTAAGGTTGAGTTCTGCTAGCCTTGCCTCATTTGTCGCAATTTCCTCGTTTTGCTTGGCGATGATAAAGTCATTTTTTTCAAGATGAACCTTTCCTTCGAGCGAGATTTTTTCTATTGTTACCCCATGCTTTTCGGCAATTTCGATATAAAGTCTTCTGATTTCGGCATCAAAACTCATCTTCCGATTGTTATACTTGCTCTGTTTCTTTTCCGGATCCGGTCTCTCAAACCCGAGTGTTTCACAGGCCTTATCCTGTTTCGGAAAGTTCATCCCATATCCATCATCAGCAAAGAAAACGTGCCTCTCATGGATATGCGGAGTCTCTTCATCCATATGAAGTGCCCAGTCAAGCACCTGGATGTTTGACCCATATCTATTTTTGATCTCAGACATAAGCTCATCCACAACCCGTGTAAATAGCATGGGATCCTCATGTCCGTCTTTTGTTCCGAGCTGGTATATAGATTTCTCCGGGCAGGTTCTCGGGTCCCTCAGAATATCCTCAACCGTTCTGATCCTGTTGGCATGTCTTTGTTCTCTATGTCTCTCATTTTGTGCCTCGATCGAGTCGCCAAATCTGGTCAGATAATAGGCGTATTCGATCTCATCAAAGCAGTATTTCCTCTCTGGTCTCACCCCGGTTTCATCCACAAGATTGTATCCCTGGAAACAATCCCAGTAGACATTCTGGGCACTTCTTTCACTGTCGATATGTCCTGCATTCTCCAGATCAAAAGTGCGGTCATTGTGGCCTGCTTTAAAGATCCCTGCCTTTCCTGACCTTCCATTGTGTCTTGTTGCTCTTACCTTTTTCATAAATCTCCTCTCTTTCCGCTAACAAAATAGGAACCGGTTTTACCCGATTCCTTTTTCATCTTTTGGCAAATCATGTTAATAAGTTGCTTTGGATTTTCGGCGGAGCCGCCCCTGTCCTAAGCGAAGCGCGACAGGATATAACCCAATACAATGTGTCGCAGACGACACATCATTGGGCCAAGGTTGCACCTTGGATCTGCCCAGGCGCGTCGCCCTGGACCCGACAATGGAGCGCTGCTCCCTTGACCTACGGCAGCCGTTTTGTGACGGCTGCAAGATTTACAGATATTCGCTGTATGCCCGGCAGCTCATATCTGTAAATCTTATGGAAAATCACGTCATCTCCCCTCGTCGTTTCCTGACACAGGCACCTTTTCTTTTAGCCTCTTGGACTGTTTCGGTCCTGTGTCGTTGTCACGCACTTGGCTCGCTCCCCTTCTGTTCGGATCATTGCTTAGCTTCCCCGTAGCGGTAATGATTCGGAATGCTCATTCAGTTTTTGACAACGCGATTTTCACAAAAATACGGGCCTCATCCCGTATATCCGCGATGTAGGTTTTTTAAGGTAAAAGGGAGGATATCCGTGATTACGGATGATATGAAAAAAGAGCCAGAAAATATGCGGATTTGTTCCAATTTTAGAATCGCCGTGATATACTCTTTTGAGTGTGCAAAGGGGAACTACGATATGAATGCAAAGATAACATTACAGGAAAGACTGAAGGATCTTAGAAACGAAAAAGGACTGTCATTAAAGGAACTGGCTAATGAGACCGGGTTCTCCAGTTCGGCTCTTGGAGAATATGAGACAGATGATAACAAGGGGATACCGCATTACGTGATCACACAACTTGCGGATTATTATGGTGTCTCCCTTGACTACCTGTTTGACAAGAGCCCGGTAAGGGTCAACACCAATACGGACATAAAGAGGTTGGGGCTGGATGATAAGACTATCGATCTGTTAAAGAGCGGTCAGATCAACAACCGACTGCTCTGTGAGGTTATTTGCCATCCAATTTTTCCTAAGCTGTTGGCAGATACAGAGATATATGTTGACGGTGTCGCCGCCCAGTCGATACAGGCGATAAATGCCTACGCAGACACAATAAGGAAAAGGATCACTAATGAATATGATCCCAAAGCTGATGATCCGGGAATGTTGATACTGGATGCATGCAGGATTGAGGAAGACAGATACTTCCTAGATAAGTTACAGATTGATATAGAGCCGATAGTCAAAGATATAAGAGAAGCGCACATCAAAGATAGAGAAACTGCTACCGACACAACGGTAGCAGACAGAGTCAACGAGATATTTGAAGATGTAAAGAAAGGTGGAGACAACTTTATTAACATCCTTATAGGAACGTTCTGCAAGGAAATGGGATTGAGCATCAAAAGCCTTTCACAGGAAGAAATTGATACCCTTAGCAACCTCTTTGCCCGATCCAAAAACTATAAACAGGCGATAAATCAAACGAAGAATAAAAAAATGAAGAAAAAGAGATAACGATAAAGACCAATCAGCGGCATACAATCCCCCTTCAATGAAATTGTATACCGCCGTTATCATCGTCTTATTTTCTGATTAATTCTTCTGCCATTTCATACATTTTTTCTGCTGGTATAGTAGCGGTAACACATAGCAGATCATACCCAATTCCATCCTGAATCCACATACAGTTGCACATCTGTCTTTCATATGGCTCTTTTGCACCATAAACTATCTGAAGCCCTTCCTCTTTCTCTCTGCGGATATCTTCCTCTGTCAGAACGTAATCAGTTGGAACACCTTTATATGCATGAGAATAATAACGTACATCTATTCCATCAATCGATGTTTTATTTTGTGGTTTATCCAGGAAAACCATGTCGAAAAACTGAGCAGGTTGTGCATCCAGTGTAATTATGTCAGAACCATCTTTGGTATATTCTACTGATATTCCCTCATACTTTTGAATTGTTTCCTTATTATCCCCCAAATCTTCACAGTAAAGGACACTTGCTTCTTTAAACGCATATCCATTACTGAAGCTTTCGGGAGCCTTTATTTCAATACCTGCCTTCTTTTCTGCTTTTGCTATATCAGCATATTCTGTGAATTCACCGGCCGTATTACGCATTACCGATGCTTTTTTTAATCCATGCGCCACAACAATAGTACTGGACAACAGGCAAAAAACTGCTGCAAAAACTAATGCTTTCTTTATCCCTGTACGCTTCATTCCATGCTCCTTTCCGTTGGCTTTTGCCGTGATCATGTTTTTGGTTCTTTGTATCAGCGTATCATCGGGGTGTATGCCCGTACGGGTTGCGTACAATAATTCATTTATACGTTCATCTGTCATATCCTGCGTCCTCCATCATTTTACGCAAAATCTTCCTCGCATGGCTTAGCCAGTATTTTATTGTTCCCTGCGGAACTCTCATAATCCCAGCGATCTCTCGAATTGACTTGCCTGATTCATAATAAAGGGTTATCACCACGCGATATACCGGTTTTAGCTTCCTGACATATGACATGAGTTCTTCATAGCACTCTTGATCAATAGTCATTGCCTCCGGACTTTCCTCTCGCACTTCCTTTATCTGAAACTGCTCTCCGAGTTCTTGCCGCTCTTCAAGACTGTCCAATCCGGCTATGCTTTTTCTCCTGGCTTCTTTTCGTTTTTGATTCATCCACAAGCGCTGTGCTATACCCATAAGATAGCTTTCCGGATTATCTGTAAGTCTTATCCTTCCAACTTTTTCAAGCGCTGTGAGAAAAGAATCCTGAAACAGATCATCCGCATCTGCGCGGCTGCCCGTAAGATGTAAACAAAAGCCGTATAAGGCATCTCCACAGGAATCAACGCATTGCGATAATTCGTCTTTTGTCATTACTATACTGCCCTCTCTTATTGTTTATGGACGTCCGTAAGATCCAGGCTTACTACCCCTTACACTTATATATTGTCATGACCTGATAATTGGTTGGCTCATAATACAAAGGCAGTCATTTTGTTTTATACAAAGTGATGCGACCACCTGGCTTTCCAAGTAGTCGCATCATTTTTAAATGACATAAAACGACTATAACCTGTCATAAGAATAATCATTCTATTATTTCCATATGTCCCGAGTCGTACCCACAATCTATCTGAACTGTCTTGAGAGAATACCCTGTACCGGATGGAATAGGATAAGTAAAATACAACCGGCTCTTATCCCATTTCATCTTCGGCTCTCGGTCGGAGTTTCCGGTATAGAACCACTTTTCATATACGTAATTGGTATTCATCTCTGTCAGGTCAACCGTATCAATCAATACAATCCCGTATGTGCCTGCTTCTTTGCTAATAATCCCATATGCTTTGTATCTTCCCTTGTTCTCCTCAGCCATTTTAACAAGGATATCTGCATCCTCTTTCCAGTCAATGGTATTATTCCAATCGACAGGTTCAAAATTGTATTTATTAAGAACTCTGTCAATGACCGCTGTATACTCTCGATCTTTTATGCCATTTTTATCCTGTTGTTTTTCATTGGCAGTATCAGTTTTTGGTCCAAGGTATATAGAAGTCGGACCATCTGCTCCACCAACAATCAGGCTTGTTCCTTTGTTCTCTTCAATGACCGGTCGTTCCTCATTTTTCTCCTTTGGGGTATAAATATGCGTTTCGGTGTTCTTATCTCTAAGGAGTACCTCATCCTGGAAAATATATGTAGTTTCATCAAACGATTCTGCCGGCAAATAATCATCTTCTTCTGGATTCCGGTTAGGTCCTGATTCTCTATTCATAAAGAACATAGCAGCTCCGCCAATAAATACTGCCATCATCACTGCTGTTATAGCAAAGAATAAAATCTTGCTCCCTTTCATGCTCCCTCCGATTTGAAATACAATCACATATTACGTAATTTGAGTAAAATATTCGATCTAGAACCACTTATAATCCAAATATTGCGTATGATTACATATAATTATCCTAGCAATTGTTATATCATCTGAAAATATCTTAATGAATCCTCAATCGCCTTGATCCTCATTTCAGAAGTCCCCGGCTGTTTACTGTCC
>JAILOK010000112.1 GCA_024690825.1 Lachnospiraceae bacterium | reverse complement strand
GGAAATAGACGTTCCCGTAGATGAAATGCTCATAGTCGAGTTATATTCCAAGTAAATAGGAGGTTTTCAATTGTTTGAATTTGAAAAACCAAAGATAGAGATACTTGATGTTTCCGAGGACAATAAATATGCGAGATTTGTATGTCAGCCCTTGGAGAGGGGTTATGGTATAACCCTTGGCAATTCACTCAGAAGGATCATGCTTTCATCACTTCCCGGAACCGCCATAAGTCAGGTTAAGATCGACGGTGTCCTTCATGAGTTTTCTTCGATCCCGGGAGTAAAAGAGGATGTAACGGAGATAATCCTTAATATTAAGGATATCGCAATCAGGAATAACAGTACGGGCAACGAGGTAAAGACAGCTTATATCGAATTTGAGGGTGAAGGCGAGGTTACTGCCGCCGACATCCAGTGTGATCAGGATATAGAGATCATAAACAAAGACCAGCATATCGCCACTCTTAACGGTGGAAAGGACTGTAAGCTTAACATAGAGCTGACCATAACGGGCGGCAGGGGCTATGTGAGTTCGGAAGGCAACAAATCTCCCGATCTGCCGATCGGTGTCATAGCCATAGATTCGATCTATACACCTGTTGAGCGTGTCAACATGAGCGTGGAGAATACCCGTGTAGGCCAGCAGACAGACTTTGACAAGCTTACACTTGATGTCTACACCAACGGAACACTTACACCCGAGGAGGCGATAAGTCTTGCAGCCAAGATCTTGAGTGAGCATCTCAATCTGTTCGTGGATCTTTCCGAGGCTGCCACGAATACCGAAGTGATGACATCCAAGAAGGAAGATGCGAAGGTTGATATCCTGAGCATGAACATCGATGAACTGGAACTTTCGGTAAGATCGTACAACTGTCTCAAACGGGCCGGCATCAATACCGTTTCCGAGCTTACGAACAAGACATCGGAAGATATGATGAAGGTAAGGAACCTAGGCCGCAAGTCTTTAGAAGAGGTGCTTGCAAAACTTAAGGATCTGGGACTCGAGTTAAGAAGCGAGGCAGATTAAAGCAACAGGTTAGGGTATGCCGGTAAGACCAAAGAGGTCGGCACACCTCTCATCGGGGGGTTATAAGTCCCAAAGAGCATATCTCCCGGTAATAATGAGAAAAGAGGTATAAAAAATGGAATACAGAAAACTTGGAAGAAATTCCTCACAGAGAAAAGCACTCCTCAGGAGCCAGGTTACAGCACTGATCTATAATGAGAAGATCATCACTACCGCAGCAAGGGCAGAGGAAGTACAGAAGATAGCGGAGAAGCTCATCACTTTAGCTGTCCGTGAAAAGGATAATTACGAAACTGTCACCATCAAGGCCAAGGTAGCAAGGAAGGATAAGGACGGCAGGAGACAGAAGGAAGAGAAGGATGGCAAGAGAGTGACCATCTATGATGAAGTTGACAAGGAGATAAAGAAAGACAAGCCTTCAAGACTTCACGCCAGACGCCAGATGCTCAAGGTTCTCTATCCGGTTACGGATGTTCCGAAGGAGGCACCGGGAAAAAAGAGAAACACAAAAAAAGTTGATCTTCCCGCAAAACTCTTTGATGAGATCGCACCCAGGTATGCAGACCGCAAGGGCGGATATACCAGGATCGTCAAAATAGGACCGAGGAAGGGCGATGCGGCCATGGAAGTTCTTCTGGAGCTCGTATAATCAGCACTGTTTCATTCGGGGCTGTTGTAAATGTATTTTGTGGACTGCCGGCTGATTGTTCACAAAGTACATTTCAACAGCCCCGTTTTTATCATGAAAAACATTTTTCCTGAAATTTATCGTGGACCAAATGGGAATCGTAGAGATAGACAATATCGCATATGAATATATCAGGCGTGACGAGGAAGGAAACGTCGAGGGGATAGTGCGTGCTGTTGACGGGGTGAGTCTTGACATTAAAAGAGGTGAATTCATCAGTATCCTCGGCGGCAACGGATCAGGCAAATCAACGCTTGCAAAACAGATAAATGCCATTCTCTATCCCTGTGAAGGCAGTGTTTATGTCGACGGAAAGGATACATCCGTTGAAGAGAATGTATGGGATGTAAGACAGGCTGCCGGAATGATCTTCCAAAATCCGGACAACCAGATCATAGGGTCCATTGTGGAGGAAGATGTGGGTTTCGGACCCGAGAACATGGGTATTCCAACACCGGAGATCATAGAAAGAGTGAATGAGGCGTTAAAAACCTTAAGGATGTATGACTACAGGAAGCATTCCCCGAACAGGCTTTCCGGTGGACAGAAACAAAGAGTTGCAATCGCGGGCGTAGTGGCCATGCATCCGAAGTGTATCATCATGGATGAACCCACTGCGATGCTCGATCCGATGGGAAGAAAGGAAGTTATAAGGGCAGCAAGAGCTCTTAATGATGTTGAAAAGGTCACCATCATCCTTATAACTCATTATATGGAGGAAACCATCTATTCGGACAGGATAATCGTGATGGATAAGGGAAAGGTGGTAATGAGCGGAGATCCGAAGGAAATATTTTCAAGGATCGATGAACTTAAGAGATTAAGACTCGGAGTTCCCCAGGCTACCGAACTGGCATATGAACTTAAGAGAAGAGGTGTCAGACTCGGGAGCGGTATTCTTTCCGGAAAGGAACTTGTGACACAGATATGTCGATCATATGCGACCATGTAAATTTCACATACAGCCGCGGCACAGCCGATGAGATACAGGCACTGAAAGACATATCCTTTTCGATAGGAGACGGGGAATTTGTCGGCATTATAGGTGCAACAGGCTCGGGGAAATCTACTCTTATCCAGCACTTAAACGGGCTCCTTAAAGCTACTTCCGGACATATATATATCAACGGAGAGGATATATATGACAGGGATTACAGCCTGAAGGAATTAAGAAACAAGGTGGGGCTTGTGTTTCAGTATCCCGAACATCAGCTTTTTGAAGAAACTGTATTAAGGGATGTATGCTTCGGACCCAAAAATCAGGGTTTAAGCAATACAGAGGCCGAAATGAGAGCGTATGAGGCCCTCCAGAGCGTAAACTTAATGGAGGACTGTTATGATGTCTCTCCTTTTGATCTTTCCGGGGGACAGAAGAGAAGAGCAGCGATAGCCGGAGTTCTTGCGATGAAACCGGAGATCCTTATTTTGGATGAACCTACGGCCGGTCTTGATCCCGAGGGCAGGGAAGAGATACTTAATCTTCTTAAGACCCTTCATGATGAGCAGAATATCACGGTAATGCTGGTATCCCACAGCATGGAGGATATGGCGGATTATGCCGAAAGACTTCTGGTAATGGACAAGGGCAGGATCATAATGAACGGAAATCCGAGGGATGTCTTTCTGAATGCGGAACTGCTTGAGAAAACTGGATTATCGGTTCCTCAGGTAACATATATACTAAGAGAGTTAAGGCAGAAGGGTTTTGATGTCGATATTTCAGCCACTACGGTAGATGAGGCGGCGGACAGCATCATGAGGGCATTGGGCTTATGATGAGGGATATAACTATCGGACAGTATTATCAGACCGAATCGGTTCTGCACAGACTTGATCCGAGAGTAAAGATCACGGGAACATTCATATTTATAATATCGCTGTTTGTGGCAAAAAACATCACTTCATATGCGGTGGCAACGGCCTTTCTGACAGCGGTCATTCTTTTATCCAGAATTCCCTTCAGTTTCATAGTCAGGGGTATGAAGGCGGTAGTAATCATATTGTTTATCACTGTGGTTTTCAACCTTTTCCTGACGCCGGGAATTACTTTTGTGTCTTTCTGGAGATTTAAGATAACCTATGAGGGTCTGAAAACTGCGGGGTATACGGCTGTCAGGCTCACATATCTGATACTTGGATCGTCCATAATGACTCTTACTACCACGCCGAATAACCTGACGGACGGATTGGAAAGTCTCATGAAACCCCTCAAAGTTTTCAGGATACCTGTTCATGAGATAGCGATGATGATGTCCATTGCGCTCAGGTTCATCCCGATATTAATGGAGGAGACAGACAAGATAATGAAGGCCCAGCTTTCAAGAGGAGCGGATTTTGAAAGCGGTGGTATAATAAAAAGATCAAGAGCCCTGATCCCTCTTTTGGTTCCGCTTTTTGTATCTGCCTTCAGGAGGGCAAATGATCTTGCCATGGCGATGGAAGCAAGGTGTTACCATGGTGGAGAGGGCAGGACAAAGATGAAGCCTCTTGTATACAGGAGTTCGGACTTTACTGCATACATTGTCCTTTGTTTATATTTTGCGCTCGTGATTACGGCACAGAGAGTGGGAATGCTTTGAAAAGAGTATTGCTTGAGGTAGCGTACGACGGAACGGATTATCACGGCTTTGCCTTACAGGAGAATGCCGTAACGATAGAGGGTGAGCTTAACAGGGCCGTAAGCAGCCTTGAAGGAAGAGATGTGGAGGTTATCGGCGCCAGTCGTACCGATGCGGGAGTTCATGCAAAAAAGAACATAGCTGTTTTTGATAGTTTGTCCTCTATCGATCCGGAAAAAGTGTCAGGAGCCCTGAATGTCCGGCTCCCGGGAGATATAAGGATCAGGGGATCATACGGCGTGAAGGACGGTTTTCATCCGAGGAAATGTGACTGTATCAAAACCTATGTCTACAGTATAATAAACGACAGGTTTGAGATCCCGACAAAGAGCAGGTATACATGTTTTGTACCGGTTTCCCTGGATGAAAAAAAGATGGATGAGGCATCGAGGATACTTCTGGGAGAACATGATTTCAAAAGCTTCTGCAGCGTCCATACCCAGGCGGAAAGTACCGTCAGAAGGATCACCGGCATAGGCGTCAGCCGGGTTGAAAATGAGATATATATCAAAGTGAGCGGTACGGGATTTCTTTATAATATGGTAAGGATAATCGCAGGAACTCTGATCGATGTCGGGAGAGGAAAGACTGATCCTGAAGCGATGCAAAGCATTCTTGATGCTGCGGACAGGACAAAAGCAGGTCCCACGGCAAAACCACAGGGATTATGTCTTGAAGATATAGAAATACTTGACAGAACATACCGGTGTTGATGACTTTTAGGAGAATAAAACATGAGAACAGTCGTGCTCATACCCTGTTACAATGAAGAATCGACGATAGAGGCCGTAGTAAAGGATTTTAAGAAGGAACTTCCCGAAGCGGATATATATGTATATGACAACAACTGCACGGATGATACTGCAAGGATCGCGCGTGAAGCCGGAGCGATCGTCTGCAGGGAAGAAAGGCAGGGCAAGGGAAATGTCATCAGGAGCATGTTCCGTGAAATAGAAGCGGACTGTTATATAATGGCGGACGGAGACGACACATATCCGGCGTCTTTTGCGCCCGCATTTCGTGACATGGTCCTTAATGAAAAAGTGGATATGGTCATAGGAGACAGACTGTCCTCCACCTATTTTTCCGAAAATAAAAGACCCTTTCACAATTTTGGAAACAGACTCGTCAGGGATCTGATAAATACCCTTTTTAACTCCGATATCAGGGATATCATGACCGGAGCGAGAGCCTTTTCCAGAGATTTCGTGAAATCCTTTGCGATCATGAGCGAGGGCTTTGAGATAGAAACCGAGATGACGGTCTTTGCTCTCGATAACAGAATGAAGATAAGAGAGGTTCCGGTGGAATACAGGGACAGGAAGGAAGGCTCAAGTTCAAAGCTTAACACCTATTCTGACGGACTGAAGGTTATAAAAACGATATTTTCTCTGCTCAGGGATTTAAGGCCCATGAGATTCTTCGGATGGCTCGGAGGCATCTTTATTCTGATCGGTCTGCTGTTCTTCATACCGATCATCCTTGAATATATAGCTACGGGCATGGTACCCAGATTTCCGACACTCATAGTTATCTCGGCAGCCTGGATCATAGGGATAATAAGTATTTTCTGTGGCATGATACTGACCGTCATAAAAAATCAGTCAAGGAAGGAATTTGAGAGATATCTGAACCTGATGCACAGATGATACGGCCTGAAAACAGTCAAAAGAGACTCAAACTATTGACAGTTTCTGCGTTTTTAGTGTAAAATGTTTTTTCGCACGAGTCATAGCCCCGATTTGTGCACCGAAACTATAGAAAAAATCTGATTTGGAGGATTGAAATGGATACTTATATGGCAAGTGCATCTTCCATTGAAAGGAAATGGTATGTAGTGGATGCCGAGGGACAGACCCTGGGTCGTCTTGCTGCGGGAGTGGCATCCGTTCTTCGCGGAAAGAACAAGCCCACCTTCACTCCTTTCCTTGATACGGGAGATTATGTGATCATAATAAATGCGGAAAAGATAAAGGTTACAGGAAAGAAGCTCGATCAGAAGATATATATGACACATTCGGATTATGTAGGCGGAGTAAGGAAGGAAACACTGAAGACAAAGCTTGCAAAGAAGCCCGAGCAGGTCATTGAGCTTGCAGTCAAGGGAATGCTTCCCAAGGGACCCCTTGGAAGACAGATGTTCAGAAAACTCTTCGTATATGCAGGCCCCGAGCACAAGCATGCTGCACAGAAGCCGGAAGAGCTTAAGTTCTAAAGATAGGAGGAAAAGAAGTTGGCTGCAAAGAAAGCAAAAGTTACGGATAGATATTACGGAACCGGCAGGAGAAAGAAATCAGTAGCAAGAGTTTATCTGCTGCCCGGCGACGGAAAGATCACGATCAACAAACGTGACATAGATGATTATTTCGGAATGGAGACACTTAAGACCATAGTTCGTCAGCCTCTCGTTGCCACATCTGCTATCGGAAAGTACGATGTACAGGTCAATGTGTTCGGCGGAGGATATACCGGACAGGCAGGAGCGATCCGCCACGGCATCTCCAGAGCGCTTCTTCAGATCGACGCTGAGTACCGCCCGATCCTCAAGAAGGAGGGATATCTCACCAGAGATCCCAGAATGAAGGAAAGAAAGAAGTACGGTCTCAAAGGAGCAAGAAGGGCACCCCAGTTCTCAAAGAGATGATCAATCTGCTGTTGCAGATTTCAGAACCCCACAATCATTTGGTTGTGGGGTTTTTCTTTACATCGTTTCATTGCAACAACAGGCCATATTTGATAAACTGTAATTGTTTGGGATCCGATTGCTGATCGGATCTGTAAAGGTGCATAAAAAGAGAAAAATAAAGCATATAAAAATGAAAGGATCCGGATTATGAAGAAATGGAAAGGCTTTGAGCATGGTATCAATTTTGGAGGATGGCTTTCGCAGTGTGACCATACAAAAGAAAGGTATGACCGGTTTATAACGGAAAAGGATTTTGATACAGTTTCTGGATGGGGTCTTGACCATGTCCGGATCCCGGTTGATTATGAGCTTGTGGAGGATGAAGAAGGCAATTACAGGGATGAGGGCTTTTCTTATATCCAGTGGGCAATAGACATGTGCAGAAAGTACGGATTGAATATGATCCTTGACCTGCACAAGACCTATGGATATGCCTTTGATGAGGGAGAAGTCGGAGGTTTCTTTGATAATGAAGGCTATCAGGAACGTTTCAAAGCTCTTTGGGAGGAATTTGCAAAAAGATTTGCGAAGAATGAAGACATGCTTGCCTTTGAACTCTTAAACGAGGTGACAAAGAGCGAATACAGCGACACATGGAACCGCGTCAGCGATGAATGTATAAAAAGAATAAGGGCCGTCTCACCCACGATAAAGATACTGGTTGGAGGTTATCATTATAACAATATCGAATCCCTGCCGTATCTTAATGCGCCGCAGGATGAAAACATAATATATAATTTCCATTTTTATGAGCCCATAATCCTGACACATCAGGGAGCGGCATGGATAGAGCGGATGGACACATCCTTCAGGATCACTACGGATGCAACCTATGATGAACTGAAAAAAGCGACAATAGATAATGTGGATCCGGATTTTGAAGGTTTTCCCGGAATGGATCCCTCATCGACGCTTTCTGCAGAGTTTTTTGAAAAGAAGTTCGAAAAGGCCGTAAAGCTTGCGGAGGAGAGAGGGACATCTCTCTATTGCGGAGAATACGGTATGATAGATCTTTCCGGACCGGACAATTCCATAAAGTGGTATCGTTTCATAAGCAGTGCTTTTGAAAAGTACGGTATAGGAAGATCAGCCTGGACCTACAGAGAGATGGATTTCGGGATCACGGCGCCCTATATGGATGATATCAGGGACGAGGTAATAAAGCTTCTTTAAGAGTTTTGATCATGAACATATCTTTGGCTTAGGGGTGGATATATGTATAAAGATAAAAAGGTCCTGATCGGAAATAACGACAAGGGAGAAGAGATATTTTTATATCCCGGCATGGCAAACCGCCATGGTCTCATAGCGGGAGCCACGGGAACCGGGAAGACGGTCACATTAAAGGGCATGGCGGAATCATTTTCAGCCATGGGAGTGCCGGTGTTCCTTGCGGATGTAAAAGGGGATCTGGCCGGATGCTGTCTTCCCGGAAACGGAAGCGCGTATCCCGTTACTTTCTGGGATATTTACGGGAAGAGGGGCATACAGCTTCGTACCACCATATCTGAGATGGGGCCCTTGCTCCTTTCGAGGATCCTGTCGTTAAATGAGACGCAGAGCGATATACTGAAGGTCGTCTTTAAGATCGCAGATGATGAGGGACTGCTTCTCATCGACACCAAAGATCTGAAGGCCATGTTGAACTATGTTTCCGAAAATCACAGATCATATGAGGCCGAATACGGAAAGATGAGCGGAGTATCGATAACCGCCATAATAAGAGCGCTGGTAAGTCTTGAAACTGCCGGGGGAGATGTTTTTTTCGGTGAACCTGCGATAAACATCACAGATCTTTTTTCACAGTCAGAAGGAAAGGGGATGATAAACATCCTTGACTGCTTAAGTCTGGTAAACGACGGTGTTCTGTATTCCACCTTTCTTCTTTATATGATGTCTGAGCTTTTTGAGACTCTGCCCGAGGTGGGGGATCTGGATAAGCCGAAGATGGTTTTCTTCTTTGATGAAGCGCACCTTCTCTTTAACGGAGCGTCAAAAGCCCTTCTTGAAAAAATCGAGCAGGTTGTAAAGCTCATCAGGTCAAAGGGAGTGGGCATATTCTTTATCACTCAGAATCCCAGGGACATTCCCGAGGGAGTGCTTGCCCAGCTGGGAAACAGAGTGCAGCATGCCCTGCACGCATATACTCCCGCGGAACAGAAGTCTGTAAAGGCGGCAGCGGAAGGCTTCAGGGAAAATCCGGATTTCAATACATATGAAGCGATAATGCAGCTGGGTACCGGTGAAGCAATCGTTTCATTTCCCGATGAGAAGGGAGTCCCCGGAATGGCACAAAAAGTGTTTGTCCTTATGGCGGAAAGTTTCCATGGCAGTATAGATGACAGTGAAAGAGAAAAGAATATAAAAAGCAGTTTCCTTTATTCAAAATATGCGGCAGCGGTTGATCCCGATTCAGCCTATGAATTTCTTCAGAGAAAAGGTCTTGAAAAAGCTGAGGCTGAGGAAAACGAAAAGGAACTGGCAGCTGCCGGAAAGAGGGCCGCAAAGGAAAAAGAGGCCCAGACGCGTCAGGCAAAAAAAGCCGCGAAGTCACTGGGAACCACGGTTGCGGGCACGGTTGGCCGGGAGGTCGGAAAAAGCGTAGGCAAGAGTTTCGGATCTTTCGGAAAAATACTGGGAGGAAATGTCGGGGCAAGCCTCGGAAGAGGCATCTTAAGCACCTTATTTAAGATTTAAGCATTATGAGTGATCTCCAGGAATTTGGAAAAGAACTTGAACAGACAATTTCAAACGCAGTAAAACGCGGAGATTTTTCGAACCTGAGCAGGAATATATCCGATATAGCTTCAAGAGCAGCGGATTCGGTGGGAAAGGGCGTAAAAAAAGCAGCAGGTTTCCCTCCGGAAAAGGAGAAATATGTAGACAGTTATGCATACGATTCTCCTGCCGGGACCATGCGGGATATCAAGGGAAGGAACCTGAAAAAAGAAGATATCGATGAAGATCCTGACTGGAAAGATACGAAGACGGCAAAGTATATCAACAGGATAAACCGCGACCACAGGATGGAAAGCAGGCAGATGCAGAAAGCTGCCAGAGAAGCAGCTCCTGCTTTGTATGACAGATCAGCCATGAAAAAAGTGATGAGCATCTTTGCCATTGCCGGCGGATTCTCCATGGGGCTGCTCTTTTTTATGATAGTCCTTATTCTTTCACTGACAAGTCCGTGGGCTTTCATCGGCATGATCCTTCCCGGAGCCCTTTTCGGGATCGGTGCCTGGGGAATATCAAGCATAGTCAGATTTACAAGATTTGACAAGTATCTTTCGACCCTTTCGGGCCGGACCTATGCCGAAATAAAGAATCTCGCGGCTGTGGTGGGACGCACGGAAAAGGCGACGGTAAAGGACCTGAAAAGAATGATCGGAGGGGGTCTTTTTCTTCAGGGACATATAGATGAAGAGGAAACCTGTCTTATCACAAGCGATGCGACCTATGAACAGTATCTGAATACAAAAAAGAATCTTGAGGCTAGGATAGCGGAAAAAGAAAGGGAAGAGGAAGGACTGACCCAGTCCCAGAAAGAGATCTTTAGGGCCGGAGAGGATTATCTTGCAAAGATACAGCAGTGCAACGATGAAATCCCCGGAGAAGAGATGTCCGCAAAGATAGACAGGATGAAGCATTCCGTCGAGATGATCCTTTTAAGAGCCAGGAAACAGCCGACACTTACCGAGGATTTGAGACGGCTGATGAATTATTATCTTCCCACGACGGTTAAGCTTCTGAACGCTTACGCAGACCTTGACAGACAGGGAAAAACAAGTGAGAATATCGATAAATCAAAAAAAGAGATCGAAGACACAATAGATACATTAAATGACGCCTTTGACAGATTGTTTGATGATATGTTTGAGGACACGAGTCTGGATATTTCAACAGATGCCGAGGTTATGAAGACCCTGTTGAAACAGGAGGGTCTGACAGGAAAAAAATTCACTTCAGACATAAAACCGGATTGATAGGAGGACAATAAAAAATGGATGAATATGTGGAAGCGGAAGTAGTGGAGACACCTTCACCGGTGCTGACGCTTGAACCCTTTGCAGACGCGCCGGCGCCGGAAGATCCTTTACCTGAGGTACCGATGCCGGAAGTAAAGGAGGTTCCCAGACAAAATATAAATATACCGAAGGTGAATGTGACAGATGTGATCCTGTCAGACGAGGAGCAGAGACTGACTCCCGAAGAGCAGAAGATGGTGGATGAGTTTGCCGAAAAGATAGACATCACCCAGACAAATACCATACTCACTTACGGAGCAGCTACCCAGCAGAAGATGGCCGAATTTTCCGACAAGGCTCTTGATAATGTCAGATCAAAGGATATGGGAGAGGTCGGAAGCATGCTCGCAAACCTGGTAACGGAACTTAAAGGCTTCAACCAGGAGGAAAAGGGCATAAAGGGCTTTTTTAACAGACAGGCAACAAAAGCAACAGCGCTCAAGGCAAGATATGACAAAGCGGAAGTAAATGTCAACAAGATCATTGACGCGCTTCAGATGCATGAGACAAAGCTCTTAAAGGATACTGCCACACTCGACAAGATGTATGAAATGAACCTTAACTACTTTAAGGAACTGACCATGTACATCCTGGCGGGAAAGAAAAAACTGGAAGAGGCAGAAGGAAAGATCCTTCCCGAACTGCAGGAAAAAGCAGAAAAGAGCGGACTTCCTGAGGATGCTCAGAAAGCCCGTGATTATCAGGAGATGTGCGAGAGGTTTTCAAAAAAGATCACCGATCTGGAGCTTACAAGGACGATAGCCATGCAGACCGCTCCCCAGATCCGCATGATACAGGCAAGCGATGTTCAGATGGTGGACAAGATCAGGTCGACTGTCGTTAATACCATACCTCTCTGGAAGAGCCAGATGGTCATAGCCTTAGGCATACAGAATTCCACTGAGGCCGCAAAGGCGCAGAGGGCAGTGACGGATATAACAAACCAGATGCTCACGGCAAATGCCGAAGCCTTAAAGACTGCAACCATCGAAACGGAAAAGGAATCACAGAGAGGAATAGTGGATCTTGAGACCCTGAACAAGACCAACCAGTCCCTGATATCCACCTTTGATGAGGTCATGAAGATACAGGCGGAAGGAAGGGAAAAGAGGGCCCTTGCCGAACAGGAAATGAGCAGGATGGAAAATGAGCTTAAAAACAAGCTCCTTGAAGTCAGGGCAAAGAAGGATTGATAATGGTCCGTATAATAAAAGAGTTCATACCGGGGCTCCCCAATGCGCTTGTTGTGGGAGCCCTTCGTTTTTTCAGTCTGTTCAGCTTCATATCAAAAAAAAAGCGGAGCAGAAACAGGGATATAAATATTGAAGAACTCCGGACGGGAAATTTAACCGGAAAAGACGGTTTCATAGAAAACCAGCATGCCATGAAAGATCTGATGTTCGGAAAAACTGACATGGCCTATGCCGGCTGTGAGATCATAGCGGTATATAATGCCCTGTTGTCACTGGGATTCCCAAAAGACCTCCCCGAGCTCATAAGCACATTTGAAAAGAAGGGCTCCGTGCTGGGAGGGAGATTCGGAACTTCTCCCTATGCCCTTTACAGATATCTATCAAAAGTATTTGACAATGTAAGCTTTTCCTTCAAAAGAAGGGATTTTGAGAAGCTGGCACAGGACAGCAGAGTATTTATAATCACTTATTATAATGATGCGAAGGATATCATGCAGCAGATACATACGGTGTGTGTGACAAAGGATAAAGATGAAGGGATGCATCCGCACAACGCATACTGCAGGGAAACAGGCATATGTTCGGTTGAAAGACTGGAACAGGCTTTGGGTGTTGAAGGGCGCGGCAAGATATTATTTATGACAGGAATAAAGCAAAACGAAGAAAAAGAGAGAAAAGAAGAGAATAAATGAGAAAACGAGAGAAATATATCATTTTTTCGGATTTGCATTGTAAATAGTAAAAAAGTATTATGTGTTTTGGGTTAGCACTCAAATATAAAGAGTGCTAATAAAACCCCCCGGATATTGTTAAACGGTTGGGGTTTAGACTATAGTTATAAAGAATATATATATAAAAGGAGGAAGTTCAAAATGAAGTTGAAGCCGTTAGGTGACAGGGTAGTATTAAAGCCGATCGAGGCCGAGGAGACCACAGCATCCGGGATAGTAATCCCCGGAAAGGAAAAAGAGAAACCGCAGCAGGCGGAGGTAATAGCAGTAGGACCCGGTGGAGTTAATTCCGACGGAAAAGAGATAAAGATGGAAGTAAAGAAGGGCCAGAAGGTCATCTATTCCAAATATTCGGGAACCGATGTTGAACTTGACGACAAGAACAAGGTTATAATCGTTAAGCAGAGCGATATCCTTGCAGTGATCGAGTAAGAATTGTCTTATAAGGAGGAATATAAAAATGGCTAAGGAATTAAAGTACGGTGCGGAAGCAAGAGCTGCGCTTGAAAGCGGCGTTGACCAGCTCGCAAATACCGTAAGGGTTACATTGGGACCCAAGGGAAGAAATGTAGTACTGGATAAATCATATGGTTCACCGCTCATCACCAATGATGGTGTTACCATCGCAAAAGAGATCGAGCTGGATGACGCATTTGAAAACATGGGCGCACAGCTTGTAAAGGAAGTTGCCACAAAGACCAACGATGTAGCAGGTGACGGAACCACGACCGCTACGGTGCTCGCGCAGGCAATGGTCAGGGAAGGAATGAGAAACCTTGAAGCCGGAGCAAATCCCATCATCCTCAGAAAGGGCATGAAAAAGGCAACAGAAGCTGCTGTTGATGCCATCATAAAGATGAGCTCAAAGATCACCAACAAGGATCATATAGCAAGGGTTGCAGCTATATCCGCAGGAAATGATGAGGTCGGACAGATGGTTGCGGACGCCATGGAAAAGGTTTCAAAGGACGGCGTCATAACCATCGAGGAATCAAAGACGATGCAGACAGAACTTGATGTGGTCGAGGGAATGGAATTTGACCGCGGTTATGTGTCGGCTTACATGTGCACGGATATGGACAAGATGGAAGCAGATCTTGAAAATCCCTATATCCTTATATATGACAAGAAGATTTCCAATGTTCAGGATATACTTCCGCTTCTTGAGAATATCGTAAAGACCGGAGCATCCCTTCTCATCATCGCAGAGGATGTCGACGGTGAGGCGCTGACGACCCTTATCGTGAACAAGCTTCGCGGAACCTTTAATGTTGTAGCCGTAAAGGCACCCGGATACGGCGACAGAAGGAAGGATATGCTTCAGGATATCGCCATCCTTACAGGCGGACAGGTCATCTCTTCAGAGCTGGGTCTTGAGCTTAAGGATGCCACCATGGATATGCTCGGAAAGGCAAAGAGCGTAAAGGTTAAGAAGGAGAGCACGGTCATCGTTGACGGAGCCGGAAAGAAAGCCGATATCAAGGCGCGTACTGCTCAGATCAAATCACAGATAGATACGACCACTTCTTCATTTGATAAGGAAAAGCTTCAGGAAAGACTAGCAAAGCTTGCAGGCGGCGTGGCAGTCATAAGAGTGGGAGCCGCTACAGAGACAGAGATGAAGGAAGCAAAGCTTCGCATGGAGGATGCTCTTGCTGCAACCAAGGCTGCTGTTGAGGAAGGCATCATCGCAGGTGGCGGATCGGCATACATTCACGCTGCAAAGTCAGTTGAGAAGATTGCCGAGAAACTTGAAGGTGATGAGAAGACCGGAGCAAGGGTAGTGCTCAAGGCACTGGAGTCTCCTCTCTACTACATAGCCGACAATGCGGGATATGAAGGAGCAGTCATCATCAACAAGGTTAAGGAGTCCAAGGCAGGCATAGGCTTTGATGCTCTTACGGAACAGTATGTTGACATGGTAAAAGCAGGAATCCTTGATCCCGTAAAGGTAACAAGGACAGCTCTTCAGAATGCGACTTCCGTAGCAAGCACGCTGCTTACCACAGAGTCTGTGGTAGCCAATAAAAAAGAGCCCGTACCCCCGATGCCTCAGGGAGGCGCCCCGGGAATGGGAATGATGTGATAATATCCGGATCGAGAAAAGAGAAGGTGCCATGCTTGCATGAGCACCTTCTCTTTTTGAGAGCGGTCAAACATGAGCAAGAAGCAAAATGTCTGATCCCATCAGACATTTTAGCGGATTGCGAATGTTTGTAGGATTGCGAAAGCTGCCTGCAGCGAAGCAATCCGTGATATAAAAAATATTCCTGCCTGCAGCGAAGCAATCTGTGTCATAATAGTTTTCTTGCATTTCAGCGAAATAATCTGCAGATATTTACTGGTTTTTTTACATCAATGCACTATCGCTGCATTTTCTTTCCTTTGAAAATAAAGAATCTCCACAAAAACACGATCAAAGCCGCTATGGACAGACATACGGAAAGGGTTATAAACCAGGGGTTTTTATGCTTCAGAAAGACAGTGTCATTATCTGTTTTTGGCAGATCGATCTGTATGGTGCCCAGTTCACTTTCATAAAGAGGCAGATCAATCCCGCCTTGTGTTTTTGCCCGGTAACTTTGGTAAAAGATGAGCGGAATACGGACAGATCCGTTACTGTCAGCCGAATAAGTAAAGGATACGGCAGTTCCGTTTTTCCTGTAATCCGTAACGGTAATTCCCTGTGATGTCACGGGAACATAGTCATCGGCTATGGCTTCATCCGAGATGTAATTATGGGGAGTGTATTCATCATTATAATTATCATCATTATAGCTTCCTGACAGCTTCTGATCATTATCGGGCAAATCCTGAAACTGATCTCTTATTATGCAAAAATCACTCATGAGGGCGGATATTATCAATATGCTTATAAATACAGCGGAATATTTTCTGATAAGATCACAGTTTATTAAGGATACGGCGGCGGCAACAACCGCAAGAACTCCCGCCAGTTCAAGGAGACGCCAGGGGAACTGAATAATGCTGACAGCCTTATACAGGCGGTCGATCTTGAATATCGCGCCCCAGGGAAAAACAGGGGTTACAAAAAGCAGGGAACCTATGGAGAACAGGGTGATAAACGGCATGAATCTGCAAAAATAGATATTATCCTGTTTTACCAGGCCGGATCTCAGATTATAACTGAAAAAGACAGCGGTCGTCATAAGCAGAAAAAGCAAAACGGGTCCTGCTGTAGGCCTTAACGTGTCAAGGGGAGAGATCCGGAACAGTTCCGTGAAGGACAGCATGAAATTAACGGGACCTCTGTCGCCCAGAACCTCTTTATATCTCAGTCCCCTTTGGTAATAAAAAAACGGGACCAGATAGAAAAGATTGATCACGACGCACCATGCTGCAGCCCGGATCAGAGCGGTAAAACGCTTTTTTTCCTTTAAGAACCTGTCCGCAAAGAACAGACAGAAAGCAGCACAGAAAACAGTCATAAATAAAGTTGACAAGACATGCGATTCTGTCATTCCCGTAAAAGCAAGAGTCAATATGGGCCACTTCCCGGATTCTCCGAGTACCAGTTCATATATTCCCCAGACAGCAAGCGGATAGAAAGCCATGCCTAAAAGAGCGCCAACCTCGCATCCGGTATAAAGATTATATATCCTGAAAGGCAGAAGGCAGTAAAGAACCGAACCAAACAGTGCGGCTTCTTTGGAGCCGGTAATTCCCTTTACCGATATGTATGCAAGAAATGCGGTAAGTACATTTATTAAGATCAGAAAAGCATTAAACGCAGCCGGTTCCGAAAGACCCGCAAACCGCAATATAGCCGGAATATACATAAAAAGGGAGGGGTATAACGCGCCGAGATATCCGTGGCCGTATTTGGCCGCAGGAAAGATAAATACCGGAAACTGTCCCTCAAGCAGTCCGTCTCTTATTCCCTCCATCCGCATCAGATGAAAGAGCATGTCAAAACCGCCCGGATAGGTTCCCGAAAGAAGCGGGAAGGAAACGGTCAGAACGGAAAAGATGAGACATATAACGGCAGCGGAAGGGAATTTTCTTTTTATGATGCCAAGAAACAGCAGGGATAAAATAATGATCAAAGACAGTCCGCAAAAAAGAGAGTCGGTAAATAAAAGCCTGTCGGATCTGATATGGATATTTTTCAGCTGGATGGACTCTTTTCCGGCATATGAAAACTCCATGATAAAATCTCAGTCGGCCTGTCAAGATAAAGGGAAGTTTCAAATTCGGACTGGTTTTTCGGAAGAATAACGGATCCTGTCACCTCACTGCCGTTCTTAAAAGTCAGAAGACTCTCTTCGGGGCAGGCATAGGTGATAAGAAAATGATAATTGCCCCGCCTTAAGGAATATTCGCCGACGACGGCATAGACCCCGTCTTCTGCGGATACTCCACCGGAAGGAACATCTATGATGCCGGTCTCGTTATTATAATAAGCCTTGTCGGAGGCATTCATGCCGTGGTAGGAGATATTCAGCTCGTCATCGTTTGTAGAATTAAGAAGAGCGGAGAATAATAATATAAAAACACAGACTGAAAACAATAAAGTCAGGGAGATATTGGAGCGCAAAAAACTAATGCACGATCGCTGCATTTTTCATATCCCTCAGTTTAATGAGAATATTTAAGAACACCTTTCTCTCTGCGCCCTCGATCCATCGGGGAGCTTTGTAGCGGCCCTCGAGGACATAACGGCTTAAGATGGCTCTCAAAAGGTCCAGATCCTTGGGAAGAGCGTGGCTTATTGCGTCACTTTCCTGCTTGACGGTGGAAATGTGTGCGCTTCTGTATCCGTACATGTAGTTTGTATCCATGAGCTTTGTCTTTGAGGCTTCATCCGCAAACCGCAGCAGCGTGGGATCAAATACGGGAAATCTGATGTCAGACTTTCCCTGCTTCCCGTCGTAGTCGGAAGCTACATCTTTTCCGCCCTTCGCTTCAAAATAGGAAATATATTTTGAAAGGGCGTCTATATCGTCGGCATAATACTGTGTCAGCAGTTCGGAATAATTGACTTCATCCATAAATCCTGTCTCCTTTTTATTGTTTTTATTATAGACTAATTGTGTTAAAATATAAAGGCTATAGTTTTTTACGGGAGATTTTTTAAGAATGGGAAAGAAAGTCATAGAAGAGGGAGAACTTCTCCACTCCACGAATGAAAGAGTAAAAGAAATCGAAATAGTCCTGAAGGGAAGCGTCACAGCCTCAAATTCATCGATGTCGGTCAAACTCCCCTACGGAAGCATAATTGGATTGTTTGAAACGCCGGGTGAGATATACCGGTTTGATTATGAGACGGATGAGGAGACAACGATCTTTTCCTACAGTTATAACAGGACGGACGATCTTGCCTCTATCGTAAAGCTTAATCCCCAGCTTGCCCAGATATTGACGGAGGGCGCCATAAACTGTGTCAGACAGGTTTATGCAAATAATAAACAGATCTTTGAGGATAATCAGGCTTACTACAACGAGGTGGTACTTGATAATGCCAAGCTCCGCGAATACTGCGATGCGGCAGCGGAGGTTTATACACCCGATGAGACCATTGAACATCTGTCCGAGCCCATTCCTCCCGATCTTCATAACTGGGAAGCGGATTTCTTTTCAAAGATCACAAAGGAAATGTTTGCTCCCGGACCGCCTTTCTGCGCGGGAATCATCCTTTATGCCGGAAGATATGTAAGTTATCTTGTGGACAAGGCGGAGGAGATATCCGAAAGCCGCATCAGGCTCAATCAGGATACAGCCGCCTTTAAGATGAAGGTCAGCGAGCTTAAGCGCAAAGCGAGCGCGATAGAAAAGGATGAAGAGGATGCGACTGCAAAGTACGCTTCCTCCGGAGAGAGCGAATCAAATATCGAGATAAAAGACGCGTTCAATACGATCACGGCTTATGCCGGCGTGGACCCCGATTTTGCCGTTGCTTTCAAAAAGAGGCTGGATGATTTTGCCAAGCTTACGGACAAGACTGACCAGTCTGATGAAGTCAGAAGACTCAGACGACAGCTTGCCGAGGATTTCTACAGGGTTTACGAGGCGGCATTCTTAAAGAGCATGGATGCGGTAGCTCCGCCTCTCGAAGTGAAGATGTTCTTCATGTTCGGATTTGTGGATGAAGTGCTTGCGGGAGAGAAATTTACAAGCCAGCTTGCGGCCATAGCCGAAACCTACAGGAGTGATCCCGAAGGAAAGATCCTTACGATATATGAATGGCTGACACTTGTATACAGAAAAGAGGTTGAGCCGTCCAAAAACGAATTTGACATGGAGTATCCGGCATATCTGAAGAATCTCTACGACAGCGGAGAGATCAAGCAGAACCAGATACCCGTTTACCTTGCAAGCAACGAGGAGAGAGCAAAATTTGAGATCCATAATTTCTTCTCCCTTACCGACAGGATCACCTACGGCAGGATCTCTTCCTTCGTTCCTTTTTTCTACTCAGAAGATCATATCAAGGATCCGAAGGAATCCATCCTCCGTTTCCAGGATGTAAGAGGATTTGTTGACGAGATAAGAGAGCTTGATTACTCCTGCTTCTGCAGGGATATCCTGTTTTCAGATCCGAAGATCGGCGTCAACAGGGAATTTATCAGCACGGAGATCCTCCCGTATATCATACTGATGCCGAACTCCGGAAACCGCGGGGCCCTGTGGCAGGAGATATCCGGACCGAAAAGAGATACTCCCGCCAGGATGGCAGTCCCGATGTTTTCTTCGGCAAACAACAAGCTTATGTTCACGAAGCTTGCCGGAGAATTCCGCTGGGAGATGTGCAGGAGAGAGCAGGGAGTGCACTGGAACGATGTCACTGTCCCATCGCTTACCTCGGAGTTTTCGGACTATATACAGTTCTACCGCAAAAACAGGGATATCTCTCCCGAGATGCGTGAAAAGATCAAGGCCCAGCTTCAGTCTGCCAGGAACTCGGCAAAGGGTGTGTTTGTAAGCGATTATATTCTTTATGTTGAATATGAGAGCAAAGGATCCCTGCGGTTAAACAGGGTATCGAGAGGGATAATCTTCAGATACTGTCCGTTCCCGAAGGCAAAGAGAGAAGCCCTTTCCGTCTCGACGCCGGCATTTAAGGACCTGGTGGATAAATACAATATCAAGATAGCCCAGAGGCATCATCTGATGGACATAGTGATACAAAAGATCACAAAGGGCGGATTCAGTGTCCCGGAGGAGATAGAGTACCAGAACGCGTTTATCAGAAAGTAAAAAGAGGAAAAACAAAAAATGGTCAGAAGAGTATTTGTGGAAAAAAAGGAAGAATATGCGGTCAGGGCGGCTGAGCTTAAGGAAGAGATAATAAACTATCTCGGAATAAAGGAAATAAAGACCCTGCGCTATCTCATCAGATATGACATAGAAAATGTCAGCGATGAGGTATATAAAAAAGCCTGTACCTGCGTATTCTCGGAGCCTCCCGTTGACAGACTGTACGAGGAAAAATTTGAAGCGGGAAAGAATTCGGCGATATTCTGTGTCGAGTATCTGCCGGGACAGTTTGACCAGAGAGCGGATTCGGCGCGTCAGTGCATACGGTTTCTTGATGAGGATGCCGATCCGGAGATAAAAACAGCCGAGGTTTACTGCATAGAGGGAGATTTAAGCCCCGCGCAGAAAAAGAAGATCGAGGAATATGTGATAAATCCGGTGGATTCAAGACTTGCGGCCACAGAAAAACCGGATACTCTTTTCACAAAATATGATGAGCCGGATGATATACCTTTTATTGAAGGCTTTATAAAAATGTCCGAAAAACAGCTTAAAGATCTGTACGGTTCATTGTCACTTGCGATGACCTTCAGGGATTTTATCCATATCCGTGATTATTTCAAAAAGGAAGAAAAAAGGGATCCTTCCGAAACGGAGATAAGGGTCCTTGACACATACTGGTCCGATCACTGCCGCCATACCACATTCTCAACGGAATTAAAGAATATAGGTTTTGAAAAGGGTTATTATATCGCTCCGATAAAAAAAGCCTATGACAGATATATGAAGACCCGTTTGGAGGTCTACAAAAACCGTGTGTCCGAAAAGGGAGGAGACAAATTCGTCTGCCTGATGGATGTGGCCACCATGGCGATGAGGAAACTTAAAGAAACCGGGAAGTTAAAGGATCTGGAGGACAGTCATGAGATAAATGCCTGTTCCATAGTGGTCCCTGTTGAGATAAAGGGGGAGGACGAAAAGAAGAAAAAAGAGGATTGGCTTGTGATGTTTAAAAATGAGACCCACAACCATCCTACCGAGATAGAACCCTTCGGAGGGGCTGCAACCTGTCTTGGCGGAGCCATAAGGGATCCCCTTTCCGGCAGATCCTATGTATATCAGGCCATGAGGATCACGGGCGCCTCGGACCCGACCGTGCCTGTGGGAAAGACAATGAAGGGAAAGCTTCCCCAGAAGAAGCTTGTGACAGAGGCAGCTGCGGGATATTCATCCTATGGAAACCAGATAGGTCTGGCAACAGGCTTTGTTCATGAGATATACCATCCGGGCTATGTAGCAAAAAGGATGGAGATAGGTGCGGTCATAGCTGCCGCAAGAAAGGATAATGTAATAAGAGAGGATGCGGCCCCCGGCGATATTGTTGTGCTTTTGGGAGGAAGGACCGGAAGGGACGGCATCGGAGGAGCGACCGGCTCGTCAAAGGTACATACTACCAAATCCATAGACACCTGTTCCGCGGAGGTTCAGAAGGGAAATGCTCCCACCGAAAGAAAACTGCAGAGGCTGTTCAGGAGAAAGGAAGTCAGTCTTCTCATTAAGGTATGCAATGATTTCGGCGCCGGCGGAGTATCCGTAGCGATCGGAGAACTTGCGCGCGGCCTTTCGGTGGAACTTGACAAAGTGCCGAAGAAATACGCGGGACTTAACGGAACCGAGCTTGCGATCTCCGAATCCCAGGAGAGGATGGCCGTAGTCATCGACGCAAAGGATGAACAGAAATTCATGAAATATGCTGCCGAAGAAAACCTGGAAGCGACAGTCGTTGCGAAGGTTACGAAGGAGCCGAGGCTCGTTCTTTTGTGGAGAGGAAAAAAGATCGTAGATATTTCAAGAGATTTTCTTGATACGAACGGGGCTCATCAGGAAACCGACATAGAGGTTCTGTCTCCTTCTGAAAAGGATGCATATTTCAGGGAGATGATAAGCGTAAAGGATTTTGAAAAGAAGTGGATCGGAACGGTTTCTGACCTTAACGAATGCTCCCAGAAGGGGCTTGTTGAAATGTTTGACTCTTCGATAGGAGCGGGAACTGTCCTCATGCCCTACGGAGGAAAATACCAGAGCACTCCTGCCCAGGTAATGGCGGCAAAGCTTCCTCTGATTGAGGGGTCTGCCGATACGGTCACCCTCATGAGTTATGGCTTTGATCCCTTTATATCAAGCTGGAGTCCCTACCACGGAGCAGTATACGCGGTCACGGATTCCATGGCAAAGATCGTGGCGGCGGGAGGAGATTCCTCAAAACTCCATCTTACCTTCCAGGAATACTTCAAGAGGATGACACAGGATAAGAAGAGATGGAGCGCACCTTTTACGGCGCTTTTAGGTGCTTTTGACGCGCAGATGGAATACGGGATCGCCTCGATCGGAGGCAAGGATTCCATGTCGGGTACCTTTGAGGATATAGATGTTCCGCCCACACTGGTCAGCTTTGCCGTGGGAGTGGAAAAGGGAAAGAACATCATCACTCCGGAATTAAAGAACGCGGGAAATGCGATCATAAAGTTTACCATTCCCGTGGACGAATATGATCTTCCGGTATATAAGGAAGTAAAAAAACTCTACGCCGGAATAACAAAGGCAATAAGAAAGGGCGGAATAGTATCGGCCTATGCTCTGGATGAATACGGCATAGCGCCGGCTGTTTCAAAGATGGCTTTCGGTAACACCTTAGGCGTATCCTTAAATCCCGATCTCAAACCCGAGGAATTTTTCCTTTCGGAAACCGGAAATATCCTGGCGGAGATCACAAAGGAAGCCTTAAAGGATCTGAAGATCCCGTACATAACGGTTGGAAAAGTCACAAAGAAGGCAGCGGTCACCTACAGGGACAGTGTTCTGAAGCTTTCAGCCGTAAAGGATGCCTATGATGCCACGCTGGAGGGAGTCTTCCCCACAAAGGCATATAAAGGCAGGGAGGAGATTCCCGAGATACTCTGCAGCACGCCGTCTGTTCATATCTGCAGAAATAAGACCGCAAAACCCAAGGTATTCATTCCGGTATTTCCCGGAACCAACTGTGAGTATGATTCCGCAAAGGCATTTGAAAGAGCGGGTGCCGAGCCTGTGGTAAGGGTGTTTAAGAATCTTTCGGCATCGGATATCCGTGATTCCGTGGATGAATACGCAAAGTGCATAAAGGACGCGCAGATGATAATGTTCCCGGGAGGATTCAGCGCAGGTGACGAACCCGACGGTTCGGCAAAATTCTTTGCGACGGCTTTTCGGAATGAAAAGATAAGCTCGGCGGTAATGGATCTGTTAGAAACAAAGGACGGTCTGATCCTTGGTATCTGTAACGGCTTCCAGGCTCTCATAAAACTGGGTCTGGTTCCCTACGGAAAGATAATAAAGGCTCAGCAGGAGGATTCCCCGACGCTGACCTTTAATACCATAAACCGTCACATCTCAAAGATGGTATATACAAAGGTTGTTTCCGACAGATCGCCCTGGCTTATGCAGGCGGGACTCGGAAATGTGTATGTAAATCCTGCGTCTCACGGAGAAGGAAGATTTGTTGCAAACGAGGAATGGCTTGGAAAGCTTCTGACAAACGGACAGATAGCAACTCAGTACTGTGATGCGGACGGCGATATTTCCATGGATGAATACTGGAATGTTAACGGTTCCTATAATGCGATCGAAGGAATTCTGTCTGCCGACGGAAGGATATTCGGAAAGATGGCTCATGTCGAAAGACGCGGTGACGGAGTGGCCATAAATATCTACGGCGAACAGGACATGCGGATATTTGAATCGGGTGTGGAGTACTTTAAATAATATGGAATGCTATCTTGATAACTCTGCAACCACTGCGGTCGATGAAGAAGCAGCCGCAAAGATCGAAAAGCTTATGACAGAGGGCTACGGGAATCCGTCGAGCCTTCACAATATTGGATTTGAGGCAGAAAGGGAACTTGACGCGGCAAGGAAAGACCTGGCAAAGATACTCAAATGCCGGGAAAGAGAGATCGTATTTACCTCCGGCGGATCGGAAAGCAACAACCAGGCACTTACGGGAAGCTTTCTTGCAAACACGAGAAGGGAAAAGCATATAATAACAACCGCCATAGAGCATCCGTCAGTATCGGAACCTGCGGAGTTTCTAAAATCCCGGGGCTGCAGGGTGGATTACTTAGGCGTTGATAAAAACGGACATATAGACCCGGAGGAATTAAAGGATCTGTTGACACCGGATACCCTTCTGGTATCCATTATGCATGTAAATAATGAAACCGGAGCGGTGCAGCCCATAAAGGAAGCCGGAAAGATCATAAAGGAAATATCTCCGGGGTGTCTTTTTCATGTGGATGATGTCCAGGGTTTCGGAAAGTTAAGACTTATACCGAAGGAAGCCGGGGTGGATCTTTTGTCGGTGAGCGCTCACAAGCTGCATGGACCCAAGGGAACAGGTATTTTATATGTAAGGACCGGCGTCAGATTATCACCCCTGATCTTTGGAGGAGGCCAGCAGTCGGGCATGAGATCCGGTACCGAAAATGTTCCGGGGATCGCAGGCATGGCTCTTTCCGCGAAGAAGCTTTATCAAAACATAGATGAAAACTACGGGAAATACCGGAGGATGAGAGATCTCTTTTTAAAGGGGATCGGGGAAACGGAGGGCATATCCGTGAACGGGGGAGATGCTCCCTATATCATTTCGCTTACCGTAAACGGTGTCCGGTCCGAAGTGCTTCTTCATGCGCTTGAGCAGAATGGGATATATGTTTCGGCAGGAAGCGCCTGTTCATCTAACAAAAAAAACAGCGTGTCAAAGACTCTCACAGCCATGGGTCTTTCCGAAAAGGAAGCCGGATCCACGATAAGGATATCCTTAAGCTGTAAAAATACCGAGGAGGAGATGGAATATACGGCAGGCGTGATCAATAAAGAAGTAAAAAATCTAAGGAGATTTGTTCGCAGATAAAAATGTTTCACTCATTTCTGATCAAATACGCCGAGATCGGCGTAAAAGGAAAAAACAGATATCTGTTTGAGGATGCCCTGATACAGCAGATAAAATACGGACTGAGAGCCCTGCCGGGGCATTTTTCTCTTTCAAAGGGAAACGGCAGGATATATGTGGAATGTCCGGAAGGATATGATTATGACGAGACCGTAAGTATTCTTTCGAGGGTTTTCGGGATCAGCGCCTTCTGTCCCATGGTCTATTCGGAGGATAAATCCATAGACGGGATAAAGAAAAAGGTCATACAGTATATCCGTGATAATTATGAAGACATCTCGTTTTCATTCAAGGTCGATACGAGGAGGGCCAACAAGGCGTATCCCCTGACCTCGATGGAAGTTGACGCGATGGTCGGAGAAGCCGTCCTTGAGGAATTTCCGGGTACAAGGGTAGATGTCCATGAACCTGAAGAAGTGATCCATATCGAGCTTCGGGAGACTGTAAATATCTATTCAAAGGTGATAAAGGGCGCCGGGGGCATGCCCATCGGGACCAACGGCAAGGTTATGCTTCTGCTTTCGGGAGGCATTGATTCTCCGGTTGCGGGATATATGACCGCAAAAAGAGGAGTTGTGATAGATGCAGTCTATTTTCATGCCCCGCCCTATACATCGGAAAGGGCAAAGCAGAAGGTTGTGGATCTGGCAAAACTTGTCTCATCTTATGCCGGACCTGTATATCTTCATATAATAAACTTCACCGACATCCAGATGTACATATATGAAAAATGCCCGCACGATGAACTGACCATAATCATGAGAAGATACATGATGAGGATAGCGGAAGAACTGGCGGTAAGAAACGAATGCCTGGGACTGGTCACGGGCGAATCCATAGGACAGGTTGCAAGTCAGACCCTGAAGAGTCTTTATGTCACGGATGAGGCAGTAAAGACAATGCCGGTGTTTCGGCCGCTAATAGGGTTCGACAAACAGGAGATCGTCGACATATCGGAAAAGATCGGGACCTATGAGACCTCGATCCTTCCCTATGAGGACTGCTGTACCATCTTTGTCGCAAAACACCCTGTGACCAAGCCGAATTTAAATATTATAAAAAAATCCGAAGAACTCTTAAGTGAAAAGATCGATGAACTGGTAAAGACCGCCATAGATACGGATGAGCTGATCATAGTGGGTAAACACGCAAAACATGAAGAAGATTGAACTTACAAAAGACAGAAATATGCTCTTTTTTTTCGGGGCGGCCATCGGCGCCCTCCTCTTCATCATTACCTACGGAACAGCGATCCTTGATATTCATTATGATGCATGGATCTTAAGGTCACCTGATATAGATATAAAGCAGCACTATATCGGATTTCTGAATTTCATTAATGATCCCTGGACTTTTCCTATAGGAAATACCGATTCTCTTTCATATCCGCATATGATGTCGGTAGTATGGACGGATTCCATACCGGGCTTCTGTGTGCTGATAAAGCTTTTAAGGTTTGCCCTCCCCAAAATCCCCCAGCTTTTCGGGATCTTTGGTCTCTTAACCTTTGCCTTAAACGGTGCCTTTGCCGCACTTTTGGTATATGAAGTGGTGGGAAGCAGGGCGGCCGCTGTCTTTTCCTGTCCGTTTTTCATCATGAGCTTTACCGTTCTTCACAGGATGTATTACCATACAGCCCTGGCAAGCCACTGGATCATACTTGCCGCCCTCCTTTATTTTTACACTGACAGAAAATACAGCATCAAAAGAGATGCGGCAGTTTATGCTCTGTTTTCTTTTCTGTGCGTATCAATACATTCATATTTTCTTCCCATGGCAGGGATCATCCTGTTTTTTGACACGGTTTTTGTGAACCGCCAAAAAAAGAAGATTTCCTTTTCCATGCTCATTCCGCTGCTTTCATTTTGTATCAGCGGCATAGCTACTCTCTTTATTTACGGGGCGTTTACCTCGGGCGTGGAGCACGGCGGATTTGCCATCGGAGAGTTTAATTCCAATCTCAATACCCTTTATAATTCCTTAGGATACGGCATGCTCCCCGAACTGCCTCTGGCCCGGGGCACCCAGTATGAGGGTTTTGGTTATTTGGGACTGGGGATCCTGGTTTTGTGCGTCATCTGCGGAGGATATCTGATATTCAGGGTCGTAAAGTCCGGCATGAAGGGGACATTAAAATGCCTGAAAGATCATTTCAGGATCCTTCTGACTGTGCTCATGGGCCTTTCTTTTGCGGTCATCTCTGTTTTTCCGGAGGCCGACTTTAATGAAACCGTCCTGATACCCGATATCCTGCCCGGCGTGATCAAACGGCTCTTTGGCATCTTCAGGTCAAACGGCAGGTTTATATGGCCCCTGATGTATATCATAATGCTTTCATGCATATATATTCTTTTTAAGATGTCATCAAAGCTTCCTGCTGCGGCCTTTATCGTGCTTTCTGTCTGCCTTTTCCTGCAGGGCGCCGACTTAAGGTCCTGGGTGGCCGAAAAAAATGAATGGTATACGGAAAAGTATGACTATACCGGATATTTCGACGAGCACGGTCCGGACCATGACAGCTTTGAGCATATCGTTATGACCTTTGATAACGGAGATCTGAAGATGGATACGGGTTACTTTGCCGCTGTAAATGACAAGACCATTAACAGGTTCTATTTTGCGAGAGTTATAGACAAAATCGAGCAGGAGCAGCTGGAAAAATACAAGGAAGCTGCCCTGTCGGGAAATCCCGTACCCGGGTGCGTCTATTTCTTTAACGGCGAGACCTTAAAAGAATGGGAAGGAGCGGACCTTACCATAGAAAAGGTAAATGAAGATATCTATATGGGGTATTGAAGATGTTTAATACATAAAAAAGGCGTGGCAGAAAGCCGCGCCTTTAATATACTCATATGTCTGAATCGATTCCCGGATCAAACCATATACTGCTTTAATACAGCGAGTACATCGTCGATATTATCCTCTGCATGGATATTCAGGTCGATGGGCTTGGAAAGATCGAGAGAAAAGATACCCATAATGGATTTTGCGTCGATCACATACCTTCCTGAAACCAGATCGAAATCATAATCAAATTTCGTGATATCATTTACAAAGGACTTTACCTTGTCGATAGAATTCAGAGATATCTGTACTGTCTTCATTTGCAATTACCTCCTATTTAAATATAATAATAATGTCGCGGATCGTTTAAGCACAACAGGCTTCCTCAATCCTATTCACATGATAGGGGCGGAAATAACAAAAGTCAATAAAAAAACTGTACAAAAAAAATGAAAAAAGTTGCGATACATACACTCGGATGCAAGGTAAATACATATGAATCGGATATGATGCGGAAAAAACTGTCGGAAAACGGCTATATTATTGTGCCATTTGACCAAAAAGCAGATGTTTATATAATAAATACCTGCTCCGTAACCAATATTGCGGACAGGAAGACCAGACAGTTCTTAAGCCGGGCCAGAGAAAAGAATCCCGAAGCCCTGATCGTGGCGGCTGGCTGCTATGTCGATACCAGAGGAACGGAGGATATCCTTGGGAAAAATGCGGATATCGCGGTCTTAAACAAAGAAAAGGAAGAAATAGCGGATATCCTGAATAATTACTTTAAGGAAAGCTCTCCATCCTGTGAGGTAAAGGACGAAGCGCCGTCTCATACAAGGCGCATCATCAAATGCCAGGACGGCTGTAATATGTTCTGTTCCTATTGCATCATACCTTTTGCAAGAGGAAGGATAAAAAGCCGCCGCACAGCCGATATCTGTGACGAGATAAGAAGCCTTGTCAGTGAAGGTTACAGGGAATTCGTGCTTACGGGCATACATGTGTGTTCCTATGGTCTTGACAGGCCGGATGAAAAGGAGGACCTGTTGTCTTTAGTACGGGAGGTATCAAAGACGGAGGGCGTAAAGCGTATAAGGCTCGGGTCCCTCGAACCCGGGATAGTGACACCGGAATTTGTTTCAGGCCTTAAGGACATCGGCTCACTCTGCCCGCATTTCCATCTGTCGCTTCAGAGCGGTTCGGACAGCGTTTTAAGGCGGATGAACAGACACTATGATACAAAACAGTATATGCAGGGAGTGGAGCTTTTAAGGAAAGCATTTGATAAATGCGCGGTCACGACGGACATCATTACCGGATTTCCGGGCGAAACCGAGCAAGAGTTTCTTGAAACCGTGGAATTTGTTAAAAAGATCCGTTTTTATGAGACGCATATTTTTAAGTATTCAAGGCGAAAGGGCACCAATGCCGACAGGATGGAGGGACAGCTTACCGAAAAGATCAAGGCTGCAAGGTCAGCTGAATTGCTTGAGCTTAATAAGGAAAATAAGAGAAATTTCATAGAAAGCTTCCGGGACGGCAAAAGATACGAGCTTCTGGCGGAGGAGACCGCGGGGATCCGCGGGAAAGAGTATCTTACCGGATATACGAGGGAATATATAAGATGTGCTGTACCTGCAGGATGCGGGGTAAAGCCCGGAGACATAGTGACCGGCACCATCGGAGAGGAACTTGAGGGCGAAACGGTTTTAATGAATGATGTGAGTGTAGTATAATAAGGAAGTTATGAGAAAAAGAGAAACGATCGCGGTCGCGTGTATTGCGCTTATAGCTGCATGTCTTCCGCTTTTCACGGTAAACTGCATAGGCGGGCACGATCTGATATATCATCTGCTGCGCATAGAAAGCTTAAAATGCGGCATGGAAAACGGCCTGCCCTTTCTGCGCGTAAATATGCTTTATTTTAACGGGCAGGGCTATGCCAGTTCCCTGTTTTATCCCGATCTGTTTCTTTATATACCGGCTTTTTTAAGGTTTGCGGGTCTGGGGATCAACGCCTCCTATCATATATTCACGGCCTTCTGCATGATCGCGGGCTTCCTGTCTGCTTATTACTGCATGAACACGGTGACAAAGAACAAAAGCGCAGCCCTTATTTTTGCGGTAATGTTCACGCTTTTCAAATATCATATCTATGATGTATATGAAAGGAGCGCAGTCGGGGAATTTACGGCGCTGATATTCGTGCCCTTTGTCATCGCGGGCCTTTATGATCTCTGCTTTGATGAATTTAAAAAGCCTCACCTGCTTGTGATAGGCATGTCGGGAGTCATACTGACGCATACCATCACTGCGGTCATGTGCACGCTTTTATGCCTTGTCGTTTTTATTACGCGGATAAAAAGCATATTCAGGGAAAAGAAGATAATAGGAAATCTTCTGCTCTGTGTATTGTTTGTGATATTTATCACGGAATTCTATGTATTTCCCATGGTCGAGATGCTCTTTACCACGGACTTTTCGCTTGTCTCGGCCTCCTTTGATCCAAATTATGAAAAACTTCTTCTTAAGGATGTATTTTCTTTTTCGGATCCATCCATGGGATTTGTCATATTCCTCCCCCTGCTTCTTCGGATCTTCATAAAAAGGGAAAAGGAAGACAGGATCTTATTGTTTGCGGATATATGCATGATCTTTGGACTTGCCGCCTGTCTTTGCACCACGGGATTCTTTCCCTGGAAAAGACTGTCGGCCATTCTGTATCAGGTGCAGTTTCCCTGGAGGCTTTTTGTTATGGCAGCCCCCCTCATAGCATTTTCGGGCGCGGTCTGTATTACGGAGATTGTTAAAAAGGGTGTGATAAAGGAAAAGAGCGCGGTTTTTGCGGTTCTTTCGGTCATGATATTTTCTGCCCTGTGGAGCTTTGAAAATGTTGATACGGAGTATTATTCCTATTCGGATGATTATTTTGATTATGCGCCCTTTACGGCGGAAGTGATCGGCGGGGAATGGCTTCCGGCCTCGGTGGAGGACAGGGATCTGCTTCTTGAAACGGCAGACGCCGCCTTTGATGACAGCGGAAATACGCTGCCCATATCAAGGGACAAAAACCGTCTGACGGTTACGGGCATCGGCAGGGATGCATCTTTTGTGGATGTTCCCTTTGTGTTTTACAAGGGATATGCAGCGGTCGATGATCAGGGGAAGGCGCTGACTGTTGACGGAAAAGGCAGAAACGGACAGGCGCGGGTATATACAAAGGATTCTTCATCGGTTACCGTGTATTACAAAGGCACGCTGATACAGCACATCTCGACGGCGGTCACCTTAGTGTTTTTTGTGGCGGCGCTTATTGTTTTTCTTGTGGGTAAGAAGAAAAAAGCATGACAGGCAGACAATATCTTTACATCGTAATACTGGTCTTTGCGGTAACGGCGGTCATATCCCTCATATGGTATAAGTTTAAGGGAAAGAGCGCTTTCCTGGTATTCGGAACTCTCTCAGCCTTTTTTTTAAGGCTGAACTATGTGATCTATACCCCGCACTGGATCAGACAGCATGATGTGATCGGGTTCGGAAATGAAGAGGGACAGGCAGCTTATATTGAATGGTTCCTGCATGAAAGAAGGCTTCCGGATTTTGATCCGGTCACCCGGTGGGGATTTTTCCAGCCGCCTCTCCACCATATCATCTCGGCCGTTTTCATCGGCATTCAGACTTTTTTCGGAAAGAACTATAATGCCGCCTGCGAGAATGTACAGTATCTGACTCTTTTTTACAGCATGTGCATTCTTTTCTTTGCTTATCTGATATTTAAGGAGGCAGGACTGGAAGGCAATACGCTTATTACCGCATTTTTGTTATGCGCTTTTCATCCGGGCTTCATTTTGTTTTCCGGTTCGATCAACAACGACTGTCTCTGTGAACTCCTTATGGTGATGAGTCTTTATTTCGCGCTCAGATGGTACCGGAAGAGCACGATCTTAAATATCATTCCGATTGCTTTATGCATCGGTCTTTCGATGGCCGCCAAGCTGTCGGGCTGTCTTGCGGCCGCCCCGGTTGCATTTCTTTTTATCGTAAAGTGGATAGACGGGAAAAGGGAAGGATTTTTCAGGTACCTTTGGCAGTATCTGATATTTGCCCTGATATGCATCCCGCCGGCTGTATTTTATCCCGTCAGAAATCTGATAAGATTCGGCACCCCGTTAAATTACACACCGGAAGTCGGAGAACCTGTGGGAAGCAATCCCCTGCTTTTCAGATTTTTTGATATCAGGACCGATACGCCCTTTGTAAGCCTCATAAGCAACGGACAGGCTTACGACGAATTTAATATCCCGCTTGCGATGTTAAAGACTTCTCTTTTCGGGGACTGCTATCTGGCGGAAGAACACATTAAGATGATACCCTTTGCCTGGGCGGCGCTTATCCTTGGCGCGGTCCTTGCGCTGATCGCGGTGTTTGCGACCATATATGTGACAGTAAAAGCCCTGCGGAAAAAGGAAAATGTGATTGAAACCGTATTCTGGTTTCTTTCCTGGCTTACGCCGGTGGTCTTTCTTATCAACTTCAGCATACAGGCGCCGTATTTCTCATCTCAGGATTTCAGATACATACAGTATGTGATAGTGATCGAAGCATTGTTTCTGGGACTGTTTTCAAAGGGAAACAAAAAGAAAGAGGCGGCTTGTTTTTGCCTTACCTTATTATTCTCTGCGGCATCCTCGGCGGTCTACATCCTCTTGGGGAAACCGTGAAAGGCAGTATTCAAATAGGAAAGAAATAGTGTATAATAAAACATGCCCTTTGGCGTGTAAGGAGGTTTTCATATGGATTTCTTTAATCCTACCACTTCTTCGGTCGATGATCTGGTCTTTGATTATGAAGAAGAAAAAAAGGTGATCCTCGTTGTCGATGACAATGCGACTACCTTAAGAGGTATCAAAAAAATACTGGAAAAGCAGTATGAGGTTGTTCTGGCTAATTCCGGCACAAAGGCCATAGCGCAGATCAGCCGCCAGAAACCCGATCTGATACTTCTTGATTATGAGATGCCGGTCTGTGACGGTAAACAGACTTTCGAGATGATACGATCGGACGAGGAGATGGCGGACATTCCCGTGGTATTCTTAACGGGAGTAAACGACAAGTCGCATATACATGCGGTGCTCCGACTTAAACCGGCAGGATATATGTTAAAGCCCTATGAGCCGGAAAAGCTTTTATCCACGATAAGGAAGGTTTTGTACGGAGAAGAATCCGTTGAATAAATATTAAGAAAAGAGGAGAAAAAAATGGCAAAGGTTACTTATGATTATTCAAAGGCAATGCAGTTTATCTCTGAGGAGGAGATAGAGATAATAAAAGACCAGGCGCTTGCTGCGCGGGATCTCCTGATTTCAAGAAAGGGAGCCGGAAATGACTTTCTCGGCTGGATTGATCTGCCGGAAAAGTATGACAGGGACGAATTTGCAAGGATCAAAAAGGCCGCCGAAAAGATAAAGTCCGACAGCGATGTGCTGCTCGTTATAGGCATAGGCGGATCATATCTGGGAGCAAGAGCTGCCATAGAATTTTTAAGACATAATTTCTATAACAGCGTATCAAAGGAAGTAAGGAAGACTCCCGAGATCTATTTCCTCGGAAACAGCATATCCAGTACCTATATCTCAAATATGATGGATGTTATCGGGGACAGGGACTTTTCGATAAACATGATATCAAAGTCCGGAACCACCACCGAGCCCGGGATCTCCTTCAGGATATTTAAGGAAAAGCTTGAGGAGAAATACGGCAAGACAGAGGCCGCAAAGAGGATATACGCAACAACCGACAAGGCAAGAGGAGCCTTAAAGAGTCTGGCTGATTCCGAGGGCTATGAGGAATTTGTTGTTCCCGATGATGTGGGCGGCAGATTTTCCGTGCTTACGGCGGTAGGCCTTCTTCCCATAGCCGTATCGGGTGCTGACATAGACGCGCTCATGAAGGGCGCGGCAGAAGGCAGAAAGATGGCTGTAGAAAGCGCATTTGAGGAGAACGATGCCTTAAAATATGCAGCCATAAGAAATATCCTTTACAGGAAGGGAAAGAGCGTTGAGATCGTGGCAAACTACGAACCGAGTCTCCATTTTGTTTCCGAATGGTGGAAGCAGCTGTACGGCGAGAGTGAGGGAAAGGATAAGAAAGGCATATTCCCGGCAGCGGTGGATCTGACGACCGATCTTCACTCTATGGGACAGTTCATCCAGGACGGAGCGCGAATAATGTTTGAGACTGTCATTAATATAGAAAAGCCAAGGACAGATATAATAATGAAGAAAGCCGACAACAATTTAGACGGTCTTGATTATCTGGCAGGCAAGACAGTGGATTTTGCAAATAAGTGCGCGATGAACGGAACCATCCTTGCGCATACCGACGGAGATGTTCCCAATGCTTTGATCAACATCCCCGAACAGAATGAGGAATATCTGGGACAGCTGTTCTATTTCTTTGAGTTTGCATGCGGCGTCAGCGGTTATATGCTCGGCGTCAATCCTTTCAATCAGCCGGGAGTTGAAAGCTATAAAAAGAACATGTTTGCTCTTTTAGGAAAGCCGGGGTTTGAGGATATGGCAAAAGAACTTCAGAACAGGCTCTGAATCACCCGGAAAGTCAGGAAAGGAGATCTGATAAATGTCAGGTATCTTGATAAAAGATGCATATGCGTTGATTGACGGGACAACAGACAGACACAGCATCTACATAACGGATGACAAAATATCCGGTATAGACAAAGAACCTGCCGGTTTTAAGCAGGACACCATGATAGACGGCAGTTCCTTTTTGGTCATCCCCGGACTCATAAACGCCCACACCCATTCGTACATGGCTCCGCTTCGGAATATCGCCGATGACATGCCGTTTATGGACTGGCTGTTAAAGGGAGTTAATCCGGTCGAAGATAAAATGACAGGCAAGGATGCTTACTACGGGGCGATGCTTGCGATCATTGAGATGATAATGTGCGGCACGACCACCTTCAATGATATGCAGATGCATATCCACCAGACGACAAAAGCCGTAAAGGAATCCGGCATGAGGGCCGTGATATCAAGAGGTCTGGTGGGCAGCTCATATGACAGGAACGATGTCAGGATAAAGGAAGCGCTCGAAGAGATGGAGGACGGAAAGGACTGTGACAGGCTTTCCTTCATGCTCGGGCCGCATGCCCCTTATTCCTGCGGACCCGACTATCTTCGATGCGTTGCGGATTTGGCAAAGGAAAAGGGACTGGGAATACATATACACCTGGCGGAAAGCCAGACAGAGATAGACAATCTTAAGAAGGAGCACAACTGCACAGCGATAGAATATGCCCAGAAGGCAGGATGCTTTGATGTGCCCGCGATAGCAGCCCACTGTATAAGGGTCACGGACAGCGATATAGAAATAATGAAGGAACACAATGTATCCGTGGTAACCAATCCTGCTTCAAACATGAAGCTCGGAAACGGATTCGCTCCGGTACCGAAGTTTTTGGAGGCCGGGTTAAATGTGGCCATCGGTACCGACGGTGCCGCCTCCAATAATTCCCTGAACATGTTTCACGAGATAAGCCTTCTGGCGCTCATACATAAGGGAGTGGCACTTGATCCTGTATGTATCGGTGCAGAGGAGTGTTTGAAGATAGCTACGGAAAACGGAGCGAAGGCTTTGGGGCTTGAAGGTGTTACCGGAAAGATAAAGGAAGGTTACAAGGCGGACCTTGCGCTGCTGAATCTTGATACACCGTCGATGATCCCGCAAAACAATCTCATTTCTTCGTTAGCTTACTCGGCAAACGGTTCGGAGGTTGATACGGTGATAATAGACGGCCGGATAGTGATGCAGGACCGTGAAATAAAGACCATAGATACCGAAAAGGTATTCTTTGAGGCAAAGAAAATTGTATAAAATGCCATAAGAGCAGAGGATTTTCTTCATAAAAACAACATTTTTAGACAAATTTACATAATTATTTTAAAAATGTGGTTGAAATCGTCAAAATGTAGTGATACAATGCATAACAGCAAGAAACATACTCATATTTCTGAAGGGAGAAATTTACCATGAAAAAGAAACTTGTAGCATTGGTAGCAACACTGGCTATCACAATCGTTTCTGTAGTTCCGGCACTCGCTGCCACACCTGAACAGGAAGTACTTTCTGCTATCGCAACACAGAATAAGCAGATTGAGGAATACCTGACATATCAGGCAAATCTCGCAGCATTCCAGGCATCCCAGATCGCAAAGGGAGAAGCTGAGAGAGCAGCAGGCATTGCAGCATACAATGAGTATCAGGCACGCCTTGCAGCATTCCAGGCATCAGAGATCGCAAAGGGCGCAGCTGAGAGAGCAGCAGGTCTTGCACGTTACAATGAGTATCAGGCAAATCTCGCAGCATTCTACGCTTCACAGATCGCTCTTGGAGAAGCTCAGAAAGCAGCTGGCATCGCTCGTTACAATGAGTATCAGGCACGCCTCGCAGCATTCTATGCTTCACAGCTTGCTCTTGGAGAAGCTCAGAAGGCAGCAGGCATTGCTCGTTACAATGAGTATCAGGCAAACCTCGCAGCATTCCGTGCAGCTCAGGTAGCAAAGGGAGAAGCTGAGAGAGCAGCAGGCATTGCAGCATACAATGCTTATCAGGCACGCTATGTTGCATTCCAGCAGGCAAACCTTGCAGCTCAGGCAAATTACCTGGCACAGAGAGCAGAACTTCAGAAATTGATCAACGCATATCTTGCTAGATTCTAATCGGTAAATTGGGATCGAAAGTTAAAGGGCAGGGAAACCTGCCCTTTAGTTTTTTTTCGGAGTTTTTTCAGGAGGATAATAATATGTCAAGCGACATCAGAAACATAGAACTGGCCCCCTCGGGAGAGGAAAAGATAGAATGGGTCAGGAGACACTGCGATCTCCTTCGTACACTGTACGACGAGTTTGAAAAGACAAAGCCTTTTAAGGGGAAAAAGATCGCGCTGTCAGTTCACCTTGAGGCAAAGACAGCATTTTTGTGCCTGGTTTTGAATGCGGGCGGAGCCGAGATGTATGTTACCGGTTCCAATCCTCTTTCCACCCAGGATGATGTGGCGGCAGCCCTTGTAAAGGCAGGACTTGAGGTTCATGCCTGGTATGACTGCACGGATGAGGAATATGAAAGACATATAAAGGCAGTTCTTGCACCCGGTCCGAATATCATCATTGATGACGGTGGAGACCTTGTTCATATGATGCATACGCAGTATCGGGATCTGATACCGGGAGTTTTGGGCGGATGCGAGGAAACGACTACCGGCATCATCAGACTTGAAGCATTGAACAGGGAAGGCAAGCTTGAGTTTCCCATGGTGCGCGTAAATAATGCCCAGATGAAGCATTTCTTTGACAACAGATACGGTACCGGCCAGTCTGTCTGGGACGGTATCAACAGAACCACAAACCTGATCGTTGCCGGAAAGATAGTGGTTGTCGCCGGTTACGGCTGGTGCGGAAAGGGAGTGGCAATGAGGGCCAAGGGTCTCGGCGCGAAGGTCATAGTCACCGAGATAGATCCCGTGAAATCCATAGAAGCGATCATGGACGGTTTTGATGTAATGCCAATGAAGGAAGCCGCAAAACTCGGGGATTTCTTTGTTACCGTGACCGGCTGCGAAAAGGTCATAGACGAAGAGGACTTCTCCGTAATAAAGGATGGAGCGATCCTCTGCAATGCCGGCCATTTTGACTGCGAGATAGATATGAAACGATTAAGAGAGATCGCGGTTGAAAAGAAAGAAATGAGAAACAATATAATGGGTTATAAGCTTTCCGACGGAAGATGGGTTTATGTGCTCGGAGAAGGACGCCTTGTAAACCTTGCCTGCGGAGACGGACATCCGGCCGAGATCATGGACATGTCCTTTGCGATCCAGGCTCTTTCAGCCAAATATCTGGTGGAACACGGCTCTGAGCTTAAAGAAAAGCTTATTGACGTGCCCGAAGAGGTAGACAGGTCGGTTGCCGAGATGAAGCTTAAATTCCTCGGAAAGAGCATAGATAAGCTTACACCCGAGCAGGAAAAGTATCTCAACAGTTCGTCGCTTTGAAAAATGTCAAAGTATTTTTGAGGGCAGGCCATGACCGGTAACGATGATATAAAAGAAAAGGGTTATCTGCACGAAACCTTCAGGCTTTTCCATAATACGGATATCCTGGGAACGGATGCACCTGCGCATTTTCATACCTTCTACAAGGTGACCTTTGTAAAATACGGCAGGGGAAGCTATATGATAGACGGCAGGACATATGACATACAGTCCGGAGATATCATCCTTGTCGGCATAAATGTGCCTCACAGACCCGTCTTTGAGGCAGGAGAACTCTACGACCGTTATACCGTCTATATTTCTTCCGGCCTGCTTGAGAGGTTCGATACGCCTGAATGCCATATCTGCGAACTGTTTTCATCCGCAGCCGCAAATGTGATCCGTCCAGAAAAAAAGGATGCCGAACATTTCATAAAAATGTTTGAAAGGATCGAAACGGAAAAGAATTCCACATTGTATGGGGCAGAACTTGCGTCCGAGATCGGAGTGCTCCGGTTTCTCATAGAAGCGGCAAGATGCAGAAAGGATTCATCTTTTGAGGTACCTCTTTCTTCAGCTGAAGACGACCGGATCTTAAAAGTCCTGCGCTTAATAAACGAAAACCTTAAAGACGACCTTAACCTTAAGGATACAGCTTCACGGTTTGAGATGGATCCGGACGACATGATCAAAGCATTTAAGGAAACCTTCGGCTGCACGATGGATGAATACATCATAAACCGCAGACTTTCACTTGCACATGAGATGATAGTACAGGGAATGGCGCCCGCAGAAGTCTGTTATGAGTGCGGATACAAAAGCATACCCGTATTCAACGAAGCATATCGGAAAAAATTCGGTACCGCACCGAAGCGGGCAGAAAAAAAGGACACTTTGGACGAGGCATTTTATGATTATATTCCTGAATAGATAATCCTCTGTAAAGACAAGCGGATCCTGTCCCGGATAAAAAGCATAAAAAGGTCCCGGCACATATGTGCCGGGACCGGTTGATTTCGGATCTTAAAAATATCTCTCCAGCAGTCCTTTGAATGCTTTGCCGTGCCTTGCCTCATCACGCGCCATCTCATGAACCGTGTCATGGATCGCATCAAGATTAAGCGCCTTTGCGCGCTTTGCCAGATCCGTCTTTCCGGCTGTTGCGCCGTTTTCTGCATCAACTCTCATCTGGAGGTTCTTCTTTGTGGAGTCTGTGAGAACTTCGCCGAGAAGTTCGGCAAATTTAGCAGCATGCTCAGCCTCCTCCAAAGCAGCTCTGTGATAATAGTCTCCGATCTCCGGGTATCCTTCCCTGAAAGCCTGGCGGCTCATGGCCAGATACATACCCACTTCAGAGCATTCGCCGTTGAAATTATTACGAAGATCCGCGATTATATCCTCGGGTGCGCCTTTCGCAACACCTACCACATGCTCGGCAGCCCATTCCATGTCACCTGACTGCGCAACAAATTTCTCTTTTGGAGCATTACACTGCGGGCACTTCTCCGGCGGCTCATCGCCTTCATGAACATATCCGCAAACCTGACATACATACTTCATAAAAAATACCTTCCTTTCTCTTTGTTTGGCAATGGCCGATGTTTAACCGGCGCCTCATATCACCTTATTAATGATTGTCCGATAAAAGAACCGGCAAGTCAACAGGTTTTTTTTGTGATATACTGATATCCATGAAGATAGAAAACAGACTGAAGATAGCCTTCATAGGGATAATCGTGATCGCCGCCTTTGTGATGTCGGGAATGTTTTATACCGTCATATGGGTTGAGATAAATACGATCGAAAGCGAATACGGCATCGTGGGCCAGAATGAATCAATTTTAGATGTGGCAAAGGTCATAATACCCGCGCTGCAGGATGACGGAACGCTTTCTCCGGTAATACAGGACCTGTCCGTTTTTAAGCCCATGTTTCGCATCATCATCATAAGGATGGTCGTATCGGGAATACTGATCCTTTCCGGTGTCGGACTTCTGAGCGAGAAATGGGTCAGGAACTCGATCTTAAAACCCGTAAAGGAGCTTACCGACGCAACGAACGGTATCAAGGAGGGAAATCTTGATGTGGAGGTAAATGTTCCCCAAAAAGGCGGAAAGGAGATAACAGTCCTTTGCGAGAACTTCAATGACATGAGAAGGATCCTGAAGGAGTCCCAGACAAAGATAGTCGAAGATGAAGCGGCAAATCGGGAAATGGTCAGCAATATATCCCATGACTTAAAAACCCCTGTTACATCGATAAAGGGCTATGCCGAGGGGATAATGGACGGAGTTGCGGATACGCCGGAAAAGCTTGAAAAGTATGTGAGAACGATCTACAACAAAGCAAATGACTTAGACCGGCTTATAAATGAGCTGACATTTTATTCCGGTATCGATGAAAACAGGATTCCTTATTATTTCATAAACATCAGGATCTCCGATTATTTTGATGACTGGGTCGGGGAGCTTTCGGTCGATATGGAATCAAGAAACATAGAGCTTAAATATGACAATAAGATAGATGAAGGAGCCCGGATATCTGCCGATCCGGTGCAGCTGAAAAAAGTTGTAAATAACATCGTGGGCAACTCCATAAAATATATGGACAAGGAAAAAGGGCGGCTTCGGATCAGTCTATACGAAGACAGGGGTTATGCGATGGTTGATATTGCCGACAATGGAAAAGGCATAGAATCAAAGGATCTCCCTTACATCTTTGAAAGATTTTTCCGGACCGACGCTTCGAGAAATTCGGCAAAAGGCGGCTCCGGCATAGGTCTTTCGATCGTAAAGAGGATAGTTGAGGATCATGGCGGCACGATCAGCGCGGAAAGCGAGCCGGGCCTGGGCACTGTCATGCATATGCAGTTTCGGATAGTAGGAAACGATATAGAGGAGAGAACGGATGAGTAACATACTGATAATAGAGGATGAAGAGGCGATAGCCGAGCTTGAAAAGGATTATCTGGAGCTTTCGGCATTTACGGTCACAGTAGAAAACACCGGAAGCCGCGGCCTGCAGAGGGCGTTGAAGGAGGATTACGATCTGATCGTCCTTGATCTGATGCTTCCCGATGTCGGGGGCTTTGAAATATGTGAAAAGATCAGAAACGTAAAGAACACGCCCATCATAATAGTGTCCGCGAAAAAGGATGATATCGACAAGATCCGGGGTCTCGGCCTGGGAGCGGATGACTATATGACAAAACCTTTTTCACCCAGTGAGCTTGTTGCCAGGGTCAAGGCGCATCTTTCAAGATACGAAAGGCTCACCGCCGGAAAGCCGGGCAGAAATGAAACCATAGAGATACGTGGTCTGAAGATAGACAGGACAGCCAGAAGAGTGTGGATTGACGGTGAGGAAAAGACCTTTACCACAAAGGAATTTGATCTTCTGACGTTTCTGGCTCAGAATCCCAATCATGTCTATTCAAAGGAAGAACTTTTCAGACACATATGGGAGATGGAGTCTGTCGGTGATATAGCGACGGTGACGGTGCACATTAAAAAGATACGCGAAAAGATAGAGGCTGATACCTCCAATCCCCAGTATATTGAGACCATATGGGGAGTCGGCTACCGCTTTAAGGTTTAGGCGGTTTGACTTATATACCTCATAAGTCTTATACTATATCTTGTGTTTTTTATTATAATAAACGCAACATATGATGATATCAGGGTCAAAAGGTACAAATCCGATTTCGCTTGCGAAAAGAGGATTTGTAATATCATAGGATTTTGGGAGTTTATCATGGCAGAAGAAAAACGATTTGCCGTTCTCATAGACATAGAGAACATATCCTCAAAGTACACTGAGCTGATCCTCAACGAAGCCAGCAACTACGGAAATATAACAATAAAAAGAGCATACGGGGACTGGACAAGGCAGAACTCTTCCACCTGGAAGGAAAAGCTTCTCGATAATTCCATCATCCCCATACAGCAGTTCAATAATACGGTCGGGAAGAATTCTTCCGATTCTGCCCTGATCATTGACGCGATGACCATATTATACAAGGGAAACGTTGACGGGTTCTGCCTGGTATCAAGTGACAGTGATTTCACCAGGCTTGCGGCTACCCTGAAGGAAGAAGGAAAGATGGTCGTGGGCATGGGAGAATCAAAGACGCCCAACGCATTAAGAAAGGCCTGCGATAATTTCAAGATGCTCGATCTTCTGTACAAGGAAGCGGATACCGAGACCAAAGCGGGAAAGAAGGACAGCGCCAAAACCGGTGACAAGACAAAGACGGGCACATCAAAGAAACCCTCAAAGACCCGCCTGTCCACAATAGAGAAGGCAATAAAACAGATAATTGAAGCAAAGGGCGAGGAGGACAGCATCAATATTGGAGAGCTCGGACAGCATCTGACTAGAAGATACCCGGATTTCGATACGAGAAATTACGGATCGGGAAAGCTGTCAAAATTCCTTGAGCAGTTTGATTCCTTAAAGCTTGAAAAGGAAGGTTCAACCGTACACGTAAGTCTGAAAAATGTTTGACCGGAATATCCTTTATGAAGATGAAGAGATCATCGTTATAGACAAAGAGCCGTATTTTCCGGTACAGAGCAAAACTGTGACAAAACGGGACTGCATATCGGAACTAAAAGGTCTTTTCAGGGAAAGAGACGGGGTGAAGGATGAACCCTATGTCGGCCTGATCCACAGACTGGATGAACCGGTCGAAGGGATAATGGTATTTGCAAAGAATCAGAAAGCGGCGTCTGTTCTTTCCGGAGAGCTTCAAAGGGGTGGATTTTCAAAGGAATATACGGCAGCGGTGTGTCCGCTTTCGGATGATCTTCCAACTTCCGCAGACCTCTCGGATCATATCCTGACCGATAAAAAGACCAATATCTCAAGGATAGTTCCCGAAGGCACAAAGGGCGCAAAGAGGGCAGAATTAAGGTACGATGTGACAGAGGAGTTTACCAAAGAAGCCGGAAAGAATATCCGGCTGCTAAGGGTTTTATTAAATACGGGAAGACATCATCAGATCAGAGTGCAGCTCTCAAACGCGAAAATGCCGATAGTTGGCGACAGGAAATACGGGAAGGAACTTTTGTCGTTACCGCTCTGTCTTGCAGCAACCGCTCTTTCCTTTACCCATCCGGTTACCGGAAAAAGACTGGAATATACGATAAGACCGCAGTTTTTGGAAAAGATATAAAATTGTAACAGGAGACAGATATGGATATGTACAACTGGGTGCAGGGCCTCTCCGAAAAGGAAATGAAGCGTGTCTACATGCTGACCATGACACCTACCCTACATACAAGAGGACTTTTCAGCGATGTGACAGCAGACTATGTCTCACCTTTGGAGCCCGAGCCGTACAGTTATGTGACTATCAGGTTCAGGGCGGAAAAAAATAATCTGGATCATGTCTTTCTGATCTACAACGGTGACAGGCTGTTGATGGATCTGGCTGAAAGCGAGGGGCTGTTTGATTATTATGAAACAAGGATAACCATAGATAATGCTCCGGTAAGATATCATTTCTATTTTGAAAGCGGAAGAACAAGCGCCTTTTACGACAGAAGGGGAGTTGTGAAGGATGAGCAGGAGTATTTTGAGTTCTGCATAATCCCGGGATTTTCAGTTCCCTCCTGGAGCAGAAGCGCGGTGATCTATCAGATATACACGGACAGGTTCTGCAACGGCGATCCCTCAAACGATGTTCTTGACAGGGAATATTATTATATAAACGGTCACAGCGAGCATGTCGAAAACTGGGACGATCTGCCTCATGAGATGGATGTGCGGAGGTTCTACGGCGGAGACCTAAAGGGTGTCATGGACAAGCTCCCATATCTGAAGAGCCTGGGTATCGATGTTATCTATTTCAACCCTCTCTTTGTTTCACCAAGTAACCACAAATATGATATTCAGGACTATGATCATATAGATCCCCACATAGGAAGGATAGTCGAGGACGGAGGGGCGCTTCTCCCTGCAGGTTCGACGGATAACCGCGAAGCTGAAAGATACAAAAGAAGAGTCACTTCAAGAGCAAATCTTGAGGCCAGTAATGCCCTTTTTGCCGAACTGACCGGCAGATGCCACGAACTTGGGATAAGGGTGATCATAGACGGCGTATTTAATCATTGCGGATCCTTCAACAAATGGCTTGACAGGGAAAGGATCTACGAAGAAGCCGAAGGCTATGAGCCGGGAGCATATATAAGCGAAAACAGTCCGTATCACGATTTCTTTGAATTTCACGGCGGGAAGTTCCCCTATAACGGAACTTATGACGGATGGTGGGGACATGACACGCTGCCGAAGCTGAATTATGAGGGCTCAAAGGATCTGGAGGATTATATACTGCGGATCGCGGCCAAATGGGTATCGCCGCCCTATAACTGCGACGGCTGGAGGCTTGATGTTGCGGCGGATCTCGGACATTCACCGCAGTATAATCACTTATTCTGGCAGAAATTCAGAAAAGCGGTGAAAACGGCAAACAAGGATGCCGTGATAATCGCCGAGCACTACGGTGACCCTTCCGAGTGGCTTAAGGGCAATGAATGGGACAGCGTGATGAATTACGATGCCTTTATGGAGCCTGTCACCTGGTTTCTGACCGGCATGCAGAAACACAGCGATGATTTCAGGGAGGATCTGCTCGGAAATGAGGAAGCCTTTTTCTCGTCAATGTTCAATAATAACCTCAAGTTTACGGAACCTTCGGCGATCACTGCCATGAATGAGCTTTCAAACCATGACCATTCAAGATTCTTAACCAGAACGAACCATAAGGTCGGAAGGCTGAATACTCTGGGCTCAAAGGCGGCCGATGAGGGAGTTGACATGGCTGTGATGAGGGAGGCCGTGCTGATGCAGTTTACCTGGCCCGGATGTCCTACCATATATTATGGGGACGAGGCCGGACTTACCGGATTTACGGATCCCGATAACAGGCGTCCCTTCCCCTGGGGAAATGAAAATTTTGAGCTGATCGATTATCACAGGGCACTCATACGCATACACAGGGAGTGTATTGAACTTCGTGAAGGTTCGCTCAAAAAACTTAAGGCGGAGCATTCCCTGATCTCATATGCCAGATTTAACAGGGAATATGCAAGCATCATCATAGTAAACAATAACGACAAGGCTCAGGATTTTGAGATGTCCATATGGGAAACGGGACTGCCGCTGCATGCCAGGCTTCGCAGGCTTATATTGTCCTATGAGGACAGCTTTACGACGGAACCCTTTACCTATGAGGTCAGACACGGGTATCTGCATGTTTACATACAGTCCAAATCAGCCATGATCTTAAGAGGCTGTTCAAAGGATTACAATTGATAAGAATCGTAAGGTGTGCTATCATAAGGTGACCTAAGCGGGTATGGTGGAATAGGCAGACACAAGGGACTTAAAATCCCTCGGTAGTGATACCGTGCCGGTTCAAGTCCGGCTACCCGCATGCATGGAGGAATTGATGGAGAATAAGCGATACGGAAAATCGGTCGGCGACATCATGAAGATCAAGAGCGATTTCTTTAACCGCAACGGGGAAATGCTCAAGATGTCCTCCCGCCAGGCAGATGCCCTTCTGCGTCAGCCCGAAAGGCGTTTCTGCAAGATCTGTCATGAAAAGCTTTCGGGAGAAGTCCTCTATCAAAGCCAGAGGATGGAATATTTCCTGTGCGGAAAATGCGGACATGTGAACAGCCGCTATGAAGATACGGATGATTTCGCAAATGCCGTATATATCTCAGACAGTTACGAAAACAACTATTCTGAGGATGACAGGAAGAAATACATATCAAGACGGGATATGATCTATATCCCAAAGGCACAGTTTCTCATTGAAGAACTTAATAAAGACGGTCTTGCGCTTTCCGATATCCGCGTGCTTGACGACGGAGCGGGAAGCGGTTATTTCGTGAGCGCTTTAAGGACACTTGGCGTCAGTGATTCGACAGGCGTTGAGATAAGCAGCGCCCAGGTGGACTTCGCGAATGCCATGAACGGGGAGGATATATTAAAGCAGGCCGATCCCGGCGATATAGCTGCGCTGATACGGAATACGGAATGCAACACGGTTACCTTTATCGGGGTTTTGGAGCATATCATAAACCTGGATGAGATCCTCGATGCCGTAAGAGACAACGGAAATATCCGGTATATTTATTTTTCGGTGCCGATGTTTTCCTTAAGCTGCGTGTTTGAAGCGGCCCATCAGAACTGCTACAACCGGCATGCCGGAGGAACTCACAGTCATCTTTTCCAGGACAGCTCTATCTCATATATGGCCGGGAGGATCGGTTTTGAAAAGATGTCTTCATGGAAATTCGGATCCGACATGATGGATCTTTACAGGATGATATGCGTCTGTCTCGAGGAAGGCGGAAACGGAAGACTGAAGGATGTTTTTTCGGAAAGATTCCTGCCGATACTTGACGATCTTCAGCGGACGGTCGATGAAAGCGAATCCGCCTCGGAGATACACATGATTTTGAGAAGGAAGGCCTGAGAGATGATCAGAATAATCATAGCCTTCATATTTCTGCTGATCTTTCTTTTGGTATCCATTCCCCTCATCGGTATCATACTTATCATAAGGCTGTTTTCAAGGGAAACTGCGGATATGCTGCCGCTTGTCATCGTATGCTGGGCCTTCACGGTGGTGGATTTTATTGCCGGAGTAAAACTTGATGTTACGGGAGAAGAGAATATCCCGGACGACGAAGCGGTGCTCTTTGTATCAAATCACAGGAGCATCTTTGATATAGTCATTCTTTACGGATATCTCGGAAAGAGAAAGAAACTGACCGGATTTGTGGCAAAGAAGGAAACGAAAAATCTGCCTGTGATCGGTTGGTGGATGAGGCTCCTTCACTGCAGATTCCTTGACCGAAAGGATTTAAAGCAGGGTCTTAAGGTCATCCTTGAGTGTATAGATGAAGTAAAGAACGGCATAAGTATCGTTATCTATCCGGAGGGCACCAGAGGAAAGGGTGAGGATGAGACGGAACTAGCGCCGTTTAAGGAAGGCTCATTAAAGATCGCGGTCAAATCGGGAGCAAAGATCATACCGGTGGCGATGAGCAATACGAGAGCCGTTTTCGAAGAACATCTTCCATGGCTGAAAGCAGCAGATGTAAAGATGATCTTCGGACAGCCTCTGGAAATAAACGATTTTTCCAAGGATGAACAGAAACATTTGGGAGAGATAACAAGAGGCAGGATTGCAGAAATGCTGAAAGGGGTTTGATCTATGATAATCAGAGGCGGAAGAGTGGTAGATCCGGCGACACAGACAGACAGGAAGGCGGATGTACTCATAAATGACGGACTGATCGAGGATGTGTTTCCCCTGATCGATGATAAAAGAAATAAGGACGGACAGGTCGTTGATGCTGCGGGAATGGTCGTGGCTCCCGGTTTTGTGGATGTTCATGCTCATTTCAGGGATCCCGGTCAGACCGAAAAAGAAGACATAGGCACAGGAGAAAGAGCGGCGATCGCCGGGGGATATACCACGGTGGTGCTGATGGCAAATACGGAACCTGCCGTTGACAGGCAGTCGATCTTAAACAGCATCTTAAAAAGGGTGGAGGATTCCCAGATACATGTACATCAGCTTGCTACGGTCACGAACGGCCGTATGGGAAAAAGCCTGACGGACATGGAAAGCCTTGCAAAGGACGGCGCGCCCGGTTTTTCGGATGACGGACTGCCGATAATAAATGATGTCCTGATGAGAAAAGCCATGGAAGCCGCCGCAAAGCTTGGTACGCCGATAAGCCTTCACGAGGAGGATCCCTCCTATATCTTTGAGCAGGGCATCAATGCAGGAGAGGTTGCAAGGAAATTCGGACTTACGGGAGCAGACAGGAAGGCAGAGATAGTGATGGTCGAAAGGGATCTGAAGCTCGCGCTCGAGACCGGAGCGATCATCAATATACAGCATGTGAGCGCGGCAGAAAGCGTCGCTATGATCCGTGAAGCCAAAAAGAAGGATAAGGCAGGCCTCATACACGCGGAAGCAACGCCCCACCACTTCTCCCTGACGGAAAAAGCCATAATAGACAGGGGATCCGAAGCAAAGGTTAATCCGCCGCTTCGGACTGAAAGGGACAGACAGGCCATCATTGAAGGGTTAAAGGACGGTACCTTGGATATCATAGCCACAGACCATGCTCCTCATATGGAGATCGAAAAAAGAAGGAGCTTTGTGATCGCGCCTTCAGGCATGATAGGTCTCGAGACGGCGCTGGCGCTGGCGGTGACAAATCTCGTCAAGGCAGGACATATGGACCTGATGAAGATGATAGAGCTCATGAGCCTGAATCCGGCCCGTCTTTACGGATTCAATGCCGGAACGCTTGAGATAGGGGCCGCCGGGGATGTAGTCGTGTTTGATCCCAACGAAAAATGGACGGTGAGCAAATTTTATTCAAAGTCCTTCAATTCCCCGTTCATAGGCGAAGAACTCTACGGAAAGGTCCACCATACCATAGCCGGGGGAAAAAGGATCGTATTATGAAAAAATGCAGGGCTGAAGTCGTTTCGAAAAGAAAACTGTGCGAGGGGATATATGATATCAGGCTTAAGACAGAAATAGCGCCTGAAGCAAAAAGCGGTCAGTTTATACTGGTATTTCCAAACGACCCTTCAAAGCTTTTGGGAAGGCCTTTGTGCATATGCGAAGCGGAAGGTGAAGAGATCCGGATCGTTTTCAGGGTATCCGGCGCAGGAACGGAAGGTCTGGCGGATATAGACATAAATAAGGAAATCATGATAGAAGGACCTCTCGGGAACGGCTGGGATTTAAGCGCAGCAGCCGGAAAGGAAGTCCTTCTTCTTTGCGGAGGGATCGGAGCGCCCGCTCTTTTGGAATTGTCAAAGAGATTATGCCGGATGAAGGGCAAAACGGACGGGCCCCAAAATGTGAGAGCGGTTTTAGGTTACAGGGATTCCTCCATGAATGCATTTTTGTCGCAGGATTTTAAGGACAGCGGAGCGGATGTTGTCATAGCAACGGATGACGGGAGCGCAGGCATCAAAGGAAATGTCATAGAAGCGGCAGATAAAGCCCTGATCGGGGCAGATGTGATATTTGCCTGCGGCCCCATGCCCATGCTTGAAGCCGTAAAAGAGTACTCTGAAAAAAACGGGATCAAAGCATATATTTCTCTCGAGGAAAGGATGGCATGCGGAGTGGGGGCATGTCTTGGCTGTGTGGTCAAAACAACAGAAAAGGACAGCCATTCCCATGTAAACAATGCGAGGATCTGCACGGAAGGGCCGGTTTTTGACGCATCGGAGGTGGTCTTATGAGGGATATGTCTGTAAGCTTATGCGGTATAAAGTTTAGGAATCCCGTCACCTGCGCATCAGGCACTTTTGGAAGCGGCATGGAATACTCCGGATTTTTGGATCTGGGAAAGCTTGGCGCGGTCACTACCAAGGGAGTATCCGTTACTGCCTGGGAGGGGAACGATACACCCAGGGTTGCCGAAACACCATCGGGAATGATGAATGCCATAGGCCTGCAGAACCCCGGTGCAGAGGTTTTTATCAAGCGCGATCTGGCCTTCCTTAAAAATTTCGATGTGCCCGTGATAGTAAATGTCTGCGGACACACCGAAGAAGAATATGTCGAAGCGGTAAAGATCCTTTCCGAAAGGGAAGAGATCGCCATGCTTGAGATAAATGTATCCTGTCCCAATGTGAAGGAGGGCGGGATAGCCTTCGGAACAGACGCAGACTCTCTTCTTTCGATAACGAAGGCGGTAAAGCAGGTGTCGAAAAAACCTGTCATCATGAAGCTTTCTCCGAATGTCACTGATATTTCTATGATGGCCCGCGCTGCCGAGGAGGGAGGGGCGGATGCCGTATCGCTGATCAACACCTTTACTGCAATGAAAATAGATATATACCGGAGAAGGTTTGTTCTGGCAAACAGAACAGGAGGTCTTTCGGGACCGGCCATCCATCCCATAGCAGTAAGAATGGTATATGAAGCCTCAAAGGCAGTGAAGATCCCTGTCATCGGAATGGGCGGGATCGCAGGATGGGAGGATGCCGTAGAGATGATGATGGCGGGAGCAAGTCTTGTCGCGGTGGGAATGATGAATTTTCATGAGCCGGGGCTGATGATGGATATAATAAACGGCATGGAAGCATATATGGAAAAAACCGGTATCGAAAAGATATCGGATATCATAGGGTGTATGCACTGATGAAGCAGCTGACGGATACCAGGGTCATGACGACATGCGCGATGTTATTAGGCATAGCGGTCATACTGGGTTTTTTCAAGATCCCCATATCCGATGTGGCGGAGATAAGACTCCAGTTTCTTCCCGTTGCATGTACGGGAATGCTATTCGGACCAGCCATCGGAGGGATAGTAGGCGGTCTGACTGATGTGCTGGGATTTCTTGTAAAGCCGACGGGACCCTATTTCCCGGGATTTACGATAACGGGGATCGTTCAGGGGGTCTTATACGGACTGATCCTTTACAAAAAGACGCCGTCAATAAAGAGGATAATAGCGGCCCAGCTTCTTGACACGCTGATCATTAGCCTGTGTCTGAACACGGTCTGCTTAAGCATCCTTTACGGACAGGGGATCATGGCTGTTCTTGGCGCCAGGGTAATAAAGACGCTCATAATGTTCCCGATAAATGTACTGCTCCTGACGGGTGTTTTAAAGGGCGCTGAAGCGGTAAACAAAAGGATATTTCAAAAGACATGAATTATGAGGATGCAAGGAGATATATAGACAGTATAGCCCGCTTCGGTTCAAAGCTGGGTCTTGAAAATATAGAGAACCTTATGAAGGATCTGGGAGATCCCCAGAAGAAGATGAGGTTTGTCCATGTCGCGGGAACGAACGGAAAGGGTTCAACCGTGGCATTTTTAAGTCAGATCCTCATCAGCTCAGGTTACAGGACAGGCATGTATACTTCTCCTTTTGTGGAGAGATTCTCCGAAAGGATAAGAGTAGACGGAGAAGAGATAGGAGAGGAGGATTTTGCGCGTCTTGCGACCAAAGTGAAAGAAGCGGCTGTCAGAATGAAGGAGGAGGGAAAAGGCGAGCCGACTGAGTTTGAGGTCATAACTGCCATAGCCTTCCTTTACTTTTTTGAAAAGAAATGTGACATATGCGTGCTTGAAGTCGGCCTCGGAGGAAGGCTTGATGCGACCAATGTAATAAAAGAACCGCTTCTTTGCATGATCACGCCGATAAGCTATGACCATACGGACATACTTGGAGATACTCTTGAAAAGATAGCCTTTGAAAAGGCGGGTATCATCAAAAAGGACAGCACGGTACTGGTATATCCCCAGGAGAACGGGGTTATGGAGGTTATTGAGGGAGTCTGCAGGGAAAGAAAAGCGGACCTTTTTGTATGTCCTCTTCCGGATGGCCCTTCAAAATCCGGCATAAACGGAGTGGATTTTGAACTTGAAGGTATAAAATACAGCATTTCGCTTTTGGGTGACTATCAGATAAATAATGCCTCCATGGCAGTGAAGGCTGCGCAGATACTTAGGGACAAAGGTTTTGATATAAAGCCTGATCAGGTAAAGGAGGGGCTTTTTAAGGCCGGGTGGCCCGCGAGATTTGAGATGATAAGGAGAGAACCGCGGGTGGTCATAGACGGCTCCCATAATGTACAGGGCATGTTAAGACTTTCTTCAAGCCTGAGACTTTATTTTCAGGATACTCCCGTGATATTTATCATAGGAATCCTTAAGGATAAGGACTATGGAAAGATGCTCGATGAAATACTTCCTCTTGCTAAGGAGGTATATACCGTGACGGTGCCTTCGGGGAGGAGTTTAAGCGCAGATGAGCTTCTTTCGGAAGTAAAAAAAAGAAGCGGTGTTCCCGCAAAGGCTGTCCCGGATCCCGTAAGCGCATATAAGGAGGCATTAAAAAAAGCCGAAGCATCAGATGTTATCTGCGCCTGCGGCTCTCTTTACTATGTCGGTCTGATCAGAACCTTTAATGCCGTCACTTGATGATGACGAACTCTGTCACGCTGCTCCCTATATAGATGGGCATATGAAGTATCTTTGAACCGGTTATGGTGTCCGGGATGTTTTCGTGTGAATAGAACTGTTGGGGTTCGATGTCATAGGAAGGTTCCTCATGGCTTACGGTCGTGCAGAACAGGCCGTTTACACAGTTCAGGAATTCTCCCGCGGCATCTATTATAAACAGATCATCGTTTTCAAACTGATCTTTTGCAAAGCCGGAGGCTACCGCGCAGAGCCCCTGCTTTTCATCCGTGAGGGCGCAGCAGTAACTGTCGCCTGAAGGTGTGGTTATTCGCTGGAACACTCCCGAAGGGAGTTCCGAAACATCGTTTGTTATCCTTGCTTTTCCGATATAGGCATCCCTGTCTATTATCCTGACCACCAGACGGATTGCGGTGCCGACATGGTCGATGAATTCACTCATGTTGTCGCCGAGACAGGTTTCTATTATGGCATCAATGCTTCCCGCCTTCATTGCTTCCAAAGTGGTAGTCGTAACTCCCGAATCTATCTGGAACTGCCTGACTGCGGATTCAAACGCGGGCACATCCATCAGGCCTTCATCGTTTAAGGTCTGCATGAAAAGGATGAATTCATTTCCCTGTTCACGAAGGAGGGATTTGACCTGGGTAATGGTAAGAAAACCCTTGTATACGGCCAGATCACCGAAGGGTTTGTCAATGGACTGCTGCAGCATGTTGACGGCATCTGCCTGCGCAAGAGTCATGAGTCCTTCGGAAACGGCGATCGTACCCAGGCGGACCTTTCTGCCCATCTGCTTTTTCAGCACGGTCGAAAGCTGTCCGTGTGTCAAAAAATCCTTTTCTACAAAATATTTTCCCAGGATCTGTGCTATCATTAAGATTCCCTCATAAACTCGGAACTTACCCATATCCGGAACATTTACCCCGGACATGAGGTGATACATCAGACAGTATAACACAGAAAATAAAAAAAAGATACAGGAAATCTTGGTGCCGGTATTTGAATAATAGCGAAGTTTGTGATATAAATTGTTAGTGAGGGTTTTGGAATTGCGGGAAAAGGAGCAGTTCTTATTATCCGGGATAACAGTGTACGAAAGAAGGAGATTATGAAAAAATTCAGAAAAGGAGCGGTTAAGACCGCTTTATTGGTGTGTTTATCACTTGTGCTGTGCAGCTGTACGGCCGAGGAACAGAGTCTTGAAAATATCGACCCGTCAAAGTATGTAACACTGGGACAGTACAAGGCAGTTACGGTCGACAAGATCGATACCACAGTCAGCGAGAGTGACATAGAGGACGCAGTGATGTCCGATCTGTCCGCTCTTGCATCAAAGACCGAGGTGAAGGACAGACCCGTCATAGAAGGAGATACCGTCAATATTGATTATGTCGGAAAGAAGGACGGAGTTGCTTTTGACGGAGGAACAGCCTCGGGGTATGACCTGACCATAGGATCACATACTTTCATAGACGGTTTCGAAGAAGGAGTGACCGGTATGGAGATCGGGGAAACCAAGGACCTGGAGCTTACCTTCCCCGAGGACTATCATTCCGAAGAACTTGCCGGAGCGGATGTGGTCTTTACCGTGACGGTAAATTCCATTCAGGCAGATGATGTGCCGGCAATTACCGATGACGGCATCCTTGAAAAGCTGGCAGATAAATACGAGGCTGAAAAATTTGACGATGTGGATGAATATCTTGATCTCATAAAAGGTACTATCGAAAAGTCAAAGGAAGAAGCCGCGCAGAGTTCCTACAGAAGCGAACTGATGCAGCAGATATATGATGCGAGTACCTGTGATCTTGACAAGCTTCCCGAGTGGCTTGTTTCGGAAAATACCACACAGTATACCTCGAATATAGAGAGTTTTGCATCCCAGTACGGTCTTTCGCTTGATGAGTATGTATCACTCATAAGCGGGAATATGGCTGATTTTGCCGAACAGGCGGCTGATTACGGCAGAGAGATCTCCAAACAGGAGCTCGTGATCAGGGCAATAGCAAAGGCGGAAAACATAGCGGTCGACGAAAAGGAAGTTGTCGATTATTATGCTTCAAAGGCAAAGGAATACGGCACGGATGTGGATACATTAAAAAAATCGGTTGATGAAAAAACACTGACAGAATATCTGCTCAGTGAAAAGGTACAGGATTTCGTGCTGGACAATGCGGTGATCAAATAAAGAAGTCTGTCCGGTAAAAGTGGAGAATGAAATGAAATTAACAGAGATAAAGGATCTATTTAAGGAACCTGATAAATATTTTGAAAGCGAAGTGAAGGTGGGCGGCTGGATCAGATCCAACCGGGATTCAAAGACCTTCGGGTTTCTCGTAATAAGCGACGGCAGCTGTTTCGGAACGCTGCAGGTCGTATACGGGGACGGGATAGAAAGCTTTTCGGAGATAACCAAGCTTAATGTGGGGACCTCGGTAATTGTCACAGGTACGCTGGTAGCGACCCCCGAGGCTAAACAGCCCTTTGAGATACAGGCAAAAAAGGTGAGCGTCGAGGGGATAGCCCCCCCGGAATATCCGCTCCAGAAAAAAAGGCACACGCTTGAATATCTTCGTACCATGACGCATCTTCGTCCCAGGACGAATACTTTTCAGGCGGTATTCAGGGTCAGGTCCCTTATCGCTTATGCCATACACAGATTCTTTCAGGAAAGAGGCTTTGTGTATGTACATACACCGATAATAACGGGAAGCGACGCGGAAGGCGCCGGAGAGATGTTCAGAGTGACAACGCTTCCGCCTGCAGGCGCCCCGGCGGATCCTTCGGGTCAGGTTGATTTTTCAAAGGACTTTTTCGGAAAGTCCACAAATCTTACAGTTTCGGGGCAGCTTAACGGAGAGACTTTTGCGAGCGCATTCAGAAATATATATACTTTCGGACCGACCTTCAGGGCAGAAAATTCAAATACGACCAGACATGCCGCGGAATTCTGGATGATCGAACCGGAGATGGCTTTTTATGAGCTTTCCGACAACATGGATCTGGCCGAGGAAATGATCAAATATATCATCGGCTATGTTCTTGAAAACGCACCGGAGGAGATGGCATTCTTTAATTCCTTCGTCGACAAGGGACTGCTTGAAAGACTTGAACATGTGGTGAATTCCGACTTCGGCCGGGTGACCTACACGGACGCGGTGAAGCTTCTCGAAAAGAACAACGATAAATTCCAGTACAAAGTCAGCTGGGGATGCGATCTTCAGACGGAGCACGAAAGATTCCTGACAGAGCATGAATTCAAAAAGCCGATCTTTGTGACGGATTATCCCAAAGATATAAAGGCCTTCTACATGAAGGAAAACGAGGACGGAAAGACGGTTGCCGCAATGGACTGCCTGGTTCCCGGCATAGGAGAGATAATAGGCGGTTCCCAGAGGGAAGAGGATTACGACAAGCTCCTGTCAAGGATGAAGGAACTTAACATGAACATAGATGATTACGGTTTTTATCTGGATCTGAGAAGATACGGATCTGTGAGACATTCGGGATTCGGACTTGGTTTTGAACGGGCGGTAATGTACATCACCGGAATGGAAAACATACGGGATGTGCTTCCCTTCCCGAGAACAACGGGTAACTGCGAATTATGAGAAAAAACCTCTGCATCACGCTCAGCCTGGTACTCTGTTTTCTTTTGTGTTTTCCCGTATCGGCCGCAACAAAAAAAGAGCTTAATAAGGACAAAAAAGAAAACGAGAACAAACTGAACAAGGTAAATGAGCAGATAAATGATATAGAGGATGAAAAATCACAGGCAGAGGCAGGGCTTGATGCTTCACAGGCGCTGCTGGTGGAACTTCTCGCCAATGTTGAGATCATAAAAGGAGATATAGAAAATAAAGAAGCCGAGATAGAACAGGCGCAGGCGGATTATGAGGCTGCCGAGGCCGAAGAGAGAAGACAGTACAAGGCGATGTGCGCAAGGATCAGATATATGTATGAAAACGGCAATACATCGTCTGATTACATAGAGATCCTGCTGAAAGCGGAAAACATCTCGGATGCGATAAACAAAGCCGAATATGCGGAAAAACTGTATGAATACGACAGGGCACTGCTCGAGAATTATCAGGAAATAAAAGCTAAAGTTGCCGAGCTGAAGGCAAGTCTCGAAGAAGAGATGGAGGAACTGCAGGAGATCGAGCAGGAATACGAGGAACAGGAGAAGGTTCTCAATGCGACCATAGAGGAACAGAGACGCACCGTGGAGGATTTTTCCTCAAAGCTTGCCGAGGCTAAGAGCCAGGCAAAAGCCTATCAGAAAAAGATAGACGAGGACAATGCCCAGATAGCCAGGATAGCGGCAGCGGAGAAAGAAGCCGCAAGAAAGGCAGCCGAAGAAAAGGCTGCAAAAGAGAAAGCCGCAAAAGAAAAGAAAAAGAAGGAAGAAGAGGAAAAGAAAAAGAGGGAAGAGGAAGGACCACCGGAGGAAAGCGGAGAGGAAGAATCACCGCCGCCGGAGGAATCCGGATCGGACGAACCGGTTTCCGGCGGAACCGGTCAGGAGATAGCAAATTACGCCAGACAGTTTGTGGGAAATCCGTATGTGCCGGGAGGAACATCCCTGACGGACGGATGCGATTGTTCAGGCTTTACCATGTCGGTATACAAGCATTTCGGTTATTCCATACCGAGAAATTCGGGCGCACAGGCGGCATACGGAAGAGGTGTTTCGTATGAGGAAGCACAGCCCGGTGATATTTTCTGTTATGCCGGACATGTAGGGATATATCTGGGAAACGGACAGATTGTACATGCCTCGACGCAGGCTACCGGAATTAAGATATCCAACGCGCTCTACAGGAGCGTGATATCGATCAGGAGGATAGTGTGAACTATGGCAGGGGGTAAAATGCATGGCCGCAGGAAACTGCGACTGGGAGATCTGCTTGTAAAGTATGATGTTCTGACAGAAGAAGATCTCCAAAAAGGACTCGAGCTTCAAAAGGGATCGGGCAAAAAACTCGGAGAAGTGCTGGTAGACAATAACATATGTACCGATGAGGCCATAGCGGACGCTCTGAGTGACCAGCTGCATCTTGAAAAGGTCGATCTGACCGGAGTAAAGATAGATGACAGTATCTTAAAGATGGTGCCCTCGAATGTGGTGCGCCGTCACAATGCCATACCTTATGCGTATCATCCGGGAAACGCGAATGTGTTGATGCTTGCCATGTCCGACCCCATGGACATGGATGCCATAGATGACTTCACCATAGTCACGAATCTGCAGATCGAGCCCGTGGTCGCCACCAGACGCCAGGTTGCCGTAGCAATTGACAGGGCATACGGTACTGCAGACGTTATGGATGTCGCGAATAAATACGCGGAAGAAAAGATAAATGAGAGAAAAGAGCAGGAGGCTGAAAGAGAAGAAGCCAATGCGGAAATAGACAATTCTCCCATTGTTTCGCTGGTCAAGCAGATGGTCGATCAGGCGGTACGCCAGAGAACTTCCGATATCCATATAGAGCCGTTAGAGATGAATGTCAGGGTAAGGTACCGTATAGACGGCGCCCTTTATGAAAGGCTTGTATACGCAAATGAGCTTCTTTCGGCTATCGTAGCCAGGATCAAGATCATCTCCGGCATGGATATATCCGAAAAGAGGAGACCTCAGGACGGTCGTATGACCCAGGTGGTCGACGGCCAGGAGTTTGATATCCGTGTATCCATACTTCCCACCGTATACGGTGAAAAGGTGGTTATGCGTCTTACCTCGAAAAATGCCCTTTCGAGAGAAAAGAAGGATCTGGGACTGAATGAGCATGAATTAAAGCAGTTTGATCATATATTCGGAAATCCACACGGCATCATTCTTGTTACGGGACCTACCGGATCCGGAAAATCCACGACACTTTATACGGCTCTTTCCGAACTGAACAGGGAAGAGGTCAATATCATAACCGTAGAGGACCCTGTCGAGGCAAATATCAACGGTATCAATCAGGTTCAGGTCAATCCCAAAGCCGAGCTGACATTTGCGTCGGCACTGCGTTCAATACTCAGACAGGACCCGGACATCATCATGATAGGTGAGATCCGAGACGGCGAGACAGCGGGTATAGCTGTCCAGGCATCCATCACCGGACACCTTGTGGTCAGCACACTTCATACCAATTCATCCGCGGGAGCTGTCGGACGACTGATAGACATGGGAATAGAGCCTTATCTCCTGGCAGATTCCATAGTCGGTATCATTGCCCAGCGTCTGGTCAGACGCCTCTGTCCGAACTGCAAGAAAGCAAAGGATCCGGATGCGGAAGAAAAGGAGATTCTCGGAATACCCGAAAATTCCAAAAAGAAGATAAAGATATATGAGCCCTGCGGCTGTGATCAGTGCGACAACACAGGCTTCAAAGGCCGTATAGGTGTTTATGAGATATTGGAGATATCTCCGAGGCTTAAGCGGGTAATATCAAAGAACTCCACAGCCGAGGAGATAAAAGAGGTTGCGATGGAAGAAGGTATGAATACCTTAAGGATGTCTGCAACCCGATATGTGCTTGACGGAATAACCAGCGTAAACGAAATGAAGAAGGTATCATTCGATGTATAAAAACGAGAGGAGAAAGTAAAAATGGCAGTATTAACCCTTGACCAGTCCCTGAAGATTTCGATGGAGAGGAAGGCCTCCGATGTGCACTATTCGGTAGGAAGACCCATAATGATCAGGGTTGACGGAGATTTGGTGGAAATGGATGATCATGTCCTCAAACCCGACGATGTCAAAAAGATGTTCGAGCCTATCATGAACGACAAACAGAGGGAGGAGCTTAACAAGGAAGGAGAGATCGACTTTGCTTATTCGCTTGCATCTGTCGGAAGATTCCGTCTGAATGTGTTCAAGCAGAGAGGTACTTATGCCGCCGCTCTCCGTCTTCTGCCTTTTGATATCCCGGATCCCGAAAAGCTGTCGGTACCGGATGCGGTAGTGGAAATGGCAAACAAGAAAAGAGGACTTGTACTTGTAACAGGCCCCACAGGATCGGGAAAATCCACCACGCTGGCATCACTTATAAATGTCATAAACCAGGAAAAACCTGTGCATATAATCACACTTGAGGACCCCATAGAGTACCTTCACAAATCCCAGGTCGGAGTCGTCGTCCAGAGAGAGATAGGTCTTGATACCCAAAGCTATGCCCAGGCGCTTCGTGCAGCCCTCCGTCAGGACCCGGATATCATCCTCCTCGGAGAGATGAGAGACCTCGATACGATAGCGACAGCCGTGACTGCAGCGGAAACAGGCCACCTTGTGTTCTCAACCCTGCATACCATCGGAGCGGCAGCTACCATAGACCGTATAGTAGACGTTTTCCCGCCTCATCAGCAGGAGCAGATCAGGATACAGCTGGCAACGGTTTTGGAGTGCGTGGTATCCCAACAGCTCATGCCGATGTCCGGAAAAGAAGGCGGAAGATGCGCAGCCTTTGAAGTTATGGTGGCAAATCCCGCTATAAGGAACCTGATTCGTGAAGGAAAGACTTTCCAGATACCTTCCATGATGCAGACCAACAGGAAGGCCGGAATGATCACAATGGATGATTCGCTCTATGAGCTGTACGCAAAGAGAAAGATCTCGGGTGAGACAGCGCTTACCTTTGCGCAGGATTATCAGTACTTATCAAGAAAAGTTATCTAATAATAATCATCAGGAGGAATAATACAAATGGCGTCATATGGCTATGTTGCGATCGATGCATCGGGCAAGGAGATAAAGGGAAGCACGACCGCAGATAATTCGGGACAGGTACATCAGAAACTGACATCCCAGGGACTGACCGTCATCGAGGTGACAGAACAGGGCATCCTGAACAAGGACATAAACATCGATCTGGGCGGAAAGCCGAAGCCGAGAGATTTTTCGGTATTCTGCCGACAGTTCGTTTCGATGACACAGGCAGGTGTCACGATCATAGATGCGCTGAACATGCTTGGTGAGCAGACAGAAAATGTCAAGCTTGCAAAGTCGATCAAGTCTACGCAGATATCGGTTGAAAAAGGTGAGACTCTTTCCGATTCCATGGAGGAACAGAAAAAGATATTCCCTCCTCTTCTGATACACATGATAAGAGCGGGTGAATCTTCCGGTTCGCTGGACATAGCCTTTGAGAGAATGGCAATTCAGTTTGAGAAGGATGCAAAGCTTGCGGCTACCGTAAAGAAAGCAATGATCTATCCCATTATAGTCTTTCTTGTTGCGATAGGCGTCGTGGTCGTCATGCTCACCTTCGTCATCCCGAGCTATGCCGAAATGTTTGCGGATATGGAAATGGAACTTCCCGGCATCACAAAGGCTGTTATGAGTGCCAGTGATTTTATCATAAACTTCTGGTATATACTGATCGCCATCATTGTGGCCATTGTTGTCGGCTTCAAACTGTTTTACGGTTCCAACGGAGGTAAACACTTCATTGATAACCTCCTGCTTCATAACAAGCTTACAGGTCCGCTGCAGCAAAAGAGCGCTGCGGCGCGATTTGCCAGAACACTGAGCACGATGCTTGCAGCCGGTATTTCGATGCCGGATGCGCTGGAGATAACTGCCGGAACCCTTACGAATGTTGTGATAAGAGACGCGATAATGGACTGCAGGGAGGATATAGTACAGGGTACATCCCTTTCTTCACCGATAGAGCGGTGCAGGCAGTTCCCTCCCATGGTGCATCATATGATACGTATCGGAGAGGAATCCGGTGATGTCGAGGGACTTCTTACAAAGCTTGCCGATTATTTTGAGGAAGAGGTTGAGATGGCAACCGAAAGCATGATGGCGGTAATGGAGCCGTTGATCATCCTTGTGCTGGCAGGTGTCGTAGGAACCCTTATCGGCGCAGTCATGGCTCCGATGCTCAAGATGTATCAGGGTATGGACAGCCTTTGATCCATGGGAAAGCAGAAGTTCTACGCAGTCGCCGTCGGAAAAAAACCGGGTATATATTATTCGTGGGAAGAGTGCAGCGCGAATGTGCAGGGCGTAAAGGGCGCGGCCTACAAGTCATTTCCGACATTAAGGGAGGCAGCCGCTTATCTTGCGGATTTTGAAGGATTAAAAGAGGATACTCCCGGCTCAGATCAAAACAGCAGAGATGTCATCAATGACCGGATAGACGGGATGATCCGTGATCTTGGCCGCGACGATGTCATAGCATTTGTGGACGGAAGCTATGATACGGCAGGTGAGACCTCCGGATACGGGGTCGTGCTGATCTTTTTCGACGGAAACAGGGAAGAACTGCAGGGGCATTTTGACAGAGGATACAGTGAGGACTTCATAAACTTAAGGAATGTAGCGGCAGAGCTTGAAGGAGTTAAGGCGGCCGTAACAAGAGCGATAGATGCCGGAAAAAAGAAGATCATGATCTTTTATGATTACTCCGGTATAGAAAAGTGGGCTGATGACAGCTGGAAGGCAAACAAGGATATAACAAAAGCCTATAAGGCCTTCATCAGGGAAAGCAGAGAAAAGATAGTAATAGAGTTTTTTAAGGTGGAATCCCATACCGGAATCGCCTTAAATGATGAGGCGGACAGACTGGCAAAAAGCGCTGCCGCGGCAAATCTGTGATAAAAGGGCGGAAGATCGGATGAAATCGATTCGAACGATGATAATGGGTATATTCTTCATCTTTTCCATTATCATCTCCACCATGCTGATCATAGTTTCATATGTGGGCATCAATGTCATCAGTGACAGGGATAATGACAGGATAATGGAACTGATCACCATGGAAAGAAAACGTGATATAGAATCCATGATGAATGATGTCAGCCGCAGTCTTGACAACATTTATTATATTACGCGCAAGGAACTTGAAGAAAATCCGGAAAAGATCGATGATCCGTCATACAGACAGGAGGTTTTGGACAGAGTAAGCGATCTGGCTTTGGTTGAGGCGTCCTCTGCAGAGTCTGCCGTAGCCGTTTATATGAGATTCAGCGACGAGGTTATGGAAGATCCGGCAGGCTTTCTGTACAGGAGAAATATCGAAGGAAACTTTGAAAAAGTCACTCTTACGGATATTTCCATGTATGATAAAAATGATTTAAACCATGTCGGTTGGTATTATATCCCTCAAAGATCAAAATCACCGGTCTGGATAGGACCGTACAGAAATGAAAATCTCGATTATGAGATTGTATCCTATATTGCCCCCGTCTACCTTGAAGGGAAATTCATGGCTTTGGTCGGGATGGATATGGATGTTGATGTTTTCCGTGACAGGGCTGAAAAAATAAGGCTTTATGAAACAGGGACTGCAGTCATATTTGACGCGGAGGATAATATCATCTACAGCCGTGATGCGTCAGGCGGGATTGACAGGGATCTTTTTGACAACGAAACCATGATCCTTCTTCAGGCCATGAAGGAATCTCTGAAAAAAGACAGGCCGGTAGAATACGCCTCATCCGTCAAACCCATGAAGCTTTATGCCATAAAGCTTGAAAACAACATGACTCTGTGCCTGACGGCTCCTATCGACGAGATCTATTCCTTAAGGACGACAGTGCTCGGTTATGCGATCCTTTGTTCCGTGATAGTAATGCTTGTGTCTCTGATCCTGATTTATCATGTGATAAAGATCGCCCTTAGGCCCTTAAAGGAACTGACCGAAGCCTCCGAGCAGGTTACCAAGGGTAATCTTGACATAAAGCTTGATTATCTCGGAGATGACGAATTCGGGCAGCTTTCCGGTACTTTCAATAATATGACCGCGATGATGAGAAGCTACTTCTATCATTTCCATTCCCTGGCCTATACGGATGAGCTTACGGGCTTAAATAACAAAGCGGCCTTTTCGATAACCCGGGATGTCATAGAAAGTGAGATTAAGATGGGAAGGGCAGCCTTTTCCATTGTATCGATAGATATCAACGGGATGAGCAGTATCAACGAGAAAGCAGGTTATCAGCGCGGGGATGAGGTGATAGGACGGATCGTTCTTTCCATGAGGGAGACCTTTGTGGGATTCCCGCTCTACCGGATAGAAGGTGACAGGTTCTGTGCGATCATCAATGACGCCGATGCCCAGATCCTTATTGATAAACTCATGCGTATCGTTGAGAAAAGAAGCATGGAAGATAAGGAAAACTTCGGTATAGAATACAGCGTCGCTGCAGGAGAGGCGGCTTATGAAAATGAAAGCGACAAGAATTTTGAAGAAGTATACGAACGTGCTGTGCAGGTCATGTTGAGAAACAAGAATAAAATGACACGGGGATGAGAGATTGGAGATAGTCAGAAGCAGGGACATCTGCGTCCTTTGCAGAGAAATCCTGAGACTCATTAACAAAAAGATCATGGATCACAGTTCAAGGGTCGGATATATCCTTTACTGCATGCTGCGCTGTGAGGAGAAGTACGAAGACTTTGAACTGGCTGAATTTGCTCTCCTTGGAATGCTTCACGATATCGGAGCGTTCAAGGTTGATGCGGATTCTGATGTGCTGACCTTTGACATGACGAATGTCATGCCTCATTCCATCTATGGATCTCTTTTCATGAAGTATCTGTCTCCGTTGGGTGATGAACGGGCAAAGATACTCATGTATCATCATATAGACTACAGCCAGCTTTCGGATGTGAAGCTGGAGAATAAGAACATTGCCAATTATCTGAATCTGGCAAATGTGGTCGATATCTACAATAATTCCATCGGAGCCAAATTTGATTACAACCGGTTCAGTAATTATATCGGGACCAAGTATTCTAGGGAAGCTTTTGATCTGTGCGCCCAGGCTCAGAAGAAGTTTGAAATCTTTGATAAGCTGAAAAATAAATCCTACAAAGAAGAGCTTGATGAAGTGTTTGAGCATATGATGCTTTCCGACGGCGAAAAGAATAAATTCATCGAGCTTCTGATGTATATCTCGGGTTTCAGGGATGAGATGAATGTGATCAATACTGTGACTTCCACCTTTGTTGCCATGGAGATAGCAGACCGGATGAGGGAGATATCGGACGAAGACAAAAATGTCCTTTATTATGCATCCATCCTTCATGATGTGGGGATGCTGACTGTGCCGACCGAGATAATTGAAGCTCCCAGAAAGCTGACCCCGGAAGAGATCAAAGTGATGAGGCTGCATGTTGATGTGACGGACAACCTGCTTCGGGGCAGAGTAAATGACCGGGTGGCTGATGTGGTCCTTGCCCATCATGAAAGAGGCGACGGATCCGGTTATCCGAATCATACGGAATATACTTCCCACAATATGCCCATGAGGATCCTTCAGGTTGCCGATACGGTAACGGGTTTAACCTGTGAGCGTCCGTATCATGAACCGAGAGGAAAGGAAGCGGTGATCTCAATCCTCAAAAACGAGGTTGATCACAACAGATTCCACAGAGGAGTTGTGATGGCCTTTGTTAATAATTACGATGACATCATGGCTGTCGTGGCAAGGAGGACGAAGGAGATCACGGTCAACTGGAGTACCCTTAACAAGCAGTACCAGACGATCAAGGGAACGCTGAAGAAATAAGATCAGGCTTATGAAGATAATGTTTTCGTAAATGAGATCAAAAGCCCCGGCGAAAAATCGCCGGGGCTTGATGTTTGCTCAGATGTACCAGTCTTTAAGGAGAGGATACAGCTGTCTGTACCTCTTGTATTTTTCTTCGTAGCGGGCAGCAATGGCGGGATCGGGGGTTACGGTGGAACTGATGCGCACGATCTTGTCAGATGCTTCCTTTACGCTTGCGTATTCGCCGCAGGCGACGGCGGCCAGCATCGCTCCTCCCATGGAAGGACCCTGCTCGTTTTCGGGAACATCGACTTCTATATTGAGGATGGCTGCCATCATCTTTTTGGCAAGATCACCCTTTGATCCGCCTCCGCAGATCCTTGTGCGCTTTACATCGATGCCGAGATCTCTTGCTACCTCAAAGGAATCCCTGATACCAAATGAGATGCCCTCCATTACTGCCTGGATCATGTCCGTACGGCTTGAATCCATGGACATGCCGATGAATGCGGCACGGGCATTGGGGTTATTATACGGAGAACGTTCACCCATCAGATACGGCATGAAGAAGACATTATTATTTCCGAGCATGTCATCGGTGATCCTGCCTTCCTCGCCGACGAAATCATTGGTCTTTAATATATCATTCATGAACCATGCCTTGCATGATGCGGCGGAGAGCATGCAGCCCATGAGATGGTAATATCCGTCGGCATGCGCAAATGCGTGGATGGCATTGAATTTGTCCACCTTGAAATCATGGCTTGAGATGAAGATGGTTCCTGAGGTTCCCAGAGAGATGTTCATGAGACCGTCACCGACACATCCGGTACCTACGGCAGCGGCTGCGTTGTCTCCGGCGCCGGCGGCAACCGTTACATTGTCGGAAAGACCCAGGGATGCAGCGATATCGCTCTTTACCTTGCCGACGGGTTCGTAGCTTTCAAAGATCTTTGCAAGCATACCTTCGTTTATGCCGCAGATATCGCACATTTCCTTTGACCATTTCTTATTTTTTACGTCAAAGAGGAGCATGCCCGATGCATCAGAGACATCGGTACAGTGAACCCCTGTGAGTTTGTATGCGATATAATCCTTCGGAAGCATGATCTTTTTGATCTTCGCAAAAAGTTCAGGCTCATTATTTTTCATCCAGAGGATCTTCGGGGCCGTGAAGCCTGCAAATGCGATATTTGCGCAATACTGTGAAAGCTTGTCCTTTCCGATCTCATTATTCAGATAATCGGTCTCCTTCTGGGTACGTCCGTCATTCCAGAGGATAGCGGGCCTGATGACATTGTCGTTTTCATCGAGGACTACGAGGCCGTGCATCTGGCCTCCGAAAGAGATTCCCGCAACCTGTTTGGCATCAATATCCTTTGTGAGGTTTTTGATACCCTTTAAGGTCGCATCCCACCAGTCCTCGGGCTTCTGCTCGGACCAGCCGGGCTTCGGGAAGGATATGGGATAATCCTCAGATACGATGTTTACGATCTTTCCGTCTGATTCCATCAGAAGGAGCTTCTCGGAGCTTGTTCCGAGATCGATGCCGATATAATACATAGTTACCCCCTTTTGCATAATAAAAGATTGTTGTAACAAACTGCCACTTTGTCAGGCAATTCCCATTTATTGTAACACTTTACAGGCTGTTTTTGTATAGATAAATTTATTTCATACAGCTTCTCCCGAAAAAAATAAATTTGGGTATTTACATAGCGAGTGTTATGGTTTTACACTATATCTTGGGTTTGGAGAAAGGAGGGAAACACAATATCATGATTTGTACATGTGATGAATGCAGGTATACCTTTAAAAGGATAGGAAGTTATAAATATTGTCCCGACTGCGGATCGGACAGGATCAGGCAGGCGACGGCAAAAGAGAAAAAAGAATATATTGACTATCAGAAGGAATTTTATCCTAAACAGCAGCTCGCCTGAAACGGGCTGCTGTTTTTTTCATGAAATCTTAAAGGGGTTTTTAAGTCCGGATTTTCTGCAGTCCGGATCATCAGGGTTCGTTTACGATTCCCGTGAACAGGATCGTGCCGCTTTCCCTGTCGCGGATGACGAAAACGAAGGGCCTGTCACAGACAAAATCGATGATCTCTTCCGGCTCCGCAATGGCAGATGCGAGCTCCATGACCACTTCGGTGACGGCAGCCGCGCGGCTTCCCTCTTCGTCAACTTCGATCTTTGCTCTGTGGGAGATATCAGAAATAAAAAGCTTTTCGCAGATCCCGGAAAAATCCGCCTTGTTTTTGTCAAAGGCAGATGCGGCGCCCAGATTTATGAGTGATTCTTTTAATCCTTCGGCTGTGATGTCCATTGTAAATTTCGGCAGCATCAGCATGCTGATCTTTACTTCTTCGGCGGAAGAGATGCCGGATATGAAATCTTCTCTTTCCTTTGCCGAAAGACTCTTAAAAGCCTCCGGAGCGGAAAGATCGTTATCATCATCCGTCAATATGATATCCATTACTGCCTTATCATCATAATAGGGAAGTTCTATTCCCTTAAATCCCCCGTCCTTGAAATAACGGAAATATTCATCATTCATGTTCATCATATCGACAGTCACGGTACCGCCGGGACGGCGGAAATCCTGGCTTGAAGTATTGTCGGCAGAAAATTTGTTTCTCCACTCACCGAAAAAGTAGATGGCATTTATTATATCAAGCGCAGTATCGGCTGATGCTACGGACTGGTAATCCGGTATGAGGTTTTCGGTCTTCTTTTTTACCCAGTCTGTTATATCCGAAGCTGCTTTTTCCGAATTGTTTTTGAAATCCTCAAGTATGACCTCAGCGTCCATTTTTTTCTCAAGTTCCGATACAAAATCCGGGTCAACGCCGTATTCTTTATCAAAGGTTTTGTCTATCCACAGTGAATTTGCTACGGTAAGCTTTATTTTTTCATCCCCGTAACCTGAAGAAAGAGAGGAGTAACTGTCCATGAAGGTATTCATATCGCCTATACAGAGGACATCGGCCAGTTCCTCATATGTATCATTTTTTGCACCCTTAAGCGCCATCGCAAGAGCGCTTTCGAGACTTATGGGAGAATAAAAAAGATTGGAATCCGTATCCTGTGTATTATAGTAGTTCCAGTTAAAGGTATTTACGGCTTCCGCAAGAGTCGCAGCCCGTACAGTTGTTTTTTCCACTTCCGTCTCCTTCTTTTTATCTGCGGAATCATCTTCTTTTTCAGACGCTTCTTTTTCAGACTCCTTTTTTTCGGACGCTTCCGGCTCTTCTGTTATTTTTTCTCTTTCCGGCGATATTTCCTTTAATGTCGTTGCCGCGCCGCATCCGAAAAGAAAGAGGCTCAGGCACAATGCTGCGGAAAGCAAAAATATTTTTTTAAGCGGATTTTTATTCATTGTCATCCTCCTTTAACAGCTGGTTATATATGTCTCTTTTTGATACACCCCGGTCATCTGCAACTTTTTTCATGGCAGTTCTTTTATCAAGGCCTGAAGAGAGATAGATCTCCATATGCTCGTTCAATGACAGCTCTTCCCATTTTTTTTGAGCTTCTTTTTGTGCTGCCGCCGGGTCCTTTCCCTCGATCACCAGAACAAATTCCCCTTTAGGCTCCCGGTCCTCAAAATAAGAAACGGCGCTTTCGAGATCCAGATGAAGGACCTCCTCATGGATTTTTGTAAGCTCCCGGCATAGGGCCGTTTTCCTGTTTCCCAAGGCATCAAGGAGAGTTTTAAGGGTTTCCTTTAAGCGGTGGGGAGCTTCATAGAGTATGATGGTGCCTGTTTCACCGGCAAGGTTATCAAGAACTGCCGTTCTTTCTTTTTTATCGTGAGGGAGAAATCCCTCAAAGATAAATCTGTCTGTGGAAAGACCTGATAAGGTCAGGGCTGTTACAAAAGCGGTGGCGCCCGGAAGCGATGTTACGGGAATGTTTTCTTCATTGCACCGGCTTACCAGCACCTGTCCGGGATCCGATATCGCGGGAGTCCCGGCATCCGTAACAAGGGCAATGTTCTTTCCGGAAAGGAGTTCCTTTATCAGATGCTCAGCCTTCTCGTACTTATTATGTTCATGATAGCTTGTGAGATTTCCCCGTATGCCGAAATGATTTAAGAGCTTCAGGGTGTTTCTCGTATCTTCGGCCGCGATCAGATCGGCCGAGGATAAGGTATCAAGAACTCTTTTTGTGATATCGTCCAGATTTCCGATGGGCGTTGCGCAGATATACAGGGTGCCCTTTTCAGTAGCCATATATTTCGGTGATCTCCTCCGTGTATTTTCCGTCGGGACCGTAGATGATCAGGGGTTTTTCGACAGTCAGGTTTGCCCCGCCGCCCTTTCGTCCCTCTATAAGCACCATGACGGGTTCCCTTTCAAGAGAAGGAAACACAAACTTCATCCTTTTAGGCTCGATCCGGTATTTCCTCATTGTTTCGATCAGATCGGCCAGACGGAAGGGTCTGTGGACCATATTGAAGATTCCGCCTTCTTTTAAGACATAGGCAGCTGCCCTTATCACATCCGAAAGATCGCACAAAAGCTCGTGCTTTGCTATGGCAATTGCCTCATTCGGATTTTGCAGGCCCGAGCCCTGAACCATATAGGGCGGATTTGAGACCACAACATCAAAAGAAGCAGAGGCAAAGATCCTGTCTGCTTCCCTGATATCTCCTTTGATGATGTCTATCCTTGATCCGAGCTTGTTTAAGGCAACGCTTCTTTGCGCCATATCGGCGCTCTTTTCCTGTATTTCAAGGCCTGTCAGTCTACGGGCCTTTGTCTTTGCGCTTAAAAGAATCGGGATTATACCGGTACCCGTACCCAGATCGACGACGGTGCTGTCATCGGGAACGGAAGCAAAACCGGTAAGGAGCACGGCATCCATGCCGAAGCAGAAGGAAGAAGGGTCCTGTATTATGGAAAGGCCGTTCCTTTCAAGGTCGTCGATGCGCTCGCCCTCTTTCAGGAGACTAATATCAGTCGTCATCAAGCTTTGACTTTCCGCCCTCCTGCTTTTCAAGCTTTTCTAGCTCCTTCAGTTCATTTTCGGAAAGATCCTTTCCGCGGTCCTGTCCCTTTCTGGACTTGGGCTTGCGGGGCTTGAATTTCAGATCCGAGGCGTGATATTCCTTTATCTCCTTTTCATCGCCCTCATCCACGATGACCTTTACCAACTGGCGGAGCACATTCACGCTTTCAACCTGGCCTCTTAAGCCCTCGGGAGTTGTGACCGTATCACCCGTTGCGGGAAGGAGTTTATTTAAGTATTCGTAGGTCTCCTCTTCATTTTTAAGACAGCACATGAGCCTTCCGCAGACACCGGAGATCTTTGCGGGATTAAGCGAGAGATTCTGTTCCTTCGCCATTTTGATGGAGACGGGGGCAAAATCCGAAAGATATGCATGGCAGCACAGAACCCTGCCGCAGATGCCTATCCCTCCCGTGATCTTTGTTTCATCCCTGACACCTATCTGGCGCAGTTCTATCCTTGTCCTGAAGACAGAGGCAAGATCCTTTACCAGATCCCTGAAATCCACTCTTCCGTCAGCGGTGAAATAAAACAGGAGCTTGTTCCCGTCGAAGGTATACTCCGCATCCACAAGCTTCATCTCAAGCTTATGGGCATGTATCTTTTCAAGACCGATGAGAAAGGCATCCTTTTCCCGGTCCCTGTTTTTCCTTTCAGTCTCTTCGTCTGCCTCTGTTGCTATCCTCATGACACTTTTTAAGGGCTGTGTCACCTTGTCATCTTCGACTTCCCTTATGTCCGAGACCACCTTGCCGTATTCGACACCTCTTGCGGTCTCTACTATGACATGATCTCCCTTTTTGATCTCAAGCTCTCCGGGAGAAAAATAATAGATCTTTCCCGCCGTTCTGAACCTGACGCATATGATTTTGGTCATTTTTTGTTACCGGCCTTATGATATCAAACCGAAATATCCAGAAACAGCACATCCAAAGCCGCTTCGGCATTTGCGTTTGACTTAAGCCTTCCTTTCAGATCTTCTGTGGTTTTAAGAACTTTGCTTATTTCTTCATAGTCCGTTTCCCGGGCTTTCGATTCAATATACCCCGTTTCATCGATAAATGTCAACGAAGCATCCTTTCCGATGGATTTGTACATAAGGATATCCCTGTACATGAAAAGGATGATGTCGAGGATATTGAGTATACGGTCCTTATTTTCGGAGATATCCTTTGCGAAGGCAAAGATCTCGTTTGCGGGAAGATTTTTGGACTGTTTTATAAAATCCAGGGTATTTTTAAGATCTTCCTTAAAATCCTCTGATTCAAAGAAAGACAGCGCCATACCGATGGATCCCCCGGCAAAGGCGGCGCATATCCGGGCTTCCCTGTCATTTGCGGATGTGGTCCTCAAAATATGATCTTTTACGATGCTGTCGGAAAGGGGAAGAAGTTCCATTCCGGTACATCTTGAGCGGACTGTCGGAAGGAGTGAAGCGGGATTGTCCGTGATCAGGATGATAACCGCGTATGAGGGCGGTTCTTCTATGCTTTTTAAAAGGGCATTCTGGCCCTCCTGTCTCATAAACTCACAGTCCGGCACTATGTATATCTTTTTTCCGCCGTAGTAAGGCTTGACGGATATTGAGTCTATGAGCTGATCTCTGACCTCCCTGACGCTTATGACAGTGGGTTTTTCATGAGTTAAAGTGATCAGATCGGGGTGGTTATATGATGCTGCCATCCTGCAGGATCTGCAGGCGTTGCACGGTTTATCCCCTTCACCTTCGCACAGCAGGGCAGTTCCGAAAAGCCGGGCAAGCGTCCTCCTGCCGGAACCGTTCCTGCCGGAAAGAATGTAGGCGTGGTTTGCCCTGTCGTTTTTTGCCGCGTCGGACATGTAGTTCTTTATTTTATCCTGTCCCGAAAAATCGGAAAAAGAATTAATCTGCATAATTACCTTACTTCCCTGCCGGCTTACATCAGCAGATCTATCAGCAGTCCCCTGATCTCACCGATCTTTGCCAGGATCGCAAGGTTGTCGCTTTCATCCTTTAACAGTTCCTCGGCAAGCTCGTCGAGATTCTGGTCCACCAGATGGATTATGCCGTAAACACGATGTCTTCCTCTTTTGTCAAGGAAGTTCTGCCTGGAAAACTTATGTGAGCGGTTCAGGATCTCGTTCATGAAATCCTTGACCAGGGAGCGGTAACGCTTCATGTCCTTGATATCCTTTTTTTTGGATATTCTCTCACCCTGTGCGGTTATCTCGCTCATAAGCGCGGTGAGTTTTTCCTGCAGCTCCTGCTCTTCAATATTACTGATGAGGGCAAATCTGAAGGCGTCATCCGTCTGCTGCACCGGCGCGGTTTCCTGGGCGGGCGTTATGTTGTTTACATTATTTACCTTTATATCCATCGGCAATGTACTCTTTTATCTCTTCTATGCACCGCTTGATATCGTTGTTTTCAAATCTTTTTGTGATGCCGGCGGCGGCAAGTTTTTCTTCCGAAAAATCCTCACAGTCAGAAAGGAACCGCCTGCACATTTCCCTGTACTTCGGTTCGCTCTGGGAGCGTTCCCGTTCAAGAGCCCGGCTCAGTCTTTCTCCATCCTCTACCTCTATATATATCGGACGGACCCTGTCTTTTCCGAAATGCTGCTGAAGCTGTATAAAGGACTCCGGGGTACCTATTCCGAGAAGATCACCCCGGTCTTCATCAAAACTTCCATCGTCAACGGTGAAGTACCGCCACGGACCTTCGGCGGTCTCATACAGCCTTTCTTCTATTATCCGTCCTTTTAAGCGGATGCTTTCATATTCTTTTTCATCGGTAAAGTGATAGTCTTCTCCATCCGTTTCACCGTATCTTTTAGGACGGGTCGTGTAGATGATGATCTTTTTAAGATCCGTATCCCCGATCAGGCTCCTGTAGATACTGTCCTTTCCCGATGCGCTTTTTCCCATCAGATAATATATATATCCCATCCTTTAAGTCCTATGACGCGCGCGCCGTCCTCAATATATGACAGGACGGAATCAATGCTTTTTTTATCTATCGTCTCGCCCGGCACGATAATGGGTATGTCGGGCGGAAAGGCATATACAAAGGATGCAGAGACCTGCCCTTCGGCCTTTCTTAAATCAATTCTCCTTTTAGGGGAGTTTTCCGCTTCGTAGATGTTCATCGGTTTCTCTTAACGCTTTTGCAAGTCTTTCAAAGCCATCTTTGGAGTCCATTATCGAACTGATGCAAAGACAGACTCTTCCTTCTCCGTATTCGGGTTCTATATGATACTGTTCCCTTAAGATGCCGGCGATCCCGGATCCGTTTAAGCGGCCGCTTCTGTCATATATGCAGATCTTTGAATCGTCCTTCCCGAAGGCGCTGCTTCGCTTTGCGGTATCCTCATCAAGGAGTTTTAAGCAGGCATTGCGGGAGCACTGATCATACAGCTCCTTCAGCATCCGCGATAGCTCCTCTTTTCTTTTGACGCCTTCCCTGTCAAGGATGTCAAAACACCCCTCCATGCCTGCCATGATGATATAGGAGGGTGAGCTGGTCTGGAAGATATTGATGAAAAACTTAAGCCTTTCGGGATATATGCGGGTCCCGTTTACAAGACAGAGGGCAGATGAAGTAAATGCCGGCAGGGTCTTGTGAAGACCCGTGATCACGATATCGGCTTTTTTTGATATCTCAAGGTGCGCTCCGTGGGCCATATCCACGATGAGAGGTATATTAAAGGAGTGGACCGTATCCGCTATCTTATCCACATCCGACAGTATCCCCTCATAGGTTGGTGATGTAATAAAAACAGCCCGGATATCCTGCGTTTCTGAAAGCAGCCTGCCGATCTCATCCGCAGAAACACTACCGGATATACCGCATTCCGGTATGGTCCCGGGATAAACATAGACAGGATCGAGTTCTCCGAGATATACCGCATCATATGCGCTTTTATGGCTGTTTCTTGCCATCAGCAGTTTCTTTCTGTGAGGGACAAGGCAGCTTATGGCTGCAAGCACTCCGCAGGTGGATCCGTTCACGAGCAGGAAGGCATGGTCTGCGCCGTAATAAGAGGCGGCCCTGTTTTGAAGGTCCATTATCATGCCCCTGGGGTCGGAAAGAGCATCAAAGCCCTCTATTTCAGTGATGTCAATGCCGTAAGCCGGTGAGAGGGGATCGTTTCTTACAGCCCTCTTGTGGCCGGGCATATGAAAAGGGTAGATATCGGAAGAGTTTAACGAAAAAAGCTCCTCTTTCAAGACGGCTTCCTCATTTTCAGTGTTTCAACGAGACTGCACCATTTGTCAGCGATGCTGACTACCCATGACTCGCGGTGGGTGGGTATCTTTGTTATGGTCAGCGGGAACATGTGGGTCTTTATTATATTCTTTTCTCTCTTTGTCAGATCGAAATCCCTTTCGGCATTTTTCAGTGCGTGTCCCGGATGATAGAACCCGTGAAGCTTAAGCCTGTTTTTCTTGTCGTGCCAGTCGTAGAGGAAATAATCATGGAGAAGGGCGCCTCTGACCATTTCTCTTTCGTTTAAGTGCATCCTAAGTTTTTTAAGCTTTTCGTTTATCCGCAGACTGGTCTCCGCCACCCTCAGGCAGTGATCGTGCACCGACACATTTCCGTGCTGCTTGAAATTCTTCATGTCCTTGTAACTGCTGTGATCAAGTATCTCCCTGCCGTAGTTTTGGATCTTGGGATGCAGATTCTGTCTTTCTTTTTTTCTTTTCATTTCTGTCTCTTTTCGTAATTGTCCACTAAGTAGTCGTATTTTCCCAGATTCATGGTGATCACGGTGCGTATCCTTTCCGGATCAAAGAGCTTTCCTCTGGTTATGATAAGTATTTTATCATAAAACTCATGAAGATCAGGATCTTCTATGAGATTTTTGGTCTGATAGATGCTTTCATCGTATCCTTCCGGAATGCGCCGCCTTAAATGTCCGACACGCCAGTTCGGATCGTAGACTGCCGGAAGCTTTGAAAGAAGCGGATCTCCCAGACAATAGGTATCGTTGAGATAGAGATCGCTGTTGTAATAAACGAGGATCCCTGCAGCATTTTCGATTATGCCTCCGGGAACCCCCATGCCGCGAAGTTCATCCGTGGCCTGATTGTTCCAGGTGTCCTCTACGCAAAGGCGTCCGGTTTTCACGAAACTGACGATGTTATTATAAAATCCTGTGGTATTGGAGTAGTTTTCTCTTTCATCGGAGATCGAAGAGCTGTATTTATGGCCGTACAGATACTGGGAACCTATGGTGGTCCCGAGAGTGAAGGAAGCGATGACCGAAAAAAGCACGGCAGCCTCAAAGAACGGCTTTGATCTTCTTAAAACAGCAGGTTCTTCCAGGTTCTGTATCATGGTAAATGAGAGCACGCTGACAAAGAGCATGACGGTAAAATGACGTCCCATCATGAAATCTCCGCCTATGCGCAGGATATATATCCCGTAAAGGATGATCCCGAGGGATGTCATCAGATATCTGCATTTTTTAAGCAGGATGGTTATGATGATAAATACAAACGGTATCAGGAGGACGACAGGGTCGTTTATTACCGTATAGAAATAATAAAGGAAACCGTGCTTTAAGTATTCGATATCGGATATCCCCGTCCCTATCTTGACATAAGCCGTATTGGGAAAAGGAAAACCAAAGTAGAGGACGGAAAAGATCTCCCATAATATAAACGGCGAAAGACCGAGGAAGGTTATTCCCACGGCTGATCCAAAGGAAGCTTCCTGCCGCTTTAAGAGGAAGACATATACGATCATGGGTATGAACATGAGGACCAGGTCCATCCTTGACAGCGCGATCAGCGAAAATGTGAGGGCAAGGAGAAGGAGCCTTTTTTTGTCGAATCTTTCATGTGAGAAGTACTGATACAAAAAGAGCGCCGACAGCAGGAAGAGAAGGCTGTTTTCAAGTCCTGAGGTCGTGTAGCTTAAAAACGCCTTGCTTCCGATCAGGGCCAGGAATCCGTAGATCACCTGGGATCTGGAACGGCACATCTTATATGCGAAGAGGTAATATGCGATCGCGGTATAAAGGACATCGAGCAGCATAGAGGTGAAGAACATCTCCCTCGTAAAAAAATACGGTATGGCAACCGAAAGGGTATAGAGCGGGCTTGTGGTGGCGCAGGCCCTTTCCCCGATGTTGTATACAAATCCGTTGCCCTCGATCAGATGCTTCACCATCACATAGCCGTGATAGGAATCGTCCGACTGCCATCCCAAAAGAACGGCAAAAACGACCATTCCGGCCAGGGTGATAAGCCGCGCCCTGTCGAGGTCGTTTCCGGGGATTATGGATGATCTTTTTTTTGCCTTATCCGTCATTTCTATCTTTAAGGATTTCCTTTTCAGTAAGGAATCTGTTATGAAAAGCTGTTTTGAAGTATTTGAAATTGTCAAAGAAGCCGTTCTGTGACTGCCCTTCGGTCCTGGCGGCCCAGTGTCCCGGGGTCTCGACAAACTTTACCTTAAGCCTGAGCGGCTTTAAGGCTGTTTCCAAAAAGAACGGGTGCTTCAGCTCCTCCCATCTGATGCTCTGCATCAATGCCGTGGGGAATATCCTGTAAGCGTAGGTGAGATCGCTTAAACCCACTCCGTAAAAGATGCCGATGCTCTTTTCAAATATGAGGTTGCAGATGAGCTTCACCCTGTTGTAGTTTTCAAATCCCCCGCCGTTCTTCCAGCGGGTCGCGGTTATGATCCTGTCGGGATATTTTTTTGCGCCTTTGATGAATTTTTTTATCACATGGGGATCCGTCTCAAGGTCCGAGGACATCATGACCACATGGGATCCCTTTGCCAGATCGATGCCTTCCCTTACCGCTCCGCCGACAAAGGGGAGGGTCTGCTCGTGCAGGCTGATGTTTACATCATTCGAATATTTTTCGATGAGTTCTTCTGCTGTACGGCGGGTTTCGGCAGCGGTCTTGTCACACACTATTATGATGAACTCTGCCAGATCCTCGTGGCGGCAGTCTGCCATGATGATGTCCACGGTTTCCTTAAGAGAATAGGTCTCATCCATCGCCGGAAGCAGGATCGTTACATTCTTAAATTCTGTTGTTTTCTGATAACCTGACATGCAAATGATTTTACCACAACATATTGATGTTGTCACTCTATGAGCACGCATTAATTGGATATGGGACGCATGTACTCGCTATAGCTGCATTATCCCGATACACTGAACATCAAATATGGCAAAGAATGCTTGACTGATCGAGTATCTTGGGCAGGATGAGGCACATATATTGTTGTGCTCTGTGAGGATGCTGTTATTATCTTAGCGAATGTTCAATAGTCAGCAAATCCGCACAGGGATGTGCGGATAGGGGCAAATGCGAAGCGAAGCGGAGCCAGACATGGATGTCGGGTTGCCCCGGTTGCGTGACTGACCATAGTCTGTATCATGAGCTTAGATAATAAAGCGTCCGAACAACTGCACAATAATATATGTGTCTCATCCTGTTTTTTATCTTTGTAATTATCATATGGATGTGCTAAAGTATTTGTTGGTGTGTTTAAGGGAAAATTCACATTATAGAAGGAGGATATATGTCTCAGAGAAAAGATATCCACAAGGTTCTGATCATCGGTTCCGGTCCGATAGTTATAGGTCAGGCGTGCGAATTTGATTATTCCGGTACACAGGCCTGTAAGGCACTGAGAAGTCTTGGATACGAGATAGTACTTGTCAATTCAAATCCGGCGACCATAATGACCGATCCGGAAATGGCAGATGTCACTTATATTGAACCTCTCAATGTAAAACGAGTTGAAGAGATCATAGAAAAGGAAAGACCTGATGCGCTTCTCCCCAATCTGGGCGGACAGTCGGGTCTGAATTTATGTTCCGAGCTTTATAAGGCCGGGGTCATAGACAAATACAACATACAGGTTATCGGAGTCCAGGTTGACGCCATAGAGCGAGGAGAGGACAGGGTCGAGTTCAAAAAGACCATGGACAGCTTAGGAATAGAGATGGCAAGGAGCCGGGTCGCCTACAGCGTGGATGAGGCTTTGTCGATAGCCGACGAACTGGGATATCCGGTGGTGCTTCGTCCTGCCTATACCATGGGAGGAACAGGCGGAGGTCTTGTATACAATAAGGAAGAATTAAAGACTGTATGCGACAGGGGTCTGCAGGCATCGCTTGTGCACCAGGTCCTCGTGGAAGAATCAGTCATGGGCTGGGAGGAACTTGAGCTTGAGGTGGTCCGCGACAAGGACAACAACATGATCACCGTATGTTTCATAGAAAATGTCGATCCCATGGGAGTCCATACGGGAGATTCCTTCTGCACGGCGCCGATGCTGACCATATCGGAAGAGGTCCAGAAAAGACTTCAGGAGCAGGCGTATAAGATAGTGGAGCATATAGGGGTTATAGGCGGCACAAATGTGCAGTTTGCCCATGATCCGAAATCGGACAGGATCATAGTCATAGAGATAAATCCCCGTACCTCGCGTTCATCGGCGCTGGCATCAAAGGCTACAGGATTCCCCATAGCGCTGGTGTCCGCAAAACTTGCGGCGGGACTTTCGCTTTCGGAAATCCCCTGCGGGAAATACGGTACACTTGATAAATACAAGCCGGAAGGAGACTATGTTGTCGTCAAGTTCGCGCGCTGGGCATTTGAAAAGTTCAAGGGCGTGGAGGACAGACTCGGTACACAGATGAGAGCGGTCGGCGAGGTTATGAGCATAGGCAAGACCTATAAGGAAGCCTTCCAGAAAGCGGTAAGATCCCTTGAAAAGGGCCGTTTCGGTCTGGGATATGTTAAAAATTTCAATGAGCTTACAAAGGAAGAACTCTTAAAACTTCTGATAACTCCCAACAGCGAGAGGCACTTCATCATGTATGAGGCCTTAAGGAAGGGCGCTTCCGTGGATGAGATATACGAGCTTACCCATGTAAAGAAATATTTCATCGAGCAGATGAAGGAGCTTGTCGGGGAAGAGGAGGAGATCCTGAAGTTCAAGGGAGGCCTTCCTTCGGACGAACTGCTGATAAAGGCAAAAAAAGACGGCTTTGCGGATGAATATCTTTCCATGATACTTGATATTCCCGAAAAGGATATCAGAAACAAGAGACTGGCGCTTGATGTTACGGAAAAATGGGACAGAGTCCATGTCTGCGGCACGCCGGACAGCGCTTATTATTACTCGACATATAACGGTGAAGACAACGACAAAGTCACCCCCGATACCAAAAAGATAATGATCCTCGGCGGAGGCCCCAACAGGATAGGACAGGGCATAGAATTCGATTACTGCTGCGTTCATGCTGCACAATCGCTCAAAAAGCTGGGATTTGAGACGATAATAGTAAACTGTAATCCTGAGACTGTCTCGACGGATTACGACACCTCCGACAAGCTCTATTTCGAGCCGCTGACACTGGAGGATGTCTTAAGCATCTATAACAAGGAAAAGCCGGTGGGCGTAATAGCGCAGTTTGGAGGACAGACACCCTTAAATCTCGCCTCACGACTGGAAGAGAACGGAGTGAAGATCCTCGGCACATCTCCCGAGGTCATAGATCTGGCAGAGGACAGAGACAGGTTCAGGATGATCATGGACAAGCTCGGGATCCCCATGCCGGAGTCGGGAATGGCAACGGATGTTGATGAAGCAGTTATCATAGCAAACCAGATAGGATATCCGGTAATGGTCCGTCCTTCGTATGTGCTCGGAGGCCGCGGCATGGAAGTGGTCTACGATGATGATGCCATGGCAGATTATATGAAGGCGGCAGTGGGAGTGACTCCCGACAGACCTATCCTCATTGACAGATTCCTCGACCACGCGATGGAGTGCGAGGCCGATGCCATAAGCGACGGAACCCATGCCTATGTTCCCGCGGTGATGGAGCATATAGAGCTTGCAGGCATACATTCCGGAGATTCGGCGTGCATAATACCTTCAAAACACATCCCGAAGGAAAATCTGGAGACAATCAAGGAATATACGAGAAAGATAGCGGAAGAAATGCATGTAGTGGGACTTATGAACATGCAGTATGCCATCGAAAAGGGAAAGGTCTTTGTGCTCGAGGCAAACCCGAGGGCGTCAAGGACGGTTCCGCTTGTATCAAAGGTGTGCGGCATCAGGATGGTTCCCATAGCCACAGATATCATCACCTCGGACATAACGGGAAGGAAATCTCCCATACCGGACATGGAGGAAAAGGAGATCCCTTATTACGGAGTAAAGGAAGCGGTATTCCCGTTCAACATGTTCCAGGAAGTAGATCCCGTGCTCGGACCGGAGATGCGTTCCACCGGAGAGGTCCTCGGTATCGCAAAAAGCTCCGGCGAAGCCTTCTACAAGGCATATGAGGCGGCAAAAGCCGACCTGCCGCTTTCGGGAACGGTGCTCATGTCGGTCAATACGAAAGACAAACCGGAGATAGTGGATGTCGCCAGAGAGTTTCATGAAGCGGGCTTTAATATCGTGGCAACAGGAAAGACGCATGAGCTTATTACAAAAGCCGGCATACCTGCGGAATTTGTAAAGAAACTGTATGAGGGAAGGCCGAACATCCTTGACCTGATGACCAACGGAAAGATCCAGCTCATAGTCAATTCACCGGTCGGCAAGGACAGCAGCCATGATGACAGTTATCTGAGAAAGGCAGCGGTGAAATACAATATAACCTATATCACGACCGTAGCCGCGGCCAGAGCCGCCGTCGAAGGCATAAAGTATATCAGGGAACATGACAGCAGGGATGTCTGTTCTCTTCAGGAGTGGCATAAATGCTGATCACGCTCTTAAACTGGACATATATAGGAATAACAACATATATCGCGGGCTTTTTCATCCTTGAAAGGATCTCCGGGCCGGTTTTCGGTCCGGACAGAAAAGCCGGCTTCAGCATTACGGACCGCCTGATGTGCGGTCTTTTTGCGATAACCGTGTATGCGGGATTTTTCAGCATTTTTCATAAGGTCGGGATCGCCGCAAATATCATTCTGACCGCGCTTTGCGCTGCGATGCTCATATCATGCGCCAAAGATTTGTTAAATGATCTGAAAAAAAGAGCGGGGGAGGTTCTGCATAACCCGGTCTTTATTCTGACAGGCCTTGTCGTTTTTGTTTTTACCCTGATGTATACAGCGGAAGGGTCCTTCCAGTACGATACAGGTCTTTATCATGCGCAGACGATACACTGGCTTGAGGACTACGGGATGGTAAAGGGCCTGGGTCTTCTTCATTTCAGGCTGGCGTATAACAGCGAATACTTTCCGCTCTGCGCCCTGTACAGCTTCCGGGATATAACGGGAGGCCAGTCGCTTCACTCGATGTCGGGGTATATAGTGATGATCGTATGCATGTATTCCCTAAATGGTCTCATAAGATCTTTTTCGCAAAAGACCATCATGCGCTCGTCGGCCCTTTCCGACTGCCTGCGGCTTGTCCCATTCCTCGGACTTCTGGCGATATGCCTTGAGATGACAAGTCCGGAAACGGATTTTGTCGTATCGTTTGTATTCTACTGGGTGTGCATAAGATATGCCGTGCTCTGCGAGGAAGAACAACCGGATCCGTTATCCTTTGCACTCCTTTCGGTAACGGCGTTCGCACTCATCGGATACAAGCTGACAGCTGCTCCGGCACTGCTTTTTGTCTTCTTTTCCGTTATAGATCTTATTAAGGAGAAAAGGTACGGCCTGATCCTTCTTTTCGGTTCGATGTGCCTTCTTATCCTTCTGCCGTATCTGATACGCAATTATTTCGTTTCGGGATGGCTTATTTATCCCTTTGACGGGATAGATATATTCAATGTTCCCTGGAAGGTTCCGCTTGAGACGCTTAAGGGTGATGCCGGTATGATCACGCAGTTTGCGCAGGTGGGCGGGAGCAGAGTCCCGGAGGGGATCACTATGGAGGCTTTAGGATGGTTATACAGCTGGTGGGGTGTCCAGCATCTTGCACCCAGGCTGTTCTACTCTACGCTTTTATTGTGCCTTGTGTTTGTTTTGATCCTCCTCATCATCGGTATGATAAAGGCATTCAGAAAGACGCTCAATATCACGCCATGCGGAAAAAAGATGACGATCCTTGTGTTCATCCTGTTATGTTCGCTCATTTTCTGGTTTGTAAAGGCGCCCTTATTAAGATACGGATACCACTGCGTGCTGACCTTTCCGCCTGCGGTCTGCGGAAGCCTTTTGGGACTTCTTTACCGCGGCAGGGAAAAGCAGAAATATCATGCTTTTTGGACGATCTTAAGCCTGGCGGCAAGCATTGTCATATTCCTGCCTACGATAATGTCCATATCTCCCATCTGTAAGTTTGATTACGAGGAATCCATGGCCAGGTATGACTTTGGCGCGCATCTGATAAAACAGGTGGATTATCCCGTCCCGGAGACTAAACAGATAGAGTGGCACGGGATAAAGGCATATCTGCCCGTGGAGGGCGACCAGATGTGGTATGAGCCGTTCATATCCTCACCCTATTCCGAGCCCTATGAACAGCTGGAATGGTTCGGTGATGATGTCTCGGATGGATTTTATCTCAAATAGTAAAAAAACTGTAACAAAACTTGACAAAATGCGGGTGTATGGGTATAAATAGTGTTAGTAATGATTTGACAGCCGTGTGTTTACGCGAAGTCAAAGGGAAATTCAAATAGAAAAAGAGAAAGAGGAGGAGTTCACAACATGAACAAAACAGAATTAGTATCAGCTATGGCTGACAAGGCAGGACTTTCAAAGAAGGACGCAGAAGCTGCTCTTAAGGCTTTCACAGACACAGTTACAAAGCAGCTTAAGAAGGGCGACAAGGTTCAGCTTGTTGGCTTTGGTACATTCGAAGTTACAAAGAGGGCTGCACGCGAGGGAAGAAATCCCCAGACAGGCGCTGTTATGAAGATCGCAGCTTCAAAGGCTCCCAAGTTCAAGGCCGGAAAGGCTCTGAAGGATCTTGTAAACAAGAAATAATTAAGAGATCACAAGGGAAAGCGTGCGGCGTACCGCACGCTTTCTTTATTTCGAAAAAGTTGACAGAGGGACGGTTCTTCTGTCACAAAAGTTGACAGGAGAACCGTCCCTCTGTCACAAAGGAGAATCAGATGAGACTGGATAAGTATCTGAAGATATCACGGCTCATAAAGCGCCGCACGGTAGCCAACGAGGCATGTGACGCGGGGCGCGTGAGCATCAACGGAAAAACGGCAAAAGCCGGTGCGGAAGTAAAGCCCGGAGATATCCTGGAGATAAGCTTTGGGGACAAAACCGTAAAAGCCGAGATCCTCAAGGTAGCCGAAACGGTAAAAAAAGAAGAGGCGGCCGAACTGTTCAGGTATCTTTAATTTTCTCTTTTTTATGCCGATATCTTGACTGAAGGGGAATAAAAGCGTTAAGGTGATGATATGAGGATAGAAAAAGTAAATGACCGTCAGATCAGATGCACGCTCACCAAGGCGGATCTGGCTGACAGACAATTAAAGATAAGCGAACTGGCCTACGGCACCGAGAAGGCAAAACTCCTTTTCAGGGACATGATGCAGCAGGCTGAGTATCAGCTGGGCTTTGAAGCCGAGGATATCCCGCTCATGATCGAGGCCATCCCTCTTTCGGGAGAGGCTATAGTTCTTATTATCACAAAAGTCGAGGATCCGGAGGAGCTTGATACCAGGTTTTCGAAATTTGCCCCCTCTGTCAGGGAAGAGATGTCGGACGGTTCTTATTATCCGCCGGAAAAAACTGCAGGCGCGGATGATATCATAGATCTTTTCAAAAAGATCAAGCAGCAGGCAGCGGCAGCGGTGGAAGCGGCTACCGGAAATCCCGGCGCGGTTCAGGCAGAGGCCGGAGCGGCACCGAGAGAGGTTTCGATAACCATCCAGGTAGATCTTACAAAGATGTATTCATTTGATGATCTTTCCGAGGCAATCCGCGCGGCGCATGTATTAAAGGGCGTCTATCACGGAGAGAACTGCCTTTATAAGCACAAGGAAGACGGCCGGTTTTATCTTGTCATGAAAAAGTCGGACCACACCCCGGAGCAGTTCAACAAGATCTGCAACATGCTCTCCGAGTACGGGGACACGGAAAACTATACTCCTGCCATAGAAAGCTTCATCCGGGAGCACTCGGAGGTTCTTATTCCCGAGCTTGCGCTTGAGAAACTTGCATTGATGTAAAATGAAGGATTACGTCAAACTCAGAAATATACCGGAGCATTTCGGAATAAAAAAAGGCGACTCGGTCTGGGTCGCTTCCGATGTCAAAACCCTCGTATATACCTGCATGGAGAACGGGGATGACACGGATCTCAATATTCTCATAGACAGCATAAAGGATATCATCACGGAAGAGGGAACCCTCATGATCCCGGTTTTCAACTGGGATTTTTGCAAAGGGATCCCTTTTGATATTAAAAGATCGCCCGGAAGGACAGGATCTTTGGGCAAGGTTGCCTTAAAAAGAGATGATTTTATCAGGACAAAGCACCCCATCTACTCCTTTGCGGTATGGGGAAAGGATGCCCGGATGCTGGCTGATATGGATAATCAAAGCTCATTTGGCGCAAACAGCCCCTTTTCCTACTGCCGGGAAGTGAACGCGAAAAATGTCTTTATAGATGTTAAGCCTCAGCATTCCTTTACCTTTGTTCACTATGTTGAGCAGATGAAGGGCGTATCCTACAGATATCTGAAAAATTTCACGGCGCCCTATACCGATGAGGACGGAAATACTGCCTTGAGAGCCTACAGCATGAATGTAAGATGTCTCGATAAAGATATCTTCCTTACGATATATCCCTTTGAAGAAGAATTTCAGGCAATCGGCGCGGCATGGCACTACGAAGTCAACGGCATACCGATGGAAACCATAGAGATGGGAAGGGTATACGATATCATCGCCGATGATGTAGTCAACCACCACAGCAGCAAAATATGTACCTATAAAGGACAGAAGGAAGTATGGAAAAAATGACGGAAGGAAGCAGGATGTATGACCTGTGCAAAAGGATCTACCCTTTAAACAGGAGCATCACGGGGGACGGTGTAAGAAAAACCTTTGAGATCCTGCAGCGGGAGATACCGGATATACTCTTTGAAATGCATGAGGTGCCTTCGGGAGAAAAGGTCCTTGACTGGACGGTTCCCGATGAGTGGAACTGCGATGAAGGATATCTTTTGGGACCGGACGGAGAAAAGATCGTGGATATGAAAGACAGAAATCTGCATGTCCTCGGTTATTCCGTGCCCGTGGATGAGGATATCGACCTTGAGGATCTGAAGGAACACCTGTATTACCTTAAGGACCAGCCGGATCTTTTTCCCTATGTCACAAGCTATTACAGCAAAAGATGGGGTTTTTCCCTTACATACAGACAGTTTGAGGCATTAAAGCCGGGCACCTATCATGCCCTCATCAGATCTACGCTTGAGCCCGGGAGCATGACCTACGGAGAGATCCTGATACCGGGAGAAACCGATGAGGAGATAATGCTTTCAAGCTATACCTGCCATCCGTCAATGGCCAATAACGAATGCTCGGGGCCTGCCCTTTTGACGGCTCTGGCGCGCTTTATAAAGGACATGAAGAACAGGAGATACAGCTACAGGCTGGTCCTGGCGCCCGAGACCATAGGAGCCATAGCCTATATAAGCAAAAATCTCGATTACCTGAAAAAATATGTGAAGGCCGCCTTCAATCTGACCTGTGTCGGGGATGACAGGACTTATTCCATAGTGCATTCAAGATATGCCGATACCTACGCAGACAGGCTCCTTATGGCGGCGCTTTCCTCGCACACCCACAAATTTGACGAATATCCCTACACAAAAAGAGGATCTGATGAAAGACAGTACCAGGCGCCGGGAGTGGACATTCCGATGGTTTGTTTCTGCCGTTCAAAATATCATATCTACCCTGAATACCATACGAGCGCGGATGATCTTGATCTCATAAGCCCTGAGGGCCTGCAGGGAGCCTTTGATGTGATGAAAAAAGTAATAGAGCTTGCCGAGATAAACCGCAGATACAGGGTGACGACCCTTGGAGAGCCCCAGCTTGGGAAAAGGGGACTCGTACCCACTATGTCAAGCAAGGAAACCTATCAGGAAACACTTGCCCTAAAGGATCTTCTGGCCTATGCTGACGGAAGGAACGATCTCATAGGGATAAGTGAGATAATAGAGCAGGATGTGAGCCTTCTTGCCATGCTTTCAAAGAAGCTGCTCGACTGCGGACTGTTTGAGGTGGCGGAAGATGAATGAATATTATTATGAAGATATAGAGGTCGGCAAAAAGGAAAGCTTTACGGTCACTGTCACTGCCTCGATGCTGGATGCCTTCAAGGATATATCGGGAGATGTAAACCCTCTCCACTGCAATGAGGATTTTGCAAAGAAAGAAGGCTATGAGGGAAGAGTGGCTTACGGGATGCTCACGGCATCCTTCCTGTCTGCGCTTGCGGGGGTATACCTGCCCGGAAAATACAGCCTTATACAGAGCGTTGAGATCAAATTTGCAAAGCCCGTCTATATCGGGGACGAACTGACCGTTACGGGAGAGGTGATCGAAAAAAACGACACCTTCGGACTGATCATCATAAAGGTCAGTATCACATCATCCTCGGGAAACAAAGTCTGCCGGGGAAAGATGCAGATCGGAGTAAAACAGAGAACCGCCTGAAGGATGCCGGAAAGCAAAAAAAACAAGGCTGTATCGATGCAAAAGGAGAAACACATATGACAAGAGAAGAACTGTTTGAACAGATAAACGAGATATTCAGGGATGTATTCGATGATGACACCCTCGTCATAACCGACGGGACCAACTCCGAAGACATTGAGGACTGGGATTCCCTGGAGCACATCAATCTCGTCGTGGCGATGGAGAAGAGATTTAACATGAAGTTCAATATCAAAGAAGTCGGGCAGCTCAAAAATGTCGGAGAAATGGCTGACCTCATACTGAGTAGAATGTAAAATCTACGGGTTCTTACACAAGCAAATCAGAGGCATGTGGAAGAACAAAAAAATACAAACCACAATTCAGGAGGTATCCATATGACATCTGTTGATGAAAAGATCGAACAGCTGCAGAAGCTCATCGATGACACGGACAACATAGTATTTTTCGGCGGCGCCGGAGTTTCCACCGAAAGCGGCATACCTGATTTCAGGAGCAGGGACGGACTTTATAACCAGCATTACAAATATCCGCCCGAGGAGATCTTGAGCCATACCTTTTTCATGAGAAAACCGGATGAATTCTACAGATTCTACAGAGACAAGATCCTCGTGGAGGGAGTCCTTCCGAACAAGGCTCACAAAAAGCTTGCCGAGCTTGAAGAAAAGGGAAAGCTGAAGGCTGTGGTGACCCAGAATATAGACGGACTTCATCAGGCGGCCGGAAGCAGGACGGTCTATGAGCTGCACGGCTCGGTCCTTCGCAACCACTGCATGAAGTGCAGGAAGTTCTTTGATGTGGACTACATGAGAGCCCACGAAGGTGTTCCGAAGTGCGATGAGTGCGGCGAGACCATAAAGCCCGATGTGGTCCTTTATGAAGAGGGACTCGACGACTATACCGTACAGAATGCCGTAAGAGCAATAACAGAAGCGGATATGCTGATCATCGGCGGAACCTCTCTTGTCGTTTATCCGGCAGCGGGACTTGTAAATTATTTCCGCGGGCGCAATCTCATCCTTATCAACAAGGGAGAGACCGGTATGGACTCGCGCGCCGATCTGGTAATAAACGCTCCGATAGGAGAAGTGTTCGACAGGATAAAGGTGTAAGGCAGGGATAAAGCACAAGATTATGTGTTTTTCTTGCACTCATACAACTACATATGCTACAATACTAGGGTGTTATTTTCCGGATCCGGCAGGAAAGCGGGCAGTAACACCCTGTTTTATTCATGATTTTCAGAAGGTTTTAATTATGAAAAAGACTGAGTTGATGGGTGTACAGATAAGTGACCTGACAGCGAAGGAAAGTCTGACAAAGGCGTCCGGATTCCTGAAAAAAGGAAGCCTGAATGTCATTTATTATATATCAAAGGAAGTGCTTTTGTCCGCAAAAGAAACACCGGAGCTTGCCTCGCTCATCGCAGAGGCGGATATCGTGATACCGGACAGCGTGGATATACTGAACGCCTGCGGGATATCGGGCCGGAGCAGGGAAAAAGAGATAGAGAGGAATCTGTTCTTTAAGGGATTCTTAAAGATGCTCGAAAGAGAAAAGAGCAGGATCTATATCATCTCCGATTCGGAAGAAAAGGCAGAAAACCTCGCAAAGAGCCTCGACATGATACAGGAGGGGCTTAAGACGGAGGGACGGTATATAGCGAAAGCCGAGGAAGATCCCGAAAACATCGTAAACGAGATCAACTCGGTAGCTCCCGATGTGGTTTTCGGCATACTGGGGTCGCCCCTGCAGGAAAGGTTCATCACACAGAAGATAAAGATCAACGCAAAGATCATGGTACTTGTCACACCGGGCATGTTAAATGTCAGGGAGGACGGCACCATAAACAACAGCGGACTGCTGAACTTCCTTCAGACCAGGATCTTTAAGAGACAGGCCCGCAAGGAACAAAGCAGATCATAAAAGGAGTTTTAAAAACCCATGATCATTTTGGAGGATGTCAGCAAGACATATCAGACCGGTGCGCCGGCCCTCAACAATGTGAGCATTCATATCGAGCCGGGGGAATTTGTTTTCATAGTCGGAGACTCCGGATCAGGCAAATCAACTCTGATAAAGCTTCTATTAAGGGAGCTTACGCCCACATCGGGAAGGATAATCGTCAACAATACGGATGTGGGAAAACTCAGACACAGACAGATCCCTAAATACAGGAGAAATATAGGCGTCGTTTTCCAGGACTTCAGGCTCTTAAAGGACAGGAATGTTTACGAAAACGTGGCATTTGCCCAGAGGATCCTCTCTGTTCCCAACAGGCAGATCAGGAAAAATGTGCCGGCCGTGCTTTCTCTTGTAAGCCTGGCGGAGAAATACAGATCCCGTCCGAGACAGCTGTCCGGAGGAGAGCAGCAGAGGGTTGCGGTCGCCAGGGCCATAATCAACAAGCCCCCCATCCTGCTTGCCGATGAGCCCACCGGAAATCTCGATCCCAGGACCTCATGGGATATAATGAAGCTTTTGGAGCAGATAAACAGGGACGGCACCACGGTGCTCGTGGTCACGCACAACAGAGAGATCGTCAATGCCATGCGCAAGAGAGTCATCACCATGAAAAAGGGCGTGATCTTAAGCGACCAGAAAAAAGGCGGTTATATAGATGAGAATTAGTACTGTCGGCTATACCTTCAGACAGGGTATCAAAAACATATTGAGGAACAAGGTCTTTTCGCTTGCCACCATCGCGACCATCTCGGCCTGTGTCTTCCTTTTCGGCCTTTTCTTTGCAGTGGTCGTCAATTTCCAGAACATAGTCAAAAAGGCCCAGTCCGGAGTGGCGGTCACGGTGTTCTTTGACGAGGGCATCGATGATACGCGGATACAGGAGATAGGCCAGGAGATAGGGAAGAGAGCCGAGGTTTCAAGGATAGTATTTGTTTCCGCCGAAGAAGCCTGGAACTCCTTTAAGGATGACTATCTCGGAGAATATGTCGACACCTTCGGAGACGATAACCCGCTTTCGGACTGCGCAAACTACGAGATATACATGAACGATGTCTCCATGCAGGATTCGCTGGTTGGATATCTGCAGACGGTCCCGGGCATCAGGGAGGTTCACAAATCGGCAAATGTGGCAAATGCCTTAAGCTCCGTCAATTCACTTGTGGCCTATGTGTCTCTTGGCATCATCGCGATACTTTTTGCGGTATCGATCTTCCTTATAAGCAATACGGTAGCGATCGGCATCACGGTAAGGCGCGAGGAGATAGCCATAATGAAGCTGATCGGAGCCACGGATTTTGTTGTCCGCGCGCCCTTCGTATTTGAGGGCATCATCCTCGGCATCATAGGCGCCGGCATACCCCTTGCGGCCCTTTATTATATCTATGACAATCTGGTAAGCTATGTTACGGCAAAATATGCCGTCTTAAGCTCGATACTGGTATTCATGTCGGTGGACGACATCTTTTATTATCTGGCCCCCATCGCAGTCATCATGGGAGTCGGCATAGGCTTTTTGGGCAGCTCCTTCACGGTCAGACGCCATCTGAGGGTTTGAGTTTGGATCTATATAATAAGGACAAAAAGAGATCGGAATCCTTTCACAAGATAATGCTGTGCATGTTCTGCACGGCATTAGTTTTCGTTTTCCCCATCCGTGCCGTTCATGCCGATGAGATCAGGGAAAGGATAAAAGAAGAGGAGGAAGCGGTCAAAGCCGCGGCCGGTGAAAAGGAAAAGGTAAACCAGAGCATAGCTCTGGCAAAAGCCCTGGTCGGATCCTTAAAGAGCGGAAAAGCAAAGGTTGAGGATTATATCGAGGAACTGGACTTAGCAATCGGAGAGATCCGTGATAATATAGAAGAGATCGACCGTGAGATCTCGGCAAATGAGATAGAGGAAAAGGAGGCTGCCGCTGAGCTTGAAAAGGCTCAGGAAAAGTGCGATAAGCAGTATGCCGACATGAAAAAGCAGCTTCGCTTCATATACCGGAACCGTTCCGGCGGCATTGAGGCAATCCTCTTTTCAGCCGGTGACATGGGAGACTTCCTTAATAAGGCCACCTATATAGAGGCTCTTTCGGATTATGACCGGAGGAAACTTGAAGAATACATCTCCTCTGTAGAGGAGGTGCAGGAAAAACAGAAAAAGCTTGAAGAGATCAGCGAAAACCTTGCCCGGGCAAGACAGGAAAAGGTACAGGAATCGGAGGACATGGAGGGCCTCATAGAGGATAAGCAAAACGAGCTTCAAAGCTATGATGCCCAGATCGGCAGCAAGGAGCAGCAGATCGCCGAATATGAAAAGATGGCAGCGGAGCAGGATGCGCAGATAAAGGCTTTGGAGAGCGCCCTGGCCGCAAGCAGAAAGGCCTTGGAGGAAGCGGAAAGGCCAAAGTACGACGGAGGAATGTTCACCATGCCCTGTCCCGGATATACCAGGATATCGGATGAATACGGCATGAGAATGCATCCTACCTTAGGCGTAAAAAAGATGCACAACGGCGTTGACTTTGCGGCGCCGACGGGAACACCGATCCTGGCAGCCTATGACGGAGTCGTGGTCGGAGCAGGGTACTCTTCATCGATGGGAAATTATGTTATGATCGATCACGGGGATGACCTCATAACCTTATACATGCACGCATCCGGACTTTCGGTGAGCACGGGCCAGCAGGTACAGGCCGGCCAGAAGATCGGCACGGTGGGATCTACGGGACGCAGCACGGGACCGCATCTGCATTTCGGAGTAAGAAAAAACGGGGCGTATGTCAACCCCTGGGGATACTTGAAGTAAACAGGAGCATAAAAAATGGAAGAGAACAAAAAGAAAAATAACAAGGGGCTTTTCGCTGCCGGTATTTTCGTGGGTATGGCCATCATAATCGCCATATCCGGCATAGCCGTCAACATAACCGGGATGATCTCGGAGCTGATGCCGGGAGAAAAGGATACAGCATCCGTATCGGACGATCCGGCAGTCAGAAGAAAGATCAAGAGCGTGGAAAAGCTCATAGACAAGTATTATGTCGAAGAGATCGACAGGGCTGCAGAGGAAGAAGGCATATATAAAGGCATCATCGATTCCCTTGATGATAAATACTCTACCTATTATACAGCCGAGGAAATGGAAAAGACTTTAGAGGACAGCGCCGGCGAATACGGCGGCATCGGCTGCTATATCGCCTATGATACTGTGGCGGAGCACTGCTATGTGGCTGGGATCATCCCCGGATACTCGGCAGACAATGCCGGACTTTTGGAGGGGGATATCTTTTACAAGGTCGACGACGAGATAGTGCTTGACTGCACAAGCGAGGAAGTGTCGAACAGGGTCCGCGGACCTGAGGGGACGACAGTGGATCTTGTCATGGTAAGAGACGGAAAGGAAATGGAATATACCCTCGTCAGAGCCCTGGTCGAGATCCAGTCCGTATCGATAAACATGGCGGATGAAAAAAATAAGATCGGATATATGCAGATAGCTTCCTTTGACCTGGCAACCCGCGATCAATTCCATTATGCGATGGACGAGCTTGAGGCTGAGGATGTGAATGCCCTCATAATAGATCTGCGCGACAATCCCGGCGGGGATGTGGATGTGGCGACCAATATGGCCGAAAGACTCCTGCCGGAGGGTCTGATCATCTATACCGAGGACAAAAACGGAAAGAGAGATGAATATAAAGGCGACGGGAAGAACGAGTTCAAAAAGCCCATCGTCCTCCTTGTGAACGGAAACTCGGCTTCCGCGGCGGAAATATTTGCCGGAGCATTAAAGGACTACGACAAAGCGACGCTTGTCGGAGAAAAGACCTACGGAAAGGGAGTAGTCCAGGTCGTGGTACCCATGACCGACGGATCCGCCGTTAAGCTTACCACCGCAAAATACTACCTTCCGAAGGGCGAATGCATCCACGGCAAAGGCATCGAACCGGATGTTAAAGTAGAACTCGATGTGGACGCCTACCGCGCGGACGGCACCGACAACCAGAAGGAAGAAGCCCTGAAGATCCTAAGGGAAAAATTGAAGAAGTAATATCCAGCAGGAAAATAAATAGTAGTAGTTTATTGAAAGCAGCAGATCAATCCGATCTGCTGCTTTTTATGGTCCTAAAAGCATAAGAACCTGTTATCTTTGTTGAAAAAACAGTTGCAAATTCAAAATTAAAAATATAAAATAGTCTCCATGACGCAGGTTCTCTGCGCTTCAGGATAAGGGCAGTTCCGCCCGGATAAATCCCTGTTTGACATTGAGTATATTGAAAAAAGAGTATTTTTACATTAGAATGGAGATGATTTAAGCTGAAAGAAAACCATTTGATAAAGAAAAACTATTGGCATCCGGCATTTTGCGGAGCAGTGGAGTGGGAACTGAAGCAAAACAAGAATGATCTGATGTTCGATCCCGAGCACCAGCTGAGCAAGAAGCCGATCCTAATGGATATGCTCGTTATCAAGAAAAATGAAGATGCGGTCATTGAGAATGAAATAGGGAAGTTATTCAAGCAGTATAATGTTCTGGAATTCAAGGGAAGTGGAGACGGACTGACTATTGATGATTATTACAAAACTATTGGATATGCCTGTATTTACAAGGGGTTAGGAAAGCGAGTCAATGAGATACCGGCAGAGGAAATCACCCTGACGCTGATTCGAGAGGCTTTTCCGAGAGAGATGATAGATGTGCTTAAGGGGTATGGCGTGAATGTCGATAAGAAGTATGAGGGCATATATTATCTTAGCGGAAACACGATATTCGACACCCAAATAATAGTGACAAAAGATCTTGACGGAGAAAAACACGCAAGCCTGAAGATACTTTCAAAAAATGCGCAAGAAATAGATATACATAGGTTTATAGAGGATGCAAAGTTTGCTGAAGAGCCGGGAGATCTGCAGAATATTGATGCTATATTGCAGGTGAGTGTTTCAGCGAACAAAGATTTATACGAAGAAGTAAGGAGGGATGAAAAGATGTGTCAGGCATTAAAAGATTTAATGAAGGATGAAATTGCCGAAGAAATTGCTGAACAAAGGGCAAATGAAAGGATAGATACCAATATTAATAATATTAGGAATATGATGAAGAATCTTAAGTTGACAGCTCAACAGGCAATGCAGGCTTTAGAGATATCAGCTGAGGATCAGGCCAAGTATTCGACCATGATTTAATTTTTGTAGCAATATTTAGTAGTTGTTTGTTGAAAGCAGCAGATCAATCCGATCTGCTGCTTTTTTATTTGTCAGATTTGAAAAAATTTGTCATACCTCCCTGAAATTTTCCATAATAAAAACGAATAGATGTATAACCCATATAATAAATGTGTTGCATTTATGATATTAAATGCTTGACATTTGTAATATCGGGGTTTATCTTATGGAAAGAGTGTGTGAAACTCTGTTCTTTTGCGTATGCAAAAAACAAGGTGAAGAGGATTCCCTAATTCTTTGAACCATGCACATGGTTCATAATCACATATCATCCGGGGAATGTGTGCCCCGGGCAGGCGGAAGTGTGAGCCGCCTGTCCGGACCTCTTCAAGGGAGAGACTTCATCCGGTCGGATTCACAACCCGTCACAAGGCCGGAGGGAGATTATGAAAAGGGGAGACCCGATATCCGAGAAGTGACTTCAGATGTACGAGATCCGGGGTTGCAGGCACAGTGGAAACGGTTTTTGAGATGTACGAGATCTTGAAAACGGCGGACACAAAGGGTGAAACACATTCGAGAACAAAAAAATTTTTCAGAAAGGATGAAAAAAATGAGAAAAAGACAATGGAAAAAGATCCTGTCAGTGGTTCTCGCTCTTGCAATGGTATTCTCAATGAATGTCAGCGCATTTGCTGAGCCTGCAGCTGAGTTCCCGGAGACGGAACCGGCGGCTGGAGACACATACACATCCGAAATAGGTGCGTATTCTCCGAGCAAGGACCTGGAGAGCACAGAGAAATTATCAGAAGCAATCCAGTTAACAGTAGAGGATGGAGAGGGTAATCCGGTGGAGGATAACCTGACTCTGACAGGAAGTTATGTTGTAACGAAGGACGGAGAGGCACAGGCTGCAGTAAACGATGTAGATCTGGCTGCAACAACAATAGCAAGTATTGTAACAGCTAAATCACTTACAGCTGATGATACTATTGCCGTAACAGTGACAGATGTAGAGGTTAATTCTGTGGATGCTACGCTGCCGAGCCCTGCAGTTGCAACTATCACACTTACAGCAGCTCCCACATACACATCCGAAATAGGTGCGTATTCTCCGAGCAAGGATCTGGAGAGCACAGAGAAATTATCAGAAGCAATTCAGTTGACAGTAGAGGATGGAGAGGGTAATCCGGTAGAGGATAACCTGACTCTGACAGGAAGTTATGTTGTAACGAAGGACGGAGAGGCACAGGCTGCAGTAAACGATGTAGATCTGGCTGCAACAACGATAGCAAGTATTGTAA
>JAILOK010000034.1 GCA_024690825.1 Lachnospiraceae bacterium | reverse complement strand
ATAATTTGCGCGAAAGAAATAAGCAGGAGACAGAAGACATGAAAAGGCTGATTTATTGGATAAAAAAGTGTATCCGGGGAAAGAACCGGTTTTGCAGCAGTTTTTGCGTTACATGCCCCTATTATGAGGAATGCAGCAATGACGGTGAATTGAAATGATTCAGATAAAAAAGAGACAAAAATGAAGACAAATGTCAGCTTTGTTGATCAGGGGGTATAAATATCCCTTGGAGGTATGGTATACTCTCAGTATATTACAGCATTTTGGAGGAAACCATGCCAAAGGGAACAAATCAAAAGCTGAAGCTTTATTATCTGAGCCGTATTATGACAGAAAAAACAGATGACGAGCATGCTTTGACGCTTCCGGAGATCAAGGCATATCTGGAAGAATACGGAGTAACAGCAGACAGGAAAAGTCTTTACGACGATCTGGAGGCTCTTCGCGTACTGGGGATCGATGTGATCGGTGAGCAGAGGAACCGGAATTATTATTATCATGTCGGAAAGAAGCAATTTGAGATTGCTGAGCTGAAGCTTCTTGTGGATGCTATACAATCCTCAAAGTTCATTACTGAAAAGAAATCAAGAGAGCTGATTAAAAAACTTACAGGGCTTGCCAGTGACTATGAGGCAGCGCAGTTGAATCGTCAGGTAGTGGTACAGGGCAGGATCAAGACAATGAATGAGAGCATATATTACATCGTTGACGATATTCATGCTGCGATAAGCTACAATCGAAAGATCCGCTTTGAATATATGCAGTGGAATCTGGAGAAAAAACTGGAACCGAGAAGAAAAGACCGTTATGAGGTCAGCCCCTGGGCACTTACCTGGGATGATGAAAATTATTATTTGATCGGGTTTGATGCAAAGGCGGGTCAGATCCGGCATTATCGAGTAGATAAAATGCGCAGGATCGAGGTGACCGATGATAAGCGCGAGGGCCAGGAACAGTTTAAGAAATTCAATCTGGCTAAATATGCACGTATGAGCTTTGGGATGTTCCGTGGCGAAGAAGTTAAAGTGACACTGCAGTTTAGAAATGATATGGTTGGGGTCATGATCGACCGCTTTGGAAAAGATATTCCGATTAATTCAACAAATAAGAAGGACTGGTACGAGACAATAGTTGACGTGGCACTTAGTGATCAGTTTCTGGGATGGATTTTTTCTCTGGGTAAAAATGTAATTGTAACAAAACCTAAATATGTGGTGGAAAGGTTTGCTCAGGAATTACAGGTATTAAGAGAACAATACTGAAGTATATTCTTGTTATACACTTGAATAGAATATATCACACTTTGTCAGGTTAACAGGAGGGAGTAAGCCGTGTTTTTTATGATCGGAATAACAGACAGGCGTAAAGACCTGGATTTCACGCAGACAATAGTCTGCCGAAGATGCGGAAAGTACGGGAGATATCAGGTGTATATGGTATACACGGTACTCCTTTTGTTTTTTATACCCTGTTTTAAGTGGAACCGCCGTTATTATGTGGAGACTTCCTGCTGCGGGACGGTATATGAGCTCAATCCTGATATCGGAAGGGGTATCGAGAGAGGAGAGGTTGCCGAAATACGGGAGCAGGATCTGACACCGGCCGGATATTCGCAAAGTGGCGGCGCACAGTCTGGTTATCATGCAAGAAAGACCTGCAGAAACTGCGGATATGAAACAGATGAGGATTTTCAATACTGCCCCAAGTGCGGGCGGGAGCTGTGATCAGAGGGAAGACCGGGGGTTTGGGACTGTTAAGAGATGTGGTTATGGATTTTGGCGACTGTGGTCGCCTTCTTTGTAAAAGGACTATGTGGATTCGCCAATACGCTTGTTTTTACTTCGCTGTTAGTCTTTGATAAAAACAATATCAGCATATCACCTGTTGAACTTGTGCTGGGATATCCCTCAAACCTTATTCTTGCGTGGAAAAACAGGAAACAGCTGAACCCGAAGGTGTACGTGCCATTATCGTTGCTGGTACTGGCAGGGAGTGTTCCGGGAGCATTTATGCTCCGGGACCTGGATACGGGGATTATAAAGATTGTTTTTGGGATCCTGGTGATACTGTCAGGAGCGGATATACTTCTGAGAGATTCAAAGGTATTGTCTTTCAGGGAATCGAAGCCCGCTCTTTTTGCCATAGGCATTTTGTCGGGAGTCCTGTGCGGATTGTTTGGCGCAGGCGCTCTTCTGGCAGGATATGTAGGAAGGGTGACAGGCACCGGTGATGAGTTCAAGGCAAATTTAAGCGCTGTATTTATTACAGAGAACACATTCAGGATCATTCTATACAGCGTGCTGGGGATCATTACCCCGGAAAGCCTGAGGCTG
>JAILOK010000125.1 GCA_024690825.1 Lachnospiraceae bacterium | reverse complement strand
CCACCTGCACGATCACAAAAGAAGAAACCGTCAGCCAGAGAGACTACATCAGAAATAAACCCGGATTTAACCTCGTTTCCGAAAGACAGTTCCTGCAGGGCATCGATCCCTGCGACGGCTTCTATTACGCAGTATTTATGTATGGACAAAACAGTATTTCTGAATAGAGCAGAATTTATATTTGAATAAAATAATATTTCCGAATAACACACTGTTTAGAATTGTCCGAGCCGTTCACAAAACACATACTGTATTATTCAAAATAAAAGCAAATGTCACAGGGACGGTCCTGTTGACACAAAATTTTTTTATGATGAACGATTTACGATCATACACAATCTCAGAACTGAAGACCATTCTCGCATCCTACGGCGAAAAACCCTACCGCGCATCCCAAATCTTTTCATGGCTCCATGAAAAAAGAGTCTCCGGATTTGAAGAGATGACCGACATATCAAAAGACCTAAGACAGAAGCTTTCCGGCGATTACTGTATCGTCCATCTTAAGATCGCCGAAGTACAGAGCTCAAAGAAAGACGGGACAAAGAAATTTCTGTATGAACTTCATGACGGAAATCTCATAGAAAGCGTATTCATGAAGTACAGGGAATGGAACAGCGCCTGTATTTCATCCCAGGCCGGCTGTGACATGGGCTGCCGATTCTGCGCATCGGGAATCGACGGCTGCGTGCGTTCCCTTACGGCTGCGGAGATGCTTGATGAGATATATACCATGGAGGAATATACAGGGGAGAAGATAAACAGTGTCGTGGTCATGGGAAGCGGAGAACCCCTGCTTTTACTTGATGAATTGTTGAGATTTATTGAGATCATCACAGCAGATGGCGGCAAACACTTAAGCCAGAGGAGTATCACCGTGTCTACCTGCGGCATAGTGCCGAAGATAAGAGAACTTGCGGAAAAGAAGCTGCAGATCAATCTTGCCATATCGCTTCATGCGGCGACCGATGAAAAGAGACAGCAGATAATGCCCATAGCGAAAAAATACTCCATCGCGGAGCTGATGGATGCCTGTGTCTGTTACTTTGAACAGACAGGCAGGAGACTCACCTTTGAATATGCCCTGATAGACGGTTTTAATGATACCGGGGAAGATGCGGCTGAGCTTGCGGATTTACTTAAGGGAAAGATGAGTCATGTGAACCTGATACCCGTAAATCCGGTTAAAGAGAGGGATTTCAGACGGCCGGACGGCGAAAAAGCACGCCGTTTCAAGGTTAGACTTGAAAACTTTGGAATAAATGTTACTATTAGAAGGGAATTGGGCTCGGATATCGACGGAGCCTGCGGGCAGTTGAGAAGAAAACGAAAGAAACAAGGAAGCGAGTATGCTTAAGACATTTTCCCTGACTGACGTGGGAATGAAGAGAAAAATCAATCAGGATTATGTTTTCACATCAGAGGAGGCAGTGGGAAACCTGCCTAATCTTTTTGTGGTGGCAGACGGAATGGGCGGCCATAATGCGGGTGACTTTGCTTCGAGATTCGCAACTGACACGGTGGTAAGCGAGATATCGACCTCAATGGAAAAAAACCCGATCAAGCTCATCAGGCATGCGTATGAAGCCGCAAATGCCGGCATCATCGAAGAGGCAAAAAAACGCAGTGACAGGGTCGGAATGGGGACTACACTTGTGGTCGCCTCGGTTATCGATGATTATCTTTATGTGGCAAATGTAGGTGACAGCAGACTCTATGTTATCGATGATGATATCTGTCAGATCACGAGAGACCATTCCCTGGTTGAGGAGATGGTCAGGGCAGGAGAGATCGACAGAAACGAGGCGAGAGTCCATCCGTTAAAGAACAAGATCACGAGAGCCGTGGGCGGAGCAAATGAGGTGAAGGTTGATTTCTTTGACATGAAGCTAAAGGAAGGAGATATCATCCTGATGTGCACCGACGGGCTTACGAACATGGTTGAGGATGAGGAGATAAAGATGGTGGTCAAAAGTTCGGATGATGTGGCCGCCATTGCCGAAAATCTTATAGCAAAAGCAAATAAAAACGGCGGGATAGACAACATAGGAGTGGTTGTCATCGAGCCTTTTTCCAGGTAGACAAAACGCCCCTTATCCGATCGGGATCTAAGGGCAGAGGTGATTTATGGCAGTTAGAGAAGGCATGATGCTTTCAGGGCGTTATGAGATCTTAAGTAAAATAGGAACCGGCGGTATGTCCGATGTGTACAAGGCGATCGATCATACCCTGAACAGGTTTGTGGCGCTGAAAGTGCTGAAGAACGAGTTTGCGGAAAACAGTTCTTTTGTGACCAAATTCAGGGCCGAGGCACAGGCGGCTGCCGGACTCATACATCCGAACATAGTGAATGTATATGATGTCGGAAACGAGGAAGGGCTCTATTATATAGTGATGGAGCTTGTTGAAGGCATCACCTTAAAGCATTATATCGAAAAGAAACTCCGTCTTTCAGTAAAGGAGTCCATAAGCATAGCGATCCAGGTTTCCATGGGTCTTGAGTGCGCGCACAGGGCAAACATCATACACAGGGATGTGAAGCCGCAGAACATCATGATATCGAAGGAAGGAAAGGTCAAGGTTACGGACTTCGGTATAGCAAGGGCCGCCACAAGCGACACCATCACCTCAAATGTCATGGGTTCGGTGCACTATACTTCCCCCGAGCAGGCCAGAGGCGGTTATTCCGATGAGAAGAGTGATATCTACTCGCTGGGAATAGTCCTTTTTGAGATGCTTACGGGCCGTGTGCCGTTTGACGGCGATACAACCGTATCGATAGCCATCCAGCATATCCAGGACACTGTTCCGAGTCCCAGAAATTTCGTGAATGATATACCCAAGAGCGTCGAGCAGATCATATTCAAATGCTGCGAAAAGAGTCCGGACAGGAGATACATGTCCATGACGGAGCTCATCGCGGATCTCAAACAGTCGCTTCTGACTCCCGATGACGATTTTGTAAAACTCATACCCTCAGGGGGATTTGCGGGCGGAGCAACCCAGGTCGTGACGGAAGATGACATGAAGACGATCAAGAGCAGGACCGGAAATATCGACATAGACGAATCCCTGCTTTCGGTATACAACAGGAACAGAGCACACAGCCAGGATGAGATGCCCTACGATGATCCGTCCTATCCGCAAAACGGCGGTTATGATGATAACTACCGGGACGAGTACGACAACGGCTACGGAAACGACTATGGAAACGGCTACGGTAATTATTCATATCGCGATGATGAAATGGAACTCGAGAACATACTTGATAATTCCAGGGCTTATCGCGAAAATGCAAGGGCCAGATCTGACAGGAGCGCGCACCCTTCAGGCCGCAGAGGAGCGGAAGCTACAGACCAGAGCAGGCCGGCATATGATGACCGCCGTAAACCGGATTACAGAAAAACAGCTTCAAAGAGAAATGATGACCTGAAAAAAGCCAGAGAACTTGATGCCAGAAGGAGAAGGGCCGAAGAGGATGATGACGATGACATGGATCCCATGATGCAGAAGATCATGAGGATCATGGCCGTGGTCATAGGCATCGTTCTTCTCATAGTAGTGATAGTTGTAGTCAGAAAGGTTACCGGACCTCTGTCATCCGCTTCGGAGTCGGATAATACAACCGCAGAGGATTCCGTTGTGACCGTAGAGGATGTTTCCGGACAGACCTTTGAGGCTGCAAGAACGAGACTGACGGGACTGGGATTCAAGGTTGAATCACAGAATCTTGCCTCCGACACGGTGCCGAGCGGAAGCGTGATCTCACAGACGCCTGTTGCGGGAACGCAGCTGCCGGCAGGATCGACGATAACACTTGTGGTCAGTTCGGGAAGCGGAAGCATAACCGTTCCCGATGTTATGGGTCTGACCCTTGGAGAAGCCAAGGTGAAGATCGAGAGCATGGGACTTATGTTCAATAATCAGAGCGGCACGACGGACGGCGTGGTCACATCCCAGGAACCTGCAGGCAACACTTTCGCGGAGCCGGGAAGCATAGTGAATGTTGTTATCTCGACCGGACAGGAAGAACCCGCGCCGGCCCAGACCGAAGAACCAGAATCACAAACGGAACAGAAGGTTGAGGTGCCCAACCTTGTGGGACTTGCGCAGAAAGCTGCAGATACAGCCATCACGGCAAAGAACTTAAGGACAGGTACCGTAAATGATGAAAATTCGGATACAGTGCCTCTTGGAGTGATCATTTCACAGGATCCCGCTCCGGGCTCGATGGTGGATGCCCAGACAGCCATATCCTATGTGGTAAGCCTTGGACCTGCCGCCCAGAATGTGACACCGACACCTGTTTCAAATACATACAAATGCAATCTTTCAGTGACGGCGCCGTCTGATTATACCGGCGGCCGGGCCGTTGTCATCCTTAAGGGAGATACCACGGGCACTGAATATTTCAAACAGGCAGTGGAGGGCTTCCCTGTTTCCATCAAACTTTCCGGACTTCTCGATCCTTCGGGAAAGGTTGTGGTCACACATGAAAAGAGTGAGACCATGGATGACGGAACAGTTGTCACCACGGAAAAGACTCAGGAAGCTGCGGTGACCTTCGAAGCGGAATGAAGGAATACGATGGCAAGATAATAAAAGGCATAGCGGGTTTTTATTATGTGGATACGCCTGACGGGGTTTTTCAGTGCAGGGCGCGCGGCCTTTTCAGAAATAAGGACTTAAAGCCTCTTGCCGGCGATAATGTCAGGATAGAACTGACCGGCGGCGATGATGTGGAAGGAAATGTCGTAAGTATCCATGAAAGGAAGAACAGCCTGATACGTCCTCCGGTCGCAAATATCGATCAGGCGCTTATTCTTTTTGCGATCCACAGCCCCGAACCTGTCTGGGGACTCCTCGACAGATTTCTCATCAATATGGCCTGTCACGATATTCCCTGCATCATCTGCATCAACAAGGACGATCTGAAGAAGGGCGGAGAAACGGAAAAGATCATTTCCGATTATCGGGATTCGGGATGCGAGCTCATCTTTACGAGCGCCGTAAACAACACCGGAACGGAAGAACTGAAAGCTTTGCTTGAGGGAAAGACAACTACAGTTGCGGGACCTTCGGGTGTGGGGAAATCCTCGATAATAAATGTGCTCCTCGGAAAAGATCACATGCAGACAGGATCTTTAAGCTTAAAGGTCGATCGGGGTAAGCAGACAACGAGACATACAGAGCTTGTTCCCATCGGGAGGGATACATATATTTTTGATTCCCCGGGATTTTCAAGCCTTGATCTTCCGGATATCGAGCCGGAAAGTCTTCGGGATCATTTTCCGGAATTTGCCGGATACAACGGAAAATGCAGATACAATATGTGTTCGCATACCCACGAACCGGGCTGTGTTGTAAAGGAAGCGGTTTCAAACGGTGTCATAAGCGAACTCAGATATTCTTCCTATGTTTCAATATTTGATCAACTGAAGGAGTCGAAAAGATACAGATGAAATATATGCTTGCTCCGTCGATACTGGCGGCTGATTTCAAAAATCTGGGCAGGGATCTGGAAAAGGTGGATCATGCCGGAGCAGATGCCATCCATATAGATGTGATGGACGGAAATTTCGTGCCCAGCATTTCCTTCGGAATGCCGCTCATAAAATCCGTCAGATCGGCTACGGACAGGTTTTTTGATGTGCACCTCATGGTCACCGATCCCGAGCGCTACATCAAAGATTTTGTGGACTGCGGCGCTGACGGCATCACGATCCATGCGGAAGCCTGCAGGGATGTGGAAAATGCCTTGAAGACCATACGCAAGGCCGGTGTAAAGGTGGGTATAGCCTTAAATCCCGGCACATCGCTTTCATGTCTTGATTATCTTCTCGATGAAGTGGATATGGTATTGCTCATGACGGTAAATCCCGGCTTTGGCGGACAGAAATACATTGAAAGCTCCACCAGAAAGATAAAAGCTCTCAGGGAGAAGTTCATAGCGGAGGGCAGGGATCTGGATATCGAGGTTGACGGAGGCGTGACGAAGGAGACCATAGGAAAGGTGCTTGATGCCGGAGCCAATGTGATAGTGATGGGTTCCGCGATCTTTAACGGAAATCCTGTAAAGAATACGGAATACTTTAAAAATATCCTCAACGAAAGGGAAAAAGGTTGAAATACCGCTTAACCTGTGATATTATCATGAGGTTGTGTCAGACACATTTTTGATTTTTTGATTTTGGAGGCAGAAAATGTCAGGATTAAGAGTAGTTTTGATGATATTGTTCATGGTTGTCTGTGTAGCTTTGACGGCAGTGGTCCTCATGCAGGAGGGAAAGTCCCAGGGACTCGGAGCCATAGCCGGAGCTGCTGATACATATTGGGGAAAAAACAAGGGCCGTTCACTTGAAGGAAAGCTCGTACTGGGAACGAGAGTGCTGTGTGCGCTGTTCATCATACTGGCCATCCTTCTTAACTTGAGCAGAATATGAAAAACGATCGAAAGAAGAGCGCTTCCTTGAAAGAGGAGGCGCTTTTTGGTATTTTTGAAAGTTCATCATCCGGGTACGGTTTCATACGCGCCGAAGGCGGGGGAGAGGATATATTCATTCCCAAAAGCAAAAAAGGGGATGCCATGCATGGAGATCTCGTAAGCTATGTCGTGACACGAAAAGCCGAAGGAGATATGAAGGCCGAAGGAGAGATCATCCGTATCCTTGAACGCAGGACCACGCAGATAGTGGGCACCTTTTTTCTGAAGCATCAGAAGGGGAGAAGGGTACCGGAGTACTACGGGTTTGTCAGACCCGACAATCCCCATTACGGAGGAAAGTTCCGCGTTTCAAAGGAAAGGAGCAAGGGCGCAAAGGAGGGACACAAGGTGGTCCTTCGCATAACCGGTTACAAAGACAGAAAAAATCATAAGAAGAGCGAAGGCATAATAACGGAGATCTTAGGTTTTCCGACCGATCCGGGAGTGGATATCAAAAGTATCGTAAAAGCCTATGGATTAAGAGATACATTTCAGTCTGACATCACGCGCGAAGCCCGCAAAAAAGACCGCCCCGTATCTGATGAAGATGCAGCAGACAGGCTTGACCTTCGTGGTCAGATGATATTTACCATAGACGGAGATGATTCAAAGGATTTTGACGATGCGGTAAGCCTTGAGATAAAAGACGGAGTATATCACCTCGGTGTCCATATAGCTGATGTGACGGCCTATGTGGAGGAGGATTCGCTGCTTGACAGGGAGGCTCTGCTTCGGGGCACCTCGGTATATCTGCCGGGACTTGTGATCCCGATGCTTCCCGAAAGGCTTTCAAACGGCATATGCTCTTTAAATCCTCATGAGGACAGGCTGACCGTAAGCTGTCTTATGACCATCGGACCCGACGGAGAAGTCATCGATCACAGGATAGCGGAAAGCGTGATCAGATCCTGTCACAGGATGACCTATTCCGATGTGAACCGGATCATAGAAGAAAATGATCCAGCTCTTTCTGAAAAGTATGCGGATATTGTTCCAATTCTTTTAAGCATGAATGAGCTTGCAGGTATATTGAGGAAAAAGAGACGAAAAAGAGGGTCGCTTGATTTTGATTTTCCGGAAACGCAGATAAAGCTTGATGAGGGCGGCAGAGTTGTAAGCATAGGTCCGTATGACAGAAACCGGGCAACCTCGCTCATAGAAGAATTCATGATAGCTGCAAATGAGACAGTGGCCGAATCCTTCTGTCATCTGGAGCTGCCTTTCATATACAGAAGCCATGAAAATCCGGACCGGGAAAAACTTGAGAACCTGAAGGCGTTTGCAGCCGGACTCGGATTTGTGCTTAAACTCCCGAGAGGAGATATCCACCCGTCTGCGATTCAGAAGCTGCTTGATTCATGTGACGGAAAACCCGAGCAGCCACTGGTCGAAAGACTGACCTTAAGGTCCTTAAAACAGGCAAGGTATACGGTAGAGCCCATAGGACATTTCGGACTGGCAAGCACCTATTACTGTCACTTCACATCACCCATAAGGAGATATCCTGATCTGCAGATACATAGGATAATAAAGGATTTCCTGCACGGAAGGCTTGATGAAACGAGGATATCACATTTCGAGGGCATCCTTAATGATGTTGCTGTTCAGTCGAGCCGTCTTGAAAGAAACAGCGTCGAGGTCGAAAGAGAGTGCGAAAAACTCAAAAAGGCCGAGTATATGCAGGAACACATCGGAGAAGAGTACGAGGGCGTGATCTCCTCCGTCACCGACTGGGGAATCTATGTGGAACTTGAAAATACTGTCGAGGGCATGATACCGCTAAGAAGTCTTACAGATGATTATTATATCTGTGACGCAGACGGATTTATGGTTTTTGGCAGACTCGGGAAAAAGACCTTCAGGGTAGGTCAGACAATAAAGATCACCGTCGAACGCGCCGATATACAGTTAAGGGAGATAGATTTTCTCCCCGCTGAAGATTAAACCGTCAGTTTATTGATAATAAGACAGTCTCGGTGTATCATAATGATCAGAATAATATAAACGGGGTAGTAATGGTTTCGACAGGGGCCATGAAGCCGGAGAAGCTATCCGAAGGAGATCGCGTTAAATCTCAAAATTAAAATTAAACGCAGACGATAATTACGCGTTAGCAGCTGCCTAAGCGCATGCTGCCGTCGGCCCGGATGTACCTGTCCGACCGGATACCGGCGTCAAACAGACAGGAAACGACATATGCAAAGCTTTGAGTGTATGGGCGTATCATGAAGCTACCGAAACCGTAAGGGCGTGCGCTTCCGTGCGGCAGAGGGAATCCTAAACAGCGTACTACGATAGTAGAAGGACGGTGGATCGGTTTTTGGACGCGGGTTCGACTCCCGCCTACTCCACTCAAAAAAGATTCGGCAAAAACAACAATCCAATGTTGATTTTGCCGAATCTTCGTATATAAATATTATAGAATGATTCAAAAGGGCCATAAGGAAAGGAATATAAAATGAAAGATAACAAATCATCTTATGATTCGGGTATTTATGATGCGAATATCACAAATGTGCTTCCGTATTATACGGAATTCCATAGTCAGGTTATTGATGTGGCAAAAATGATATCCCGTGGGAGAGAGAAAGGGATAAAATGGCTCGACACCGGCTGTGGTACGGGAACCCTTGCTGCAAGAGCGCTTGCTGAACTCCCGGATACAGAGATCACCCTCTGTGATCCGTCTGAAGGCATGCTTAAGATAGCAAAGGAAAAACTCAAGGGGAAGAATATAAGTTTCAACAATATCGCATCGGATGCACTTGCATATGAAAATGAGTTCGATATCGTGACTGCCATTCAGAGTCATCATTATTATGACATTGAGACGCGAAGCATTGCTGTAAAAAAATGTTGCAGAGCCCTGAAGGAAGAAGGCATATTTATGACCTTCGAAAATATAAGGATGTCAACCAAAGAAAGCGATGCCATGGCTTTGGACCGCTGGGGGCAATTCCTTTTAGATCATGGCTGGACACCGGAGAAAGTCAAAGCTCATCAGGCAAGACGGGGTGTTGAAATGTTTCCGATAACCATAGAACAGCATCTTGAGATGATAAAGAATGCCGGATTCAGATCCGTAAACATTTTGTGGGCATCATACATGCAGGCCGGATTTTGGGCGGTTAAATAGGAGTATGCAGCGCAATGACAGACGCCTTACTTCCGGTAAAGCTTTGCCATGGAAGCCAAAGACGGGATATTCATGGGACATATATCAACACATGACAGAGATTTGGAACAGCTGTTTCCGAAATGCGCCGAATATGTATTTTTCATATCGGCGCTTTTTTCTTTGTTTCTTGCGTAGACCAGATAACAGTCATTTGCATACATCGCGCCGTAGAAGGACTCCCCGTTGGTATAATTAGGACATACCTCAAGACAGAGGCCGCATTTTAAGCATTTTGCAGCCTCATATTGATGTCTGTGATCCTCGTTCTCCTTCGGATTGTATTTTCCGATATAGACATCCGTGATCTTAAGGTTTTCCTGTATCAGGGTGCGGTCAACGATCAGATCGTGTATGACCGGAAACTTCCGCAAAGGCCGTATCGTTATCTCGCGCGTTTTGAGATTGTAAAGAAAGGTTTCGCACGCAAGAGCAGGAGTTTCATTTATCACCATGGCGCAGGCTCCGCACATTCCCTGCATGCATGAGCAGTCCCAGCCTATCCTGGTGGTTTTCCTGCCGGCATCGTTTATTATATCGTCGTTATAATTTAAATGATCCAGAAGACCGGCTACGGATATATCCGTTGTTCCATCATAATCAAAGGCTTCCCAATAGGCTTGGGAATCAGGCTCCTGCTGTCTCAGTATCCTAATTTTCATATATTTTCTCCTTGTCAGGCCGGGTAGTATATGCTCCGTTATCGTATGAAATGAGTGTGGCATATGCAAGATCATCTTTTGTTTCCGGATAGTCGCTCCGGTAATGGGAGCCCCTGCTTTCGTGTCTTGAAAGAGCGCAGGTGACAGCGGCGCGGGCCAGCGTCAGTATTGCAGGGAGACTGTAATTTGTATATATGGACTCACTGCTGTCAAAATGTATCTGATCCGCGACGGAAAGGTAATAGTCGATGTCATCCATGCCTTCCTTAAGGGTGATGCCGGAGCGCACGATGCTCATGTTTTTTCTCATGGTATCAGAGAGCATATCCCTTATGTGCATGACAGAAAAAGAACTTTTTGAAGATAAAAGACCGTTAAGACTGTCCTGTTCCTCTTTTAATGTCCGGGAAAAATCGGGGTGACCGTTTTCTTTCACCCTGCCGGATATGTCGTCTGCCGCAGTATTTCCGCTGTATATGGCTGCAAGCAGTGAATTGCCTCCGAGACGGTTTGCACCGTGATACATCGAAGCGCATTCACCTGCCGCATACAGATTCCTTATGTTTGTCTCGTGATTTAAGTGTACCGCAAGCCCGCCCATGAAGAAGTGCACCGAAGGGGAGACGGGTATCGGTTCTTTTGAAATATCTATTCCACGGTATTTCATGCACAGATCCCGGACTTCGGGGATCTTTTTGTCGATGAGTTTTTTATCGAGAAAGGAAATATCAAGGAATACATCTTTGCCGATACGGTCAATCTCCCTGGAAACAACATCCCTTGTCATGAGATTGCCTTTCGGACCGTAGATATCTTCCATGAAATATATCCGTTTTCCGTTATCTTCATAAAAGAGCCGGCCGCCTTCACCGCGTACCGCTTCCGAGATGAGCATTCTTTTCTGGGCTGTTTCAAGCGTGGTGGGATGATACTGTATGAATTCGAGGTTTTTAAGCTCCGCTCCCTGCAAAAAGAGCTTTCCGGCGGCATATCCGTCGCACAGCGTGGTGCCTGTGGTTTTCCCGAAGAGAGCATTCTGACCGCCGGATGCAATGACAACGGCGTCGGCAAAGACAGGCAGAAGACTTCTGCTTTTTTCATCATACAGAATGGCTCCGTAGCATTCACCGTCTTTTATCAGCGCCGAATGAAAATACATCCGGAGTTTTCTGTCGATCAGACCCTCGCCCTCAAACCTGCGCGCTTCCATAATAAGGGCCGAAACGATCTGCTTGCCGGTGGAGGAACCGCAGTAATGGGTCCTTTTATGAGACTGTCCGCCGAAAGCCCTGACAACCGGACGCCCGTTATCGTCTACCGTAAATACCGTGCCTGTTCCTTCAAGGAAGTGTATGATCTCCTCCGCATGTCCGCAGAGTCCGGTGACGGCATTTCTGCCGGCGATCATTCCTCCGCCCTTTAGTGTGTCTTCAATGTGGCAGGCAACGGAATCGCCTTCTTCACATTCTGCCGTGACTGCATTTATGCCGCCGGCAGCCATCACGGACTGGGCGCGTTCCGAGGAAACGGGAGATATGAGCGTGGCATGCATGCCAAGACCTGCGCACCGCACCGCGCAGGTCAAGCCCGAAATCCCGCTTCCGATTATCAGTACCTCTTTCATTAGCTTTTACTCCGAAAAAAACATGATCAGCTCGCCTCTGATTATGCAGAAGGCTGCTGTAATAAACAACAGTGCGCACATAATGATCATTGCGATATCGATCATTCTCTTTTTGTTTATATCGCTCAATATGCCCAGGGTTATGAATGCGTTGGAAAAAGAGACTGCCGTATGTGAAGCGATAACGGCAAAGAAAAGTAACTGGAGGATGATAATAAGGACAAACAGAGCCATGCTCTCGGAAGCCCCTTTTTTCAGAAGGCTGTAAGAATTCAGATGTATTATCAGGAGAGGAAAGATCAGCGCCGCAGATACACGCTGTATGATGGTTTTCACATTCTGTTTCGGATAGAGTGCAGGACATGTTCCGTCACCGAGCAGGAAAACAGAACACATGCCGCATATGGCATGAGCGCAGACGATAATGATAAACGGGAGAGCGGTTAGCATCTTCAACGTGGGATCATAGAAAAAAGCCGCATAGGCAAATATGTTGTATAAAATATGGATCAACAGAGTCAGCGCACTTAAGAGCGACAATATGGCATTGCACTTTTTCAGTTTCATCGCCGGTTCCCCCAAAATGAAAATACGATACTGTAAAAATGCTTATTCGGTGGAAATATCTGACAATTCCTCTTCAGCCGCTTTTTCCAGCTGTTTTTTTAAGATTGTTTCCTGCAGGCGGTCCATCCGTCTGTCCGCATTATCAATCCTTATCGTAACCCCTGCGAACATCAGGATAAGGATTATCAGCATGCACATAAGGATTATTGTGGGTGTATCTATCATCGCTTATCCTCTTTTTTTGTCTGAATGCTTCTTTTTTTGTTTGCCGGAGCCTTAAGTGACTCTTCAATTTCGGCCATCCGTTTTTCAAGCTTGTCGAGCATGATCGAAAGTCTTGCGTACAGGATGAGAAGAACGACGGCCGCGATCATAAAAAATATGGTTAACCCTGTCTGCATGATATCTCCTTTGGCGGTATTGTAGGAATATGTTTATAAATGATATGATAAACACAAAATGAGAAATGAGCAACCATTATGAACGGTAATCTTGAAAAGGATGCATTTTTATGAAACTGAGCGATCTTTTAACATTTGATGATATAGTGATCCAGTGTCATGACAATCCTGACGCTGACGCGCTTGCTTCGGGCTTTGCTCTTTTATGGTATCTTAAAAAGCAGGGAAAAAAGGCCCGTTTCATATATCGCGGCCGCAATAAGATCAGCAAGAGCAATCTGCTGATCATGGTGCAAAAGCTTGAGATACCCGTAAGCTATGTCCCCGATATGAATGAAAAGCCAAAGCTTCTTGTTACCGTGGACTGTCAGTACGGCCAGAAAAATGTGACCCTTACCGATGCCGATAATATCGCGGTCATAGATCATCACAGGTCATCGGGTGAAAAACGAAAGATGTCCGAGATAAGGAGCAGCATCGGGAGCTGCGCCACGATAATCTGGGACATGATACGGAGTGAGGGATTGGACATCTCTGCAGACATCCTTCTTTCCACCGCGCTTTATTACGGTCTATACACGGATACTAACAAGCTGTCGGAGATATCACATCCCCTTGACAGGGATATGAGGGACTCTCTTATTATCAATAAAAGCCTCATCACCGAGATGAGCAATTCCAGCATTTCCCTGGATGAACTAAAGATCACGGGACGCGCGATCCTTGACTATGAGTATCACGGAAAAAATAAGACCCTGCTCATCAGGGCGGACCAGTGTGATCCGAATATCCTGGGAGTGATAAGTGATTTTTCTCTTGAGACAGTTGGCGTGGATATCTGTGTTGCATGGTATGTAAGTCCCCAGGAGATAAAGTTTTCTGTCAGGAGCTGCAATAAGGAGATACATGCCAATGAGCTGGCCTCATTTCTTGCGGACGGCATAGGCGGAGGCGGAGGTCATATAACCAAAGCCGGAGGGAGCATACGTCCGGAAAGACTTGCGGGCGTAAACGATGATGATGAAAACGGTCTTGAAGGGGCAGTCAGGGATGAGTTTAATAAAAGACTTGACGATTATTTTTCAATGTACCGGGTCATTTACGCAAAGGATACGGTGCTTGATGTTCCGGACATGAAAACTTATGAGAAGCTGCCTCAGCTTCTGGGATATGTGAAGCTTACCGATATCTTTCCGGTAAATACGATGGTTGAGATAAGGACTTTAGAGGGCGACATCAATATCAGGGCCGATGAAGACATCTTTCTCATGATAGGGATAGAGGGTGAGATCTATCCGATCACAAAAAAGAAGCTTGAAAGCAGTTACGAAAAGAGCGGTGAGCCTTACCGGGAAACCTTTGAATATGAGCCGTCCATAAGGGATGTGGTCACGGGTGAAAAGAAAAAGATCCTGGCATTTGCAAAGTCGGTGATGAGCACCGGAAGTGTAAGGATATTTGCGAAACCGCTTGATGAGCATGTAAAACTATTTACCGCATGGGATGAGGAAAAATATTATTCGGGAGAACCGGGGGATTATATTGCGGTCAGAGAGGATGATCCCCATGATATCTATATAATCAATAAAAGGCTGTTTCCCAGGCTTTACAGGGAGGTTAAAAACTGATGGATCATTATAATGCGTTTATTTCCTACAAGCATGCGCCCGAAGATAACAGGGTTGCTGAGGCTGTCCACAAAGGACTGGAGCGCTTTCATATACCCGGAAAGATCAGGCGCAGTACCGGAGTCAAAAGGATTAACCGGATATTCCGCGATAAGGATGAACTTCCGATCACAAGCGACTTGAGCGATACGATCTCAAATGCTCTCAAAAACTCCGACTATCTCATCGTGATCTGTTCGACCAATACAAAGGAGTCTGCATGGGTCCCGAGGGAGATAGAATGCTTTCTTGAAAACCATTCAAAGAAGGAGATATTCACGGTCCTGGTAAACGGGGAACCGTATGATGTGATACCGGATGTCTTAAAATACGACGACAGGACCGTTAAGGATGATAACGGAAATGAGCAGACGGTCAGGATCCCGGTCGAGCCGCTTTCATGCGACTACAGGATGCCGCTTAACAAAGCAAAAAAGACCGAACTGCCGAGACTTGCCAGCGGCATCATAGGCTGCGCTTATGATGAGCTCATGAACCGCCGCAGACAGTACAGGATAAAACAACTGACGGCGGTCTTTTCCGTGGCGCTTGCGCTGATGGCAGCCTTCAGCGCCTATATGTTCTATAGCAGGGATAAGATCCGGAAAACCTATCTTGAATCACTGAAAAACCAGTCGAGATATCTGGCAAAGGAATCACAGAATCTCCTCGAAAAGGAGCAGCGTATCACGGCATTGCAGCTGGCCTTGGAAGCGCTTCCCAAAGATGATCAGGATGAAAGACCGGTGACGGCGGAAGCTGTCAGGGCGCTGACTGAGGCAACTCTTGCCTATGAGGGAAACAAGGGCACCAACATTCATGCGGCCTGGAATTATGAGATGCCCAATGTCATTTCCGATTTTGAAGTGGGCGGTGACGGGAAGACCGTTGCCATTCGTGATGACGGGAACATTGTCGGTGTATGGGATACCGAAACCCACAAAAACATCATATATCTTGACGGGGAGATCGCGCGCATCAAGGGTATGAGGTATCTGGATGATGAAAAGCTTGCCGTTTGGAGCGACAAGACCATCATCTGTTACGATGTCACGAACGGAGATACACTCTGGGAATATACTATTCCAAAAGATGCATATTACTCGTTTGATGATGAAAACAACCTCTGTCTGAACGGTGATACATTCTATATCGCTACGCTGAGAAACGATTATCTCAATTTCGATATCAAAACGGGAAATCTTAAAGATAAGATATCAATGCCGGGAAATGAGGAAAATGAATTATTGGGAATTGACGGACCAAGCATCGTTGAAAGCCGCCTTTCACCCGACGGAAAGAGAATTGCCGTAAGAGCCCTTGAAGGATGGAACAGTTATACCTACGGTGTTTTTGATCTTGATTCAAAGGATCTGAAGATGTCGGATCCGGTCGATGAGATGATTAAGAACATCGAATGGGTCAGTGATGATACATTCGTCACGGCAAGTACTGATGTGGATCTTAAGGGAAGCATGTCCATAGGTTCAAAAGAGATCATGACAACCGACCATTCGACCGTAAAGTGCATTGATGCGGACAGTCTTGCCGAAAAGTGGAACTCGGATTTTGCCTGCAACGGAGTTACGATAAACAGCGGCTTCTTAAAGCTCGAAGACTCTGTGGTATTTTATTCGGGCAATGTTGCCACCGCATACGATATAAAAACGGGTGCTGTGTCCTACAGCAACAACATGAATGATTCCGTGATAGATGCAAGTGACAGGGACAAGGACGGGACGCCGGTGTATATAACCGAAAACGGCGGATATGCTGCTCCGGCACCGAGCGTGGACAGGGATGCTGTGTATTACAGCAAAAATTTCACCGACGATCTCCGCCAGGTGATCGTAAATAAAGGGGTATATGCAAGACAGCATCTTGCACATGAGATCATTTATTACGGAGTCAATGTATATGATGAAGAGTGGACCGCACTCTGTGATGATGCATATCTTCCGGATCTGTCAAACGGATATATACTGGGTGATGACTGCCTTGTGGTGCTGTCGGAGGATGAGAGCAGACCGGTCTTAAATATATTCACTCTCGGTGCTGAACCGAAGCATATCAAAAAACAGCTGGAGGGAGAGGGCTCATACAAATATAAGCTGCTCGGCATACGGAATGGGAAGGTGTTTCTCGGACATGATGTGGAAGACGGCGATCCTGAGCTTATATCGATAGATATCGTAAAGGACGCGGAGTCTTCTCAAAAACTGCCGGATATGGACACCTCTTTCAGGGATTCTTTTGCCTCTTCGGACGGGAAGTTCATCTATACCGTAAGGACAGAGGACTATGAAAAATATCTTGTGGCAGTTGATATGGAATCCGCTGATAAAAAGGAGATAAAGATTCCTGAGGAGATCAGTTATATCAGCGGCGTCCCTGCATATTTTGAAGAGATAAAAGCTGCAGCCATAAAAGGAGATGCGGATTTTATCATGAATATCGAAAGCGGTGAGGCCGCCGCGCTTGAGGTCCCCGAAGACTGGGCAGGAGCCGACTGCTATTCCGACAAAAGCATAAACGGGCTTTTTGCCGTATCCGACGGAAAACAGATCCTTCTTGCCGATAAGGGAGGAAAGGTTAAGACGACGATAGCGTGTCCGGGTATTTCACCGATCGGCATGACTTTCTCAGGTGACGATCTGCTCGTTTTATATAATGACGGAAGCCTTAACAGATATTCCGTTGAAAGCGGAGAGTTCCTGAAAAATATCGATGTGCTCGTGTATTATTATTACACCGGGGATGTTATATTCGATCATGATCCCGGGACCGGAATGCTTTATATAAGCATGGATGATCTTTTGAGCGTAGTGGACATGGAAAACGGCATAGAGACCGCAAGCATCGCAAACTGCTTTGGGTATAATAAGGACAGGGATATCTTTATCACCACATCAAAGAAAACAGGTGAAGACAAGGAAGTAGGTTACTTCAGGAGATATACGGTTAAGGATCTCATAGACAAAGCTCATGCGATACTTAAAGATACACAGTTATCGGATGAGCTTAAGTCCAGATACGGTATAGAAGATTAAATAAAGATCACTCAAAATCCCACATGTTCTTGTCGACACTCTGGGAATCGTCTCCGGGATCAGCAGCGTTTGGCTGAACTATGGGATCGGTGGACTGATCCTGTACGGACGGCTGTGACGCAAAAGCGTTTCCGGTCATTTCATTGGCAAATTCAGCCATTACGCCTGTGGCCTTATCGCAGGCCTGGGCAAACTTTGGATTATTCTGTCTGAGTTTTTGAGAGGTCTGTACAAAGGCTTCATCGACCTTGTTTCTGTAGTGCTGGACAGTCGGGTTGCTGGACTGGGCAAGCTTGTTTGATATGAAGTTTGCAGTCTGCGATCCCACGACTCCGTCGAGAGCACCTTTTGCGAGTTCATCAAAAAGTCCCATAATAAAACCTCCTTAATCCCAAAACGACGGGCAGGCACGGTCCCTGATGTCCTTTGTATACTGTGCATTCTGCTGCGCGTATGCAGCAGCCGCCTGAGTGTACATTGCTGTCGCCCTTGTGTTTGCCTCTATCATCCTGTTTGTGCGGGCGATATCTGCCGTGTTGTCTGCGATCTGTTTGCTGTAATCGGCAATGACTCCTGTATTGTAGGCTGTCTGGACATTTGCTGCTGCGGAGATCTTTGCATATTCCGTCTGCTTTCTTTGTTCTGCGTACATCTTGTTTTTGTATTCTTCATCCTCAAAAAGATTTATTGCTTCTTTAAGACTGTCAGCGCGGAGATTCTGAATATATGATATGAATTTGCCTACGGCATATGAATAGCAGTAATCCGGAGGAAATGCTTTGACCAGATCATCTATATAAAGGTAGGAGATCGCGATCTTGCTGTCCGTATCATAAAGAGTTTCCACATATGATTCGATCCTTGCCTGGTAATCGGCGATCTTGTTTTCGGCATCGGGGATGGCCTGCTGTGAAGTAGTCGCGATGGATTTGCTCACGCCGCCTACGATCCCGCGGGTCGCAAATGTGATCGCGGTCGTAAGTATCGCTCCGAGGATGAAAACAAAGACCGAAAAACCTATGGTGAAACTCCTGATAGAGGGGTCGCCCTCGGATGCGGCACGGAGCAGCGCTCCTATGGCAAGAGATATGAGGAATATGATCCCGAAGATCACTCCGCAGATAACGCCGGCAATGCTTGTTGCCGTGTTTTTGTTTTTGTTGACATTGATCTGTGAATTTTTGATACCCTTTCTCCGCCGCTCAGCTTCAAAATTGATCTCCTTCTGCAGCTGGTTCACCTGTGCGAGAGTGTTATTCTTAAAATTCGTAAGGTTTTCGATCGATAAAAGACCGCGGTACAGATAACGCATACGGTCGAGCATTTCTTCTCTTGACTGCATATTCGTTCGCTCCTTTATTGTTATGGCATAATTTGATTACTATAATAACACAACCGCGTGCTTTGATGGAAACGGATTTTATGATCAGGGCTTCTGCCCTGTTTTTTTATTGTACAGATTCGCATAGTTTGTTATATTAAAATATCGGAAAGCAGACTGATCGTGTGATCGATGTTTATGACAGGCGGAGCGAACTGATTATTCAAAAAAGACCCATGGGTCTTTTTGAAAATCAGTTTACGACGCCGGGGAGAAAAAATATGAAGAAATACAGAATAAAAAATATCCTGCTGTCATGCCTGACGGCGTTATCCATGACAATCGGCCTTATCGGAGCTTCGGGAATCGTGTTTGCGGGAGAACAGCTGCCTGATCCCGTAAATATGTCCGTATCGGAAAATGAAGAGATCCCTAAGACAGTTTCCGGTGACAGCGAAGAGATCCCGGATACGCTTTCGGATAATGAAGCAGGGCAGGAGACGGTATCCTCCGATGAGACACAGATACCTCAGATCCCGGAAGAAACCGTATCGGAGCCAGATGCAAACCCGGTTGAGGAAGCAGCAGGATCCGTAAGCGGCGACATATCGGAAATGCTCATACAGGAGGGCGGCTTCCCCGATTTTGAGGAGGCATCCTGCATGGCTGCATTTACATCCCTGCATGCCCTTGATGATTATGACAAGGCCTGCGAGGCAGTGGCAGAAGCCATAGGAAACTGGGACGGTTCCGCGTATATCTCTGCGGATATCTCGGGATATAACATACCGCAGGACAGAGCAGGGCAGCTGCTCGTGGATGTAATAAACGATCACGCCGAATTTTTCTATGTGGACGGCGCTTATTCCTGCTCCACTGATCAGTCGGGAAATGCCGGGATCCTTTCCGTAAAGATAAAGGACGGATGCACGGTTGCTGAATCAGATGCTTTTGACAGGAAAGTGTCGGAGATCATAAAGGGAGTGGATAAAACCTGGACGGATCTTCAGAAGACAATGTATATCCATGACTATCTGGTCACCCATGTCCAGTACGACCTGTCCTATTCAAGATACAGCGCCGAGGATGCCATCGTCCGGGGCAGCGCTGTCTGCGAGGGTTACAGCCTGGCGTTTAAGCATCTGATGAATAAGCTCGGAGGGCAGTTTAAATGTGATTATGTCGGAAGCAACGGCATCAATCATGCATGGAATTATCTTACCGTGGGCGGAAAGCAGTATTACATAGACTGCACCTGGGATGATCCTATATCGGGAAGCGGAGCAGACGGACACTTTCATGAATACAACTGCAGACATGAATACTTCATGTTAAGCCGTGACAAGATGCATTCCAGCCACAAATCCACAGACTGGAGAAATAAGGAAGGCGACGATATTTACGGTTCGGTCAAAGGCTCAAGTGACCTTGAAAACGCTCCGTGGATGGAAATGGATTCACCCGTGCCAATGGTCGGAAGTCTTGGGGCATATTATGAAGGCATGGATGATATATCGCTTTATACCTACGATTTTAAGACAAAGGCAAAGAACAAACTGACAGACTATCAGGCAAGATGGGGTGTCTGGGGCGGAAGCGGCTGGTGGCAGGCTAATTACAGCTGCTTAAGTTCCGTCGGAAATTACTTTACGGCAACGACCCCCACGGAGATCCTGCTCGTCAATTCCGCAAGCGGATCCAAAAAGACGATCTACACGCTCTCTGACAGTGAGAAAGCAAAGGGTTATATCTACGGCGCCATCGTTGAGGACGGCATATTAAAATATCAGCTCTATACACGCTATGACAGTGGAATGAAAGCGAGCGGCACGATAAACTTAAGCACCTATGACAAGAAAGGCATTGGGGTCGTCCTCGATAAAACGGATGTCACTATCGGAATAAATGAGACCTTCCGGCTGAATGCCGAGGTGATCCCGGAAGATACGGAAAATAAGACAGTCATATTTAAGAGCCTCGACGAAAGCGTGGCAAAAGTTGACAGTACGGGACTTGTTACGGGTCTGTCGGAATGCGACACGGTCATAGAGGCAAGGGCTGAGGCAGGCGGAAAAAGTGTCTACTGCACAGTAAGGGTAAGACAGAAGTCGGCGCCGCCCGTTTATGCAGTAAGCTTTGTAAATGACGGAAAAACAGTCTATACGGAGCAGGTCACGGAGGGTGAAGCTGTAAAAAATGTTCCCTCTGATCCCGAAGGGACCTTTGCAGGATGGTATTCCGACAGTAAGACATTGTGGAATCCGGCCATGCCTGTTACGGGAAACATGACACTCACCGCGCATTTTGCCGCTGCGTCGGCAGAAAATGCATCAGGTGCTATGAACACGGCGCCTGTAATAAAAACAGGTGAGACTGTTTATCTGACAAAGGGCCAGACATACCTTCTTGATAAAAACTACAGCTGGACATCATCTGATCCCGCGTCATTACAGATAATAAAAAAGAACAAGGCCAAGGCGAAGGCTGCATCGGAAGGCGTATCGCTTACAGGAACACCGCTTTCACAGGGAGTCGGAGAGATATCCTGCAGGGTTGTTATCGCTTCTCCCACGCTTACAGTGCCTTCTTCCGTCATGGTGGGAGAAAAGATACAGCTGGTGCTTGATAAAGGCAGCAATGGTGATCATTATGATGTGGCCTGGTATTCCTCAAAACCTTCCGTTGCCCTGGTGGAAAACGGCATCGTCTACGGCTGCCAGAAGGGAAGCTGCAAGGTTACGGCCTTCGTAAACGGCAAGGCCGTTACTTCAAAGATAAAGGTAGTTGAAAAGAAAGCGCCCGGCCCCGTAGAGGGTAATGAACTTATCATCCAGCCTTTCCAGACCGTTACGCTGAAATTCTCCGACGGCTTCAGTCTTAAAAAGGCGTCCTGGTCTTCCTCGATACCCTTAAGTGCCGTAAAAACCGACGGCAAGGTAACCGGCTGGAAGAACAGCGTTGTCAAGATCGGTAAAGACGGCAAATTGAAGGCTGTAGCTTCGGGAATAGTTAAGCTTACCGTAACATCCTCATCCGGAGAAAAGACATTCAAGGTTAAGGTGGCAGAGCCCCCTGTCCGTACTTTCTACATGATGAAGGGAAAGAGCAGGGATTTCACGCTGATGGGCGTCAATATGAATAAGATACTATGGTCATCGGATGCTTCATCCGTTGCCTCGATCAAAAAGGGAAAGATCAAAGCCGGGGGCTTTACGGGACTGGCAACTGTTTCGGGAAACTACAGCGCAGCCAAAAACGCAGGCGTAACAAACTATACAGTCAGGGTTTATACCGAGGATCCTTCCTTTAAGGTGACGGGCGCAGGTCAGATGAACAGGGCAAACAGTGCAGGCACCGGCTATGAACTGAGCATGAAGGCGGGAGATGTATGTTCGATCAGACCCGAAAAGGATCAGTCGATATTTGAACCTGTACTCTTTAGAAGCAAAAACAACAGCGTTGCTTTTGTTGATGAGACGGGAACCGTATATGCAAAGAATGCAGGCAGCGCTGTATTGACGGCAAAAGTTGCCGGAAAAACCTATACAGTGATGGTATCGGTCACTGAATAAAAAAATAAAAAAATTTCAAAAAAATTCGAAACCTCCTTTCATGTTTTGCGTCTATATGTTTGAAAGGCACAAAAAAGCCTTAAAACAAACGCATAATATAAGGAGGTTTTTATTATGAAAAACAAAAGGATCGCAGCAATTCTTATCGGAACGGTTTTAACGGCATCATTAACAGGGTGTGGTGTTACATCATGTGCGCCTGCAGCAAGGGAAGAGGCGGCATCGGAATTTATTGAACCGGAATATACGGAAGAGGCAGCAGAATGCAAAACAGCTCCGGCAGATAATGGATCATCCTATATTGAACCTTCGTATCCGGAAGCAGAAGCAGCGTGTGAGACCTATGACAGTGAGTATGATGACGGAAGTCTTTATCTGAATGAAACGGCTGCTTCCGGAAGTCTGTATTCGTCAACGGCAGGAGACAGTGTTAGGACTTATGATATGGCAAAGGATACTCTGTGTCCCGGCATCTGTCAGCCGGTTCCCGCACACTCAAACGGGGAGAACTATAAAAGCGTGGCCGAGAACGCATTTACGGATGTGCTCTCTTCACCGCTTTCCACCTTTGGGGCTGACATAGACACCGCAAGCTATTCAAACCTTCGCAGGATGATAAATGAGGGATTGAGACTTTCTGATATCCCGGCAGGCTCCGTCAGGACAGAAGAACTTGTTAACTATTTTAATTACAGCAACTACCGAAGCCCCAGGGGAAATGATGCTTTTGCTGTAAACGCCTCCATAATCGACTGTCCCTGGAATAAGGAGACAAAACTTGTAAACCTTGGGATAAAGGCAAAGGAGGCCGGTGATGCAAAGGATACGCCTTCAAATATCGTTTTCCTCATAGACGTATCGGGTTCCATGAATTCCTATGACAAGCTGCCTCTTCTTCAGATGGGCTTCAACATGCTCGTGGATGATCTTGACGAGAATGACAGGGTGTCGATAGTGACCTATGCTTCTTCTTCGGATATAGTCATCGCGGGAGTTCCCGGAAATGAGCATACCACTCTGAAAAAAGCCATAAACAGCCTTGAAGCAGGCGGTGCCACAAACGGCGGAGAGGGGATCAGATCTGCCTACAGACTTGCGGAAAAATACTTCATCAAGGGAGGAAATAACCGTGTCATCATGGCAACGGACGGTGACTTAAATGTCGGGGTAACCTCGGAAGATGAACTTGAGGAACTGATCACGGACAAAAAGGAAAGCGGAGTATTTCTTTCGGTTCTCGGTTTCGGCACAGGAAACTACAATGAGGTCACTTTGGAAACTCTTGCAGATAAGGGCAACGGAAACTATTCATATATTGACTGCATGAACGAGGCAAAGAAGGTGCTCGTCGATGAGTTCAATTCCACTCTTTTCACGGTGGCAAAGGATGTAAAGTTCCAGACTGAGTTCAATCCGAAGTATGTGTCGGAATACCGCCTGGTCGGATACGAAAACAGAACGATGGCCGCAAAGGATTTCAATGATGATACAAAGGACGGCGGCGAGATCGGAAGCGGACATGCCATGACAGTGATGTATGAGATCAGACTGAATGATGAAAGCAAAAAGACAGATGAGGACATCGCTCTTCGTTATCAGGAAACCGATCTTTCCGAGGAAGGCTTAAAGTCTGACGAATGGATGACCGTATCGGTCCGCTACAAGGAGCCGGATGAGGATGAATCAAAGCTTATCTACTTCCCCGTAAGCAGCAGATGCTATACTAAAAACCCGGATTGTGATACACTCTTTGCGGCAAGTGTTGCCGAGTGCGGCATGATATTAAATGACAGTGAATACATAGGAAATGTGAGTTTAAGGGATGTATCAAAGCAGGTATCAAAGCTTGCCCTTGATGATGAATATAAAGAGGAGTTTGCTGATCTGATAAGAGAATTGTGATGCAGGACAAAGAGATCGTTGACCTTTACTGGGCCAGAAGTGAAGAAGCCGTAAGCGAAACGGATAAGGCATACGGCAGATATTGCAGAAAGATTGCGTTTAACATAGTCGCAAATGATGAAGATACCGAGGAGTGCGTAAATGACACATGGCTTTCGGCCTGGAATTCCATGCCCGAAGAACGGCCGGATCTTCTGGGACCCTACCTTGCGGCCATAGTGAGAAATCATGCGCTGACACTGTACAGAAAGATCCATTCAAAAAAGCGCGGGGCGGGACAGACTGCTCTCGCGCTTGATGAACTTCTGGAGGTGGCAGGCTCGTCATCGACCGAGGACATGGTCGACATGTCACTGCTGTCGGGACACATAAACAGCTTTCTTGCCGGACTTGATAAAAATGACAGGATCATTTTTGTCAGACGCTATTTCTATGTCGATCCGTTAAGTTCAATAGCGGACGCAATGGAAATGTCCGAATCGGCGGTAAAATCACTGCTGTTTCGGCTGCGTCAGAAAATGAAAACATACCTTCTGAAGGAGGGATATGAACTGTGAACGAAAAAGACCTGATGAATGCCTTTTCCGGCATTGATCCCAAATACATAGATGAAGCTGCTTTCGAACTGCATGACAGTAAGGAACATGAAAAGAAAGCAAAGATCTTCAGTATAAGAAAGACGGCCCTGGTTCTCCTTCCTGCAGCCGCAGCAGTCCTGATCACGGTGAGTGTACTTTACTCGGGACTTGCCCGAAGCAGCAAGAGCGAGAGCGCATCCTATGCCCCTGCGGAAAGTATGGCAGATGAGGCAATGCCCGCAGCCGAAGCAGAGCCTGCAGATGAAACTTCACATACATACGAAGCGGAAGAAGCACCCTCAGATTCCGTGCAGATGTACGACAACAGTACAGCCGGCCAGACACTGGCGCCGACGGGAATACAGGACGAATCGCTCAAAGAAAAGAGGGAACCGGATACGGACATAGCAGTCTATGAAAACGGGATCCTTACCATAGCCGCCACCGAAACACTTCCGGAAAAGATCGATGATATGGAGTACACCATAGTCCAAAGAGAAGCTTCCGGCGAAGAAAAAACCATCGCGGAAGGCATCCTTGGCAATATCATGAAGGAAGAAAACCCATTGACACTTGACCTTGCAGACCTGCATCTTCCTTCCGGAAACTACATCCTGACAATTGCAGATCGCAGGATCGGATTCACTGTGAAATAATATGATGATGTAAGGGTCAAAAGGTCATAATGCGTTCAAACTTGTTTGAAAAGCATTATGACTTTGTGACCCGAGAAACACGAACAAGTAGCGCTACTGCGCGGATTGTGAGTGTTTCAGAATTGCGAGAGTTGCTTTAGCAACGGCGCTAAACAGCCAGTGGCTGTTTGCGTAGCGCCGACCGAAGCGGAGCGAAGACGCAATTCGTCGCAACATCATATGATCTTAATATAATGGGGACGCAGTTACTGTTTTTAGCTGCCCTTTACTTGGATCGGGATGACCCACATATATTATAGTGCTCTGTGAGGATGCTGTTATTATCTTAGCGAATGCTCAATAGTCAGCAAATTTGCGCATGGATGCGCAAATAGGAGCAAAAACCGAGCGAAGCGAGGTCAGACAGGGATGTCGGATTGCTCCGGTTGCGTGACCGGCCACAGATTAAATCATGAGCTTAGATAATAAAGCGTCTGAACAACTGCACCATAATATATGTGGGTCATCCCGATTAGCATAATAGGGTAAATACAACATAGTTATTGTTGAAATACTCCCGATATGGCGCTATAATATTGAAGCGCGTGTGAAAGGGAGAGTCATCGATGGCCAAGTATATTATAAAACGCATTTTGTTCGGCGTTCTCACGGCATTTGTGGTAGCAACGCTTACATTCTTCATAATGAATTTGGTCCCGGGCGGTCCGTTCCTTTCTGAAAAGGCCGTAACACCCCAGGCCCAGGCAGCCATGGAGGCAAAATACGGACTGGACAAGCCGCTGTTCGTACAGTATCTCACCTACATGGGAGATATCCTGCAAGGCGATATGGGAATGTCCTTAAAGAAAAGGGGATTTACGGTAAATGATATAATCCGAAACAAATTCCCCGTATCTGCCCGCCTCGGAGGAATGGCAGTACTGCTGTCCGTTCTGATCGGGGTTCCACTGGGGTCGATAGCCGCCTACAACAGAGGGAAGGTCATCGACAATATCATAATCGTCTTTTCAACGGCGGGAATAGCGATTCCCACCTTCTTAAGTTCCACACTTATGATGTATTTCCTATCGGTTAAATTAAAACTCCTGCCTTCGCTCGGGCTTACAACGCCCGCAAGCTACATCATGCCGGTGCTGGCGCTGTCGCTTTATCCGGCAAGCTATATCTCAAGGCTCATGAGGTCCTCCATGCTTGATGTCATAGGACAGGACTACATGAGGACCGCAAGGGCAAAGGGAGTTTCTACCTTCAAATCGATCTTCAAGCACGCACTCCGGAACGCCATCCTGCCGGTAGTTACTTATCTCGGACCGCTGCTTGCCTATCTTATGACCGGAAGCTTTATCGTCGAAAAGATATTCACCATACCCGGACTCGGACACGAATTCGTAAGCGCGATCCCCTCGAGAGATTATCCCCTCATCATGGGAACAACGATCTTTCTTGCCTGCTTCATCATTCTGATGAATGTGGTGGTGGACATAGCTTATGCCTTCATAGATCCCAGGATCAAACTTAAGTAGGAGGGATTTGGGAAATGGATAAAAAGAAAAATCCCTTGTCATTACAACTGAATGTAGATGATTTCGTGCCGGCAACGGCCGACGAGAAGGAATCGCTTGTCATCATGCGCGAATCGGTCGGCTTCTGGAAGGACGGACTGCGCAGATTTAAGCGCAACAAGATCGCGATGACTGCATTTACCGTAGTCATGATCATAGTAGTCCTGGCCTTTATAGTCCCGGCTTTTTATCCCTATGCCTATGAAGAGCAGGTTAAAGGTTCCGAGCGTCTCGGCATAATGGAATATTCCGCGAAGGAAATTCAGCGGATGGAAGCGGGAGAGAGCATATTCCCTCATATCCTTGGCACCGATCAGAACGGCAGGGATTATACGATCAGAGTCCTGGTCGGAGCAAGAGTATCCATGACGGTAGGTATAGTGGCATCCCTGCTCATTTTGCTGATAGGATCGGTTTACGGAGCAGTGGCAGGGTATTTTGGCGGAAAGGTCGACATGGTGATGATGAGGATCGTGGATGTGCTGTATACCATTCCAGATGTGCTTATTATCATACTGCTGGCGCAGGTGCTCAAATTCCCTCTGCAGAATCTGTCGAATGTCCCGGGCTTCGGATGGATCACGGCCTTAGGTCCCAACATGGTCTCCATGTTCCTCGTATTTGCCCTTCTTTACTGGGTCGGTATGGCAAGGATCGTCAGAGGCCAGATAATGGTCTTAAAGCAGAATGAATATGTTACCGCGGCAAAAGCCCTGGGAGCTTCTAACGGACGCATAATAAAAAGACATCTCATAACAAACTGTATCGGTACCCTGATCGTTACGACAACCCTTCAGATACCGTCATCGATATTTACCGAGTCGTTCTTGAGTTTCCTGGGACTCGGTGTTCAGGCACCCATGCCGTCACTGGGTTCACTTGCATCGGATGCCTTAAACGGCCTTCAGACCTATCCCGAGAAACTGTTCGCTCCGGCGTTCATGATATTTGTGATCATATTGAGTTTTAATCTTCTGGGAGACGGACTCCGCGATGCGTTTGATCCGAAGATGAAAAAATAGGTACAGAGTATGAGCGATTATTTGGTAGATATAAAACATGAAAAATTATCCTTCTTCACCCCGGTAGGCGAGGTGAAGGCCTTAAACGATGTTTCCATCCAGATGAAGGAAGGCGAGGTTTTGGGCATAGTCGGTGAGTCCGGTTCCGGCAAATCGGTCACAGCCTATTCTCTCATGGGGCTTACGGCGGACAACGGAAAGATCGTTGACGGAGAGGTCAATTTCAACGGCCACCGCGTCGATCTAATGACGGAAAAAGAGATCAGAAAGATCCGCGGCAAGGAGATAAGCATAATCTTTCAGGATCCCATGACATCCTTAAATCCTGTTTACACCATAGGAAATCAGATAGAGGAAGCGGTCCGCGTACACGGAGACAAGACAAAGGAAGAGGCAAGGCAGAGGCCAAGAGAACTTCTTACCTTAGTTGGAATAAACGAGCCCGACAAGCGCTTAAAGCAGTATCCTCACGAGCTTTCGGGAGGAATGAGGCAGAGGGTCATGATAGCGATAGCCCTTGCCTGCGAACCCAAGCTCCTCATAGCGGATGAACCGACTACCGCTTTGGATGTTACGATCCAGGCCCAGATACTCGAACTGATGAATGACCTGAGACGGAAATTAAAGATGGGCATCATCCTCATAACCCATGACCTGGGAGTTGTCGCTTCGATGTGCGACCATATCGCGGTCATGTATGCCGGCGAGATAGTGGAATACGGAACGACCGATGATATCTTTTATGAGCCGAAGCATGAATACACAAAGGGACTATTAAAATCCATCCCCAAATTCCAGGAAAAGGAATACTCAAGGCTTGTGCCCATCGAGGGAACACCGGTGGATCTTTTAAATCCTCCGAAAGGATGCGGCTTTGCGCCCAGATGTGATTCCTGCATGAAGATATGCCTGGAAAGAAAGCCGGAAAAGATGATAATAAATGCCGACGGCACATTTGAGGACATGCCGGACGAAACCGAATATAACGGAAAACATTATTCCAGATGCTGGCTTCAGAAGAAAGAACAGTTTGAACTTCAAGACAATGCAAAGGGGGAGTCTTAAGCGATGAGCGAAAAGCTTCTTGAGATCGAAGGGCTTAAACAGTATTTCCCTGTTGCGGGTACCAAAAATGTTGTCAAAGCCGTCGATGATGTAAGTTTCTATATCAATAAGGGAGAGACCTTCGGACTGGTGGGGGAATCCGGATGCGGAAAGACGACCACCGGCAGATCCATACTGCGCCTTATCGAGCCTACCGACGGCAGGATAGTCTATGACGGAAAAGTTCTCTTTGACGGGGAGAAAAAGATAAAGGCAGACATGATGCCCTACAGGAGGAAGATGCAGATCGTTTTCCAGGATCCCTACGCATCCCTCGATCCCAGAATGACCGTGGGTGATATAGTCGGAGAGGCGATAGACATCCATCATCTGTGCGGTTCAAAAAAGGAGAGGTATGACAGGATAATCGGTCTCCTTGAAAAGGTGGGCTTAAATTCGGAGCATGCAAACCGTTATCCTCATGAATTTTCCGGCGGACAGAGACAGAGAGTCGGGATAGCAAGGGCTCTTGCGGTGGATCCCGAATTTATCGTCTGTGACGAGCCTGTTTCGGCGCTCGATGTTTCGATTCAGGCCCAGGTTGTAAATATGTTTGAAGATCTGCAGAAAGAACTGGGACTTACCTATCTTTTCATAGCCCATGATCTTTCCGTGGTAAATCATATATCCGACAGGATAGGAGTGATGTATCTCGGTCATTTGGTAGAGATGGCAGAGTCTGAGGAGCTGATCTTCCATTCGGCTCATCCCTATACCAGATCGCTCATATCCGCTGTTCCGGTAGCTGATCCGAAGACCGCCAGGGCTTCAAAGAGGATAATCCTTGAAGGAGATGTGCCAAGTCCGGTAAATCCCCCGAGCGGATGCGCGTTCAGGACCAGATGCCCCTATGCGGATGAACTGTGTTCCGAAAAGATACCCGGGTTTGAGGAGATCTCAAAGGGACATTTCTGTGCGTGCCACCACAGAGACAGAGCGCAAAACGGCAGTAAGGTGTCTGAATAAAAAGGATTAAAACCGCATGCAATGAGCGGGTTTAATTATACAAAGATCTTGAAAAAGGAGGATATATTATGAAAAAAACCATTGCGATCCTGATGACGACCGTCATGGCAGCTTCCGTTTTATTGGCAGGCTGCGGAAAAGCAGCCGGAAGCGGCGCTGCGGCAGACGGTGCGGCAGCAGGAGGAACAAGCATCAATGTACAGGTGGGACCTTCACCCGAGACAATCGATCCCGCGCTCAACTCGGCAGTTGACGGCGCGAACATGATCATTCACGCATTTGAAGGCCTGCTGAAATTTGACAAAAACAACGATGTTGTACCCGGTGTAGCCGAAAGCTATGAGGTATCAGATGACGGCCTGACATGGACCTTCCATTTAAGGGACGGCTTAAAGTGGTCGGACGGATCGGATCTTACAGCCGAGGATTTTGTTTATTCATGGAAGAGGGTTGCTGATCCCAATACGGCAGCGCCTTACGGCTATGATCTTCTCAACATGATCGAGGGTTATGATGAGGCTGAGGCAGGAGATGTCGACAAGCTCGGTGTTTCCGCTCCCGATGCAAAGACTTTCGTGGTAAAGCTTACAAGCCCCTGCGTATACTTTGACAAGATCTGCGCTTTCGCAGTTTTAGTGCCCGTTCAGAAGGCAACTGTTGAGGCAAACGGTGAAGGATGGTCAACAAATCCGGCGACCTATATCACAGACGGTCCTTATTATATGACAGAGTATACCGACGGTTCACAGATCGTATTCCAGAAGAATCCGAATTACTGGGATGCTGCAAATATCACCTTTGATACCATCGTATGGAATCTGATCGAGGATGCAAACGCTGCATATTCAGCATATCAGAACGGAGATCTTTCGATGATCAAGGATGTTCCCACAGAGGAGATCCCTTCTCTTGCTGGAAATGGCGAATTCAATATCGAGCCCATCATGGGTACCTACTATGTAACCTTCAACTGTGAGAGAGAACCCTTCAATGATCCCAAGGTCAGGGAGGCGCTTTCACTTGCGATCGACAGGGATTATGTCGCAGGCACCATCATGCAGGGTACCTATTCACCGGCAACAAACTTCGTAGGCCCCGGTGTATCGGATGAGGCGGAAGGTTCTTCATTTGAGGAAGTGACAAAGCAGAAGTACGGCGATCACTTTGATACATCAAACTATGAAAAGGATCTTGAAAAGGCAAAGCAGCTTCTGGCAGATGCCGGTTATCCCGACGGACAGGGCTTCCCTGAATTTTCATATCTGACAAATGATGCGGGATATCACAAGGCTGTTGCTGAATATCTGCAGAGCGCTTGGGGAGAACTCGGACTTACCATGACCGTAAACATCCAGGAATGGAAGACGGTTACCGCCGACAGGCGTGAAGGCAACTTTGATGTTGCCCGTAACGGATGGGTATATGACTGGGATGATCCTTCAAACATGATCAACCTCCTCGAGACAGGAAACGGAAACAATGACGGAAAATATTCCAATCCTGATTTTGACAAGGCTGTTGATGATGCAAGGTCTACCACGGACATCAAGGAGCACTATGAGAAGCTTCACGAGGCAGAGCAGATAGTCCTTAATGATGCTGCCATGGCACCGGTTGCTTATTACAATGACTTCTGGCTGCAGAAGAGCAACCTTAAGAATACCTGGCACTCACCTTACGGTTACTGGTATTTCATGTACGGCTCGCTTGAATAATCGTTAAGCCAAAGGCGGCAGTTCTTCATAATAAGGGCTGCCGCTTTTTTTAAGACTTAAATATTGTACTTTTTTTAATACATTTCGTATAAATTTCAGGGGTAGAAAATTGGACGAAAAAATAAGAACCCTTCTTGAAAGGGTAAAAGATGAGGACGGATATCTGCGTGCCGAAAGGCTTATGGAATTCGATCTGCAGACAGTATGTCCCGAAAATGAGATGAGCAGGGAGGGAGAGCTCATCGCAGAGGTGGAAAAACAGGCCTTCATGGTAAGAAATGGGGAGGGCTTTGTTCGTGATGTTCTTGATCTGTATAAGAGCAGGGATTCCTATGATGAGGAAGCAAGGGCCCTTATAGAAAGGCGTTACAGGATATATCTTTCGGAAAAAAACATGACTGATGAGACATCTCACAGGCATTCACTTATAGAGCAGCAGGCCTATGCCGACTGGAGCGTGGCAAAAGAAAATAAAGAGTTTTCGAGATTTTCGGATTCCTTAAAAAAGGTCATAGGCATAAACAGGGAAAGGATAGAATTAAGAGAAAAAGGCGACGATGAAAATTTTGAATGCGGTTATGACATACTGCTTGACCGCTTTGAACGCGGTGTTACCGTAAAGGATCTGGATATCCTGTTTGGGGAGATGAAGGATCGTCTGACGGTGCTCCTTGAAAAGATAAAAAACAGCAACAAGAGGATCCGCACGGATTTTTTGAGCATCCGTGTAACAAATGAACAGCAGCAGAAGGCGGCGGATTTTATAAAGGAACTCATGGGTCTCGACCCCAAAAGGTCGTCACTTCAGGTATGTACTCACGCCTTCTCCGAAAGGATAGACAGGGATGATGTGAGACTTACGACATATTATATGCCCTACTTCTTTTTATCAAATGTCTATTCCATCCTTCATGAGGGAGGTCATTCGCTTTTTGAACTGCTTTCGCCTTATGAAGACAGCGATTTTTATATTTATGATAATAAGACCCTGGGTATGCACGAGTCGGTATCCCGTTTTTATGAAAATGTCATAGGCCGGTCAAGAGAATTTATAGATTTCGTGTACCCGGAATTTAAGAAGATATTTCCGCAGGTATTTAAGGATGTATCCTGCGATGAACTGTTTGAGGCAGTAAACTATGTGGCGCCGAGCCTTATCAGGACGGAGGCAGATGAAGTGACCTATCCCCTTCATATCCTGATCAGATACGAGCTGGAAAAAGCAATATTTGAAGGTGATCTCAAGGTTTCGGATCTCCCCGAAAACTGGAATAGGAAATACGGGGAGTATCTCGGGATAGTTCCTTCAAATGATGCGGAGGGGGTTTTGCAGGATGTCCACTGGTCATCGGATTTCGGATATTTTCCGACCTACAGCATAGGCAATTTTTACAATGCCATGTATTTCGGGAGGATGAAAAAGGAGATTGATGTAGGTTCGCTTGTAAGGAGCGGAGATCTGAAGAGCATTAATAAATGGATGCAGGACAATGTTTTCCGTAAAGCCTGCAGACTTACCCCAAAGGAATGGATAAAAGATATCACAGGCAGGGAACTCACCTGCAGCGACTATATGACATATCTCGAAGAAAAGTATTCACGGGTTTATGAACTTTGATAAACAGGTAGAAATTTATGGAATATGAAATCGGATCGATAAAAAAAGAATTTGAGGAGTACGCGAAGAGAATGTCGGATATCCGCATTCTCTCATCTCCGAGCATCCAGAGAACCGACAGCGCAGAAAGCTACAGCGACAGGCTCAGCAGCAATTTCAAAAGGATCGGTGAGCTGGCGGCGATAAACAGAGATATGCTCGACAGCAAGCTCTACCCGCTCTTAAATTCGGACGGGATACTGGAAGGAGAACTTTCCGAAGATCTCCAGGAGCTTGCGGATACGCTTTTGAATGTGGCGGGAGATGAAGAGGATTTTGAAAACCTCGATCTTCCGATAGCCTCGCTCATTGCTGAAAGGCTTTTGAGGGATGCCTGCGGATCCGATGATATCTGCGAAAAGATCAGAAAGATGGATGAGCAGATGATAGTCTGTTACTCCATGATGAACATGACGGAAAGGATTTTCACCAATCAGAAGATCAGCCAGGACTACAAGGAAAAGGGCGTCGATATCGGAACGAATTTTCTCTCCATGCTCGACAAGGATGTCTTCCTTACGATAGATGATATGGAATGCCGCGAGATAGTGCTCACGGATGCCAGGTTCATGACCTCCTTCTATGAGAGGACCTCGGGAGACGATACCGTGAACAGGCGCAATATCGAGATCCTCGATATCATGATGAGAGTTGCCAGCGACATGTTTTACCATGAGGCTGTGCCTGATTTTGACTGGGACTATTTCACCTACAGGGTTCTGGAATACTATGTCCAGAGTACGGATATCTTTAACGCGAGAGGTTTTGCCCCTGATCTGCTTTGCAAGATAGCGGACAGGGCCGACGAGCTTGACAGTCTTTTTGCGGTCAATCCGAAGTACTTCGGCGGCATACCGGGGAGTTATTTTTATCCGGTGCATGCGGCCCGCTGCAGATGCCTTGCCGGAAGGATGTCAAAGGAGGAATATAGGGAGTTTCTCCTCGACAGATACAGGAAAAGAGACAGGGTAGATTTCTCCGTTGACGGCGGCTGCGAGAATGTCCTCATACCCCTTGAGACACTGTGCCTCCTTGATCCGGAAAACTTAAGTGCCGAGGATGTTACCCTGATCAAAACTCTTTACCAGGGACTTTCCGCCTATCTTTTCCGCATCCCCAATACAGGCGTCATGTCATTCCTGCTTGAGTTTTTCACCATAATAATAACCGATTTCATAGAGATACCGAGCGGCGTATCCTTTGAAGAATTCGTGCTCCAGTGTCTTGCGGCCATGCACCCGCCGACATATGTGCACTCAAGAATGGTGGGACAGATCTCCGAAAGACTGGCATACCACATTTTAAGGATCAAGCCCGAGATATTTATAGGCATGCCCGGCTGCAAAACAAAGCAGGCCGTATTAAAGCACAAGGAAGAGATACTTTCGTATACCTATCACGCGGCGCTGTGCCACGACTTCGGAAAGATCAGCATCATAGATACGATCTTTGTATACGGCAGGAAGCTCCTTGACCTGGAGTTCAATATAATAAAAACCCATCCGGTCACCGGCGGAGAATTTTTAAGGAGTCACGAATCCACAAAAAATTATGCCGATGTCGCGATAGGACATCATAAATGGTATGACGATTCCAGAGGTTATCCGGAGGACTTCAAGACCTTTGAAAGCCCCTACAAGCCGGTCATCGATATCGTGCTCTGCGCAGACTGCCTCGACGCGGCAACCGACACCGTCGGACGAAGCTACAACAGAGGAAAGAACCTGGCAGACTATGTCGGAGAATTGAAAGAAGGAAGCGGCACGAGATACGCGCCCTGGCTTCCGGAGATCTTTGAGGATCCGGCGGTATTCAGGGACATTGAGTATTTATTGAAAGTGGGACGTCACGACACCTATCAGGAAACATATAATCTTTTAAAGAATGTGCAGGAAAACGGATAGAAGAGAGAGCATGGGACAGGGAACTTTCTGTGTCCCATTAGCCGGATTTGTTTTTTCTTCGTATATATAGAGTGGGAATATATCAAAGAAATACCAAACGTTTACTGACATTTAGCAACAAGGTGAAGGACATGAAAAAAAGAATGAGAAAACTCATGGCATTTCCTGTCTGTAAGAGCTGATGGGGACGTGGGATTTATCAACGGCAGCCCCGAAGGTCTGTTCAAGGATATGACATCACTCGAATCTGTTGACCTGAGCGAGGTGCATTTCGGGCCGGCTTATCCTGACTGCACAGAAATGTTCAGTGGCTGTACTGCTTTAAGAAATGTGAAAATTTTCGATACAGGCGGAGCATACGCTGATAGTCTTCATGGAAGCAGGATGTTCTATTGCTGCGGTTTGCTTGAAGAAATAGATCTGAGCGGTATAAAAACAACGGGTGTTGACTGTGAAGAAATGTTTTCGGGCTGCAGTTCACTCAGAATACCAATAATGTAAACATAGCTCTTGGAAACGGAGACACCTTCTCGGTAAATCTTGGAGATGTATCCGAAAACAAGGCGGTCCAGATCTCGGGAACCGGAAACGGAGCCGAGCAGGGAGCTCAGATCACGCTTAATACAGGCGGAAAGCTGGAACTTGCAAATGTGGAAGTTCAGAGTATAGAGCTGAACGGAAAAGAAGATGACGGCAACGGCAAGGACATAAACGGCATCAGAGCCTATCTGAATGACTATGTCTTCGAGGCCAAAGGAGAGACTCCGATAAAACCCACCGTTACTGTTGAAAAGGACGGAAAGGTCCTCACTGAAGGAAGCGATTATGTTGTCGCCTACAACAACAATGTGAAGCCTGGTGAGGCAAGCGCAGTAGTATATGGGCTTGAGGCTTTCACCGGATCAAGGGAACTGAAGTTTACCATCACAAAGGAGCCTGTTACAAAGCACTACAAGATGGTCCACTTCTATCTGAACGGGCATGGAAGGACAGCACCCGAAGACGGACTTGCAGAAATAGGAAAGGCTGTGGCAAGACCCGCAAGCCCTATCGGTATCGGCTGGAAGTTTGACGGATGGTTTACCGACGAAGAGTGCACAAAAGCCTATGACTTTGGTACTGCAGTAAACAGCGATATCACCCTTTACGCTAAGTGGATACCTGTAAACGGCCTTGCTGTCTGCTTCTCAAACGATCCTACAGACGGAGAGATCGCCGTCTATAACAGTGCAACGGGTCATAATGAGGCAGTCTATACGGGAAGCAAGGTCGAGCCTGCAGTCATCGTCACAAACGGTGATACTCAGCTTGAAAAAGGTGTTGATTATACTCTCAAATATGCTAACAACACAAAGGTATCAAAAGAAAACAGTCCCGCAAAAGTCACAGTCACCGGAAAGGGAAGTTTTGCAGGTAGCAAGACCCTGCCGTTCTATATCGTGCCGAAGAGGCTTTCCGTGTCTGATGATGAGATAACGGTGGGCGGAATGGTAGCTGAGGCAGGAAAGAAGCTTGAACCTGTGATAGGATATGGAGATTATCAGCTGAAATCCTCTGATTTTGATATCACAAGCTCCACAGGAAGTCTGAAGTTCAAAGAAGAGGACAAGGCGAAAAATCCGACCGTGACCATCACCGGAAAAGGAAACTTTACCGGAAAGCTTGAAAAGATCCCTGTCATAATAAAGACAAAGGAAGAGATCAAAAAGTCAAAGATAAGCGTTACTGTATCAAAGACAGCAAATACTTCGCATTTTTATAACGGAACAAAACAGACGCTTACCGGAAGCGAGCTTATCGTAAAGAGTGTCGGAGGTTCGGCGTTAACTGAAGGCACCGACTATAAGGTGCAGTACAAAAACAATGTAAATGCAGGCAAGGCAAAGGTCATAGTTGCGGGTATAGGCGGATGCAGCGGAAGAGCGGTAAAGAGCTTTAAGATTCTTCCGGATAAAAAATCTGTCATCACTGTTGAGACTGTAAAGGCTGAAGTACCCTATTCACCGAAGGGCGCGGTGCCCGAGATAAAGTTGACCTCACCTGCGGGAACCCTGAAGAAAGGAAAGGATTACAAGGTAACTTATTCGAAAAATAAAAAGATAAGCACCGAAAAATCACAGGCGAAGTACAATATCACCTTTATCGGAAACTATAAGGGACAAAAGCCCGTGAAGAATAAGACCTTTACCGTGACAAAGGCAGAGTTTAAGAATGTGACGGTAAGCTCGCCTGATCTTATCTACAAGACCAACGGAAAGAATTACTCATCACCTTTCGTCATGATGGGAGACAGTATGCTTACCTCAAAGGACTACTCTGTAAAATACTTTGACGGCAAGGAGGAACTTAAAGGAAAGATACTGCTTCCGGAGGGTGAATCATCCATGACGGTCAGGGTAGAGGTAACAGGAAAGGGTAACTATACCGAAGGAACAGCGGAAGGATCTTATTATATAATGCTTCCTCCCGCAGGCTGTGCAGATCTTTCAAAGGCAAAGATCGCGGTTAAGGATGATGAGAAGATGTCACCGCTTCCGAACCAGTCCTACACCGGAAAGGCTGTAAGACCCGCGATAGATGTCTATGTAAAGAAGGACGGCTCATGGACCAAGGTTGATGACAAGACCTACAGCGTAGGCTACCTCAACAACAAAAACAAAGGCAAGGCAACGCTCATCGTCACAGGTGACGGAAAAGCCTCCTACGGAAGCAAGACCCAGAAATTCACCATAGGCGCGGCAAGCCTTAAAGACCTGGATCCTCTGGACATCATGCGTGCGCTGGGGTTGAAGGCGAAGGAATAACACGATCTAAGTTTTTTAGATATGATACACAACTGATCATTATGGTCAGTTGTGTTTTTAAGTTTGATCGATTTATTGTACTTTTTTAAAAACATTTCGTATAAGAAAATGGAGATTATTTAAGGATCATTTTTTGGAGGAGTATCATGAAACGCATCAGAATAAAAGGTTACTTGCATTTCTGCTGACGACGGTACTGCTGTCACAGTCATTTACGTGGTTTGTATTTGCAGATGAAATGGTACCGCAGCCTGCAGCAGAGGAGACGGCAGGAGAGGTATCCGGACCGGAAGTTGCTGCACCTGAGACAGGTGGAGATGAAACAGAAGATCCGGCATCGGGAGAAGTATCACAGCCGGAGGCGGGTGAGAGTACACCGGAAGTTTCGACGGATCCTGAGCAGAGTATGGTGTCTGAAGAAACTGTGTCAGAAGACGAATCCGGATCCGCAGAGGAAACCGCATCGGAAAATGAGACGGTTTCGGAAGATGCGGCTGGAGAAGAATAGGATGATATGTTCAAATAAACTGCTTTCGAATATGACTTATGCCTATACCGGAAAAGAAGTAAAGCCTGTGATCGAGGTGAAGGTGGCAGACAAGACGGTTCCGGCTGCCATGTATGATGTGACTTATATCAATAACAAGAACAAGGGCAAAGCGGAACTTCGCATTAACGGAAAAGAGGGCGCTTTCGGAAGCAAAGCATCTGCTTTCAAAATAGGAACCATGAGCCTTGCAGAGGTATTGAAGGCGATGGGGATAACCAAAAAGAAATAAGAATTTTACACCAGGCTTTTGATCTGCGGCAGAAGTTCTGTGATGTGCTCGACAGTATGGCGGATGCGGGTTTCTCCAAGTCCGCCTTCCTTTAAATGAGAACCGCAGATAATATGAAGAAATCTTAAGTACGAAAGCATCCTGATACTGTCACTCATGCAGGCGACGGTATCGGGATCTTCTTTTTCATAGTAGAATTCGAGGACCTTCTGCATGATATGAGAAGCCGTATCTCGGCTGATGCCTAAAAAATTCATGGTGTTGTCCGGCTCATCCTCGGCAAAGAGAACATAGGTCATATAGAGTCCCTGAAGATCGAATATTGGCTGTCCGCAGCTTACAGTGTCCATGTCGATGAGCATGGGCTCGCCGCTTGAGAGCATGACATTCTTCATCTGAAAATCCCCGTGGACCACATGATGGTCATCGGGCACTGCAAGGAGAAGTTCTTTTAACTGTTCCTTTACGGAAGAGGGAAGATAATCGTCGAGATCATCGAGATTTTTTATAAAGACATCTCTTGCAAAGGGAAGGGTTCCTTCCTCCAAAACGGTACCGTGGACCATCTTCATGAAATCCACATACTCCCTTATTATGGCGTCCGTCCGTTCCGGTTCATCGATGATCATATCGTTAAAGGTCTTTGACCGCAGAAGCTCAAAGACCGTGCCGTAGTTTTCTCCGATACGCACCACATCATAGGAAATGGGAGTGGGGATGCCGTTCATGAAAGCAAGCCGTGCCATGCTGCGTTCGTTTTCTATCATTGACAGGGCATCGGGTGAATCATAGGCCTTTACGATGGTGTCTTCATCCAGACGGTAGACCGTTCCGTAAAATCCCTTGCCGATGACCTCACAGCCGCTTACATCAATGCTCCTGTACTCCTTTTTCACATCGAAAAGACCGGTGAATCCGGTCATGTCAAAGATTTCATAGACCTCGGGCTTTGCATTAAATACCCGAAGCTTACGGTCATATTTTTTTGCGGTTTTCATGAGCACACGCAGACCTGCGCTTGAGATATATTCAAGATCCTGTACATCGAAGGAGGGGATCATTCCCTTTTCTTTTTCAAGGACCGCATTTATCTCATCATTGATCCTTTCAGAATTTTCCGAATTGATCCTTCCTGACAAAAACAATGTGATCCCGCCGTTTTTTACTTCATATTCCATCCGGCCTTTTCTCCTGTTGATCTTTTACTTTTTTAGCCACTTTTTAAGCAGTGCTTCAAGATCCCTGCCTTTTACCGGTTTTGAGATGAAATCATCCATGCCTGCGGCAAGGAGATGATCCCTTGCTTCGGAAACAGCGTTGGCCGTGAAGGCTATGATCGGGATCTTTTTGTATTGAGGGAACTGCTCGCGTATCCTCTTCATGGTTTCGATACCGTCCATTCCGGGCATCATGTGATCCATGAGGATCAGATCAAAATCAGTGTCATTACATGCCTTGATGGCTGCTGCTCCGCTTAAGACGCAGGTCGCTTTGATATCAAAGAGTTCCAGAAGTCTTTTTGCAATATAGATATTGACGCTGTTGTCATCCACTACGAGAATCTGAGCATCGGGGGCGCTGAAATACTTTTCTGCCGGAGCCGTACCGGAAGAAAGGGGAGTGTTGTCATCACTGAATCCGGCTATCATCTGAGGTATGCTTATCTTAAATATGCTGCCGATGCCGTATTCGCTTTCCACTTCTATGGTACCGTTCATCAGCCTGACGAGACGCTGGCTTATGGCAAGACCGAGTCCCGTGCCCTCTGCCTTTCTGTTACGGCTGCTGTCCACCTGTGAGAAGGAATCAAAGATCTTTTCATAATCTTTTTTTCTGATGCCGATACCGGTATCGGAAACCTTGATCTTCAGATCGATCGAATCTTCACCGGTCTTTTTACTGTCCACGCTGATCTTGACGGAACCTTTTTCAGTGAATTTTACAGCGTTTGAGACCACATTCATCAGAACCTGCCTGATCCTTGCACTGTCTCCCGTCAGGTATGAGGGAACATTCGGGTCTATGACCAGTTTCATTTCGACAGGCTTGTCACCCAGTCCCATGGATGTGATGTTCACTATATCACGGATCATCTTTTTGACATCATAGTTTGACGGGTTGATGAGCATCGTCCCGGATTCGATCCTTGAAAAATCAAGGATATCATTGATTATGACAAGCATTGTATTTGCCGAGAAGTTGATCTGCTCTGCGTATTCGCGGCTTTTGTCGTCAAGCTCCTGTTTGGAGAGAAGCTCTGAGAGACTTACAACAGCATTCATGGGAGTCCTGATCTCATGGCTCATATTCGCGAGAAAATCGCTTTTGAACTGGGCAGCCTGAGCTATCTCATCTTCGTGCACCTGCAGTTCATGAATCATGTCTGCCGTATTTTCAGCAAGCCTTCGTATCTCGTCGTCCCTGCCGTAGGGATAAGCTCTGATCGCCTCCACGGTCTCATAGGCTCTGGTTGATGAGAAATCATTGATCTGGTCCGAGAGATGATCGATCCTGTTGATATGCTTCCTGTTGATCACAAACAGAAGAAGGGATGTCAGGATGATAAGGAAGATGGCAAGCTGTATGACCAGAGCAAAGGTGCTCTTTTTTATCATGCTGTTGACATCGTTGACATTTATCTCGGTGACGATGAGACCGAGGCACCGGCCGTCGATCACGAGTGGAGTATAGTATGAATAGGTGTTGCCCCATTCATTATTCCATTCGTACACATCGTCATACTTTATACCGTTATGGTATGTGTTCCACATAAGCTCGTGCTTGCCGGGTTCTTCGTAATATGAATCGCCCATATAGAGGAAACCGGGATGATCCTTGTCCTCGGTACGCTCGCCGTCTATCATGTACATCGTATAATTCGTCTCATCATCCGGCACGAGAAAATAGGTATAGGGCAGATCAAAAGAACTTCTTGCCTGTTCAAAGATCAGAAGCCAGTGTTCATGCAGATAGGTATAATAAAGGAGTTTGACATCCTCTGACATATCCCGGGGTTTAATGTCGGTTTTAAAGGAAAGATCCGGGTAGGTTTTGTTGAATGCGTCATAGAATGCGATCTTGGCGGGACCGTCATCATCAAAATCAACAGGGATCCTTATCTGCTGGTAATGCTCCAGATAATAGTCCCTGTAATCCGAAAAATCTTCGGGATCATGAAGGATCAGACCGCACAGATAATCCCCGACAGCCATGATCCTGTCCCGGCAGAGATTTCTGTACCTGTTTGTCTGAGTATAATAAGTGACGAGAGCCGATACGACGACGCTGGTTATAACAAAAATGGATATCAGAAACGCAAATTGTTTTATCAGTCTGTTCTTTAACTTCATGGTCCATATTATAAAGCCTTATAGACAATATTACAAGGCATCGCGGAGCAGGACAGCTGACCGTGTAATACTTTTTGTCAGGCGGAGCAAACTGATTATTCAAAAAAGAACCATCAGCGCAGCAACGAGAGATAACTGCCTACGAAGACTTAGACTGCCGGGAAAGAGGCAACGCCGAATTTCCGGGAGTCTTAGTCGAAGTTGACAGTTAACTCGACGGCGGCGGAGCGTGGTTCGTTTTGAAAATCAGTTGGCGACGCTAAAAAAATTCATGTTGAGCGATTGTCCGTATGGTTAGAGGTTTTATCGCAGAATGTTGCCTTTATCGGGCAAAAGCAGTATAATTTCATTGGATATGCAAAGGAGGAAAACGCATATGTCAATGTCGATAAATAATAACAATATGTCCATATATCACAATATCGGTCAGAGAAACCTGAAAAATGATTTTCAGAAGCTTTCAAGCGGCAAAAAGATCAACTCCGCAAAGGATGATCCGGCTGGACTTGCGATCTCCGAAAAGATGCTTGCGGCCATAAACCGTGCCAATAAAGAGATAGAAAATTATCAGGATGAAAAGAGCATGATAAATGTCTCAGACGGCATGTATGAGGGTACAAGCGATTATCTCATGGATATGTACACCCAGGCTGTACGGGCGGAAAACCCACTGCTGTCAGCGGATGACAAAAAAATCTTAAGCGATTATTCGGCCCAGTTAAAGAAGGACGCCAAATCAATGCTTTCGACCACGAAGTTTAATGAGACAAAGGTGGCTGATAAGAATGTCATCAACGATCTTCCCAAGGACTTCGATATAAAGTCCGTTACGGATTCCATCAATTCCGTCAACAGCGCAAGAAGCCGTGATGGCGCGAAATATAACGGACTGGAGCACAGGATCAGGAACAAGGAGGCGGAAGCCTATAATACTACCGCGGGACGAAGCAGGATCGTTGATACCGAGTACGGGTCGGCAGTATCGGAATTAAATAAGAACAGAACTCTTGAAACCTACAGGTATCAGATGCAGAACCGCCAGATGCAGGACAGCCGGAATTCGGTGCTCGGACTGCTCTGATCCAAAGAGGAGATAAACAGCAAAGGGAGACGCCTTTCGGCGTCTCTTTTCATATTTAAAATAAGTGGCTATTTTCATCAAATTATGATAAAGTTCAGATGTATGTGTATTTTTTTATAAGGGGGAGGTATGATATGCAGCAGCTGATGGAAAACTATTTTACTTTAAGTGACGGCGCGAAGCTTCCCAGGATAGGTTTCGGGACCTACAATGAGGAATTTTCGGACAACACAAAAGCAATAGAAACAGCGATAGAATGCGGTTACCGTTTCTTTGATACTGCATCCCTTTATGAGACGGAAAGGTATCTGGGAGCCGCGGTAAGATCAAGCGGTCTTAAGCGTGAGGATTTTATCATAGAAACAAAGCTCTGGATAGACGAGATGGGATATGAGGGAGCAAAGGCCGCGATCGAAAAGTCATTAAAAAGACTTGATATGGATTATGTGGATATTTACATGATCCACTGGCCCAGACAAACCGGTAAAGATGATGAGGACTGGAAAAAGCTTGATATAGAAACATGGAAAGCAATGGAGGAAATGGTGGACGACGGAAGAGTTAAAAGACTCGGAGTCAGCAATTTCCTGCCGCATCATCTGCAGAACCTGCTTGATAACTGCAGGATCGCGCCTGTAGTTGACCAGCTTGAACTTCATCCGGGATGTTCCCAGGAAAGGGCGCTTCACTACTGCATGAAGAACAAGGTGCTTCCCATGGCCTGGAGTCCGCTCGGAAGGGGAAGAGAAAATGCCCTTGCCGGCAATGAGATACTTCCGAAGCTTGCAAAGAAATACGGCAGAAGTATTCAGCAGATATGTTTAAGGTTCCTGATCCAGAGAGGCATACTTCCAATACCGAAGGCAACCACAAAGGAACATATGCAAAGCAATCTGGAGGTTTTTGATTTTGCGCTTGACGGGGATGATCTTTCGATGCTGACCAATATGCCGCAGACCACGTGGCTTGGAGAACATCCGGATTTCCATATACCGCAGATGAAGAGCAATCCTGAAAATATTTAAAGAGGTAATCGAGAAATGGGCGACTGGATAACTGTCATAGATGATGATGTTTCAAATTTGAAAATGGCCAACCATATCCTGACGGGAGAGGGCTTCAGGGTAAGCTGCCTGAAATCGGGTCTGGAGCTTCTGGAGTTCTTAAAGACCAATACTCCGGATCTGATCCTTTTGGACATTCATATGCCTGAATTGAACGGATTTGAAACTCTTGAAAAGATAAAGCAGGATGACAGGATAAAAAGCATCCCCGTTATCTTCCTGACAGCGGATGATGATGCAGAGACGGAGACGAAGGGATTGTCGGCCGGCGCCATTGACTTTATTAAAAAACCCTTTGTTCCCGAGGTTCTGCTGCTTAGGGCAAGACATACGATCGAGCTTATAAGCCTGCAGAGGGATCTGACGAAAGAGGTCGGCAAAAAAACAGCCCAGCTTGTCGAAGAGCATGACAAGATCGAAAGAATGTCGATGCAGATAGTAAAGGCTCTTTCAAGGGCTATCGATGAGAAGGACACCTATACCAACGGTCATTCGACGAGAGTGGCGGAATATTCCAAAGAGATCGCAAAGCGCGCAGGCTACAGCGACATGAAGCAGGAAGAGATATACATGATGGGACTGCTTCACGATGTGGGAAAGATCGGTGTGCCGGATGCGATCATAAATAAACCCGCAAAGCTTTCGGAGGATGAATTCGGCGTTATCAGAAACCACCCGGTCATGGGAGCGAGGATCCTTCGAAACATCACTGAATTTCCGCAGTTTGTTACAGGCGCGAGATGGCATCACGAAAGATATGACGGAAAGGGGTATCCAGACGGACTGGAGGGAGAAAATATTCCGGAGGAAGCCAGGATCATCGCGGTCGCGGATGCTTATGATGCCATGACTTCAAGGAGAAGCTACAGGGACATCCTGCCTCAGGATACGGTCAAAGGAGAACTCTTAAAGGGAAGGGGCACGCAGTTCGATCCCCGTTTTGCCGATATCATGCTTGATATGATGAAGGAAGATGAAAACTATAGGATGAGGGAGCAGTAAATTGGAAAACAATCATCGTTATACGGAAAACAGTAACATGTCAATGCTCATCGTGCTCATAAGCTACACGATGTTCAGCATAGTCCTTATAGCCGAATCGGTCCTCATGGGGTGGGAAACCTGGATGATCCCTCTCATGGGCATATCGATCGTGATCTGTTGGATCATGCATATAGTAAGACAGCCTTCCGAAAACTACAGGCTGCTTATATATTCGATCATAATAATGGTCACTTTTTTTTTCTACGGGATACATTCCACAAGCTTCTTTGACATGGCGCCGGTAGGGATCGGCATCATGATCATCTATACAATGGCCGCCGAGAAAAGACTTATCTACATGATGGTGGCTTCGTACTATCTGACTTTTGCCTATGACATGGCGGTATTTGTTAATGAAGGGACCTTTGAGGTGGATACGCTTTTTGTTTCAAGGTGTATCCTCCATGTGCTTCTGATCCTGGTTTCGGCAAGGATCTGTATCATCATCATCAACCGCAGAAAGGAAGAAAAAGACGCCTACGGAGTGATCATCAGTGAGCTCGAGGAAACAAACCGGCGTACGGAGGACTTTCTGACCAATGTATCACACGAGCTCAGAACTCCCATAAATGCCGTTACGGGTATTACCGGAGTTATCATGAAAAAGATCAGAAACGAAGAGGTCAAGGAGGAGATCAAATCCGTAAAGGAAGCGGGAAACAGGCTTTTGGAGCAGGTTACGGCTATCCTTGATTATACGGAGATCGATACAGGAAGACTTGTTGTATCCGATGAAGAGTATATGTTCACATCGGTGATAAATGACATCATAACCGAAAAGCAAGTCCTGCCGGCAAACGGGGAAACGGAACTAATCTTTGATGTGGATGCGGACATACCTTCAGTGCTGCAGGGTGACGGTGAGAAGATCAAAAAGATCTTAAAGAATGTCATCGGTAACGGCGTGAAATTCACAAAGAAAGGCGGAGTCCGCGTAAGGGTAGCAGCGCTCAAAAAGACATACGGAGTGAATCTGTGTATCGATGTTGAGGATACGGGTATAGGCATTTCCGCGCATGAACTTGAGAGGATAAGGGACAGATTTTATCAGGTCAATTCCGGACGAAGCCGCCGCGCCGGAGGTCTGGGACTCGGTCTGTCCATAGTTTACGGCATAGTAAAGGCTATGGGAGGCTTTGTCAGGATAGAGAGCAAAGAAGGCGAGGGAACAAAAGTACATATCAGCATTCCTCAGAAGGTTGTGGATCCCGCGCCCTCCATGGTCGTTGAAAACAGGAAACAGGTATGTCTGGTATGCTTCATAAGACTCGAAAAATACGATGTGCCCAAGGTGAGAGAGTATTATCAGGAACTGATGAAGCATCTGTCAAAAAACCTGGGCATACTCATTCACTATGTTTACAGCAGAAATGATCTGGAAAAGATGACAAATATCTATAATGTCACACATCTGTTTGTAGATATGGAGGAATACAATGACAATGCAGCCTACATAGAAAGGCTGGACAGGTCGACCAAGGTCGTTATCATCTGCAATGAGAGCTTCGAACAGCCATCTGACAGCAGGGCGGTGCTTTTGAAAAAACCCTTCTATACACTTGGCGTAGTCAATATACTTAATTCCTTTGCTGGAGATGAAGGAATGGCCGATCATGAGGGCAAGAGACTGGTTACACCCGGACTTCGTGCCCTGGTCGTCGATGATGAGACGATGAACCTCATAGTGGCAAAGGGTATATTCAGTGATTACGGAATGAGCGTGACAACGGTCACCGGAGGACTGGATGCGATAAGAAGATGTGAAAATGATGAGTTTGATATTATCTTCCTTGACCATATGATGCCGGACATGGACGGAGTTGAGACACTCCACAACCTGCGCACGCTTGAAAGGTCAAAGGGAAAGACATTTACCATAGTGGCTCTGACTGCGAATGCGGTAAGCGGCGCCAGGGAGATGTTCCTGTCGGAAGGCTTCGACGGCTTCGTGCCCAAGCCCATCGAGTATTCAGAACTTGAGAGGGTGTTAAAGAAGGTTCTGCCCAAGTCTGCGATCACATATATAGACAGAGATCTTTCCGTGACGGATCAGGCTGTGATAACAGCGGCCGAAGCAAAGTCCGATCCGGTCATAATGCTTCAGAGAACAGGAATTGATACACAGGCAGGCATCAGATACTGCAGAAATGACAGGGAGTTCTACCTTGAGCTTCTTGATAACTTTGTTTCCGAATATGAGAAAAAGAAGAACGGCATAAAGGCAGCATACGATTCCCGGAATGTCGAGGATTATCACATCAGGGTACATGCGCTCAAGAGCACATCGAGGATGATCGGAGCCACGGATCTTTCCGATTACGCAAAGGATCTGGAGGAAGCGGCCAAAAAGAACGATGAGGTATTTATCGGTTCCCATCATGAAGAGCTCATGCTCATGTATGAAGAGGTGGTCGGAGATATCGAAGACTGCATAGGAAAGAAGAAAAAAGAGGAAGAGACGGACAAACAGGCTGCCGATAAGGAAAAGATCCTTGATGCGATAGTAAATGTCATGCAGAGCCTGGATACCTACGAAGCCCAGAAGGCAGAGGATATCATAAATGAGATGTCGGCCTACACATATAACGGCAGAGCGGTAGGAGAACTGTTTGAAAAAGTAAAGGATGCGATTTCCGATTTCGATATGAAGGGAGCAGCCGAGGAGGCAAAAAATCTTCTTGAAGCTGTGAATGGAGGTACTTTGGATGAACAGGTTTAAGAGATTAAAAAAGGTCTTAAATGATACATCAAGAGATATGGAAGAGAGGCTGTTCATTCTGATCATATTCTGTACATGGACTGCGATACTGGTTGTTTTTCTGGCGGATATCTTCCTGAAAGAAAATATGGGTGAGATAATCGCGGTTTTAACCGGTCTTATCTTTGCTCCAGTGGTGTGCTTTTTTACCGTAAAATACCACAGGATCAGGCTGGGAACATGGCTGATGTTCATCGGCGTGATACTCGGACTTATGCCGGTAACATTTATATCCGGCGGCGGTATTTTCGGAGGAGTTCCGATCTGGTATTCCTTCTGTTTCCTTTTTGCGGGCACCCTTCTTCACGGCAGGAAGCGTTTCATTGCGATGTTTATGATCGCCGCCGAAGTATGCGCGCTTTATTATCTGAGCATGCATAATATAATACAGACCGGCATACATTCCATCAGGGTAAATTATCTTGATTCCCTGGCATCGGTCCTGGTGGTTGGCATCGTCATAACTGTAATGAGCTGGTTCCAGAGCAGAGTGTTCAGGCAGGAAAAGGAAGTAGCCGAAAAACAAAGGAAAGAGATCGAAGAGCTGAATAAGGCGCAGAACAGATTTTTCTCGAGCATGAGCCATGAGATCAGAACCCCGATCAATACCATCATAGGACTCGATGAGATGATCTTAAGGGAGGAGATCTCAGATGAGGTGGCAGATGATGCCAGAAATATAAAGGCGGCCGGTAAAATGCTGCTTACAACGATAAACGATATCCTTGATATGTCAAAGATAGAATCCGGCAGCATGGAGATAATCCCGGTGGCATACAGGACAGGCGATATGCTCTCTGAGATAGTCGGCATGGTCTGGGTCAAGGCAAAGGAAAAGGGTCTTGAATTTCATGTTGATGTTGACCAGACTCTTCCGGTACAGCTGTACGGAGACGAGGTCAGGATAAAACAGATACTCATAAATGTTCTTAATAATGCCATTAAATATACGAGCGAGGGCTCAGTGACCTTATCCATTCAGGAAAAGAGAGGAGAGGGAAACAAGACGACCGTGGTCTATTCCGTGGCGGATACCGGTATGGGTATCAGAAAGGAGAGCATCCCTTATCTTTTCGACGCATTTAAGAGAGTGGATGAGGGAAAGAACCGTCATATTGAAGGAACCGGTCTCGGACTTGCCATAGTCAAGCAGTTCATTGAAATGATGGGAGGCAGGATAACCGTTAACAGCGTATATACCAAAGGCTCAACCTTCGTCATAGAGCTTCCCCAGGAGATCGCAGATGATACCGAAGTAGGCGATCTGAAGATAGAATCAAGGCATTCGATGAAGAGGAGAGAACATTACAAGCAGAGCTTTGAGGCTCCTGATGCCCATATCCTCATCGTAGATGATAATGAAATGAACATCAAGGTTGTCACGAAGCTTCTGCGTGACACGAAGGTCAATATGGATACCGCTTCCTCAGGAGCGGAAGCGCTCGATCTTGCTTCCAAAAGGCATTTTGACACCATTTTCATGGATCATCTCATGCCCAATATGGACGGTATCGAGTGCCTGCATGAGCTCAGAAATCAGGCCGGAGGTCTGAACAGGGAGACTCCGGTGGTGGTCCTTACGGCAAATGCCGGAAGCGAAAATCAGGAATTATACAACAGGGAAGGCTTTAACGGATATCTCTTAAAGCCTGTAAGCGGAGACGATCTTGAGACCGAGCTTTCAAAACATCTTCCTCCGGATCTGGTTCATTACACGGGAGATGATGATCCTGAAAATGTCAGGGACCTCGTCAGAAAAGGTGTCAAAAAAAGATCCCTCATCATATCTACCGACAGTGTCTGCGACCTGCCTGACAGCCTCATTGAGAAAAACCAGATCGAGGTCATGCCTTATCATGTCCACACTGAGGAAGGATATTTCCTTGACGGCATAGAAACAGAGACGGAAGGTATCCTTGCATACCTGAGTGACCCTGATAAGAAGGTCCATTCGGAAGCTCCTGATGTTGAGGAATATGAATCCTTCTTTGCGGGACTTCTGACCAAGGGACAGTATGTCATCCACATAACCATGTCAGGCAAGTTCAGCCAGGGTTATGAGAATGCCACGGAAGCGTCAGGGGATTTTGATAATGTAATGGTTGTCGACTCGGCACATGTGAGCGGAGGTCTGGGACTTCTGGTCCTTCATGCCGCAAAAAGAGCAAAAGAATCCGTTACCGCGGACAGTCTTGTCAAAGAGCTTGATGAAGTCAAAAAGAAGATAAGGACAAGCTTTATAGTAGATACAACCTCTTACCTTGCCAGAAGCGGAAGGGTGAGCCAGACTGTAAATGCCATATCAAATGCCTTTATGCTGCATCCGGTTCTGGTCCTGAAAAACGGAAATATGGTCGCGGGATCAATGATGTTCGGTACGCGAAAGGCTTCCTGGGAGAAGTATATATCGCAGACTTTAAGAAACGGCCAGGCTATAGATCCGGATATGCTTCTCATAGAATGTGTCGGAATGAATGTTTCCGAAAAGGAACTGGTCGTAGATAATGTCAGAAAATATGTTACCTTCAAAGATGTTATAGTCGAGAATGCTTCACCCGCGATCTCGATAAACAGCGGCCCCTATACTTTCGGACTTATATACATGATGAAGTAAAGTGTATAAGTTCATCTTTTCTGCTTGAATAAGAACTATATTAGAGTTATATTGCTACAAGATGTTGTGTCCGATGATCGGATGATCACCATATTTTGATCGGGACATAATACAGGAGCAGCAATATGAGTGACCCGGCAGAAAAGGAAAGATCCGGAAAAAATGATAATAACGGCGTCATGATGAAGGTGGCCACCTTCATTGTGGACCGGAGAAATCTCTTTTTTCTTTTATTTGTTATAGCCATAATCTTCTGCGTGATAGCGTCAAACTGGGTGAAGGTCGAAAACGACCTTTCAGCCTATCTTTCCGCTGATTCACAGACCAGACAGGGAATCGATCTCATGAACGAGCAGTTCGTGACGTACGGCAGCGCAAAGATCATGGTGACGAACATCACCTATGATGAGGCGGAGGACCTGGCAGAAAAGATTGAAAAAAGAGATGATGTTGCCATGCTTGTCTTTGACAGCAGCAAAGAGCATTTCAACAATTTTTCCGCGCTATTTGATATCACATTCAGTTATCCCGAAAATGATGACAGGGCTTTGAGATCGCTTGAAGATGTCAAAGAGTTTCTTTCGGGCTATGATATCTATGTCTCCACATCAATGGGCGATTCCGCCGCTGAGATCATAAACAAGGAGATGAATACGGTAAGCGTCCTCGTTGCCGTTGTCGTTTTGTCGGTTCTGATCTTCACATCCCAGACCTATGCGGAGGTGCCTGTACTGCTTCTTACTTTCGGCGCTTCGGCACTGCTTGCTTCAGGCACGAATTTTCTGCTCGGAAAGATATCCTTTGTATCCGATTCGGTAACGATAGTCCTGCAGCTTGCCCTATCCATAGACTACGCGGTAATATTCTGCAACCGCTACAAGGAGGAGCATCAGACACTGCCGACAAGGGAAGCGGATATAGTTGCATTAAGCAAAGCCATACCGGAGATATCTTCGAGTTCGCTGACAACGGTCGGCGGTCTTATTGCAATGATGTTCATGCAGTATGGCATCGGACCGGATATGGCCATATGCCTCATCAAGGCAATCTTTTTCAGTCTTTTGTCCGTGTTCACACTCATGCCCGGACTGATCATGGTCTTCGGCAGACTGATGGACAGAACAAAGCACAAAAGCTTTATCCCGCAGATCCCTTTTGTCGGAAAATTTGCATATCTGACCAGGTTTATAGTTCCGCCTGTTTTTGTGGCCCTGGTAGTTGTTGCCTGCATATTTGCAAATAAGTGTCCCTATGTCTACGGTTATTCCACGATAGAAACCCCCATAAAAAACGATGTTCAGATCGCTGACGAGATGATCGAGGAAAGTTTCGGAAAGGAAAATTTCGCTGCGCTTGTGATCCCCGCCGGAGACTACGCAACAGAACGAAGGCTTGCCTTGGAGCTTGAAAGCATGAAAGAAGTGGATCATGTGCAGGGACTGTCAAATACCGAAGCCATCGGGGGATATATGCTGACCGACAAGCTTACTGCAAGGCAGTTTTCGGAACTGCTGGGTCTTGATTATGAAGTGGCCGAACTTGCCTATATGGCATATGCCGTAAATGATGAAAACTACGCAAAGGTCATAAACGGCCTGTCTGCCTATTCAGTGCCCCTGATAGATATGCTCATGTTTGTTTATGACGAGGTAGAGGAGGGCTATGTGACTCTTGAACCCGATCTCTATGATACCTTAAAGACGGCGCATGACCAGATGAAGCTTGCCCTGGACCAGCTGCAGGGAGAGGATTACAGCAGGATGCTCGTATATATGAAGCTGCCTCAGGAAGGAGAGGAGACCTTTGCCTTTCTTGATACCATGAAGGATACGGCAAAGAAATATTATCCGGAGGGCAGGGTTCTTGTAGCCGGAGAATCAACCAGCCAGTACGATTTAAAAAAGACTTTCGATACGGATAATATTGTCGTCAGCGTTGTATCGATACTTGCTGTGCTGGCTGTGCTTCTTTTTACCTTCCTTTCGGCGGGCATGCCGGTGCTTCTGATCATAGTGATCCAGGGCGCGATCTGGATGAATTTTTCGTTCCCTTATCTGGAGGGAAACAATCTCTTCTTTATGAGCTACCTCATTGTCAGTTCCATCCAGATGGGTGCAAACATAGACTACGCTATAGTAATATCCGGGAGATACCTTGAACTGAAGGACAAAATGAGCAAAAAACAGGCGATAATAGATACCATGAATTTCGCCTTTCCCACCATAATCACCTCGGGTACCATGATGGCCCTGGCAGGTATTGCCATAGGAATGATGACATCCGATGCGGCCATATGCTCCATTGGACAGTGTCTGGGCAGGGGTACTATCATTTCCATCTTCCTTGTCATGTTCGTTCTTCCCCAGCTTTTGCTCTTTGGAGAGAAAGTCATCGATATGACATCATTCAAGGTTTCCGTACCTATCAAGCTTAACAGGAATTTCGGAGTGATGAGAGTCGACGGCTTTGTCCAGGGACAGTTTAACGGCACCATAGTCGGAGAGCTTCATGCAGTGGTCACCGGTGAGATGAGTGCGCTCGTCAGATCCGGAAATGTCATTAAACTTGACGAAAAAGAAGAAACTCAAAGTGCAGGAGAAACTGAAGAAGATGAAAAGAAAGATGTCGAACCGGAACCGGTGGAGATGACGGATGTTTCGGATATGCTGCCCGATAAAAAATCGACAAAGATTCCTCTGCCGGATAAAAAGCCGGCGAAGGATCCGGCTGCCGGAAAGGAGGAGGGATGAGTAAGAGGATCAGACATTTACGCTCATGTATCGCGTCCCTCATATGTCTGCAGATGATCATCTGCGGACCCTCCTGCTGTGTTTTCGCTGCCGGAAATTCGGTAATGGTGTCTGCAGGTGAGGCAGCTGCCGAAAATGCCGTGACTCCCGATGAGGCAGCCCTCAATGAGATGGCGCTGGATGAAAGACTTCAGGATGCGGCGCACGATGCTTTTTCCGAAGAAACTTCAGATGAGACGGGAAACGAAAGAAAGTGGGAAGTCATCAGCATCAGAACAGATGAGGATCTGAAAAAACTTGCAAAAAACTGCGGTCTTGATACATGGTCCGAATACAAATACATACGGCTTGAAGATGATATCCGTCTCATAAATTCGGATTTTACGACCATACCGATCTTTAACGGAATCTTTGACGGAAACGGCCACAGGATCTCCGAGTACTCGTACAACGGAGACGGATATGTGACAGGGCTTTTCAGATACATAGGAACAAAAGGCGTGGTAAAGGACCTGGAGCTTTTTGCAAACATCGATGCTGTAAATGATAAGCAGGTCACGGGAGGATTCTGCGGCATCAACTACGGTGTCATAAGAAACTGTACCTTTGAAGGAAAGATAAAGGGAAAAACCGCTACGGGAGCCTTTGCCGCCATAAATGAAGTAACCGGTCTCATAAGCTTCTGCAAAAATGAGGGAACCGTTACGGGCTATTATCATACGGGAGGGATAGCCGGCAAAAACTTCGGTACCATATCCGATTCGGAAAATGAAGGTGATCTCAACGACACCGTCGAGTGGGTAAATGAAGAAGATGAGATGAATACCGGCGCAAAGATCCTTGAAAACCTGAAATCGGGAAACACCGAGGAAAACCCGCTTGCAAGCACGGGAACAGATACGGGGGGCATAGCCGGCTATTCGAAGGGAAGCATCATAAGATGTGATAACAGGGGAACAGTGGGTTATGAGCATACAGGATACAATACGGGAGGCATAGCGGGCAGACAGTCCGGCATCATAGCCATGTGCACAAATTCAGGAAGGATCTACGGCAGAAAGGATATCGGGGGCATAGTCGGACAGATGGAACCGCATCTTGAACCTGATGATGTCCAGTCGCTGACCGAGGCTGTTGACAAGCTTCACGATCTGGTCGACGCCACGATAGATCATGCCGACGGCGGTGTGGATGTCCTGGACGGGGATCTTGACAACCTGACGGGATATGCAAACAGTGCGGTCGATACGACCAATGTCATGTCGGATCAGTTCAAGAACTTCATGAACACAAACATTGAGACAGTTAATACTCTGGCTGGACGGGTGCGTCATGTTACGGGAATGATGCCCGAGATCTTTGACAGTCTGGACAGATCGGCTGATGATATGATGTCTGTCAATAATGACCTTAAAAAGCTTCTGGGAGATCTCGATATAATCGACAAACTTTCGGAAAATGAAGCCCTGTCTTTTAATGAAGCATTGAGAAAATTAAGTGAAAACAGGGCAAAGTATGATGAAGCCACAAAGAGGATGAAACAGGATGCCGAAGATCTGGCCAAAGCCATATCCGATAACGATCTGGCTGCAGTATCGGAGTGCAATGCAAGACTTGCAAAAGATACGACCGATGCCGCAGAAGCTGCTGCTGAGATCGCAAGACAGCTCGATATCATTTATACGATCACAAAGCCGTATCTGGGGGAGGCGCGAAGATCGCTGAGCGAAAACATTGCAAAGACCAACTCGGATATGAACAGCCTGATAAATGACTTAAAAAGCGCGAACAGATCCACGAGGGGAGTCTTTGATTATATAAACTCACAGTCGGAGCTTCGGGCGACGAAGCTCGGAAACGACTGGGACAACAGCAAGAATCTTCTGACCAGTCAGTTAAACGGGGTCTTTGACGCGGTAAATGCCTTGGGAGAACATTCGAAGAATACATCCCACCAGACAAATACAGATCTTGCAGCAGTCAATGACCAGCTCAATGTCGTCTTTCATATCCTGGCCGATGACATAGACGGACTCGGAAATCCCGGAAGTGCGATGGAAAAGATATACACGGATGTTTCCGATATCATGATAGAGAGAATAACCTCCGGAAGAACTGACAATTGCGACAATTCCGGGATCATACAGGGTGATATAAATATCGGCGGTATCTGCGGAGCCATGGATATAGATGACAACGACCCCGAACAGAATGCTGCCGGAGAGGCGCACTATTCTCCGGGAGATAAATATCTTTTGAAAAATATCATCTGTGACTGCAGGAACACCGGAGAGATAGAGAGCAAGAAGGATGGCGCAGGCGGCATAGTCGGTTATATGGCACAGGGCATAGTGACAGCCTGTGAGGGGTATGGACTTGTGGAAAGCCTTGAGGGCGGATATGTCGGAGGCATCGCCGGACAGTCACGCTCGATCATCAGAAACTGCTATGTGCTTTCCTGCATAGGAGGAAACAATAACATGGGCGGTATAGCAGGCTATGGCACCACTCTGGTAGATAATAACTGTATGCCGACTTTCATGAAAACAGGGGACAGGACCGGGTCTATAGCCGGACAGGTTGAAAGAGACAAAGAGACTCAGGAGGCGAAGCTTTCGGTCATTTCGGGAAACCGTTTCGTGGAAAATGAAACAAACGGTATAGACGGAGTAAGCTACAGGGATATTTCAGAACCGGTAACCTATGAAGAATTGCTCATGAATCCGGCCGTACCCGCTGCTTTTTCGCATATGAAAGTAAGTTTTCGCATCACTGACGAAGACCGGGAAGATGACAAGGTGATAAGGCTCGGGGAACAGGAGGTTCCCTACGGCGGGGATCTGTCAGTCCTTTCTTACCCGGAGCCTGATGAAAAGGCGGGTTACTATGTCAGCTGGCCGGATCTTTCAGGTCAGGTAATGTCGGGAGCCGCGATAGTCGAGGGCCGTTATATAGAAACGGTAAAGGTTGTAGAAAGCGGGGAGATGTATCCGGGAACCGAAAGACCGATGGCATTTATTGACGGAGTCTTTGAAAAGGAAACAAAACTGAACGCGTCGATCCTTGAAGAACCTGTTTTTGAAGAAAACTTTGTGGCAAGGATCATCGAATCAATCCGCAATAAGATAAAAAAAGAAGGAGAAGATGTAAGGAAGCAGATCACCTACAGGATCGATGTGACTGATCCCGGAAACAAAAATACGGACGGTTACAAATTGCGGCTTTATGATCCGTGTGGGGGAATCGGTACGATCTACCGATATGTGGACGGTAAGTTCATAGAATGCGATACAAATGTCAGGGGAAGCTATGTGGAAACAGAGGCTGAGGATTATTCGGGAGTCTATGTCATCAAAGGTTTCTGACTCTGAACTCCCTTTCTGCCTCGCGCTTTGCATCCTTTTTGGCGATGGCCTGACGTTTGTCATAGAGCTTCTTGCCCCTGCACAGACCAATCTTCATTTTGACCTTTCCCTGCTTTAAATAGACCTCCAAAGGCATGATGGTATAGCCTTTCTCCGAAGTCTGTCCGTTCAGCTTCAGGATCTCCTTTTTATGCGCAAGAAGCCGCCTCGACCTTAGGGGATCTTTGTTAAAGATATTCCCTTTTTCATACGGAGTGATATTCATGCCGTCTATAAAGAGTTCATTTTTTAAAACATGGATATAAGCCTCGCGGATACTGCATTTTCCCTGGCGTATCGACTTGACTTCCGTGCCGCACAGTTCAATGCCCACTTCCAGCTCTTCTTCCACAAAATAATCAAAATAGGCTTTTTTATTCTTTGCAATGACCTTTACCGGGTCGTTCATTTTTGAAGGCATGATATGCTCCTTTCGGACTGAATCATTATATATCGCAGATTTTTTCAAATCAATAAGAGTTTTTTGCTTTAGCGCGGCCCGGTCTGATTTTTCAACGCTCACCGCGCTCCGCCGCCGTCGAGTTAACTTCCAACTTCGATTAAGCCTGAACGGGAAGTTCGGCTCCGCCTCTCTCCCCACAGGCTAAATCTTCGTAGGAAGTTATCTCTCGTTGCTGCGCTGATGGTTCGCTTTTGAAAATATCAGACCGTCCCGCTGCCGACAGTAATCCGAAAACGATTTGTAATATCGGTACGGGACGCATGGCAATAGTGATTAATGACATTCGCGGTTGAACAGGATAATGAAAAAATGGTATTATTTACAGGATAAAAGAACGGGAGGATTGTCAGGATGAAGATAAAGATAAAATATTTCACGGATAAGATAGATAAACTCGAATATATCGAGGGAAAATCCGACTGGATAGATCTCCGATGCGCTGAGGATGTCGAACTGAAAGCGGGAGAGTTCAAACTCATTCCCCTTGGTGTTGCCATAAAACTCCCGGAAGGCTATGAGGCGCATGTGGTCCCCAGAAGCAGTACATTCAAAAACTACGGGATAATACAGACAAACAGCTGCGGCATCATAGATGAAACATACTGCGGAGATAACGACCAGTGGTTCATGCCCGTACTTGCGATTAGGGATACAAAGATAGCCTTAAATGACAGGATTTGCCAGTTCAGGGTATATGAGCATCAGCCGGTCGTCGAATTTGAAGAAACAGACAGGCTTGAAGGAAAGGACAGGGGCGGTTTTGGAAGTACAGGAAAAAATTAAGGCCGAAAACAAAGCTTCATCAAACAGCTCTGATACGGCCAGACAGCCGGGCGCTGATGAAATGTTAAAAGCCAATGCGTCCGAACTTGTTGTTCAGGGAGTCAGATATGCGTCTGTTCATGATGCCGCGGCAGCAAGAGAAGAACTGAAAAAGATAATGTATATCAAAAGCCGCATGAACATGAATAATCCCGCGGAAGTGCTTGCAATCTACAACAAAATGATAGAAAACAAACTGTTCGTCACACCCACAGGACATGAATTTCTTTTTGAGATCAGGGCATATCTTTTACAGTCTCCGGGAATAGATAAGGACACTATCTATACGATAAATACAGAATCTCTTTTTACCCAGAGGGCAAGAAACGAAGCCAGGGCTGCCATGCGTCCCGCTTATGCACCGGATGCCAGGCAGGAGATGAAGAAGATGAAAAACGGCTACAGGACCTCCGTGATAATAAATATATTCCTGGTCCTTGTCATCGCCGCGCTTTTTATAATAGCCCTGAATTCGGATAATCCGAACATATTAAACTACAAGACCGTGATAGAGAACCAGTATGCGGATTGGGAACAGAATCTGGAAGAACGGGAAAGACAGCTGAAAGAGAAAGAAAAACAGATGGAGAATACGCAAAATGGAGAAGATTAAGATCCTTGTCGTTGATGATGAGAGCCGCATGAGAAAACTGGTGGGAGACTTTCTTGCCCAAAAAGACTATGAGGTGATCGAGGCCGCAGACGGACAGGAAGCACTTGACAGATTCTTTGATGTAAAGGATATTGCGCTCATCATCCTGGATGTGATGATGCCTAAACTTGACGGATGGCAGGTGGTGCGCAGCATCCGTGAATATTCAAAGGTCCCCATCATCATGCTGACCGCAAGAGGAGAGGAAAGGGATGAACTTTTAGGCTTTGAACTTGGAGTGGATGAATATATCTCGAAGCCTTTTTCGCCAAAGATCCTGGTCGCAAGGGTGGATGCGATCCTTCGCCGCACAAATGCAATAGGAGAAGCGAAACGCTTTGAAATGGCAGGAATAATCCTCGATGAAACGGCGCATTCGGTTACCGTGGACGGAGAACCGGTCGATCTTTCTTTCAAAGAGTTCGAGCTTCTCATGTATTTTATGGAAAATGCCGGCATAGCCCTTTCAAGAGAAAAGATCCTGAACAGCGTCTGGGACTACGATTATTTTGGCGACGCCCGCACCATAGACACCCATGTCAAAAAACTCCGCGCCAAGATGGGAGCCAAAGGTGACCTTATCAAGACGATCTGGGGGATGGGTTACAAGTTTGAAGCTTGATGAAAAAGTAGTGATGCATTGAGCTTAGTATTTATGGGCATTCGGGGGATTAAGATAAGCCTGTAGCATAGAGAGATATAACCGAAATATAACCAAACAGCTGATACTTAAGGCTAAAAAACCACATATTATTCTTTAAGATATTCTGAAGTAAACAATTGGGCATTCAGTAAAAATAAGTTGAATATGTCAGGTCCCGGACTCTCTAAAGCCGGGATGACATGCTTTTTATCCGTCTGATGATCCTTACCCGGAAGCCCGTCTTTTGCCCCTATTGGGATAGCCATAAGCATCGCCTTTACTCATGCAGGCACGGTGACTGAGGTGACAGACAGGGATGCCAGGGAGCTATGAAGATAAGGCAGCGTATACTGTGAACAAACTGTGAAAAAGAGTGTAGATTCTGTGAAGTCCGGTGAAATATACGGATTTTTATTTTATTTTGGAAAAAAGAAAAACGAGTGACCGGATTTCACAGCATACATAGACAGACATGAAAGAAAAAAATACAGACATGAATGGAAACATGAGATCAACTATTCGGCTCTATACGCTATCAGACAGAGGCTTCGGGCAGTCGCCGAATATGATTCAAACGCACCGGACGGCAAGTACCTGATCAGAAGCCTATAAAATAAGCATTTGGATATTGTTTGTAGATTAAAAGAAAGAAGTTAGGGCTATTATATCGTTGCGTAGAGGGCGCTAAACAACCGGTGCGTCGTGAAGGAGTAGAGGGTTATGTCTGATGTTCCGTGATTGACCGGATAAAGAAAAATGCGGTACAATAGATTCTGAATATACTGTTCAATAATATAGTCCGTTATGTGACAGTCTGAATAAACATGCTTGTATAAGGGGGAGAGAAATAATGAACCGGAATATGAAGGAAAACACAAAACACAGAGTCAGATTATCAAAGGTTCTGCTGAATCTGATCCTTTCAGCGGCCATAGTTTTTGGGTCAATGCCCTGCAAGCCCTTTGTCATGGAGGTAAAGGCCGATACACCGGCTGAAAAGACCATCACGGGTCTGGGGGTTGGGACGATTGCTAGGGAACCGGAGTCTCCGAGTGAACCGTCTGTTTCCTGGAATGGAGACTATGTGTACTTTGGCAAATATGCTGGGAAGCCCATGAAGTACAGAGTGCTGAGCATATTGGATAGTAATACAGACGGAAATAATTATTTGCTTTTAGACTGTGACAATGTATTGGCTAAGTACAGGTTTGACACGGAATCAAATATCTGGGCAGTAACGTTAGACGGTGAATTATTCATAGAAAGCGACATCCATAAGTGGCTTGTAGACGAATTTTATAATAAGGCAGGCGTATTCAGCACTGCTGAGAAAGGTGCTATCATTGAGGATAACACTTCTTACGAGGATCACTGGATAGTAGTTGACTATCCGTATGGAACGTATGGGCAGAATGATCTTACTGCTACAGACCCGGTGTTCTTGCTGGATGCGAGGAGTGTGATCAATAGTAATCTGGGATATTTCAGAGATACAGACGCATCTGATTCCCGTATAAAAAGGGACATTAACGGAGAACCCGCCAAATGGTGGCTTCGTACAAGAAGCACTGAAACGAAACCATGCGTCTTTAGTGTGGAGCCGGATGGCTCTTTGAGTAAAAACAGTGTAAGTGATAATAGTGTCGGAGTAAGCCCTGCTTTAACGGTCGATCTTGCCAGGGTTTTATTCTCTTCAAAGGTCTATAGAGAAGGGGAAGAACAGGAATCGATGTATAAGCTTACGCTTGTTGCGAGTGATGCTCTGGGTTCGCCTGCATGCATGCCGTGTACAAGGGATGGGAATAAGGTCA
>JAILOK010000107.1 GCA_024690825.1 Lachnospiraceae bacterium | reverse complement strand
GCAGGAATAAAGAACAGCGTTTTTCCGCTGTCGTCCCATCCTTTTATTGTCAGATCATAGTCCTTTAAGTACAAACTGCTGTTTCCCGGTTCGATAAAGAGCTCTGCAGTATCTGAATCGAGAGTTGAATAAAAGAATGTTATACATATCAGGAATGCTGATATCAGAAAAAGGATTATCAGTGCCGCGAATGACCGCACGCTGTTTGTTATGGGTCTGGGATTATTCATTATGCTTGTTCAGCCGACATTTAATAACTTCAAAACTGTATATATAGTAAAGTAACGATAAAACGCTGATGGTAAGTGAGAATAAATACAAAAGACGGAATATCGGCTTTACGACAAACTCAATATGAATACCATGTTCCTGACCATCGCCTTTGAGATAAACCGTAAGTCTTGCATCTCTTCCCTTTGAAACCGGCACGGTAGATCCTGTCTCATCAACTGCTACATAACCATCATATGTAAGGAGCGGAAATTCCGCATATATCCCGTCACTTTCAGCAACATAATGGTAATCTACAGTGGTTCCAAGTTTTTTATAGTACAGAGATTCTACATGATCTTCGTCGGACAGTGAGCCGGTTCCGGAAAATTCTGCTTCAGAATCAACTCCCTCAGGAAGATAATCCCCTGTCATGACGATATTGATATCACCATACAGTTCATCATAAAATCTCCATCCGACATCCATGTATCTTCTGTATTCGACAATGGTCGTTGAAAAGACTACCAGAGACCACGTTGCGATTGCAACGCGCCACACAGTTTTCTGTGTTACGTGTTCCGTCAGCAAAAGGAGAGCCAAAAGCAGTCCCCCTGCCATAACGGTATAAAATCTGTGGGGCTTTTGCATGTAAGAAGCAAAGGCTTTCATAGGCCCGAATACTTCAGATATGGTTTCGTATGGAAACAGATCGGAAGTCATAATCCAGAGAATGGCAGAAAAGACGGTGATCAATAATGCAAACCGGAAAGTAGTACTGCGGTCTTTGTAAAGGAACAGCATTATGACTGTCACGATAATGCCGACAAAATAAAATAGGCTCTCCGCATCGGTGATCATCTGCAGAGGTGTGAGCGTATTACTTGAAAGAGAAGTCCAACCCAAAGCATCAGTATTGATGCCGATCATGTAGTAATAGGTAAATATCACAAGAAACCCAAGATTCATAAGCAAACAAACGATAACAGATGACACTACCATCTTTAATCCCTTAAGCCCGTCTTCACATAGTTCCTTTATGCAGGAGAAAGCAGCAAATACGAGCAGGCCCATCAACAGCAGGACAGATGTTATATGAGATTCCAGTGTGCCGGAGACACCAAACGCGAGAAGCCAGATGCCTTTATTCTGCTTTTTGATGATAAGGAACAGCCCTGCGACAGCCAGAGGGATAAAAATATAAGGCACTCCCATGCCCATGGCAGCTCCCTTAGTGAGCACAACTCTAAGCCTGTGAGGCTCAAATGTATAAAGTGCAGTGATCATAAGGCAAAGCTTCCTTTTATCGGAAAGCAACCTGCATGAATAATACATAGACATGATCGTTGCCGTATTACATATGACAGAGAACCATCTGAAGACCATTGGCATAGAGCATCCTGCCAGTCTGAGGAGGGAAAAAGGGTACAGAAAGATATTTGGATACATAAACTGAAGTTCCCCGTTTTCGCGAAGATAATTTGGGGCTATCAATACCGGATGCTGACCATCAAGCAGCCCGTACATGACGCCCTGAAGCCGCATCAGCTGCGCGCCCGTATCCGTACCGAATCTTGTTACACCATCCAGAACTCTGTGCGCTGATTCCAAAGTTCCGTTATCAAAATGCAGATTAATATAAAGAGGGATATTTGCCAGGAGTATCATGGCGGCAAGAGAGATGATCACCAGCTGCTGCTCTCTGTCTTTGCGGACTGTCTTATGTACCAGCCATATCAAAAGGCAGCAGACGAAAAGAAGCGCCGCTATCTGAAAGATTGCATCAGTATACAGAAGGCGATCCGAACTTATTGTAATTGAACTGATCGTTACCCTTCCAGAAGAAGGCATTTCGAAACTGATATAAGCCCGGTCGGTCGGCCATTCCAGAGAAAAGGACTGCGATATATGATCCTGACCGGCAGGAAGCTGGATCGTCCCCATCAGATCATTATCGAGGTAAATCGTTGCCTGGTAATCGGATTCTGTTTGATAATCAAAATTGAAAAAACATTCTCCCTGTCGAAGGCAGAATCTTGACGAATTCAGACGATCCTCTTCGACTTCGGAATGATCCAGGATCAGGCATCCGTTTTCTACTGTAAAGCCGTTTTTTTCAAATCTGGTAAGATCAAAGGAATAGTGGTCTGAGTTGCTTAATCTTACTGCAAGATTCAGCAAAACTACGAGACCGATCAGTATGATCCCGGCAATGATGATATATTCTTTTCTTGCTTCAGCTTTTATTCTC
>JAILOK010000092.1 GCA_024690825.1 Lachnospiraceae bacterium | reverse complement strand
TATCTCTATCTTTGGTTTTTCAAATTCAAACAATTGAAAACCTCCTATTTACTTGGAATATAACTCGACTATGAGCATTTCATCTACGGGAACGTCTATTTCCTCTCTCGTAGGAAGCTGGTTTACTGTTCCTTTGAAATTCTCGGCATCTGCAGACAGCCAGGCCGGAACCGTTCTGTCCGCGGTCACTTCAAATATATCCTTGAAATGCTGCGATGCTCTCTTGTTTTCCCTTACCTCGATAACATCCCCGGGCTTAACCTGATATGAAGGAATAAATACAAGCTTTCCGTTCACGGTAAAAGCCTTGTGATCCACCATCTGGCGCGCTTCCCTTCTGGTACGCGCAAATCCGAGACGGAATATCACATTGTCAAGTCTGCTCTCGAGCATGATCATGAGATTGGGACCTGTCATTCCCTTCATTCTGTCAGCTTTCTTGTAATAATTTCTGAAGGGCTTCTCCAATACTCCGTATATAAACTTTGCCTTCTGTTTTTCTCTTAACTGAAGTCCGTACTCACTTATCTTTCTGCCTGATCTCCTGACTTCTCTGTTTGACTTCTTGTCATATCCCAGATATACAGGATCAAGTCCGAGTGATCTACACCTTTTTAACACAGGTTCTCTATTAACTGCCATCTGTTATTATCTCCTTTTCAAAACAATCAAACTCTTCTTCTTTTCGGTGGACGACAACCGTTATGCGGTACCGGAGTCACATCCTTAATGCTTGTGACAGTAAGACCTGCGGCAGCCAATGCTCTGATGGCAGCCTCACGTCCCGAACCGGGACCCTTTACCATAACATCAACAGATTTCAGACCATGCACAAGAGCTGCTTTCGTTGCTGTCTCGGCAGCCATCTGTGCTGCGTATGGAGTAGATTTCCTTGAACCTCTGAAACCAAGACCGCCGGCACTTGCCCATGAAAGAGCGTTTCCTTCAGCATCCGTCAAAGTAACGATAGTATTGTTAAAGGATGACTGAATATGTGCCTGTCCGTGTTCAACGTTTTTTCTTACGCGCCTTTTAGTAGTTTTTCTGGCGCCTGCCTTATTATTACCAGCCATTTAAAACTAACCTACTTTCTCCTAAATTAATCCATAGTTAATAGTTACAATCAGATCACTTTTTCTTGTTTGCCACTGTCCTCCTGGGACCTTTGCAGGTCCTCGCATTTGTCTTGGTCTTCTGACCACGGCAGGGAAGACTCTTTCTGTGACGTATGCCCCTGTAGCATCCGATCTCCGTGAGCCTCTTGATATTCATGGCAACTTCACGGCGCAGGTCTCCCTCGATGGTCTGCGTTCTGTCTATAACATCACGGATCTTGTTTACTTCTTCCTCCGTGAGGTCCTTGACGCGCGTATCGGGGTTTACTCCTGCTTCGGCGAGAATACGGTTTGAACTTGACCTTCCTATACCGTAGATATAGGTAAGTCCTATCTCAACACGCTTATCTCTGGGCAGATCAACACCAGCAATTCGAGCCATTGTGAGTACGTACCTCCTTTCTTACATAATCTGTTTCCGGGCCTCTGGACTGATTTTCCGTCCGGTTCCCCGCGTTGCTGAGCTGCCAGGCAGCTCAAAGCGCAACGGTAAATATGCCAAAGGGCATATTTACCCCTGTACCTGTTTATGTTTGGGATTTACGCATATAATGCGAATCTTACCCTTCCTTTTTACCACCTTGCATTTTTCGCAGATCGGTTTTACAGATGATCTAACTTTCATAGCAATCCTCCTTCGTTTACGGGAAAAATCCAAGTCCCCGCAAAAAGCGGCAACCTACATTCTATCACACGCTTTTTTGCAATTCAAGAAATATTTTTTACTTATCTCTCCATGTTATCCTGCCCTTTGAAAGATCATAGGGAGACAGCTCTATGGTTACCTTATCTCCTGGCAGGATCTTGATGAAGTTCATTCTCAGCTTGCCGCTGATATGCGCCAACACCTCGTGACCGTTGTCCAGCCTTACCTGGAACATGGCATTCGGAAGTTTCTCGATCACGGTTCCTTCTATTTCTATAACATCCGCTTTTGACATTTATCCCTCCGCCAGAATATCATTGATGGCCGCAAACACATCCTCAGGATCGACTGTTCCGTCCACAGTCTTCAGAATCCCCTTTTTCGTATAATACTCGATAAGAGGCTGTGTCTGTTCATGATATACACTGAGTCTTTTCTTAACGGTTTCGGGCTTGTCGTCGTCTCTTAAGACAAGTTCTTCACCGCATTTGTCACAGATACCTTCCCTTTTCGGAGGAACGTGCTTAATGTGATAGGTAGCTCCGCATTTAAGACATGCTCTTCTGCCTGACATCCTGTTTACGATATTTTCATCCGGGACATCCACATTAATGGCAAAATCCACATGATCGTTCAGCTTGCTCAATTCCTCATCCAGAACATTTGCCTGAGGTATGGTCCTCGGAAATCCATCCAGGACATAGCCGTTTTTACAGTCCTCTTTTGATACCCTGTCAAGAAGGATCCTGACCGTCAGCTCATCCGGAACAAGCTTTCCCTGATCCATATAGGTCTTTGCTTCTTTTCCGAGATCGGTTCCCTCTTTGATGTTCGCCCTGAAGATATCTCCGGTCGATATATGAGGTATTCCTTTTTCTTTTGCTATCATCTGGGCCTGCGTGCCTTTTCCGGCACCGGGTGCCCCAAGCATTATTATCTTCATGTTAAAACCTTTTAACTGTTCAAAAATCCCTTATAGTTTCTTACTACCATCTGTGATTCGATCTGCTTGATGGTCTCAAGGATAACACCTACGATGATGATGAGTGATGTTCCTCCGAACGATACTCCGGCGTTAAATACTCCGTTAAAGAATATCGGGATGATCGCTACTATTATAAGACCAACCGCTCCGATGAATATGATGTAGTTCAGTATCTTTGTCAGATAATCACTGGTCGGTTTTCCGGGTCTGATACCGGGGATAAAGCCTCCCTGCTTCTTCATGTTGTCGGCAACCTCCAAAGGATTGAATGTGATCGATGTATAGAAGTATGCAAAGAATACAACCAGAACTATATAGATCACTACGCCTATCGAATAAGCAGGAGTTGCTGTCTTAAACCAGTTTGAAGAACTCAATGTCTTCAGGATATGACCCCATGCCGTTGTTCCTCCGGTATTGCCGAGAAGCTGTGCAATAACTACCGGGAACTCCATGAGCGAAGATGCAAAGATTATCGGGATAACTCCTCCCGTATTGACCTTCAGCGGAATGTATGTGGAATTTCCTCCAAGCATCTTCCTTCCCTGCATTTTCTTTGCGTACTGTACCGGTATCCTTCTCTCCGCATCATTTAAGAGGATCGTAAGGACAACCGTCACAAGGATGATCGCCAGTATTATAACCGCCGAAAGAACCGCAAAAGCTATTGCCTTGTCCTTAACATACATAGTAAAGAGTCCGGCCATATCGTCGGGTATTCTTGAAATTATGTTGATGGTAAGGACTATGGATATACCATTGCCTACACCGTATTCCGTGATCTGCTCGCCGATCCACATAAGAAAAGCTGATCCTGCGGTAAGCGCACAGATTATCATTATCACATTCAACGCATTATATGTTGTCAGAAGTCCCTGTCTTCCGAATCCAATGGCCATTGCCGTAGATTCGATGAGTGCAAGTCCGATCGTTACATATCTCGTGATGGATACCAGCTTCTTTCTTCCCTCTTCTCCCTCTTTCTGCATTTCCTCAAGAGCAGGGATCGCTATGGTAAGAAGCTGTATGATGATCGAAGATGTGATGTACGGGGTTATGTTCAACGCAAACAGCGACATGTTCTCAAATGAACCACCGGTGAATGCATTAAAGAAATTAAATGAATCACCTGTCAGCTGCGAGAACCACTCTTGAAACACCAGTCTGTCAAATCCGGGAAGCGGTAATTCACATCCGAGTCTGACAATAACAAGTGCAAGTAATGTAAACAAAAGCCTGTTTCTGATGTCCTTTATCTTAAAGGCATTTCTAACTGTTTCAAACATCAAATCACCTCAGCTTTCCCACCTGCCGCTTCTATTTTTTCCTTTGCTGCTGCAGAAAAGGCATTTGCCTTTACCGTAAGCTTCTTTTTGATCTCGCCGTTGCCGAGGATCTTTAATCCGTCAAGCGTATCCTTTATGATACCTCTTTCAATGAGATCTTCGGAAACCACGGTGGCACCGTCCTCATAATATTTCTCAAGATCACTTACATTCAAGGTAACGATCTCTTTATGATTGTAATTCTGGAACCCTCTCTTGGGGAGTCTCCTGTACAAAGGCATCTGGCCGCCTTCAAAACCTGTTCTCGGCGCGCCGGAACGGGCCTTCTGTCCCTTGTGTCCATATCCGGCTGTCTTTCCGTTTCCGGATGCGTGGCCGCGGCCCTTTCTGTATCTGTTGTGCTTGGAGCCGGCTGCCGGACTCAAATTGGATAATTCCATCGCTTACCTCCTTCTTACGCTTCCTCAACCTGTAAAAGATGGTTTACCTGCTTGACCATTCCACGTACCGCAGAGTTATCGGGAAGCAGGACCGTGCTGTTCAGCTTGTGAAGACCAAGGGCCTCCACTGTTTTTTTATGCTTGGGCAGCGCGCCTATCGTTGATTTCTTTAATGTTATCTTTAACCTATCCGCCATTTCTTCTTCTCCTTCATCTATGCTCTGATCTTATCCACAGATTTGCCGCGAACTCTTGCAACATCCTCCGGAGATCTGATCTGGGAAAGTGCATCGATTGTGGCCAGTACGACATTCTGCTTGTTATTGGAGCCTAATGACTTTGTACGGATATTTCTGATTCCCGCAAGTTCACAGACCACACGCGCAGGACCTCCCGCGATGATACCCGTTCCTTCAGGAGCTCTCTTTAAGAGTATGGATGCTCCTCCAAACTTTCCTATGAAATCATGTGAAACCGAACCGTTTTCATCAAGGGCCACATTTACCAGATGCTTTGCGGCATCTTCCCTGCCCTTTCTTATCGCCTCGGGTATTTCGGTAGCCTTTCCAAGACCTACACCTACACGTCCGTTGCTGTCACCTACTACCACGAGAGCGGAAAAACGCATGTTTCGACCACCCTTGACAACCTTTGTTACACGCTTGATCGTAACGACCTTATCAGACATTCCGTCTTCATTTCTGTTGTCGTTGTTTCTGTCATTTCTGTTGTTATCCATAGATCTTCCCTTTCCTCTTAAAATTCCAATCCGGCTTCTCTTGCTGCATCTGCAAGTGCCTGGACCTTCCCGTGATATACAAAGCCACCTCTGTCAAATACGACTGACTTGATGCCCTTCTGCGCTGCTCTCTCTCCTATGAGTTTTCCTACATAGGCTGCTGCCTCTGTATCATCCGTATTCTTCAGTGCTGCCTTTACATCCTTTTCATTTGTTGAGGCTGCGGCAAGCGTGTGTCCCTTGGTATCGTCTATGATCTGAGCATACATATGCGAATTGCTGCGGAAAACCGAAAGACGGGGACGTTCGGGAGTACCACTGAAGCGGTTGCGGATCTTCTTATGCTTTTTTTCACGTACATCCGATCTTGATTTTTTACTGATCATTATTCTTCCTCCCTTTTATTACTTCTTACCGGTCTTGCCGACTTTACGTCTGATCACTTCGTCGCTGTACTTGATACCCTTGCCCTTGTAAGGTTCAGGTCTCTTCTTGTCCCTGATCACTGCTGCGTACTGTCCGACCTTTTCTTTGTCTATTCCGCTTACAATGATCTTGTTGTCTTCCACCTTTGTTTCGATGCCTTCGGGATCCTCCATTACAACGGGATGTGAATATCCGAGATTAAGTGTGAGGGTCTTTCCCTGTTTTGCGGCTCTGTATCCGACACCGTTTATCTCAAGTGTTTTGGAATATCCGTCTGATACGCCGACTACCATATTATTTATGAGAGTCCTTGTCAGGCCGTGAAGCGCACGGTTTTCTTTTTCATCATCGGGTCTTTCAACCGTAACCTTCCCGTCCTCCTGTTTGATGGTCATCTGTGAAGGAAGAACTCTTGAAAGTTCGCCCTTAGGACCCTTAACAGTCACTTTATTATTTTCTGCGATACTGACCGTTATGCCGGAAGATATCGCGATAGGCATTTTTCCGATTCGTGACATGCCCGCACCTCCTGATATTTTTTATAAATTTACGTACTCACCATACAAAAGCCAGTACTTCTCCGCCTACTCCAAGCTCTCTTGCCTTTTTGTCGGTTATAACACCGTTGTTGGTAGAGATAATAGCTACTCCCAGTCCTCCGAGAACCTTAGGCAGCTCGTCCTTGCCCGCATAGATTCTTAAGCCCGGCTTTGATATCCTCTTTAATCCCGTAAGAACTTTTTCTCTCTTGTTGTCGTTATACTTAAGACTTACCCTGATATCCTTAAATCCGTTTTCCCCGTCAACAAGATCGTATTTCTTTATATATCCCTCATCCAGAAGAATATCGGCTATTGCGATTTTCATCTTGGATGCCGGTATATCTACCGTATCATGTTTTGCGGTGTTTGCATTTCTTATTCTGGTCAGCATATCCGCGATAGGATCGTTTGTTGTCATATTTTACCTCCTGTTTTATTTGGATGATTTACCACGACGCTTTTTTCACCCCGGGGATCTGTCCTTTATAAGCAAGTTCCCTGAAGCACACCCTGCATATACCGTATTTCTTCAATACCGAATGAGGACGTCCGCAAATCCTGCAGCGTGTGTAGGCACGTGTGGAGAATTTGGGTTTACGCTGCTGTTTTAATTTCATTGATAATTTTGCCATCAGTTTTCCTCCTTCTCAAACGGCATATTGAACAGCCTAAGAAGCTCTCTTGCCTCTTCATCGGTCTTTGCAGTGGTAACAACTATCACGTCCATTCCTCTGACCTTGTCTATCTTGTCATATTCTATTTCGGGAAAGATGATCTGTTCCCTGATTCCAAGTGCATAATTTCCTCTGCCATCAAATGAGTTTGCGCTTACTCCGCGGAAATCTCTTACTCGGGGAAGAGCGAGATTTACGAGTCTGTCGAGGAAGTCATACATCTTTTCTCCTCTTAATGTGACTTTACAGCCGATCGGCATTCCTTCCCTGATCTTGAAGTTTGCAACTGCCTTCTTGGCCTTTGTGGTCACCGCGTGCTGTCCTGTGATCTTTTCAAGATCAGCTACTGCGGAGTCAAGAACCTTCACATTTTCCTTTGCCTCTCCGACACCCATATTGACAACTATCTTTTCTATCTTCGGGACTTCCATGACATTCTTATATCCGAACTTCTTTGTCATGGCGTCCTTGATCTCTTCGTCATACAACGTTCTGAGTCTGTTCAACTTTCAAAACCTCCTTTCAATCAATCTATGACATCTCCCGTAGACTTTGCAAACCTTACCTTCTTGTCGCCGTTGAACTTAAATCCGATCCTGGTAGGTTTTCCGTTGTGTACATACATTACATTGGAAATGTCAATGGGTCCTTCCTGATGAGTGATCCCTCCGTCAGGATTTCCCGCTGAAGGTTTCGTGTGTTTCGTCAGCATGTTCACTCCCTCGACGATCACCTTCCCCGCGGCTCTGTCAACACTGACAACCTTTCCCTGTTTTCCCTTATTTGTTCCGGTGATGACCTGTACGGTATCGCCCCTTTTGATTTTGCTTGTAGCCATAACCGCGCCTCCTTATAATACCTCGGGAGCAAGCGATACTATCTTCATGAACTGCCTGTCACGAAGTTCTCTTGCCACCGGTCCAAAAATACGGGTTCCACGGGGTGTGTTATCTTCTTTTATGATAACTGCAGCATTCTCATCAAATCTGATGTAGGATCCGTCCTTGCGGCGCACAGCCTTTACGGTCCTTACAACTACAGCCTTTACAACATCACCCTTTTTTACAACGCCGCCCGGCGTTGCGTCTTTTACGGTAGCGGTTATTACATCACCGATACCTGCATATCTTCTGGTCGAGCCGCCTATAACCCTGATGCAGAGAATTTCTTTCGCACCGGTATTATCAGCGACCTTAAGTCTTGTTTCCTGCTGTACCATTGCTTTCTCCTTTCAAGATTACTTTGCTCTCTCAACTATTTCGACAAGCCTCCATCTCTTTGTTTTTGAAAGAGGTCTTGTTTCCATTACCTTAACCGTATCTCCGATATTGCACTCATTGTTGGAATCCTGTGCATGGAGCTTATATGTACGCTTTACGATCTTTTTGTAAAGAGGATGTCTGACATGGTCCTCTACCGCAACAACTATGGTCTTGTCCATCTTGTTGCTGACAACCTTTCCCGTACGAGTTTTTCTTAAGTTTCTTTCCGTACTTTCCACGTTCGTCTCCTTTCTGATTCTCACGACGTCGTTTTTTTATTATTTACCTGCAGCCTTTTCAGTGATGATCGTCTGAATCCTCGCTATGTTCTTCCTGACTTCTCTGATCCTTCCCGTATTATCCAACTGATTGGTTGCATTCTGGAACCTCAGATTGAAAAGTTCCTTTTTTGCCGCCGTCAGATCGCTTGAAAGTTCCGCGTCAGACTTTGTTCTCAGATCTGCTATATACTTATCCGTTTTCATTTGGCAACACCGCCTTCCTTAGCCGCTACGATCGCATCGAGATCGGCTTTTGAAATGATCTTGCATTTGCAGGGGAGCTTGTGTGTCGCAAGCCTTAAGGCTTCCCTTGCTGTCTCTTCGGGTACGCCTGCTATCTCAAAAAGCACCCTGCCCGGCTTTACAACTGCTACCCAGTACTCAAGCGCGCCCTTTCCGGATCCCATTCGGGTCTCGGCGGGTTTTGCGGTTACCGGCTTGTCGGGGAAGATCTTGATCCAGACTTTACCGAAACGCTTGATATATCTTGTCATGGCAACACGGGCTGCCTCTATCTGATTTGATTTTATCCAGCAGGGCTCAGTTGCTACTATACCGTACTCTCCGTAGGTGATCGTGTTTCCGCTGTTAGCCTTGCCCTTCATGGTTCCGCGCATCTGCTTACGATGCTTAACTCTCTTTGGCATTAACATTATTTATCGCCTCCCTCTTCTTCTGATCTGTCAGCGACCGCTGCCTTTGTCTTGCCGAGGATCTCATCTTTGTAGATCCATACCTTGACACCGACTTTTCCGTAAGTCGTATCAGCCTCGGCAAAACCGTAATCTATGTCTGCCCTCAGTGTCTGAAGAGGTATGGTTCCTTCCGAATAGAATTCGGTACGGGCCATGTCTGCTCCACCGAGACGTCCTGAAACGCTGGTCTTTATACCCTTTGCTCCGTTCTTTAAGGTTCTCTGCATGCAGGATTTCATGGCTCTTCTGAACGATACACGGTTTTCGAGCTGTCCTGCGATGTTTTCAGCAACAAGCTGGGCATCTTTATCGGGCTTCTTGATCTCCCTGACATCAAATATCAGGTTCTGTTTCGTGAACTTCTGGAGCTTCTTCTTTGTCTTCTCAAGTTCTGCTCCGCCCTTTCCGATGATCATTCCAACCTTTGCGGCATAAACAACAACCTTGATCCTTCCGGCAGCTCTTTCGATCTCTATCTTTGAAACACCTGCAGAATAAAGTTCCTTCTTCAGAAACTTCCTTATGTTGTAATCTTCAACAAGGTTATCCGCAAATTCGTTCTCGGAAGCATACCATTTAGAATCCCAATCACTTATTATTCCGACTCTGAGGCCGTGGGGATTGACTTTCTGACCCATTTAATAACTCCTTTCGAAAAAATGTCCTTCATCAATTGTGAACTATTCCTACACCGTTCACGAAAATTATTTCTCATCGAGAATGACGGTTATATGGCTCATTCTCTTCTGGATCCTGTATGCCCTGCCCTGGGCACGCGGCTGTATACGTTTCATGATCGGACCGGGAGTTGCAAAACACTCGGCCACATACAATGACTCTGTACTCATTCCGTTATTGTTTTCAGCGTTGGCCACTGCCGATTCGATGAGCTTCTTTATTACTCTTGAAGCATTTCTCGGATTATAGGTCAGGATACCCAAAGCCTCATTCACACTCTTTCCCCTGATCGCGTCAAGTACGAAGCATGCCTTCTGGATGGGAATCCTCGCATAAGAAAGCTTCGCTGACGGTCTGGTATCTTTGATACTGTTTCTTTCTCTTTTTATCTTACTTCTATGTCCCTTAGCCACGGATGCAGCCTCCTTTCAAAACTATGGTCCTACTTGACGGATGATTTTGATTCTCCGCCATGACCTCTGTAAGTTCTCGTCATAACAAACTCTCCCAGCTTGTGTCCGACCATATCCTCTGTGATATATACAGGAACATGCTTCCTGCCGTCATGAACCGCTATGGTGTGTCCCACAAACGAAGGGAAGATGGTCGAGCGGCGAGACCAGGTCTTGATGACTTCCTTCTTGCCGGCATCGTTCATTGCGTCAATCTTCTTCAAAAGACTTGCGTCTGCGAACGGTCCTTTTTTTATTGAACGTGACATTTATTTCCCTCCTTAGCTAAGCGCTTTTCCGTTTCTTCTTCTTACTATCAGCTTGTTTGACGCCTTCTTTGCTTTTCTGGTCTTGTATCCCAAAGCAGGCTTGCCCCAAGGTGTGCACGGACCCGGGCGTCCTATCGGTGAACGTCCCTCTCCACCTCCGTGAGGGTGATCGTTCGGGTTCATGACTGAACCTCTGACCGTGGGTCTGATACCCATATGGCGGATACGTCCGGCCTTTCCATAGTTGATCAGGTTGTGATCAATGTTTCCGATCTTTCCTATCGTAGCCCTGCATACTATCGGGACCATTCTCATCTCGCCTGAAGGAAGCTTTATGGTTGCATACTTTCCTTCTTTTGCCATCAGCTGAGCATCGGTTCCTGCCGAGCGTACCAGCTGTCCTCCCTTTCCGGGATAAAGCTCTATGTTGTGTACACTTGAACCAACCGGTATCTTTTCAAGCGGCAGGCAGTTGCCTATCCTTATTTCCGCATCCGGACCGTTCATTATCTTCTGTCCGTCCTTAAGTCCTTCCGGCGCAAGTATGTATCTCTTTTCTCCGTCTGCGTAACAGATGAGAGCTATGTTTGCTGTTCTGTTGGGATCGTATTCGATTCCTATAACAGTTGCGGGGATTCCGTCCTTATCATTTCTCTTGAAATCAACGATCCTGTATTTCTGTCTGTTTCCGCCTCCCTTATGACGGACTGTTATCTTTCCCTGATTATTTCTTCCGGAATGCTTCTTCAAGGGTGCCAGTAAAGATTTCTCGGGAGTCTTCTTTGTGATCTCCGCAAAATCCGATCCTGTCATTGCCCTTCTCGAAGGCGTGTACGGATTATATGTTTTGATTCCCATTGTTGTTCTCCTTTATTATGGTACGTACTGAATATTGTTTTCTCAGTACAACTGTGTCCAGATCATTTTCTGTCGTAACAAAGTGTCGCCCTCAGACGAATCACTTAAGTATTACAGACCCTGGAATATTTCTATTTCCTTGCTGTCTTCTGTGAGCTTTACGATCGCCTTCTTCTTTGCGGCGGTCTTTCCGGTCACGAGACCTCTTCTCCTGTTCTTTCCGGAAAGGTTCATGGTACTTACTCTTTCAACCTTTGCTCCGTCGAACATCTTTTCAACAGCTTCCTTTATCTGTGCCTTGTTGGCTTCCGGATTTACGAGGAAAGTGTACTTTCTGTCAGCCTGTGCTTCCATGGATTTTTCCGTTACCAGAGGCTTAAGGATCACATCATAGTATTTCAGATCTGCCATTATGCATACACCTCCTCAAGTTTTGCTACGGCCGCCTTTGTAGCGATGACCGTGTTGTACTTCATGATATCGTAAGTATTGATCGTATTGACCTGGGCGGTTATCACATTCGGTATGTTCCTTGCGCTCAGGATGACATTTTTGTCAAGGTCATCAAGGATCACGACTGCCTTGTTTACCTTGAGAGCGTCAAGCACCTCCTGGAACCTCTTGGTCTTGATCTCGTCAAGCTTCAGTTCATCTACTACTATGAACTTGTCAGCCTGTACCCTGGATGTAAGTGCTGATTTGAGAGCTATCCTCTTTTCCTTTTTGTTCATCTTGAAGGAATAGCTTCTGGGAACCGGTGCGAAAACAACTCCACCGTGTGTCCACTGGGGTGATCTGGTCGATCCCTGTCTTGCGTGTCCTGTTCCCTTCTGTCTCCAGGGCTTTCTTCCACCGCCGGATACTTCCGAACGGGTCTTTGCCTTCTGTGTGCCCTGGCGCTTATTTGCCAGATGAAGGACTACTGCAAGGTGAACCAGATGTTCATTTATCTTTACTCCGAAAAGGTCGTCGTTTAAGTCCATCTTTCCGACTTCCTTTCCCTGCATGTTGTATACTGCTACGTTAGCCATCTATCCGTCTCCTCCTTCCTTCCTTATTTAGAAACCTTTGTGGTTTCTTTGATCGTGATCAGAGCCTTCTTGGAACCGGGAACCGCTCCTTTTACAAGGAGGAGATTCTTTTCGGCATCCACACGGACTACCTCAAGATTCTGAACTGTTACCTTCTTGCTTCCCATGTGTCCCGGCATTCCCTTTCCTTTGAACACCCTGCTGGGTGAGGAGCAGGCACCGTTTGATCCCTGATGACGATGGAATTTGGAACCGTGCTTCATGGGTCCTCTGTGCTGTCCGAGTCTCTTGATGGTACCCTGGAAGCCTTTTCCTTTTGAGATTGCTGTGGCATCAACCTTATCTCCGACCTCAAATATATCTGCCTTTATCTCCTGTGCCGGCTGATAATCGGCGCAGTTTTCAAATCTGAATTCCCTTACGAATTTCTTGCCCGTAGTACCGGCTTTCTTGAAGTGTCCTGCTTCTGCCTTGTTTACTCCGTGCCTGTGGGCTATCTGTACCTTTCCGCCCTTGTCCTTTGAAATGACCTTTTCCTTTGCATCCTTGAAGCCAACCTGGATTGCTTCATATCCGTCATTTTCAATCGTCTTTACCTGAGTTACCACACAGGGTCCCGCCTCAAGAACGGTTACCGGAACAAGCATCCCGTCTTCGCTGAAGATCTGGGTCATTCCGATCTTTGTTGCCAAAATCGCTTTTTTCATTTTTTCATCCTTTCTGCATAGGAACCAATTACGGTCATCGGATCTTCTCGATTTCACCATTCCTCCGACCGGTCCGGTTCATACAAACTTCTTATTTCTTTTCCTTCATCTTGATGTCGATATAAACACCTGCCGGCATCTCGAGTCTCGAGAGCACATCCACGGTCTTCGGTGTGGGCGCGATGATATCGATAAGTCTCTTGTGGGTTCTCTGCTCGAACTGCTCACGGCTGTCCTTGTACTTATGTACAGCCCTTAAGATGGTGATGACCTCTCTTTTAGTGGGAAGAGGAACGGGGCCGCTCACCTGTGAACCGTTCTTTTTGACCGTATCGATGATCTTCTGTGCCGACTGGTCTACCAGCTGATGGTCATATGCCTTCAGCGTGATCCTCATTACCTGATTTGCCATAAAAAAAGTCGCCTCCTTTTCGCACTTTTCATATAATAAGTGAAAGCGCAACAAGCGGTGACTGTACACTTGCCCGTGTGTGTCCGTTTTAGTTTCACCATCACACACTCCGGTTGTTCTCTGTCCAATGACAGAACTTTCAGTACAGTGACTTGTCGCCAGTATCTTGACTTGACATTCGCTCCACGAAAAACCCGCCGTTGACCCGTTCTTTTAAGTCTCCGGCAGCAACCTCCGCTTCACAGCTATCAAGGTCACAGCGAATGTTATGATAACACTCGCATTTTTAAATTGCAAGCATAAATTTCAAAAAATACGGTTTTTTTCCGGCATGTTCTGTCAGTGTTTCTTCTATATGTATATATATTGTGGTCGGCAGCTCAGTCTGTACATCATGATGTATTGGTTTTCTATTTTATTTTTTCATGTTACAATAGTGTCGCCTTATAAATAGGTAGATACAGATTATGTGAGGTAAGTATCATGCATTATAAACCAAGCGGGGTATGCTCCACAGGCATCGATATAGAAACTGAAGGCAGTATAATAAAGGAAGTCCGGTTTACAAACGGATGCTCCGGAAATACCCAGGGTGTTGCCCGGCTGATACAGGGAATGGAAATAGATGAAGCCATAAAACGGCTGTCCGGCATTAAGTGCGGACTCAGACCCACAAGCTGTCCCGATCAGCTGGCAAAGGCACTGACAATTATCAAAAACGAGGCAGGCTGAACTTTGAAAAGAATAATACTGACAGGCGGAGGAACAGCGGGGCATTGTCTCCCGAACATGGCACTCCTGCCCATACTCAGAAAAGAAGGCTTTGATATCTCATATATAGGTTCGTACGAGGGCATCGAGCGCTCCATAGCCGAAAAAAACTGCCTTCCTTATTATGGGATATCCTCGGGAAAACTGCGTCGGTATTTTGACCTGAAAAACTTTTCCGATCCTTTCAGGGTACTGAAGGGTTTTGGCGAATCCGTAAAGATACTGAAAGAACTGAAGCCCGATCTGGTCTTTTCAAAAGGAGGTTATGTTGCGGTACCCGTTGTAAAGGCCGCAAAAAAACTCGGGATACCGGTCGTGATACATGAAAGTGACTTCACTCCCGGTCTGGCAAACAGGCTTTCATATTCATCAGCTTCAAAGATATGCTGTTCTTTCAGAAAGACTCTGGATATGCTGCCAAAAGACAAGGGTGTATTTACCGGAACTCCCATCCGAAAGGAACTCCTTTCGGGAAACAGGGACAGGGCTCTTTGTTTTACGGACCTGGAATCGGGCAAAAATCCTTTTCTGATGATAATCGGCGGCAGTCTCGGTGCTGCCAGTGTAAATGAAGCAGTCTGGGCTGCTCTTCCGGAGCTTCTTGAACGCTTCCAGGTTGTCCATCTTTGCGGAAAGGGAAAGGCCGATCCGGATTTTGACAGGTATGAAGGCTACCGACAATATGAATACATAGACGAGGAACTGCCGGATCTGTATGCTCTTTCGGATCTGGTCATATCAAGAGCCGGGGCTAATGCAGTTATTGAACTCCTGTCTCTCAAAGAACCCAACATCCTCATCCCGCTGCCCGGAAAAAGTTCGAGAGGTGACCAGATATT